>NZ_JBXANK010000002.1:0-903022 GCF_058801645.1 Afipia sp. GW822-FHT03D08
CCTCTTCCTTGCCATTGATCTTATCCTCCATCCGAAAATCATACTTCAGGGAGGACCACTTCAAAGGGGGCAGATCACCATCCCGAGGCCGATTCAACCCTGAATTCCATAACGCGTCATTACGCGAATCCGGATTGTAGACGCCAGATAGAGAAGTCATTGTTGGCCCAGATAGAGATGTCACTCTCCACGGTTTCAGTTGGGGAGCATTGGGCCGATGACGGTGATTGCGATGAGCCGGACGGAGATCGACCGGATGAGCGTGTTGCAGGATCTGGCGGCGAACAGGATCAAGGTTGCGGATGCTGCGGCGTTGATGGGACTTGGCCGACGTCAGGTATTCCGGCTGGCGAAGGCCTACGGCCAGCATGGCCCGGAGGCCCTGGTCTCCCGCCGCCGCGGCCGGCTGGCGGCGACATCACCTTCGCTCAATAATTGCTTGCTTTACTGGACAGTGAAAGACTCGACCTGAATGGTCATCGACTACCAAGTACGAGCGCTGACGCTTATCGATATCGCGATAGTTCTTTTCATACCATTGGATTGAGGCCTCGGCGCGCGCCTGCATCCGAGGCGACCAAAGCAGTGCATTCCTCTTCGCCCACCTCCAAGCAGCTCTCTCGCGGACTAATACACTAAGACTGCTTTGATGTGGTCCTAACTGATGGCCTAGTTCATGTAGCGCGACCGCGTAACTCAACACCGATCTAATAGGTGCGATATAAATTTCTTCGCTTACTCGTATTGAGTACGAACGGCTCAGCCTGTTCAAACTACAATGAATAACGATCTGATTTTCATCAGCAATCAACTGGACGTGTTTATCCATTTCACTAACGGACAAAGACATGTGAACCGACCTTTTTCAGTGCTCATTCGCTCACCGTCCAAATGCCACCAAGGCCGGCCCGTGACTTTGAAGCGAAGGCCAAGCTACCGCTTTTTTCGCCCTTTTCGAAGCGTAGCTGGCGGCTTTTCGTTTGCTTTGGGGACGGCCAAAAGCTCGGCGACGGGTACGTCCAAGGCCGCCGCCAATCTTTCTAAGGTCTCGGCGGTCGGATTTTCGATCCCCCGCTCGATTCGCCCTACATAGGATCTGTCCACGCCGGCATCGACCGCCAGCGCCTCCTGCGACAGGCCATATCTAACCCGCAGTTTCCGGACATTCCAGGCCACGAGCGCTGTCGCTTTCATAAGCGAAACAAACGACTTGGCGGCCCATTAAAACACGCACTATAATGTCCCTATTACAGATTTGGGGCAGTTGTGCGCATCCGCATTCATCGTGGGACGAAAGAGATCGGCGGGACCTGTGTCGAGCTGGAAGCCGACGGTGGTCGGATCCTGCTGGATCTGGGGTTGCCTCTGGACGGTGATGCGGACGAGGTCAGCATACATCCCTCGGTGGACGGCCTAGCAGGCGGCGGGGACTTGCTGGCTCTGATCCTGTCCCATGGTCACGTCGACCATTGGGGGCTGGCCCATCTCGCCGGACCTGATCTGCCCGTTGCGCTAGGCGCTGCAACTCACCGCATTCTAAAGGCCGCCGCCCCGTTTGTGCCCAGACCATATGTGCCTGCGCGGCCAATCGAGTTCTCATCTGGCGCGATGATGCAGTTTGGTCCGTTTCGGGTCACGCCGCATCTGGTCGATCATTCCGCCTATGATGCTTATGCCCTGGAGGTGGAAGCCGGTGGCAGACGCCTGTTCTATTCTGGCGATATCCGGGCGCATGGTCGTAAGGCCGCGCTGTTCGAACGTCTCGTGGCGCACCCTCCACGATCCATCGACGTGATGCTGATGGAAGGCTCGAGCTTCGGACGCCTGAGCCCCGATCACGTCTTCCCGACCGAGATAGAAGTAGAGCAGCGTCTGGTTGATCTGCTCCAGGCGACGGATGGCCTAGCGCTGGTCGCAGCGTCGGCACAAAACATTGATCGCATGGTCAGCCTGTATCGGGCCTGCAAGCGTACCGGCAGAACGCTGATCATTGATCTTTATGCCGCCGAGATTCTTCGCGCGACGGGGAACAGCAATATCCCACAGTCCGACTGGCCGAATGTGGCGGTCTACGTGCCGCAGTATCAGCGAATCCAGATCAAGCGCAGCGGCCGCTTCGACCTACTCGATCCTCACAAGACCAACCGTGTTTTCGTGGAACGACTTGAGGATCTAGCGCCCCGGGCCGCAATGCTCTTCCGACCAGCAATGCTGCGCGATCTTGATCATGCCGGCTGCCTGTCCGGCGCACGCGCCATCTGGTCGCAATGGGATGGCTATCTCAAACAGGAACGCGGTGTCGCCCTCCTCGCCGAGCTTCACGCACGCGGTATCCCGCTCGACCACGCCCATACCTCCGGCCACGCCAGCATTCCTGACCTGAAGCGCCTCGCGGAGGCGATCCAACCGAAGATGCTGGTGCCGATCCATACCTATGAGCCGGGGCAGTTTCCGGCACATTTCCAGGCCGTCAGTCTCAAGAATGATGGCGAGTGGTGGGATGGCGCGACATGATCATCCAGCAGGCGCTCTCAAGCCATGGCGTGAGTGAGGCTTTCCTCGATGCGCTCGACAATCTCGCGCGAAAGCCATCTTGGTGGCGCGATGTGCTTTTACGCGACGATGTATTCATCGCGGTGCGAGCGAATTCGCTCAACGTCTATCACCGGGGCGCTTCGATCTTCCGGATCGACGATGCAGGAGCCGGCCGAGTTATTCCCTGGACCCACACCAAATACCTGATCCGCCAGCAACAGGTGCTGGCTCAACTTCAGGACAACGGACACTTCGAGCCGTCTGATATCGGTTGGACGCAGTATAGCGGTCCCTCCACGCTGTCCGACATGATCCGCTCGGCCACCGATCTCGCCGGAGCGGAAAAGAGCGGATTGCATCCGCTGATCGTTGGAAGCTCAAAAGTCATCGACGTCGAACTATCGCTGCTGCGGGCAAGCTCTTCCGTTGATGAAAGCCTGCCAGATGCTGATGTCCATTCGGCAGGCGCCACGTCGGTTGACCGGTCTCAGGACCGGCTGGATGTCGTCACCGTCGAGAACCGCGGCGGCAAGCCTTTCATCGTTTTTCATGAAGCTAAGCATTTCAGCAATCCTGCCTTGAGAGCCAAAGGCGAGCCTGCCGTTCTGGCTCAGATCGTGCGCTACCAGGCAACGCTCAGGCAGCATGATGCAACACTGCGACAGCGCTACGTCGCTGTTTGCCAAGCGCTGGTCCGCCTCCACACCATGCGAACTGCAGTACGCGCAGCCGTCCCGGTGACTGAACCGCTGCAAGCGCCTGATCCTCTCATCGCCGCCATCGCCGCAGGTGAGGTCCAGGCCGAGATTGACCCTGATCCCCGGCTGATTGTGTTCGGTTTCGATGGCGATCAGCGCGATGGGCGCTGGGAACGGGACGCCAAACGCCTTCGGGAGCACCAGCCAGCTCTTAAAATCAAAGCGATCGGAAACACCCGGTCGGCGCGTGAATTCTTCTGATGTCGCAGTGCCCGCGCCCCGAAATGCGGCTTTCGGGAGACACTCGGCCTTTCTTTGCAAAACCCCGCAATTTCTCGGGGCCTCATTTGAATCTAGGGGGCACGGGCAGTCCGTGCCGTTAATCAGGGATTCTGCATGAAGGTTATTGCCTATTACCGCGTCCGACCGAACGAGCCCGCGCACTCTGATATTGCACTGCAAGAACAACGTGAAGCCGTCAAAACTTGGATCGAAGGCCATAGGGCGGCTGTCCAGACCGAATACGTCGAGCCCGAGACTGACGGCTTCTCGCGCCCGCAATTGCGGCAAGCCATGGAGGACTGCAAACAGTCCGGCGCCACGCTGCTGATCGCGCGTACAGAAGCTATCGGCAGCGGTGCAGAGTTTTGTCCGCGGATTTCGAGTATTCCGGTGGCCTTCGCGCCGGAGCCATCGCGCGAGCGCGGCTATGTCAGCCTTGCGCCGGAGAAAGCGCCGCCAGACCTTACCCTGTATTTTCCGGACTTCCGCAGCCTGAAGAACATGCCGGTTTATCTGTGCAATGGTACGGATGCGGCCATTCGTATCATCACGGTCAGGACGATCAGCCTGACTTCGAAATTCACAACGCCAAATCCGACCATCGCTGACAAGACTGGCTCTCCCTCCGAACAGCCCCTGTCGACGACACCGACCACATTTTCGCTCGACCGGCTGGATGCGCGACATGCCGCTGTGATCGATCGCTACGACCCGATGTTTGACAGCGATTTCGTCACCACCTTCGAGATCACGTTCCTTGACCAGCAGGAACAGACGCAACGGCTGACAGCGTTCCTCAATGCGGCACCTCTGCCCTCGGCGTACATCGCCCTGAAGAAATAGCCGCTGGCCCGACAACGTCTCGACGCACGCCCTTCAACGGCGACGGCGAACGATGCTGCATGCCCATCACCTGATGACCTCAAGCCACACCAAGGAAGCCCCCAATGACAAAGTCATTTTCAAAATCAAACCTTATGACCGGTATCGCCTTCGCGGCCCTGTTCGGAGTCGTCATCGTGACGCTGCGACTGGCGACAGGAGGATATGGTGGCCCCAGCAGCATTCCCGAATGCAACAGCAACACCACCCGCGACATGTTGCAGGATGCCTTCAAGGATTCTCCCCAAGCCACTCTGGGACTGAAACTGCTTAAAATCGGGGACATCGGAGTTGTCGGGAAAGACTTGCTCGACGAAAACGAAAAAGTTCGCCACCGCGTTTGCGTCGCCGACATCTTCACGAACCGCGGACGGAAGCCGGTATTTTTCAACATGTCCTGGGCTGACGCCCAAAAATCCCAAGTCTATCTTGAAGCACCGATGTTGCCGTTCTGACCACGATTAGGAGGGCTCACAACCTGAGCGACTATCTTGGATGATTGTCTTGGCCCATCATCCACATGGTCGCCCGGCCCACGTGATCAATGGGGCCTATTTCTAGCAAAGCCGCTCCAGCACTTGCTACCATCGGCGCATGGGTTTACCGCGCGGGCGTAACGGATTATCTCCTTTTGCAACAGGCCAAGGTCGCCGGGAAAACACGCGCTCGATGCGCGCTTCCCTGCCGCCGGCACCCATCACCACGGGATTGACCATGGGACTTTCAGCGATCCAGGCCAGATACTGCGTCAACGCATCGACCTGATCGTTGTGCTTGGCAAACGGGAACCGCATCAGTTCGCTTTCGAACTCGACAGTCCAGGGCTGATTCTTTTTGATCAGGACCCGATGTTGAGCGAACATATGGAGCTGACTTTCAAGCCGCTCCTCTTTACCACGCCCGCCGGTCGGCCGCAGTTCAACCTGATGGCCGCGTTCGGACAGCATGCTCGCAAGGCCGGTCCCAGAACTAGCGTCTTCGATCAGGATTTTTGACGGTTTATAGGCTGTGATCAGGCCGAGAGCAGCGTCACGCATCTCAACCGGTTCAAGACGTGCGCGCAATACGTCGATGACGTAGTGGCGCCGGGTGTCGCGAGCGATCACCAGGCAGACAGTATAGCTATTGCCAGAACCTGTCTTGACCGCCGTATCCCAACTGAGGGTGATCTGCCGTGCGTCCGGCGGCAAGTCATCAAAATGCTTGATCTGGCCTGGTCGGATCAATTCTCCCACGGCCGCTGACGGGTTCTGCTGATACTGAGCGGCGAAGATCGATTCACCAACCTCTTCCCGCTTCCGATTGATGATTGCTTCCGGCCACCGATTGACCAGCAGCGGTTCACTGGCCTTTCGGTGCCAGGTTGAATTACCGAGGGCATAGGACGCCGCTTCCTCAGCCACCAGGGGCAGACAGACGTGCTTCCAGCCGCCATTCTGCAGCAGATTACCGGACAGGTCGTCCTCATGCATGCGTTGACCAACCACGATCATGACCCCATTGATCTGATCGTCGAGACGTGACGCGATCATGTTGTCGAAGTTCTCGTTGACGTTTGTCCGCTCTTTTTCCGATTTGACGTGGTGGGCCGAGATGGGATCATCGATGATGATGACGTCGAAGCCGCGGCCGGTGATGCCGGTCTCAAACGAAGCGGCATAGCGGCCACCGCCGTCCGTCGTGACGAAGTCCATGGCTTTGCGACCATTGTCGCGCAGTCGTACGCCTGGAAAAGCACGCTGGTAAAATTCCGAGCTGATCAACTGCAGCGTTTTCGACGCCAGATCTGAAGCCAAGGCCTGACTGTGCGAGATCACGGCGATGCGCTGTTTCGGATCGCGACCTAGAAGCCAGGCGACGAACACGATTGACGTCAGAACGGACTTCAGGTGGCGCGGCGGCAGGTTGATGATGAGACGCGTTTCCCGGCCCTCGACTACGCCGGTCAGTTCGCTGATCAGGTATTCCAGATAGGGCGCGACTTCGAGGCCCCACCGATTGTCCACAACAGGAAATGCGCCCTCGAGAAACGCCTGAAGGTCGGTCTTCATGACCGCGCGGTAGATTTGAAGATCGGAAGGCATGGTTATTTACTCTAAGAAGTGAGTGGCCGGTGCGGATCGGCACCGGCCGAAATGATCCACATCTCCTATTCGGCCAGACGCCGCGCGAGAAAGCGCTCGAGGATCGCTTGGTCATCGGCTGTCAACGCCGGCACCCGCTCTGCCACAGCTTCAGGCTCGAATAGCTTGCCGACCAGCGTCAAGACAACGTTGGCAGCGCGGGCGTCACCCTTCAGTGCTTTGGCGACAAGCGCCTTCAGCATGGCGCGCTGCTTGGAGACCTTGAGGCTGCGCTCGCCTTCCCGAATCCGGATCTTTTCAGAAAGCTCGCTGCGCAGATCCGTCTTCAGATTGACGCTGCCCTTAGGGCGCCCGTTCAGATTACCAGATTGCCCCGGCTTGAAGCGGGTTTTGGCCGGCGGCTTGCGGTAGCCGACCTTCTCTTCCTCCTGCTCAGACATCGCCCGCCTCCGTCGTGTCGGTGCCCGTAGCGGCGGCGTACAGATTCGCACCGACCACGCTGCCGATGGCAGGCTGCTCAGCCGACGCCTCTACAACCGCACCATCTGTCGATGCCGGATCCGCGGTAGCCGCCGAGACAATGCGCTCATAGATCGCATCAAACGTCTCGCCACTAGCGGCGTGAACAGCGTCCTTACCGGTACGCTTTTGCCAGCGGCGGATTGCGGCATCGACATAGCCTGGATCGAGCTCAACGCCGACGCAGACGCGACCGGTTTCTTCCGCCGCGATCAAGGTCGACCCCGATCCCAGAAAGACATCGAGAACGACGTCGCCACGACGGGTCACGTCGCGCAGGGCGTCGGCGATCATCGCGACCGGCTTGACAGTCGGATGAACAGCCAAAAGGTTCATGCGATCCTTACCGAAGGCGTTGACGCCACGGTACTGCCAGACGTTCGAGCGGGTGCGGCCGCCCGCACCAAGACCAAAGTTGTTCTGATGCGGCCCCTCCCCATGCTTGAACACGTAGATCAGCTCGTGCTGGCTGCGGTAGAACGACCCCATGCCGGCGTTGCTTTTGACCCAGACGCAGAGGTTTTTCTGCTCCAGACCGTTCTGGGCGGCGGCTTCGCAAAGCTCACCGCCATGGCGCCAGTCCATAGCGATAAATGCGATAGCGCCATCGACAACGACCGATTTGAATGCAGCCACGGTCGCGCTCAGGAAGGCGACGAATTGCTCGCGCGACATCTCGCCGACGCCCATGGCGAACTCGCGATGACGCGTCTTGCCGAGGCCCGATACAAAGCCGTCGATCTTCACGTTGTAAGGCGGGTCGGTGAACACACAGGCGGCTGTTTTGGTGCCTACAAGGTCACGGATAAAAGCTGCGTCGCGAGCATCGCCACAACCGATCAGGTGCTCACCGAGGCGGAAAACATCGCCAGGCTTTGCAGCCGACGGTCCAGCCGCCGGCGCAAGTTCATCGAGCGCTTCTTCCTCAATGGTGTTGGCGGTCGGCGTATCGATCGACAAAGCCATGTCGATCTCCACCGTTTCGAACCCGCTCAGGTCGAGATCGAAGCCCACGCTGATTAGGTATTCGAACTCGCCGCGCAGCTTTGCGTCGTCCCAGACAGCTTCCTGGGCGACCCGGTTGAGGGCCAAACGGAGGGCGCGCACTTCCGCCTCGGAACGGTTCTCCAGCTGCACCACGGCGATTTCGTCATGGCCAAGGTCGACAAGCGCGTCGAACACGGCATGACCATCGATCAGCGTGCCTGTCGCCGCGTCCAGCGGAAGCGGCACAACTTGGCCAAACTGCCGCAGGATGGCTTTCAGCTTACGACGCTGCGCGGCGCTATGCTGACGCGCAGCGTGGGGCGACGGCTTGATAGCCGTCGCGTTGAGATAAACAATCTCAAGTGAGTTCTTGTTGCTCATACCGCACCCCTTAAATTTTAAGCGGGGTGTGGTCATCTGCGTCCGAAGCCACAGAAGACGAACCGCGGTCCGGCAGCTCACCGATACCGGTAATCATGACCGGCAACAGTTCGCGCACAAGTTCCTCAACATCCAGCTCCGCGCTCCGGTCGAGGGATGCCAACAAAGATGCCAGCGCCGCATTGAAGCCTTCCGCTTGGCGATTGATGACCTCAGCGCAAACAAGCAGGCGGCCGACAGCACGAACAACTGCACGAGACGTTTCCGTGACCTGAAATACCTTCACGAAATCGTAACGCGCGGCCTTCAGCGCAAGATACGAAACCGTGTCGGAAAGAAGCTGATAGTCTGGACCGATGATCAGCGGGCGCGGCTGACCATATTTGCGGATCACTTGCATCGCCCCACGCAGCGCCGCGACGTTCTTGCGACGCAACCGCGAAGGGGAGACTTGAATGCGGGAAAAAGGGACGATCTTCGTATTCAATTTTTGAAGCATAATGGGGCTCCGGATAACGGGGAGCACCGGCAAACGACGCGCATACAGCACAAATGCACGTTCTGGTAGTTATTCGCCTGTGCTGCCCAAGATGATGAGCTGCACTAGGGGAAAAATATTAGGTCCGTAACAGATAGGCCCTGCTCCCCGAGCGTTTGCTAAGTCGGGTACAGTGGAACAGGATGGGCTGTTGGGGGAGCAGAACCAGCGGAGTGAAAGCCTGATCCAACGGCTTCCAGCAAAAACCGCCCTATCACACCGGGCACCCGGCCAAGCCAGATATCCAGCCTTCAATCTGCTTAAAGATAGGCGGCCGCTCAGGCCGCTTCCGTTGGTTCCGATTCAAATCAGAACGACGAGGAAGGTTCCCGCGTTGCTTCCTTATATAGAGTCTAAGCGCAGATTTATCGATAGTTCACTGACAAACAGATGTCCTCAGGCCACCTCTAGTTCCAAGCGCGCTTCTTTCTTGGTTTTGGCTTCCGACACCTTAATGCGAACTTTCTCACCTAAAGCGTTCAAATAGGAAAACAGCCGGTCATAGGTATATCCGCTGAACTGCCCTCTCAGGAGCTTTGAGACATCAGGCTGTGCCAGACCAAGACGAGTGGCCGCCTGGGCCTGTGTCAGGCCCTTGGCTCGAATAATATCCCCGATAGCGATCACAAGATCCGCCTTGACCGAATGAGCCTCAGCGTTCGGCAGCCCAATATCAGCAAATACGTTACCGATGCTTTTTACGACCTTTGCTCTTCTTTTCGTCGTCTTCTTTTTTTCTACTAGCATAAGCCTGCTCCGCCATTTTTAGACGCTGCTGGATTTTCTTGATCTCGAATTCTGGCGTCTTGATGCCGCTCTTCGACTTCTTCTGAAACGCGTGAAGAACGTAGATCACGCCTTTCATCTTAACGGTATAGACACCTCGGTAGGTGTTGCCATCGAAGTCTTCAACGATTTCCAGAACACCTGCTCCGCCGAAACCCTTCAGCGGCTTTGCATCGATGTGCTTGCCGCCCTTCTGGGCAGTACGCAACGCAAAACCCATGGCCTCCTTTACCTTCCTTGGGAAGGCAGACAGGTCCTCCTTGGAGGATCCAACCCATTCGACCGGAGTATCGCCGTCACTCATTTGAATATAGTTTTTATACTATAATTGATCAAAGTCAACCGGGCATGACGCCCTGGCACAACTCGCAGGGTCGCAATCATGTCGAAGCCTGCGTGCGCCGTATTCTCCTGACATTGCAGATCCCTCAGCATCACAAGATGCTCCGCGTCCGGCCAATAAAGCCACAAGATTGCTCACAATCCGCTCGACTTCGGCGGCGAACGGAGCGTGTGTGGTGGCACGCAACAAGGAGAACCCTGATGACCGATGCCGCCGCAAATAACGTGGTTGCCACACTCGTAACGGAAGTCCGCGGCAAGCTGGAAGAAGCGTTAAGTATCGCGAAAGCTGCCGAGAGCTGCGCTCGCGATGGCAGCGTGGATCGCGCGGTGCAAATCCTGATGGATTTCGAAGGCTTGGTGCATGAGGCACGGGATCTGTTCAAGGCAGCGCTGACGATCAAGCGCAACCTGTTTGCTGAGACCGCATAATTAGCATCCTTCCCTAACTGGGAGACCTCCCCCGCCCTCGCATTGCGACCGGCGGGTCGGGTCAGTGGCAACACCCGATGTTGCCGTTGCCCCACAGGAGATCCCATGAACATCCGCACCAAAGTCGCTGCCGGCGAAGCAAGTGCAGCGCGCAAGCCCACCGCCAAGGCACGACAACCATCGAAAGTGGTAAAAACAACTCGTTTAGCCAAAGCAGCGCGCTCCCGTGTTCGAGGCGTCGCTGAACAGTCCACCGCACGCTCCGTCGAAACTGCCTCTCAGTCGAAGTCAGCCAAAGGACCTTCTCTCCACCCCGCAGTGGCAAAGCCCGCACGCGACTCTTCAAAGCAAGCCACTGTGCTCACTATGCTGCGCCAGCCAAAAGGCACCACCATTGCCGCCATCATGAAGGCGACCGACTGGCAGCAACACTCGGTACGTGGCTTCTTCGCCGGGGTCGTCCGCAAACGACTGGGTCTGAATCTGGTGTCAGACAAATCCGGCAGCGAACGATCGTACCGGATCGCCGACGGCAGGCCATCCCAGAAGATATGAGCGACATATCCAGGAAGGGTGAAGCGGAACTTGAGGCAGAGATCGAACAGATCCGATCTCTGCCGGTCGATCAGCTTCGGGTGCTGTGGCGGCAGACATTCAAATCGCCGCCGCCGTCTGCATTCGCCAAGGACATGTTGGGACGGATGATCTGCTACCATGTGCAAGAGAAGGCGCTCGGCGGCTTAAGCCGGGCGTCGCAGCGAGTTTTGAACGACATCGGACGGGGTAAATCCGCGGTCGAAACAGCGCAACGACGCTTGAAACCTGGCACCGTTCTGGTTCGAGAATACCAAGGCGAGCGGCATTCAGTGGTCGTGTCACCGGACGGATTCGTCTGGAGGGACGAAACCTATGCCAGTCTCTCGATCATCGCGCGTCTGATTACCGGCACCAATTGGAATGGCCCAAAATTCTTTGGTCTGAGGTTGAGCATCGACAAATCAGACAACACAGAAACGGTCGCGCTTAGCCGCCCTCGTCGCGGCAAAAGGAGCGCACTATGACGCCTCAATCGCAAAAACGGCAGCGCTGTGCGATCTACACCCGCAAATCCACCGAACATAACCTCGACCTTGAGTTCAACTCACTCGATGCGCAGCGGGAAGCCTGCGAGGCCTATATCAAGAGCCAGGCTCATGAGGGCTGGCGGCTCGTTCCCGATCATTTTGACGATGGCGGGCTCTCGGGCGCATCCCTCAACCGGCCGTCGCTGCAACGATTGCTCGACGACGTGCGGGACGGCAAGATCGACATCATCCTGGTCTATAAGGTCGATCGATTGACGCGCTCGCTTGCCGACTTCGCCAAGCTGGTCGAACTGTTCGATCAGCACGGTGTGTCCTTTGTCTCGATCACCCAGTCGTTCAACACCACAAGCAGCATGGGCCGCCTGACCCTTAATGTGCTGCTATCGTTTGCCCAGTTCGAACGAGAGGTCATTGGCGAACGGGTTCGAGACAAGATCGCGGCATCCAAACGAAAGGGCCTGTGGGTCGGGGGGCCTGTCCCGCTCGGCTATGCCACCGAGGACAAGAAGCTTGTTGTCGTTCCGGCGGAGGCGAAAATCGTACGCCTGATTTTTGCATTGTATCTTGAAGCCGATTCAATCGCGTCTCTTGCTGAAGTCCTCGGACACAAGGGAATCCGGACAAAAATCAGATCCCTTTCGAATGGAGAAAGCCGGGGTGGAGGTCCATTCGGCGTCGGCGCCCTCGCCCATTTGCTGCGTAATCGATTCTACATCGGCGAGATCGACTACCGCGGCGAGATCCACGCCGGAGAGCACGAAGCCATTCTGGATCGCAAGCTTTTCGACAAAGTTCAGGAAAAGCTGACGAAGAACACGGTCGATCGCGCAATGCGCCTCAAAGGTTCACCCGCGCTCCTGATGGGGCGTATCTTTGATGACATCGGCAATCGCATGACGCCGAGCCATTCAAACAAACGCGGCGTGCGATACCGGTATTATGTCTCGCACGCGTTAATCCAGGGACGCAAACGTGATGCGGGCTCCGTCAGCCGCGTTCCCGCAACCGAGATAGAACACCTCGTCCTCCAAGCGGTTCGGCAGAATTTATCCAGCCGCAATCCGGACGCTTCCCCGGATCAGGAAGCGATCATTGCGCAGATCGACAAAATAGTTGTGAGACGGGAGGTGCTTGAGATCAGACTTCTTGAGACCGAACCGACATCAACGAACATCATTCCAGGAACACGGAGAACAAAGGACTCGCCGTCAGCAGGCTCAAATACGATCTCAATCCCCTGGACCGCCAAAATATTCTCTGCGGTGAAAGGGATCGTTCACGCACCGGATCCGACCGGTCCTACATTGACGCCAGACACGCGTGACGCGCTCCTGAATGCGATTGCCAAGGCTCGGCAATGGGTCAGCGACATGACGTTGGGACGTGTGAAATCATTCGCAGACATCGCCACAAAAGAGAAAAAGGTTGAACGTCACATCCGCCTGCTTGCGCCGCTCGCGTTTGTCGCGCCCTCCATTGTGCAATCAATCATCGAAGGGACAGCGCCTGCCAGTCTCACTATCACCGAACTGGCAAAATCGTCCGTGCATTCATGGCGCCAACAACACCACCTGCTAAAGGTGAGTTCAAAACGTTGATGTACAATCTCGAGCACAACACGTTCAGTGAAGTTCGATATTCGACCACGAACGTGACCGCTAGGTCGAACTAAAAACTGGGTTCACTTCCAGCTGCTGCGCGGGCCAATCACCCCTGCAAATTGCTCACTCAGCACTTTGACTGCCGGCTTCGCCCTCAAATCGCTATTTCAAACCCGGTCTCTTCCGAAAACGAACCCGTCTCAGCGATCCAAGGCATCGAAATTCGGATATCAAAAATCGACGCCAGAGATTTATGGGTCAAACAGCCTCCAATGGGAGACCGACGCGGCCGAATCCGTCGCAGAGACCGTTCTGATGCCCGCTAACCCGCTGAAAAATAAAGCGCTCTTAGGCAGAGCCAGTTTCTATCCGAGAGACTGAACTGGCTGGCTGGGGAACTAGGATTCGAACCTAGACAAACAGAGTCAGAGTCTGTTGTGCTACCGTTACACCATTCCCCAATCGATCGCGGACCTGATCATTACGCGCGGTGCGGCGCCGGCGGATCGTTGTCCAAATCAGCAAATCGATATCGCGCGCTGGATATAAAGCGGTGCTGCGCCGCGGTCTACCCCTGCCTTGCCCTATCCCCTGATCGCACTCTCGAAATGAGGCTGCCCGAGTTTGCGGGCATCTTCGAGAACCATCCATTAATCCAAGGTAAACAAAGACTTAACGTCAACGGAAGGCGGCCAGAAGGTCCGATTTGTCAGGATGAAAATACCCCTTGTTCTACGGGACTTTAACTCGCCGACGGATTTCGCCGGTTGTAACGCCGCGCCGGGGACCACTTTGGGGAGCGCGACAAACTCCAGGACCGTTTAACAGTTCCTGCAACAAGCCTTTGTACGATCGGGGAAATTCAGACCATCAGACGGGCTAGATCTCTATGTTGACTTCACCGCAGCCAGCCTCGCTCGGGCGCGTCATTTCGGTACGCGGCTCGCAGGCGCGCGTCGGCCTGATGGCGACCAGCCAGATCAATGACGCCAATGTACGCGCCACCGTTGGCCAGTTTTTCGGTATCCGGACCGCGACCACCATCATCGTCGCGATGATTACCGAGGTCAGCCGCGAAAACCTGCCCGCGACCGACAATTACATCGCGATCGCCTCGGTCGACCTGCTGGGGGAAATCGCCACCGGCCCGTCCGGCCGCTTCCAGCGCGGTGTCACGAGTTACCCGACCATCGGCGATCTGGTGGACGTGCTGACCAACCAGCAATTGCGAACCGTCTACGCGCCTTCAAAAGCCGAGCAGATCAACGTCGGCACGTTGCAACAGGATCCGTCCGTCATCGCCTATGTCGATGTCGAGGACATGCTGAGCAAGCATTTTGCGGTGCTGGGCTCCACCGGCGTCGGCAAATCCAGCGGCGTTTCGCTGCTGCTGAACGAGATTTTGCGCGTAAGGCCCAATCTGCGCGTGCTCCTGCTCGACGTGCATAACGAATACGGCCGGTGCTTCGGCGACAAGGCGCTCGTGCTCAATCCCCGAAATCTGAAGCTGCCATTCTGGCTGTTCAATTTCGAGGAGTTCGTCGACGTCATCTTCGGCGGGCGCCCCGGCGTTCCAGAAGAACTCGAAGTTCTCATCGAACTTATTCCAGTGGCAAAGACGACGTACACGCAATACCAAAACACGGATCGCCTTGGCCTGAAACGCGTCGACGCCAAGACCGTCGGCTACACGGCCGATACGCCGGTACCATACCGTTTGGTCGATCTGATTTCGCTGATCGACGAGCGCATGGGCAAACTGGAAAACCGCTCCTCCCGTATCGTCTATCACAAGCTGATTACGCGTATCGAAACCGTCAAGAACGATCCGCGTTACGCCTTCATGTTCGAGAACGCCAACGTCGGGGGCGACACGATGGCGGAGGTCATCAGCCTCCTGTTCCGCATGCCTGCGAATGGCCGCCCGATGACGGTGATGCAGCTCGCGGGCTTCCCGGCAGAAGTCGTGGACTCTGTCGTGTCCGTGCTGTGCCGGATGGCGTTCGATTTCGGATTATGGAGCGATGGCGCGTCGCCGATGCTGTTCGTTTGCGAAGAAGCACATCGCTATGCATCCGCGGATCGCGGCGTAGGTTTCGGACCAACACGCAAGGCCGTGTCACGTATCGCCAAGGAAGGCCGCAAATATGGCGTCTATCTTGCGCTGGTCACGCAGCGCCCCGCCGAACTCGACGCAACGATCATCTCCCAGTGCAACACCCTGTTTGCGATGCGGCTTGCAAACGAGCGTGACCAGATGCTGTTGCGCTCCGCAGTTTCCGATGCCGCCGCAAACCTTCTGTCGTTCGTGCCCTCGCTCGGAACGCGCGAAGTGCTGGCGTTCGGCGAAGGCGTAGCTCTCCCGACCCGGCTGCGCTTCAAGGAGGTTCCGGCGCATCAATTGCCGCGCAGCGAAGCGACCATTGCGACCACGCCTTCGGCACTCAGTGGCCACGACATCACCTTTGTCGGTTCTGTGCTGGAGCGCTGGCGCGGCGCGACATCCCATCGCGAAACGCCGAACGATCCGATATTCGACCGGGGCATCGCGGAGCGTCCCGTTCCCCGCGTGCCGGAAGCGCCGATGCTGCAACCCTCGCTCGGTCTCGATCCCGATCGTTTCTCACTGCTCAAGAAGCCCCTGCGCTGATCGCGGCCCTCTGCGGGAGAGCCGTGCACAGCCTCAGCTTTGCGCGGGGGTTGTCCTCGACTATGGTTGGTACAGACGGTCTCCTCCCCTCCTCATCGGACCCTGACATGAGCACGCCTCCCATCAGCCGCTTCCCCGTTCCTGCCCTGAATTCGCTGCCCGACGACATCCGAACGCGCATTCTCGGCGTGCAGGAGAAGTCTGGCTTTGTGCCGAACGTGTTTCTCGCGCTGGCCTATCGTCCGGACGAATTCCGGGCCTTCTTCGCCTACAACGATGCGGTGATGGAAAAGGACGGCGGCCTGAGCAAGGCCGAGCGCGAAATGATCGTGGTTGCGACCAGCGCCGCCAATCAGTGCCATTACTGTGTCGTCTCGCACGGCGCCGTGCTGCGCATCCGCGCCAAGAATCCGCTGATCGCGGACCAGATCGCCAACAACTACCGCAAGGCCGACATCACGCCGCGGCAGCGCGCCATGCTCGATTTCGCGGTCAAGGTTTGCCTGGAATCGCAAAAGACGTCGGCGCAGGATTTCGAGGTGCTGCACGGCCACGGTTTCAGCGACGACGATATCTGGGACATTGCGGCGATTGCAGCGTTCTTTGCACTGTCAAATCGCATGGCAAGCGTGACCGACATGCGGCCCAACGACGAATTCTATATGATGGGCCGCGTACCGAAGGCGTAACGTGAAAGGCGACTGCGTTGCTCGACTGGTGGGACATCATTCTGCGGCTCGGGGTCGCGACCGTCGCCTCCGGGATCATCGGCCTCAACCGCGACCTGCATGGAAAGCCGATTGGCCTTCGCACGCTGAGTCTGGTGGGTCTCGCCACCGCAACGGTCGTCCTGCTTGCCAATCCGGAAGCCCTGGAAGCCGGCCGGCTCTCCGATGCAACCAGTCGCGTCATCCAGGGGCTGCTCACCGGCATCGGCTTTCTGGGCGCAGGGGTCATCGTTCACAGCGAGCAGGCAAAGGTAAGAGGCCTGACCAGCGCAGCCTGCGTGTGGTTCACGGCCTGTATTGGAATCGTGTGCGGTCTCGGACAATGGCGGATGGTGACAATCGCCCTCGCAATTGCGCTTATTGTCCTTGCCTTTGGCGGCCCCTTCGAGCGCGCGCTCCATCGTGCTTTCCGCGGCAGCCCTGACGAACCGCCGCCGAACTAACAACGGGATTTCATTGAGCGCCGGCCTAGTCGTCGCTCGCCGGCCCGCACCATCCGGGCAGATAGATCGCGTCCTTGCTCTTGCCCAGCGACAGCGCCTGCTCGATTGCCTTTGCAAAATCATTATCGACCGTCTTGCGCGACATTCTCCGGCGCAGGAAGTCCGCCCACAGGAACTCGCTGAATGGCGTTGTATCCTTTGCGAAGCCACCGGCCCGGCGCAATTCACCTGCAAGACTTCGGAATGGATCATTCTTCAACCCGGTCACATCTTTCGGCAAATCCCTGTAGTTACGGCGCTCGCCTTTCGCATCATAAGGATAGACCCACCGGTGATTGTCGAGCACGATCCAGAACGCTTTCGGATCGACCATCGTCAGGTCAGCGACCACCGAGACGAGGACTTCTTTTTCACCTTCCTCATGAAGCGCGCGTGCCAGGTGGTGATGGTCGATCACATAGTTTCGCTTGTCGGGCCCGACTACGACCGGGATCATGTGGCGCCCCAGAAGCTCGGCCTTCTTCTTCGATTTGTGAGCGCGCCATCGCTTGCGCTTCTCGCCGACCTCCCGCATGCCGACAGTCATCTGGGTCGGCCGCAGGGACAGAATTAAAACGGGCTCAAGGATCGGTTCGCGTTTGTTGGCCATTGGACGGCACTCCGGTGGAAGTTCCCAGACCTTAGCCAACCCCGCGCAGAGAAGCGCGGCCGATAACATCACTTTCAAGGCATTATTTTCCAGGCCACGAACGTGTTTCGAGCCGATACTCGGCTGGATCGATTCCGGCCTATTCTTTTCGGCATCACAGGAATACCTTCTTCGCGGAAGATATAGTTGCGCGACCGACTTAGGATGCCTTTGCTGATTTGGACTGTCTTTCATGACTGACGGCGATCATCGCGTGCTGAAATTCCGCCCGCGCACACGGGCACGGTCCCCGACGGCAAGTCCGGCCGACAAACTTGCGCCCGACCTGTCCCGCTACGAACGGGCGAACGAAAGTCCCGACGACTATCGTCATCGCATGATCGCGAATGCCGCTGCCATTGCCTTTACGGCAGCGCTGACGGGGGCCGGCATCTGGCTCGCCATGACCCTTGCCGATCTCCGGAACACGCAGGACTGCGTCCTGATGGGCCGACGGGATTGCGCGCACATTTCAGCACAGAAAACCGATCCGATTCGCCACAACTAGGGTCGAAAACGGATCATTTCGCTGTCACGTTGCGCCATTGAACTCGGATCATGGCTCCGATATACGGGGTTTAACCCGTCCAAAGGGGCCTGTGGCACGGTTTCGAGCCCAGCGCCCCATGCCAGAAATGGCATTTACCTCAAAAATCTCAAAGGTTTAGCATGTCGTCTACATTCGATCAGGTCGCCACGATCATTGCGGAAACGTGCGACATTCCTCGCGACACGATCACCCCGGAAAGCCACGCAATCGACGATCTGGGCATCGACAGCCTCGACTTCCTCGACATCGCCTTCGCCATCGACAAGGCGTTCGGAATCAAGCTGCCGCTGGAGAAGTGGACGCAGGAGGTCAACGACGGCAAGGCCACGACCGAGCAGTACTTTGTCCTGAAGAACCTCAGCGCGCGCATCGACGAACTGGTCGCCGCCAAGGGCGCCTGACGCCCCTGCCATGCAGCTCGAATACTTCCAGATGGTTGACCGCATCACCGACCTCGACGTCGGTAAGCGGACGATTACGGTCGAGTCGCAGGTCCCCGAAACCAGTACCGTCTTCGAGGGGCACTTTCCCGGCTATCCGCTGATGCCGGGCGTGCTGCTGACCGAGACGATGGCGCAGACGTCCGGCTGGCTCCTGATCGCGCTCCTGAAGTTCGAGCGCATGCCATTCCTTGCCAGCGTCAAGGAAGCCAAGATGCGCGACTTCGTGAAGCCTGGCGAACTGCTAACGATCAACGCGAGCCTCGTTCATGACGGCTCGGGCTTCGCTGTCACCGACGCCAACGTCCGTATCGGTGGCAAGTTGAAATGCAACGCGACACTAACCTTCCGCCATACGCCATTCCCTCACCCGGACTTGCGCGTACACATGGAAGCGATGGCGAAGCGTATCGGCTTTCCCGAACAGGCAATCGCTCATGACTGAGATCCCTTCATCAAAAGGCGGACCACGCGAAGCCTGGATCACGGGCATCGGCCTCGCCACATCGCTCGGCGAGGGGCTGGACGCGCATTGGGACGCGCTTAATGCCAAGACGATCAACGTCGACGAGACAACCTTCGCGCCCTACATTGTCCATCCGATGACCAAGCTGAGCTTCGACGCGCAGATCCCCAAGAAGGGCGACCAGCGCCAGATGGAAGCATGGCAACGCATCGGTACATATGCGGCGGGTCTCGCGCTCGACTCCGCTGGCGTCAAGGGTAACGCCGAGATCCTCTCGCGCATGGACATGATCGTTGCCGCGGGTGGCGGCGAACGTGACCTTGCGGTGGATTCCTCGATCGTCAACGCCAACATCCAGGGCAACGCCGATCCGGCTCTGCTCAACGAACGGCTGATGAACGACCTGCGCCCCACGCTGTTTCTGGCACAGCTGTCGAACCTGCTCGCCGGCAACATCTCCATCGTTCACGGCGTTACGGGATCGTCCCGGACCTTCATGGGCGAGGAATCCGCCGGCGTGGACGCTGCTCGTATCGCACTGGCGCGCATTCTTGACGGACAAAGCGACATTGCCCTTGTCGGCGCAGCCCAGAACAGCGAGCGCAAGGAAATGCTGATGCTCTACGAGTTCGGCGATTTCAACCTGAAGAACAAGTTTATGCCTGTCTGGGAACGCGACAACGGCTTCGCACTCGGCGCGGGCGGCGTGTTTCTGGTCATCGAGTCGAAAGAACACGCCCAGGCGCGCGGCGCAAAGCCCTATGCAAAGCTGACCAAGGTCTTTTCCGACCATGCACGGCGCAAGAACCCCGGTGACGTGACGGCAGTCCTCGAGGGACTGTGGTCAAAGATCGGAGCGATCGGCGAAAACAGCGCGATCATCACAGGCGCGACCGGAGCTGCGCCCGTGACTGCGGAAGAGCGTGCGTTCCTCAATAAGCATCGCGATATTCCAACCCGCGCCACCGCCACCCCTTTCGGCCATGTCGTAGAGGCTCAATTCCCGCTCGGTCTGGCGCTCGCGGCGCTGTCGATCTCGCGCGGCGCGCTGTTTCCGCCGAACGATAAAACCGGCGTCGAGATTGAAATGACCAAGGCGCCATCCCAGATTGTGGTGATCGGGGCCGGTCACTGGCGCGGCGAAGGCATGGCGCTGGTTGAGGCCGTCTAAGCGGGGAAAAACCATGACGACGACGACTCGCGACAAGTTCGGACGACCCATCGTAGTCGTCACCGGCATGGGTGTTGTCACATCCCTCGGCGCAGGCAAGGCCGACAACTGGGCCAAATTGACCGCAGGCGAGTCCGGCATCCGGACCATCACGCGTTTCCCGACCAACGGACTCAAGACGACAATAGCCGGCACCGTCGACTTCATTCCAGTCGAACCGTTCTCGTCGACCTCACTCTCAGAGCGGCTGGCCGATGTGGCTGTCGAGGAAGCGGTTGCGCAGTCAAGCATCGGCAGCAAGGGTGACTTCCCCGGCCCTCTTTTTTTGGCGGTCGCCCCTATCGAACTCGAATGGGAGCCCCGCAACGACATCGCCCGCGCGACGGGGATGAGCGCGGGTATCGATTATGACGCGCTGCTCAAGGCCAGTGGTAACGGCCGTTTCACCGGCTTGCACCGCCGCTTTCTGTTCGGCTCCGTCGCCGATCATCTGATCGAGACTTTCGGCACCAAGGGATCTCCGATTTCGCTGTCGACGGCATGTGCCTCAGGTGCGACCGCGATCCAGCTCGGTGTCGAAGCGATCCGCCGCGGCGAAACCGATGCGGCGCTGTGTGTCGCAACCGACGGCTCAGTTAACGCAGAGGCGCTTATTCGCTTCTCACTTTTGTCCGCGCTGTCCACCAACAACGAACCGCCACATGCGGCGGCACGCCCGTTCTCGAAGAATCGGGACGGCTTTGTCATGGCGGAAGGCGCCGGTGCGCTGGTGCTGGAAAGCCTTGAAGCCGCCACTGCGCGCGGTGCGAAGATTCTCGGCATCGTCGCTGGATGCGGCGAGCTTGCTGACTCATTCCATCGCACACGCTCAAGCCCTGACGGCAAACCGATCGTGGGCTGCGTGAAGAATGCACTGTCCGATGCCGGAATGCGTATCGAGCAGATCGACTACATCAATGCTCACGGCACCAGCACGCCGGAAAACGACAAGATGGAATATCTTGGCATTTCCACGGTGTTCGGCGATCGCGCACAGCAGATTCCGGTCTCGTCCAACAAGTCGATGATCGGACATACGCTTTCGGCTGCGGGCGCGGTGGAAGCCGTGTTCTCGCTGCTCACCCTTGAGAACCAGCGAATTCCGCCGACCATCAATTACGATGTGCCTGATCCGGCAATCCCGTTCGATGTGGTTCCGAACAAGGCCCGCGATGCGCGCGTGACAGCAGTGATGTCGAACTCATTCGGCTTTGGCGGTCAGAACGCGTCCCTGATCCTGGCCCGCGAGCCCGTCTAAAGGCTTCCGGCCAGGGTGTTCGGCGGTTGACGCCCTCCGCCGAACCGGCGATACCCACGTCCAAATCTGCAAGTAAATCAGCCTTTCAGGACGCCTTTATGCGTGCGCTCAGTCTTGTTGCCGACCGCCAGCTGGTGGTCGCGGATATGCCCCCGCCCCCGCCGCCCGGCACAGGCGAGGTGCAGATCCGCGTCAAGGCTGTCGCTCTCAACCACATCGACGTCTGGGGCTATCGCGGCATGGCTTTCGCCAAGCGCAAGCTGCCGCTCGTGGTCGGCGCGGAAGCCTCCGGCGAGATTGCAGCCATCGGCGACGGCGTAACCCGATTCAAGCCGGGACAGAAAGTCGTGATGTACGGCGCGCTGACCTGCGGCACCTGCCCCGCATGTCAGGCCGGCCGTGACAATCTCTGCGAGAACGTCGCCGGCATCATGGGGTTTCATGTCGACGGCTTCGCCCGCGAACTGATGAACCTCAACGAGCGGCTGGTGATCCCGGTGCCGGACGGCGTTTCCGATCGCGACGCGGCCTGCGCGCCGATCGCGTATTCGACCGTTCAGCACATGCTGTTCGACAACGCTAAATTGCTGCCAGGCGAGACAGTGCTGGTACACGCCGGCGGCTCGGGCATCGGTACGGTCGCGATCATGATGGCAAAGGCCATCGGCTGCACCGTCATCACCACGGTCGGCGATGACTCCAAGATTGAGGGCGTAAAGGCGCTCGGCGCGGACCATGTCGTCAACTATCGCAAAGACCGCTTCGAAGGTGAGACACGCAAAATCACCAGGAAAAAAGGTGTCGACGTGGTGTTCGAGCATGTCGGCGCAGATACCTTCAACGGCTCGCTGCTGGTCCTGAAGCGCGGCGGACGGCTGGTCACCTGCGGTTCGACCTCGGGCCCGACCACCACGATCAACCTGATGCAGCTTTTCCAGCAGCAGTACCGCATCTTCGGATCGTTCGGCGCGACCATCAAGAACATCGCCGAGAGCCTCGACAAAATGGCCGCCGGCATGAAGCCCGTCATCGACACCGAAGTGCCGGTTGAGGACGTCACCACCGCGCTCAAGCGGATGGAAAGCCGGCAAGTGTTCGGCAAGATCATCGTCACACTGTGATGCGCCGCCTGTTCCTCCGCACCAGGGCTATTCTGCGCGACGCGCTCAAGCCTGTGACAGGGGCGATCGTCGGCGCGATTGCGGTCGGACTTTTGCGCGCGACCCGCTATTTCGATCCCGACAAGACCGCGAATTTCTTCGGCTCGGTCACGCGAACCATCGGTCCATGGCTGCCGGAACACAAGATCGGCCGCGCCAACCTGACAGCGGCTTTTCCGGAAAAATCACCGGGCGAGATCGATACCATCCTGATGGGTGTCTGGGAGAATCTCGGCCGCGTCGGCGCGGAGTTCGCGCATATCGACCACCTCTGGGATCTTAATCCAGAGAGCTGGGAGAGTGGACGCATCGAGCCTGCTCCCGGCAGCATAGAGAAATTTCTTGCACTTCGCGACGACGGCAAGGGCGCGCTGATCTTCGCATCCCACCTCGCCAACTGGGAATTGCCCGCCCTCGCCGCTCCGGCCTACGGTCTCGAATCCGCCGTACTGTTCCGCCGCCCGAACATCGCGGCTGTCGACCGCGCGATCCAGGACATTCGTGCCGTCAACATGGGCACGATGGTCGCCACCACCCATGACGCACCGTTGCGGCTGGCGCAGGCCCTGCAGAACGGCATCCACGTCGGCATGCTGGTAGACCAGCACTTCGGCCGCGGCGTCGATATCACATTCTTTGGGCGAAAGACGAAAGCCAATCCATTGCTCGCGCGCCTTGCGCGGCAGATCGAAGTCCCGATCCACGGCGTGCGCATCATCCGTCTGCCGAACCATCGCTTTCGCATCGAGGTGTCAGACGAAGTGACGCCGGTACGCGATGCCGAAGGCAAGATCGACGTGCAAGGCACCACGCAGGCCATCAACAGTGTGATCGAAGGATGGGTCCGCGAACATCCCGAACAATGGCTCTGGCTACACCGCCGGTGGCGGTGATTAGCGGCCTGTCTTCACCCGCGTCCATAGCCGGTTGATGATGCGCTGGGTCGCCGGATCGCGCGCTGTGATCACGAACAAACGGCTCAAAGTCGCTTCATCCGGATAAACGGTCTTGTCATTCATGACCTTCGGATCGATCAGCTTCTGGCTGGCGAGATTGCCGTTGGCATAAGACAGGAAATCCGAGTTCTTGGCAGCGACATCCGGCCTGTAAAGGTAATTGATCAACTCGTGGGCCTCGGCGACATTCTTCGCGTCCGCAGGGATCGCAAAATTATCGAAGAACATCTGCGCCCCCTCCTTCGGAATTGTATATCCGATTTCGACGCCGTTCTTGGCTTCCGCCGCGCGGCTCTGCGCCTGCTTGATATCGCCCGACCAGCCGACCACGAAACAGATTTCGCCGGTGGCCAGTGCGTTCAGATACTCTGATGAATGAAACTTGCGCACATAAGGCCGCACCTTGCTGACAAGATCGGCGGCCTTTTCAAGATCAGCCTGTTTGGTCGAATTCGGATCGAGGCCAAGATAGTTCAGCGCGGCCGGCAGGATATCATCCGCGGAATCCAGCATGTGGATGCCGCAATCCTTGAACTTTGCGAGGTTCTCGGGAACGAAAACAGCCGACCATGAATCGATCCTGGCGTCAGCGCCGAGAATGTCCTGCACCTTTTTGACGTTGTAGCCGATGCCGGTGGTGCCCCACATATAATTGGCGGCAAACGCGTTGCCGGGATCATAAATCGCAAGGCGTTTAGTTACTTCTGGCCACGCATTAGCAAGGTTAGGCAGCTTCGTCTTATCGAGCTTCTGGAAAATGTTGGCCGCGATCTGACGCTGCAGGAAATACGCCGTCGGCACGACCACGTCGTAACCGGACTTGCCCGCCAAGAGCCGCGTCTCGACGGTCTCGTTGGCATCAAACGTGTCGTAGGTGACCTTGATACCGGTTTCCTTGGTGAACTGCTCGAGGACACCGGGCGCCATATAGTTCGACCAGTTGTAGAAATTCACGCTGCGCTGCTGCGCCTGCGTGAATGGCGTCGAAGCTAAAAGAACACCTGCAACAATTACAGCAAGGGTCAGTCCGCTCTTTCCACCAGCGATCACCGTATTCTCCTTAACCGTGAAGAACGTGCGTCAGCCGCTCAAGCGCAGTGTCGAGCGTTTCATCTTTCTTCGAGAAGCAGAATCTCACGACAGATGTGACATGGTTCTCTTCATAAAAGGCCGACACGGGAATGGCGGCAACCTTGTGCTCATGGACGATGCGCTTGCAGAAAGCCACGTCGCTTTCATTCAATCCAAGCGGCGCGAGATCAACGTTGAGAAAGTAAGTCCCTTGCGATTGCAGAACCGGGAAACCAAGACTTGAGAGGCCTTTGCTCAAACGATCGCGGCTGCGCGCCAGATCCGCCCGCATTTGCAGGAAATAGTCATCTGGTTTGCCGAGGCCGTAGGCGACTGCAACCTGAAGGCTGGGCGCCGTCGTGAAGGTGATGAACTGATGCGCCTTCGCGAGCACACGCAGGATCTGCGGCGCGGCGCAGACGAAACCGATTTTCCATCCGGTCAGGCCAAAGATCTTTCCGGCCGATCCGATCTTCACCGTGCGATCGCGCATGCCGGGAATCGAAATCAGCGGAATGTGTTCGCGGCCGTCGAATACCACATGCTCCCAGACCTCATCGCAAATGGCGATCAGGTTATGCTCCTGACAAATCCGCCCGAGCATCTCGAGATCCTCGCGCGGATAGACAACGGCAGCCGGATTCAGCGGATTGTTGAGAATGACGTAACGCGTCTTTGGAGTAATGGCAGCGCGGATCGCCTCTTCCGGCAGACGCCAGTGCGGCGGCTCAAGACGCAGAAACTTGGGAATGCCACCCGCGAGCCGGATGATCGGCACATAGGAATCGTACATCGGCTGGAACAGCAGCACTTCATCGCCCGGCTGCACGAGGCCGAGGATCGATCCTGTCAGCGCCTCGGTGGCGCCCGACGTCACCATCACCTCGTTCATGGGATCGAGTTGCAGGCCGTGCCAATGGGCGTAATGGGTCGCGATAGCCTGGCGCAGTTCCGGAATCCCCATCATCGAGGGATACTGGTTGTAGCCGTTCAGGACGGCGTCGGCGGCCTTCTCCCTGACGTCGAGCGGACCGGGATCTTCCGGGAAGCCTTGGCCGAGATTGATCGCGTTGAGGTCGCGTGCAGCCTGCGACATGACGTCAAAAATGGTGTTCGGCAGATCCGCGAAAATCCGGTTCACGAGGATCAGCCGCCTGTTTTGGACGGCAGTCCGGCAGCCTTCCACGCCAGCATGCCCCCTGCGAGATGCGAGTCGTACGGCTTGCCCGCCGCCTGTGCGGCCAGCGACGCCGTCACCGAGCGTTTGCCGGAGCGGCAGGCAAAAACCACCGTCTTGCCCTGAGGATCTGGGATCTCAGCCGGATCAAACGTTGAGAGCGGCAGCACCACCGCGTCCGGATAGGCCTCGGCTGCGACCTCATTGGGCTCACGCACATCGATCAGGAGATAGCGCCCCTGTGCAATTCCGGCGGACACCTCTTCCGCCGTCAAATCGTGAACTTTCTCAGCCTGTGACACATCGACCTCCACGAGGGTAATCCAGAAGATCGGCCCCCAAGATTAACCGCGAACGGCGCACAACCTCTCTTTTTGTGACAAGAAAATCAAGCTTGGCGGGCCGCCGGTTATCCCTAAATCGTGACCTGCGTTCCGACTTCCACCACACGGCCGGTCGGGATCTGGAAGTAGTCCGTGGCGTCGTTCGCCGAACGGCTCATGCCGATGAACAGATGATCCTGCCAGCGCGGCATTCCAGACTGCGCAGCGGGCTTCAAGGCGCGGCGCGACAGAAAGAACGATGTCGACATGATGTCGAACTGCCAGCCGAGCTTGCGGGCAATGGCGAGCGCTTTCGGAACGTTCGGCGATTCCATAAAACCGAACTTGAGCGTGACCTTGGAGAACATCTCCCCGACATCCTCTAGCCGTACCCGCTCTGCGATATCCACGCGCGGTGTCGACGCGATCTCGATAGTGAGAATGACATTCTTCTGATGCAGAACCTTGTAGTGTTTCAGACTATGCATCAGCGCGGTCGGAGCATAGTCCGGATTGCTTGTCAGAAAGACTGCCGTGCCGGGCACGCGCTGCGGCGGCTTCTTCTCCAGCATCGTAATCAGATCGGTGAGAGGAATTTCCTGCCGATGCGACTTTTCATAGAGCAGCCTGCTCCCCCGCCGCCACGTGTACATTAAAAGCATGACCGCGCCGCCGAGCGCCAGCGGCACCCAGCCGCCTTCGAAAACCTTGAGCAGGTTTGCCGTCAGGAATGTCAGATCGATCGCAAGAAACGGCAAGATCAAAGCGGCCGCTGCGAATGATGACCACCTCCACACTTTCCAGATGACGACGAAACCCATCATCGCCGTGACCACCATCGTGCCAGTGACCGAGATGCCGTAGGCCGACGCCAGCGAACTGGAAGAGCGAAACATCATGACCAGCATCAAAACGCCAACAAGCAGCAACGTGTTGACACGCGGAATGTAGATCTGGCCCGAATGCGCTTCGGATGTGTGAGTGATCTCGAAACGTGGCAACAGACCGAGTTGAATGGCCTGCCGCGTCAAGGAATAAGCCCCCGTAATGACGGCCTGGCTCGCGATCACGGTCGCGACCGTTGCGAGCACAACCATCGGAACCAGCGCCCATTCAGGAAACATTAGAAAAAACGGATTCTCGATCGTGTGAGGATTGCCGATGACCAGTGCGCCCTGCCCGAGATAGTTCAGTGCCAGCGACGGCAACACCAGAAACAGCCATGCCGTCTGGATGGGACGTTTGCCGAAATGACCAAGATCGGCATAGAGCGCTTCGGCGCCGGTCACGGCGAGGAAAACCGCGCCGAGCGTGACCAGACCAATGATCCCGTGATTGAGCAGGAATGAAACCGCATATACGGGATTGAATGCGAGTAGCACGCTTGGCTGTTGTGCGATCAATGGAAGCGCCGCCACCGCCATGACGGCGAACCAGATACACATGATCGGGCCGAAGAAAGCGGCGACGCGGGCCGTGCCGCGCGATTGGACAGCAAACAATGCGACGAGAATGATAATCGTGATAGGAACGACGTAGTGATCGAGCGCGGACGTTACGAGCTTGATGCCTTCGACCGCAGACAGCACCGACAGCGCCGGCGTGATGACCGCATCACCGTAGAAAAGCGCACCGCTGATGATGCCGAGCAGAACAACAACGCCGCCGCTGGTGCCCAGCGCGCGCTGCGCCAGCGCCATCAATGCAAGCGTTCCGCCCTCGCCGTTGTTATCGGCGCGCAGCAGGATCACGACGTATTTGAGCGTGACCACGACAATAAGGGCCCATAGAATCAGCGACAGCACGCCGAGCACGGCTTGCGTGTTGGCCGTCGCGGCCGTCGCGCCGGCTGCTGTCACAGCTTCCCGGAACGCGTACAGGGGGCTGGTGCCGATATCGCCGTAGACAACGCCGATACTCCCAAGCATCAGTCCCTTGAAGGACGCGGTGGAATGCGTCTCACCATGTCCATTTGCCGCCGGCGTGTCCGCCGCGGCTGATGTGGTATCGGTCATCAGGAAGATTGCCTCGAAATTCACTGCACAATTGCAGCGCGGCAGGCCTATACCCCGCGCTTCGCGCACACGTTAAACTGTTTTCATGCCACAGGCATGTCCTAAACGCATATACCCTCTAAGGCAGATCTGCATTTAACAAGACTAATCAGATAGTTACCTGAGTGCCAACTTCCACCACGCGCCCGGTCGGAATCTGGAAATAGTCGGTGGCATCGTTCGCGGACCGGCTCATGGCAATAAAGAGATGGTCCTGCCACAGCGGCATACCGGATTGGGCGGAAGGCTTTAGCGAGCGCCGGGACACGAAAAACGACGTCGACATGATGTCGAACTGCCAGCCGAGCTTGCGCGCGATTGCCAGCGCCTTCGGCACGTTCGGTGATTCCATGAAGCCGAAGGTGAGCCGGACGGTCGAGAACTTGTCGCTGATCTTCTCCATCCGCACGCGATCGGCCACATCGACACGCGGTGTCTCGGCGGTGTGGATGGTCAATATGACGTTGTGCTCGTGCAGAACCTTGTTGTGCTTGAGGTTGTGCAGGAGCGCGGTCGGAACGTATGCGGGATCGCTGGTGAGAAAAACCGCGGTGCCCTTCACGATGTGCGGCGGCCGTTTTTCGAGACTCTTGATGAGATCGGCTAACGGCACTTCGGTGCGCCGGGTCTTGTTGATGAGAATCACGGTACCACGGCGCCACGTCCAAACCAGACCAGCCATCAAAATCCCGAACAACACCGGCACCCAAGCGCCCTGAAGCAGCTTCAGGAGATTGGCGGTCAGGAAGGTCAGATCGACGATCACCAGAGGCACGATCAGCGCGGCCGCAGTTGCGGCGCGCCAGTTCCAGAGCTTCCAGATCACGACGAAACACATCAAGCCGTCGCAGACCATGGTGGTGGACACGGCGATGCCGTAGGCCGACGCGAGATTGCTGGACGAGCGGAACAGGCCGACGAGCAGCAATACGCCGATCAGCAACATCACGTTGACGCGCGGCAGATAGATCTGCCCGGCGTGGGTTTCGGACGTATAGCGAACCTCAAACCGGGGAAGCAGTCCGAGTTGAATGGCCTGACGCACCAGCGAGAATGCGCCGGTGATCACCGCCTGGCTGGCGATGACGGTCGCCGCAGTCGCAAGACAGATCAGGGGCACCAGCACGCTTTCCGGCACCATGCGATAGAATGGATTTTCGATGGCTTCCGGATGCGCCAGAACCAAAGCGCCCTGGCCGAAATAATTCAGCAGCAGGCACGGCAGAACGAAATAAAACCACGCGGCCTGAATTGGCTTGCGGCCGAAGTGACCAAGGTCGGCGTACAACGCCTCACCGCCGGTCACGGCCAGAAACACCGCACCCAAAATCACCAGCCCGATCATGCCGTGCGTCAGCAAGAACTGGACGGCAAATATGGGGTTGATGGCGTGCACGATGCCCGGATCGTCGCTGATGTGCATCAATCCCATCACGCCAAGGGTCAGGAACCAGATGATCATTACGGGACCGAAGGCGCTGGCGACCATAGCGGTTCCACGGCTTTGCAGAGCAAACAGACAGACGAGAATCACAATCGCCAGCGGGACGACATAGTGCTCAAGCGCCGGGGCGGCGATCTTCAGACCTTCGACCGCGGAAAGCACGGAAATGGCCGGCGTAATCATCGCGTCGCCAAGGAACATCGCGCCCCCGATCACGCCAAGCGCCAGGAGCACCCAACTGCGCCTGCCCAGCGCCCGCTGGCCAAGGGCCATCAGCGACAGCGTTCCGCCCTCGCCGTTATTGTCTGCGCGCAGCAGCAGCAGCACATATTTGATGGTGACGACGACAATCAGCGACCAAAGGATCAGCGACAGAACGCCGAGCACGATCTCCCGCGAGACGGGACCGCCATGGGTCGCGTTGTGGACGGCTTCGCGGAAGGCATACAACGGCGACGTGCCGATATCGCCGAACACCACACCGATGCTTCCAAGAGTAAGGGCCCAAAATCCGGTCGTTACCGGCACCTCTTGGGGCGTATCGGCGGATGTATCGCTGGCAGCCATGATCGAAGGAACGCCCTGACGGTGTCTTTTGATCCCGGCAAGCCCGGCGATCACTTTGGAGTGGCGCTTCTTATATCACTGCCATCCGATGTCCAATGCGACGCGTCCGCAGGAACCGCGGAACACGGTCAGATGGTATAATAATACACCTAAATCAGGGCCTCAGATTGGGCGGCAACGGCGGGTCCTCCCGCATCAATGTAATCGTCACACGCCTGTTTGCGGCCAGTGAGGGGTCGTCCGGAAAGAGCGGTTGAGTATCGGCCTTGCCCGCGACGGAGAACACGTGGGAGGTCGGCAAGCCCTCCTGTTCAAGGATCTGGCGGACGACATTGGCGCGGTCTGCGGACAGGTCAAAGCCGTCATACCCGGAACGCGATGGCAGGAAGCCTGCCGAAGTGTGACCGACAATAGCAACCCGCAGCGGCGTGGCCTTGAGTGGCGCGGCAAGCTTTTGAAGCAGGCGCCGCGTCCGCTCCAGAGGCTGCTTGGAGCCGTCGGCGAACATCGACCGGCCGTCTTGATCGACGATTTCGAGGTTGAGCCCCTGCTTGGTCTCCTCGAACATGATGTGTTTGGACAACTCGGAAATCTCCGGCAGGTCCTGCAGCGCCTGACGAAGCGAGGCGGAGGCGAGCGCGAATTCGCGGTCGGTCTTCATGCGCGCGCCGGCCGTCTTGTTCTTGTCTTCCTGATCCGGCGTCGGATTATTGGATGCCTCCTCCGGCGGAATGTGCGCAACGTTCCGCATCTTGGGACGTGTCGGCAAACCATCAGACTCGATAAGACCCGAGAAGCGCGATGCGTTCTGGACGCCGAAGGCATCCCGCATCGAACCAGCAACGATTTTGAGCTTCTGCTGATCCTGGGTTGAGAACGCGACGAGCATCACGAAGAAGCTCATCAGCAGCGCCATGAGATCGGCGAAGGTCACGAACCAGCCGTGACCTCCCCCGTGTGCTGCGCCCTTCTTTTTCTTGGCCATGGCCTATGCCGCCTTACGTCAGCGCGAAAGATCAAGCCGGAACCGGCTCGCCCTCTTCATGGCGATGCTTTTCAGGCAGATAGGCCAGCAGCATTTCGCGGACCAGCGTCGGCGACTTCGCGTCGCGGATCATCAGGATTCCGTCGATGATCAGGGTGCGATTGGTATCTTCGTCCGTCAGTTTGACATGCAGTTTGTCGGCGATCGGCAAACAGAACAGGTTCGCAACAAGCGCACCGTACAGCGTCGCGAGCAGCGCCACCGCCATGAAAGGACCCAGCTTCGACGGATCGGACATGTTCGAGAACATCTGCACCATGCCGATCAGGGTGCCGATCATGCCGAACGCCGGCGCGCAGTCGCCGATGGCGCGATAGATCTTTTGTCCCTCGTCGAGATGCATCAGGAAATTGTCGCGGTCGCGCTCAAGGTTGTCGCGGATAAAATCCATGTCGTAGCCGTCGGCGACGTAACGGATTCCCTTGGCAAGGAACGGATCGTCGGTTTCAACTTTTTCAAGCCCCACGGGTCCCTGCTTCCGGGCGACTTCCGCAAGTTGCGCCAGTTCGTCGACCAGTTCGCGCGATGTCGTCTGCCGCATCGTGAACGCGTACTTCAGCCCCATCGGCATGCCATGAAGCATGGCAACGAAAGGAAACCGGATCAGCGTTGCAGCAAAAGAGCCACCTCCAATGATGATGATGGCGTGAATGTCGTAGAAAATCCGGAAATCGCCGCCCATCAGGATCAGGGTGACGAGAACGGCAATACCAGCGAGCAGGCCTGCCCCGGTGGCGATATCCATTTCAAACTCCGACGCAACGATACGGCGCGGCCCGTTCTGAGCGCGCATTTGAACACTAGCGTCGGTGCAATTAAGTTCGGGTAAAGGTTATCGAATTGATGCCATGGCGCGGCAAGATTGCCGTGAGCACCGCAGAAACCGGACGCGAACACCGGATATATATGCGGAAAGCCGCATTCCGGTGGAAGCGATCGTGAAAAATCTCAGGAATTCATTAACCATAATCGCGCCAAGGCGGCTGACGGTCAGTTCAGCCGTGGCGGCCGTTCATTCTCAACGGAATCGGAAACGACGTTGAAATCTGCCGTCGCAGGGCTCGAATAGCTTGGTTCGCTTGCAGCGGCGGCTTCTTCGCGCGCACGGCGCTCATGTGCGCGATAGGACGCCCACCCGAGAGGAAGACTGAGCAGATAGATCAGCGAGCCGCCGGTCAGAAGATGCCACGGATAGCTGATCAGAACGGCGATGAACAACACCACGAGGACGACGACCGGCAGAACCATGTCCGGTGCGATCCTGCCGCCGATCATCTTGCCCGAGAACACCGGCAGCCGTGACACCATCAGGAACGCGATCGACAAGGTGAACACCGCCGTAATCGGAGCCGGCAGTTGCGGCGCGCCGATGAACACCAGGTACATCGGCAGCAGCACGCAAAGCGCGCCCAGCGGAGCCGGCACGCCTGTGAAGTAGTTTCCGGCGAAGGCAGGTTTGTTCGGATCGTCCATGGTGGCGTTGAAACGGGCCAGCCGCAGACCGCCACTGATCGCAAAGATCATCGCAGCGATCCAGCCGACATTCTTCAGCTCGTGCAACTGCCAGAAATAGAGAATGAGCGCGGGGGCAACGCCGAAGTTGACGAAGTCCGCGAGGCTGTCCAGTTCGGCTCCGAACCGGGACTGCCCCTTGATCATGCGCGCCACGCGGCCATCAATGCCGTCGAGCACAGCCGCGAACACGATCGCCGCCAGCGCCAGTTCGTTGCGCCCTTCGATCGACAGCCGGATTGCAGTCAGGCCGGCGCAGATCGCCAGCAACGTGATGACGTTGGGCACAAGCATCCGGATCGGAATCTGGCGAAACCGGCGACGGCGCAGATCAGGCGTTCTGGGATCGGAAGGCATGTCCATAAGCCCTTATATAGCAATCCCCTCAATGCTTCGCCATTGTGGCGAAACGGCAGGAGGATGATCGCGGGCTTGGTTAATCCACCCGGTAGCTGCGGCCGCCGTCGCCAAGCTTGAAGTCGGCCAGCACGGTTTCACCGGCAATGGCCGTCTGGCCTTCCGACACCAGCGCCTTGGCCCCTTCGGGCAGGAACACGTCGAGCCGCGAGCCGAAGCGGATGAGCCCAAAGCGCTCGCCTGCCCCGAGGACCTGGCCCTCTTTCACGAATGACACGATCCGCCGCGCCACCAGCCCGGCGATCTGGATCACACCGATCCGGCCAGCCGGCGTCGAGATCACCAAAGAATTGCGCTCGTTGTCTTCGCTCGCCTTGTCGAGATCGGCGTTGAGGAATTTTCCAGGGCGGTAGGCGATGCGATCGATCCGTCCGGCCACCGGGCTGCGGTTCACATGGCAGTTGAACACGCTCATGAAGATCGAGATGCGCGGCAGCGGCTTGTCGCCGAGACCGAGTTCGGCCGGCGGCACGGCCTGCACCACCATCGAGACGCGGCCATCGGCCGGCGACACCACGATGCCTTCCCGCACTGGCGTTACCCGGACCGGGTCGCGGAAGAACAATGCGCACCAGACCGTCAATGCTGACCCGATCCAGCCCAGCGGCGTCCATATCCAAAACAGGATCAGGCTGGCGAAGGCAAAAGCTCCGATGAACGGGTAGCCTTCCGGATGGATCGGCGGAATCTGGTCGCGAATGGACTTAACGACGGACATGCGTTCAAGAACCTGCGTTGAATTGACCTAAAACTATTCTGCGGCTTCCGGCGCTGCCAGCGGATCATCGACCGGCGGCGGCGTGCGATTGGGCGCGATGTTCTCGTCGGCCATCATGGCCAGCTTTTCCCGCGCTTCCTGGGCCTCACGTTGCCTGTTCCACATGCTGGCGTAAAGGCCGTTTGCCGCCAGAAGCTGCGCGTGAGTGCCGCGCTCCGAAATGCGGCCCTGATCCAGCACGATAATTTCGTCCGCACCGACGATGGTGGACAGCCGGTGCGCGATCACCAGCGACGTTCGGCCGCGTGCGACCTTTTCCAACTGGTCCTGGATTTCGCGTTCGGTGTGGCTGTCGAGGGCCGATGTCGCCTCGTCGAGCACCAGAATCGGCGGACCCTTCAGAATCGTACGCGCTATCGCGACGCGCTGCTTCTCGCCACCGGAGAGTTTCAGCCCGCGTTCGCCGACTTCGGTCTCATAGCCGTCCGGCGACATGCGGATGAAGCCGTCGATCTGCGCCATCGTCGCGGCCGCTTCCACTTCCGCGTCGGTCGCATCCCACCGGCCGTAGCGGATGTTGTAACGGATGGTGTCGTTGAACAGCACGGTGTCCTGCGGCACCATGCCGATCGACGCGCGCAGCGAAGACTGCGTGACGTCACGAATGTTCTGGCCATCGATTGTGATCTGACCGCCGCTGACATCGTACAGCCGGAACAACAACCGGGAGATTGTCGATTTTCCCGCTCCCGATGGACCGACAATGGCGACGGTCTTGCCTGCGGGCACCTCGAACGAGAGCCCCTTCAGGATCGGCCGTTCAGGATCGTACGAGAAACGAACGTCTTCGAAACGAACCGTACCGGCTGAAATCTGCAACGGCTTCGCGCCCGGAATATCTTTCACTTCCGGATTGCGCGACAGCACGCCGAACATCTTTTCGATGTCGATGATCGCCTGTTTGATTTCGCGATACACCATGCCCATGAAATTCAGCGGCTGATAAAGCTGAATCATCATGGCGTTGATCATAACGAAATCGCCGACCGTATTGGTGCCGTTGCGGATCCCGACGGCGCACATCAGCATGGTTGCGGTGAGGCCGAACGTGAAGATCACCGCCTGCCCGGTATTCAGCACCGCGAGCGAGGTGTAGGTGTGAACACTGGCGCGCTCATAGCGCTCCATGGATTTATCGTAGCGCCGTGCTTCCCGTTCCTCGGCGCTAAAATATTTCACCGTCTCGTAGTTCAGCAGCGAATCGATCGCCTTGGTGTTGGCCTCGGTATCGGAATCGTTCATCCGCTTGCGAATCTCGATCCGCCATTCGGTCGCGTAGTAAGTGTAGAGCATGTACACGACGACGGTGACGAACGTCACGAGCACGTACCGCCAGTCGAACTGCCACAACAGCACGCCCATCATCAAAGCCAGTTCGACGATGGTCGGCGCAAGTTGAAGAATGACCATGCGAACCATGGTCTCGATGCCGGTGCGGCCGCGTTCCAGCACGCGGGTCAGGCCACCTGTCTTGCGTTCCAGATGAAAGCGCAGCGACAGTTCGTGCATGTGCACGAAGGTCAGAAACGCCAGCTTGCGCACCGCGTGCATCGCCACCTTGGCGAACAGACCGTCACGCCACTGCGTCAGCACCATCATGACGATGCGGATGGCGCCATAGCTGAGCGTCATGATGAGCGGCGAAGCGATCAGCCACAGCAGCCAGTTCGACGACTGGACCGGCGCGGTGTCGGCGCCGGTCAGTGCATCGACGGCCCACTTAAATGTGAAGGGAACAAACAGTGTCGCCGCCTTGGCGATGAGCAGCAGAACCATCGACCAGACGACGCGCATCTTCAGATCGGCACGGTCGCCCGGCCAGATATACGGCCATAGATGCGCCAGCGTTCCGAACAGCGTGGCTTTTTCGGCATTCACTTCGGTGGCTGCTGCCGGCTGGGCGTCATTCAGCGCCTCCGCAGGCTCGGCGGGATAGAGATCGGCCATTTTAGCGTCGGTCGCCTTGGGACTGCCGGACGCTGCCGGAGGCGGCTCTTGCCGCCATATCGCATGGTGGAGTCATATGCGTCATATAGAGCGTTCCCGCCCCTTTCGCACCCTGCCCGGCGGCTCTTTTCCTTAAAAAACGGCGATTCGAGAAACAATCGACTGTGCGCCGCAAGATACGCGTCTTGACGATGTCGCAATGCGATGCCACATCGCATAAGATGAATACTATCAAGAACGTCTGTGTTTATTGCGGTTCCGGCCCCGGTACCAATCCCGAATTCGTTAAAGCCGCTACAGCCTTCGGCAAGACCCTTGCCGAAAACGGCGTCGGCTTGGTCTATGGCGGCGGCTCCATCGGCCTGATGGGCGCGGTTGCGGCCGGTGCACTTGAAAATGGCGGCAAGGTCACCGGCATCATCCCGACCTTTCTGACCAAACGGGAGCACGTCCTGAAAGACGCGCAGGAGCTTATCGTCACGAAGGACATGCACGAGCGCAAACAGCTCATGTTCGAGCACTCCGACGCATTCGTCGCATTTCCCGGCGGCGTCGGCACGCTGGAAGAACTCGTCGAGCAGATGACCTGGTCGCAGCTCGGCCGTCACAGCAAGCCGATCCTGCTCGCCAATATCGCGGGCTTCTGGAATCCGCTGCTCGTGCTGATCGATCACATGAAGCAGACGGCGTTCATCCGCGCCAACCTGTGGGTTGATGTTCTCACCGCTGATCGCGTTGAGGATATTCTCCCGACACTTCAGAAGGTCGCGGCGCAGGTGCCGGAAGCAGCCAAGCTGATGGACGATCAGGTCGCAAGCCGGCTGTAATCCGGCTTATACCGGCTGATCGTCTTTGAGAAATGTCACCGCCTCGATGCGGTTTCCGTCCGGGTCGGCAACGAAGGCGGCAAAGTATTTGACGCGGTCATGCGGACGCACGCCGGGCGGTCCGTCGTCCGCGCCACCTGCCCCCAGAGCCGCGGCATAAAACGCTTCAACCTCGCCCGTTGTTCTGGCGCGAAGGCAGATGTGCGTGCCGCTGTCCGGCGACACGCGCGTCATGTTCGGACGCAGATTGATCCAGAATTGCGGATAGCTTTTTCCAAAGCCGACCGTAGCCGGCCGCGCGATCAGCTTTGTCAGGCCGAGTGGCGCAAGCGCGGCCTCATAAAAGCGCGCCGCCCGTTCAAGATCGGCAACCCCCACCGAAACATGATCGAGCATTTTGACGCTTCCTCTTTGGACGGATCACGCAGGTGCGTTGGATTTCACCAGCTTGTAGACGACCGAATCCATCAGGGCCTGAAATGATGCATCGATGATGTTGGGCGATACGCCCACCGTGGTCCAGCGTTCGCCCGCCTCGTCCTCACTCTCGATCAGCACGCGGGTGATCGCCCCCGTGCCGCCATTGAGGATACGCACGCGATAGTCGACCAGCTTCAGACCTTCGATGTATTTCTGATACTTGCCGAGATCCTTGCGCAGCGCGACGTCGAGCGCATTGACCGGGCCGTTGCCTTCCGCCGCCGAGATCAGCATTTCACCGGCGACATCCACCTTCACCACCGCCATCGCCACGGTGACATGCTGTCCCAGTGCATTGTAACGCTGCTCGACGTTCACATCGAACTGCACGACCTTGAAATAATCCGGCACCTTGCCGAGCGTCCGGCGCGCCAGCAAATCGAAGGAAGCATCCGCGGACTCATAGGCATAGCCCGCCGCTTCCTTCTCCTTCATTTCCTCAACCAGACGCGTCAGCTTCGGATCATTCTTGTCGAACGGAATACCGGCCCGCTCCAGTTCGGCGATGACGTTGGAGCGTCCGGCCTGATCGGAAACCAGCACCTTGCGGTGGTTACCGACAGCTTCCGGCGTGATGTGTTCGTAGGTCTGCGGGTCTTTCAGAACCGCCGAGGCATGGATGCCCGTCTTGGTGACGAATGCGCTTTCGCCGACATAGGGCGCATGACGATCCGGCGCGCGATTGAGGATATCGTCCAGCGCGCGCGAGGCATGAACCAGCGTTGCGAGCTTTTCGTCCGATACGCCGATCTCGAATTTGTCGGAAAATTCCTTCTTCAGCTTCAGCGTCGGAATCAGCGAGCAGAGATTGGCGTTGCCGCAACGCTCACCCAGCCCGTTCAACGTACCCTGGATTTGCCTCACGCCCGCGCGCACAGCAGCCAGCGAATTCGCAACTGCCTGCTCGGTATCGTTATGCGTGTGGATGCCGAGATGATCGCCGGGGATGTGCTTCACAACCTCGCCGACGATGCTCTCGATTTCGTTCGGCATCGTGCCGCCGTTGGTGTCGCACAGCACCACCCAGCGCGCGCCGGCGTCGTACGCCGCTTTCGCGCAGGCCACCGCGAATTGCGGATTCTCCTTAAAGCCGTCGAAGAAGTGCTCGCAGTCGAGCATAACCTCACGGTCCGACGCCTTCGCCGCGCTGACGCTGTCGCGGATCGAGGCGAGATTTTCCTCGTTGGTGGTCTCGAGCGCCACCCGCACCTGATATTCAGACGATTTGGCCACAAAACAGATCGCATCGGCCTTCGCCTCGAGCAAACCCGCGACGCCGGGATCGTTCGACACCGAACGGCCCGGGCGGCGCGTCATGCCGAAGGCGGTGAATTTCGCATGATCGAATTTCGGCTTTGAGGAAAAGAATTCCGTATCCGAGGGGTTCGCACCCGGATAGCCGCCCTCGATATAATCGATCCCGAGATCGTCGAGCATATTTGCGATGATCTGCTTGTCATGCAGCGTGAAATCAACACCGTTGGTCTGCGCGCCGTCGCGCAGCGTCGTGTCGAACAGATAGAGACGCTCGCGGCTCATGATGGTCTTCCCGGCATCTCGCCTTGCGGCGCATCGCCGCCCAGTGATTTCTTCATGGTGGTATTAGCCAGCCATTCGTCGCCGACCGACACCGTATTCCGCTGCTGGGCCGTATAACCGCGCTTGACGAAAAACGGCTCCGCGGTGTCGCTGGCTTCGGCCGTCAGCGCGGTCGCACCGCGTGCACCGGCCAGTTTTTCCAGTGCGTCGCAAAGTGCCGTGGCGACGCCCTGCCGCGCAAAGCCCGGATGCACATAGAGCAGGTCGAGATGATCCTTGCCTTTGAGCGAGGCAAAGCCCACCGGCGAACTTTCGATGGTCGCCACCAGCGTCAACTGGCCCGCAAGCCGCCTGCCGAATTGGTTTTCGTCCTCGGCGGCGCCTGCCCACGCCTCACGCTGAGCATCCGAATAGTCATCCTCAGCCAACTCATCGATGCTGGCGACGAAGATCGCCGCGAGCACTGGAGTGTCCTCGGGAAGAAACGGCCGCAAGCCGACTTTTGGGATGGATTGGCCCATTGCCTTACCAGACGTTGACGAGTTTGAGCGCGAGCGCGATGGCTGCAACAATCAGCAGCCACTTGATCGCGATATAGTAGCGCCAGTGCTTGGGAAAAGGCGTGTCAGGCTTTGTCATCGCGCAATCTCCCATGTGGTCACAGGCTTGCCGTCGGCATCCTTGCCGTCCTTCAACACGATTCCTCTGGCAGCAAGTTCGTCGCGGATGCGGTCGGATTCCTTGAAATCCTTCCGCGCACGTGCGGCAGCTCGATCGGCGATCAGATCATCGACATTGCCCGCTTTGGAAACGGCGCTGGCATCAGCCTTGGCAACCCACGCCGCAAACCGCGCGGCATCGAGACCGAGAAACGCAAGCGCGTTGCCAAGCGCGACGGCGGCTTCATCTCCCGGGTCGCGAACCTGCTTGCGCAAGGCGTGCAGTTCAGCAATCACCCTGGGTGTATTCAGATCGTCAGCCAGGGCTTCGATAACAGAAGAAGGCGGTTCTCCTGAGGGCGGCGCCGCTACGCTGAAAAAGTCTTTTAGCGTGTTGAATGCATTGTCACACGCAGCCAACGACCAATCGATCGGTGAACGGTATTGGGTTTGCATCATTGCAAACCGCAATGCGTCGCCAGGCCATGAACGGCCGCGCCAGCCTGTCAGCAACTCCCTGATCGTGACGAAGTTGCCGAGGCTCTTCGACATCTTCTCGCCCTCGACCTGCAGGAAGCCATTGTGCATCCAGACATTGGCCATCCGGTCGTTGTGGAACGCGCAGCAGGATTGCGCCAGTTCGTTCTCGTGATGCGGAAATACTAGGTCGATGCCGCCGCCATGAATGTCGAACTGCTCGCCGAGATGTTTCCACGCCATCGCCGAGCACTCGATGTGCCAGCCCGGACGTCCCTGCGGTGTAATGCCGCCCGGTGAAGGCCATGACGGCTCACCCGGCTTTGACGGCTTCCACAGCACGAAATCCATCGCATCGTGCTTGTAGGGCGCGACATCGACACGGGCACCAGCCAGCATCTCGTCGAGCGAACGCCGCGCCAGCTTGCCGTAGTTCGGATCGGATGCGACGTTGAACAGGACGTGATCCTGCTCGACATAGGCGTTGCCGCCCGCGATCAGTTTCTCGATGATCGCACGCATTTCCGCGATGTGCTCGGTCGCGCGCGGCTCGACGGTCGGGCGCAGGCAGCCAAGCGCATCGACGTCCGCATGAAACTGTTTTTCCGTCTCCTCGGTGACCTTGCGGATCGCCTCGTTCAGAGGAAGGCCCGGAAAGTCCCGCGCGGCGCGATCGTTGATCTTGTCATCGACATCGGTGATGTTGCGGACATACTTGACGTGGTCCGCGCCGTAGATGTGCCGCAACAAGCGAAACAGAACATCGAACACGATGACGGGACGCGCATTGCCGATATGCGCGAAGTCATAGACCGTCGGCCCGCACACATACATGCGCACGTTCTTCGGATCGAGCGGCCGGAACGGCAGCTTCTCCTTCGTCAGCGTGTCGTAGAGCTTGAGCTCCATGGAAATCGAATCCCTTGCCTTGCGGCCGGGTCGTCCTCCCATGATCTCGTTTGAGAAAAGACGGCTCCAGCCAGCGAATCGCTAGCTAATAATCTCGCGGCAAATGCCGAAAATGGAGATCGAACCGTTCATGGGCCGCACAATGGTCCAGCCGGGGGGACCGCGTCAAGGTCACACCTTCAGGATTTCGGCGTCTCATACCCCCGTTGCCACGGAATTGCCGCCCTTAATCATTCTTAACCGTTCGGGCTTAAGAATGGAGGCGCCTGTGCTTCTCCCGAACCGGTGCCACCATGCGATTCCTGCTCACACTGACTGCCTGCGTATGCCTGCTTGCCGCGACCGAGACCCGCGCCGACAGCCGCGTTTTCATCGTTGCCAATCAGTCTGACGGCTACGGCGTCGATGAATGTCTTGCCAAGGGTGAAAAATGCGGGGCTCCGGCGGCGCGCGCCTATTGCCAGTCACGGGATTTTGCGCAGGCTACCGGTTACCGTCGCGTCGATCCAGATGAAGTGACCGGCGCTATTCCGGCTTCCACAGGCGGGGCCCGCAGCAGCGGTGAGTTCGTCGCCATCACCTGTCAGCGCTAATAGCCTCGGTTCCACGGGGCTTCTTTTTGTCACGATTCTCTGCCTTATCTGGCCCCTGAATCGACGTGACCTTGCCGCCGGAAGCTTGTATGTGAGCCCGTCGGCCGCGCCGCGGTCAGCCAGGATCGTGACAGCTTGCCGAATTCTACTTTCTCGCGATGGACTTTTGCTACCGCTGCGCTTGTGAGCGCGGCGCTGTTGACCCATGGCGCGATGGGACAACAGGGTTTTCCGCCCCCACCGGCGGCCCAGCCCGGAACCGCAAATCCGATCTGCCAGCGGCTGGTCGGGCAGTTATCGGCCATCGACGGCGGCGGTGGCGACAACGCCAAGGCGGATCAGATCCAGCGTTATGTGGAGGCGCAGAGCCGGCAGCAGGCCGAACTGGAGCGCGTGCAGGACCAGGCCAAGCGCCAGGGCTGCGACAGTTCGGGATTTTTCTCGCTGTTCAGCGGCCAGTCCGCGCAGTGCGGCCCGATCAACACGCGAATCCAGCAGATGCGGTCGAATCTCGATCAGATCACCGGCAATCTTGAGCGGTTGCGCGGCGGCGGCTTTGGCGGTTCGGAACGCGAGAACCAGCGTCGCTCAGTGTTGATGGCGCTCGCACAGAACAATTGCGGCCCGCAATACGCGGCACAACTTCGCAACAGCGGCGGTGGAAGCTTCCTCGACAATCTGTTCGGCGGCAATAATAACCCCGGCAGCGCGCCAATGGACAACGGTGCGGCATCCGGCACCTATCGCACGGTCTGCGCACGAAGCTGCGACGGGTTCTATTTCCCGATCTCGTTCGCCACTGTGCCCAGCCGTTTCGCCGACGACGAACGCACCTGCAAGGCCCTGTGCCCCGCCGCGGACGCGACGTTGTTCACCTATCGCAATCCCGGCGAAGACATGAATCAGGCGGTGTCGATCAGCGGCCAGCCCTATTCGCAGTCGCCGAACGCATTCAAGTATCGCCAGGCATTCGACAAGTCATGCAGTTGCAAAGCGGTCGGCCAGACCTGGTCCGACGCGCTGAAGAATATCGACGACAAGGCGGCTGCCGCCCAGCAAGGCGACATCATCGTCACGGATGAAAGCTCGAAGAAGATGTCACAGCCGCAAAAGGCGGCTCCAGCGTCGGCGCAGAAGAAATCAGGCACCGTCGCAACGCCCGCGAACGCACAACCGTTGCCAACCGGCGCGCCGACAGAAACGCCCCCTGCTTCAGGTGACAAGCCGATCCGCTCGGTAGGACCGACGTTTATTCCGGCGCGTTAGCGTTCAGACGCCCCTCACGTAAAGAGCTGCCGCGGGCTGCGATTGGCCTCGGCGAAGTCGACGAGCAGCTTGTTGACCTCTTCCGGCCGCTCCTGCTGAATCCAGTGTCCCGCACCGTCGATGATATGCTTGCCGGACAGGTTCGGCACGTTCTCGTGCATCGACTTGACCTCATCCGCCGCCATCAGCAGCACGCCATCAAGAGAGCCGGCGATGAAAATCGACGGCTGCCGCAACTTGGCCTTGTCGAGAAACGGTGTCAGCAGCCAGTTGCGATCGAAGTTGCGATAGAAATTAATCGGCCCGCGAAAGCTAGATTTTCTGAATTGCGCGGCAAAAAAATCGATATCGGCTTCGGTGAGCCATGCCGGCATCTTCTCAGGGATCGCCAGATTGTCGACCATGCGCGTGTTCTTGGGAAACGACGCAAACGTGAAGGACGCATCGCTTCGCCGGCAGTCGCCCGATGCTGAATAGAGAATGCCCAGCAGTGAACGGCGCACGTCTTCCTCCAGTTCACGCTCGACGCGCCCGGGCTGCTGGAAGTAATCCTGATAGAAATGCTTCTCGCGCGTCAGATTGAAGAACCTGACAAGCGGACGCACGGCCCGCCGCGGAAGAAACGGGACGCTCAGGTGCGCGACAGCGTGAAACATATCCGGGCGCAGCAGCGCGGTCGGCCCCGCGATGATCGAGCCCCAGTCATGACCGACCAGAATCGCCTTGTCTTCGCCGACGGCATGGACAAGCCCGACAAGATCGCTCGCGAGATGAAGAATGTCATACTCTTCGATAGAGGCTGGCGCTTCGGTATCGCCATAGCCGCGCAGATCAGGGACAATCACACGAAAACCGGCCGCGGCCAGCGCCGGAATCTGATGACGCCACGAATACCAGGATTCCGGCCATCCATGACACAGCAACACCAGCGGCCCCGTCCCCGCCTCCACGTAATGCATGCGGATGCCATTTGTGTAAGCGAACTTGTGTTGAACGGTATCGATCGTCATTTTCACCCCCCGGATAATCTCGGCAACGCCGAAGTATCCGGACGATTTAGATGACGAAAATCATATGAGTCCATTGCGGCGAAGCGCATAGCCGCAATCCGGATCGATCGGAATTCTGTTTTAAACTTAGCTGTGTGCGGAAATGACCGATCCATATGGGCAAATCAAATGCGCGGGATTTTTTCCGCGCGCACGCATGGCTGATCAGCCTTCGAACGCTTCCGCCGAATTTCGGCTGGAGCGCGTCACCAGCGAATGATCCGGCGCGGGCAGCGCCTTTCCGTTGTCGCGAAACTTGTTGATGATCGGGTAGCGGCGATCGCGACCGAAATTCTTGCGCGTCACCTTCACGCCGGGCGCGGCCTGACGGCGCTTGTATTCTGCGATGTTGAGCAGGCGCGCGATGCGGGTCACCGTGTCGATGTCGAAGCCTTCGGCCACGATCGATGCGACCGAGTCTTCGCGCTCCACCAGCCGCACAAGAATGGCGTCCAGCACATCGTACGGCGGCAGCGAGTCCTGATCGGTCTGGTTCTCGCGCAATTCGGCAGTCGGAGGACGCGTGATGATGTTGGGCGGAATGACTTCGCCGGACGGACCAAGCGCGCCCTCCGGCTTCCATGAGTTGCGCAAGGTCGAAAGCCGGAAAACCTCGGTCTTGTAGATGTCCTTGATCGGATTGTAGCCGCCGTTCATGTCGCCATAGAGCGTGGCATAGCCGACTGACATTTCCGACTTGTTGCCGGTGGTCACCACCATCGAGCCGAACTTGTTGGAAATAGCCATCAGCAGAACGCCGCGGGTGCGCGCCTGCAGGTTTTCCTCAGTGACGTCCCGCTCCCGGCCCGCAAAGACGGGCTTGAGAATGTCCTCGAAGCCGTGAACCGCAGCGGCAATCGGCAATACCTCGTACTGGATGCCGAGTTGCTTCGTCAGCTTCGCCGCATCATCGAGTGATTCCTGCGCGGTGAAACGGAACGGCAGCATCACGCCGCGTACCTTGTCCGCGCCAAGCGCATCGACCGCGATGGCCGCGCACAGCGCTGAATCGATACCACCTGAGATGCCGAGCAGCACGCCGGGAAAACCGGCCTTCCCCACATAATCGCGCAGGCCGAGCACACAGGCAGCATAGTCGCCCTTGTCGCCGTCGAGCACCGGTGTCACCGGCCCGTTGCAGGTCCAGCCGCCGTCGCCCTTGGTCCATCGGACGGTCGTGATGTTTTCAACGAACCCCGGCAACTGGAACGCCAGCGAGCGGTCGGCATTCAACGCGAACGACGAACCGTCAAACACCAGTTCATCCTGTCCGCCGACCTGATTGAGATAAACCAGCGGCAATCCGCTTTCGGCCACACGTGCGACCGATACCGACAGGCGCATGTCGTTCTTTTCGCGCGTATAGGGCGATCCGTTCGGCACGATCAGGATTTCCGCGCCGGTCTCTGCGAGGCATTCGACAACGTTCTCGTAATCTTCGGACTCTTCCATCCATGTGTCTTCGCAGATGGGAACGCCGACCCGCACGCCGCGGATGGTCACCGGCCCCGCCGCCGGCCCGCGCGCGAACACGCGCTTTTCGTCGAATACCCCATAGTTCGGAAGATTGGCCTTGAAGCGCAGCGCCGCGATCCGCCCCGCGTCGAGCAACGCGCAGGCGTTGTAGAGCTTGCCGTCCTCGACCCAGGGCGTGCCGATCAGCACAGCCGGACCGCCGTCGGACGTTTCGCGCGCCAGCATTTCGATCTCGGCGCGGCATGCGGCCTGGAATGCCGGTTTCAGCACCAGATCTTCCGGCGGATAGCCTGCGATGAACAGCTCGGGCAGGACCAGCAGATCAGCGCCGTCGGACACCGCCTGTTTCCGGGCAGCACGGGCCTTCGCGGCATTGCCGGTGACGTCACCAACGATGGGATTGAGCTGTGCGAGCGTGATCGTGAGCTGGGTGGCTTTGGTCATGACCGCATTTAGCCCGCTCCGCGAGAAGTCCGCAATTGCTCAATATGAGCATAAATCAGATGAGACCTATGCGCTCCGCGATGGCGAACAGCCAGACCCCTCCGGCGATCACCAACGTGACGCCGACGGCCGCCGACCCCATGTCCTTGACCCGGCCGATCTGCTTGTCGTGGTCGGTCGTCAGGCGATCGGCCAGTTTCTCGATGGCCGTGTTCAACAATTCGACCACCATCAGCAGCAGCACGATACAGATCAACTGGATCTTGCGTTCCGGCGACACGCCGATCAGGAAAGCCAGCGGCACGGCGATAACAAGTGCGACGACCTCTTCACGGAAAGCCTGCTCGGAACGGAAGGCAAACGCCAGTCCGTTCCGGCTGTTGATCGTGGCGCTCCACATCCGCGACAGCACCTTACGGAGCATTAGAAGCCCGCGACGGCCGGCATTGGCTTCGCTTTGCCGGAGCGATCCTGCTTGAGCAGTTCGGCAATCAGGAACGCCATGTCGATGGACTGCTCGGCATTCAGGCGCGGATCGCAGACCGTGTGATAGCGGTCATTGAGATCCTCGTCGGTGATCGCGCGCGCGCCGCCGATGCATTCGGTGACGTCCTGTCCGGTCATTTCCAAATGGACGCCGCCCGCATGGGTGCCTTCGGCTGCATGGATGGTGAAGAACGACTTCACCTCCGACAGCACGCGGTCGAACGGCCGGGTCTTGTAGCCGGACGTCGAGGTGATGGTGTTGCCGTGCATCGGATCGCACGACCAGACCACCGAACGCCCCTCCCGCTGCACGGCGCGGATCAACTGCGGCAGATGCGCGTCCACCTTGTCCGAGCCGAACCGATTGATCAGCGTCAACCGGCCGGGCTCGTTGTCCGGATTGAGGACATCGATCAGCTTGAGCAGTTCATCCGGCTTCAGCGACGGGCCACACTTCAGACCGATCGGATTCTTGATGCCGCGGAAGTATTCGATGTGGCCATGATCGAGCTGACGGGTGCGGTCGCCGATCCAGATCATGTGGCCCGTGGTCGCGTACCAGTCGCCGGTCGTGGAATCCACGCGCGTGAAGGCCTGCTCATAGCCGAGCAAGAGTGCCTCGTGGCTGGTGTAGAAATCGGTCGAACGTAGTTCCGGATGACTCTCCAGATCGAGACCGCAGGCGCGCATAAAGTTGAGCGCCTCGGAAATCCGGTCGGCCAGTTCCTTGTAACGGCGCGACTGCGGCGAATCCTTCAGGAAGCCGAGCATCCACTGATGCACGCTGCCAAGATTGGCGAAGCCACCGGTCGCGAAGGCGCGCAGCAGATTCAGCGTCGCCGCCGACTGGCGGTACGCCATCAACTGGCGCTGCGGATCGGGCGTGCGCGCTTCCTTCGTGAACGCGTTGTCGTTCACGATGTCGCCGCGATAGCTCGGCAGTTCGACATCACCCTGCTTTTCCGTCGGCGACGAGCGCGGCTTGGCGAACTGGCCGGCGATGCGGCCAACCTTCACCACTGGCAGCGCGCCGGCATAGGTCAGCACCACCGCCATCTGCAGCAGCACGCGGAAGAAATCGCGGATGTTGTTCGCGCCATGTTCGGCGAAGCTCTCGGCGCAGTCTCCGCCCTGAAGCAGGAAGGCCTCACCGGCAGCTACGCGGGCCAGCGACTTCTTCAGGTTGCGCGCTTCACCTGCAAAAACCAGCGGCGGAAACGTAGCAAGCTGCGCCTCGACATCGGCCAATGCCTTCGCATCGGGATAGTCTGGCACTTGCATGACTGGCTTCTTGCGCCAGCTGTCGGGCGTCCACCGCTCGGACATGACTGAAACTCCTCAGGAAACGGCAATCTTGTGATGCGCCGGGTTATACACAGGTGGGTACGGTCTTGCCAGATGCAAATCGGCATGAAGTCTCAAGGACTTGCCCGGGCTGAAAGCCCGCTTCCGCTCACTGTGGCGCAAGGAGATGGCTATTCCGCCGCCTGACGGACGTGCCGGGCGCTGGGCGTGCGCAGGGTCACGAGTTCTTCGGCGGCCGTCGGATGGACCGCCATTGTCGCGTCGAAATCGGCCTTGGTCGCCTTCATCTTGACGGCGATACCGACCACCTGGATCAGTTCGCCCGCCTCCGGCCCGACAATATGGCAGCCGAGAATCCGGTCCGTCGCGGCGTCGACGATCAGCTTCATCATGATCCGGGATTCGCTTCCCGACAGTGTCGATTTCAGCGAGCGGAAGTCGGTCTTGTAGATGTCGACGTGGGTGAACTGCGCCCGCGCCTCGGCCTCGTTCAGTCCGACCGTGCCAACCTCGGGCTGAGTGAAAACCGCCGTCGGAATGTCAGCATGATCGACACGCGTCGGCCGCTTGCCGAATACTGTATCGGCGAAGGCATGTCCTTCGCGGATCGCAACGGGCGTCAGATTGAGACGATGCGTGACGTCGCCAACGGCGTAGATATGCGGCACGTTGGTCTGCGAAAAACCATCCACGGCAATGCCGCCGTTGATGGGATTCAGCTCGACACCGGCCTTCTCAAGTCCGAGACCTTTGACATTCGGATGCCGGCCGACCGCAAACATCACCTGGTCGGATGCAATGCTTGAACCGCTCGACAGATGCGTAGTGAAGGCGTCGCCATGCTTTTCGACCCTGGTGACGATGCAGCCGGTGATCACGTTGATACCCGACTTCTCCATCTCCTTGCGAACGTGCGCCCGCACATCATCGTCGAAGCCGCGCAGGATATTTTCGCCGCGATAGATGACGGTCACGTCAGAACCAAGTCCGGCGAAGATGCCGGCGAACTCCAGCGCAATATAACCGCCGCCCTGAATCACGATGCGTTTCGGTAATTTCGGGAGGTGGAATACCTCATTGGACGAGATCACATGCTCGATGCCCGGAATGGCTTCGCCGTGGTTTGGCGCGCCGCCGGTGGCGATCAGCACATACTTTGCGTTGACGGTTTCGCCGGTGGAAAGCCGCAGCCTGTGCGCATCCTCGAACGTCGCGCGCGCCTTCACGATTTTAGCGCCGGCTTTCTCGACGTTGAACGTGTACGCCGCTTCGAGCCGGGCGATTTCCTTGTCCTTGTTGGCGATCAAGGTCGGCCAGTCAAACGTCGCGGGTGGAATGGTCCAGCCGAAACCCGCAGCGTCCTCGAGTTCATGCCGGACATGGGACGCATAAACCATCAGCTTCTTCGGGACGCACCCGCGGATCACGCAGGTGCCGCCCATCCGGTATTCTTCGGCGACCAGGACGCTTGCACCATAACCGGCGGCGATCCGGGCAGCACGTACGCCGCCGGAACCACCGCCGATTACGAACAGATCAACGTCCAAGTCCGCCATCTGAAATTTCCGATCGTGCCTAGATTTCCTTGCCGCGCTTCTTCATTTCAGCACGAAACTTGCCGTTGATTTCTTCGCCGAACTTCTGCGCCCATTGATCCATATATTGACGCGCGGCGTTGAATGCCACGGGCTCCTGCGCGATCACCTTGACGCCAAGCGGCGACTTGTAGAACGCGGCGAGCTCCTTCAGTTCCTGCTCGGTGAAGGCCGTGGCGTAAATCCGCGCCATTTCCTCGCCGATCTCCTTTTCGCGGCCGGCGAGATCCTTCGCGACCTGAACGGCAACCTCGTTGAGGTCCTTCTGGTAGTTCAGGTTGGCCTGCAGCAGCACGTCCTTGGTCCGCTGCACGAGACCGGGAACGGCGCCCTGATAGATCGCGCTGACATTCTTGGACGCCAAGATTTCCTTGGCATAGCCGATGGCCGCGGGGGTCGGCGGCTTCGGAGCCTGCGCCACCGCGCTGCCCAGCATCAGGCCCAGCACTGCGCCTGCCGCGAGCAGAACGTTCGAAAACTTTCTCATATCAATTCTCCTCAATTGCGCACCACACTAGCGCCGTTCAACAACGCGAATACCCTGAGGGCCTGCGAGCACAGCCGTCCGCGCAAGACCGATAAACAAGCCGTGCTCCACCACGCCAGGGATCGAATTCAATGCTGCCGCCAGTCTGGGGGAATCCGGTATCCGCCCAAGGTGGGCATCGATAATCCAGTGGCCGCCATCGGTGACGAAAGCATGGCCATCCTTGGCCTTGCGGACACCCATTTGCCCGGAAACGCCATTTTCAGCAAAGACCGCCTCGATGGCCCGGCGGGTCGCGCCGAGGCCAAACGGGATGACTTCGATCGGAAGCGGGAAGCGGCCGAGGGTCGGGACCCATTTCGATTCATCCGCGATCACAATCATTCGGTCGGATGCCGCCGCGACGATCTTCTCGCGCAGCAAGGCCCCGCCGCCGCCCTTGATAAGCTCGAGATTGGGGTCGATTTCGTCGGCGCCGTCCACGGTAAGGTCGAGCCGATCGACCTCGTCCAGTGTTGTCAGCAGGACACCGCAGCGCTCGGCGTCAGCACGCGTCGCTTCCGATGTTGGAACGCCGACGACCTTGAGACCTGCCTTCACGCGTTCGCCTAGCAGCTCGACGAAGTGTTTGGCCGTTGAGCCCGTGCCGAGCCCAAGCTTCATGCCGTCCCGCACCTGCTCGACCGCGCGCGCCGCCGCCTGCCTCTTTAGATCGTCCATCGACATCGTATCCTCGACGTTCCGTTCCCGTGGAACGCGAGGCATATAGCGCGGTTTCCGCGGCGGTGGATACGGCCTTGGGGCTGAAAAACGGCCAAAAAAGCCGGACATAAGTCCAATCCTGCCGCAGCCCTTGCATGATCCGGCTTCGCCCGCTAGCGATCCGCCATGACCTCCTCCCCCCTAATTGTCTTCGATCTCGACGGCACTCTCGTCGATACAGCTCCCGATCTCGTCGGCGCGCTGAACTTCGTCCTCCAGCGCGAAGGGCTGCCACTCGTGCCGGTTGCATCCGCTCGCACCATGATCGGCGCCGGTGCGCGGAAGCTGATCGAGCGCGGGCTCGAACTCGAGGGCCGCGCCATGAGCGTGGCGGACATCGACCGGCTGACCGTCGACTTCATTGCCTATTACAAGGAGCACATCGCGGACGCTTCCAAGCCGTTCGAGGGCCTCTACGCCGCCCTCGACGAACTGGAGGGACGCGGTTTCAGGTTCGCCGTCTGCACCAACAAGCTCGAGGGGCTTTCAAAGCTTCTGCTCGCGGAACTGGACATGACAAAGCGCTTTGCGGCGATTTGCGGCGCCGACACATTCGGTGTGGCAAAGCCCGACCCGACCATCCTGCGCCAGACCATCGCCCGGGCCGGCGGAGACGTCTCCAGGTCGATCATGGTTGGCGATTCCGGCCCGGATGTCGGGGTTGCGCGCCGGGCCGGTATTCCGGTAATTGGGGTCACGTTTGGGTACACAGAAATCCCCATCGCGGAACTTAAACCCGACCTTGTCATCGGTCATATGCGGGAACTGCCGGGGGCCGTGAAAAATCTGGCGGCTTCTTTTGCAAGCCGATGAAAGGTATACGGTTTTGCCTGTTCACACAGATTCGGAACCGGCGTTAACCTTTGCGTAAGGAATGTACCGCGCCCGGTTGCGCGGACAGAATGACACTTCTAAGGTCCCGCGCGGGGACTATGCGGCTATCACCGCATCACATGACGGATGCACCATGCGTATCATTGTTGTCGTCGCGGCGGGCCTTGGCCTGGCGGGCTGCTCATCGTTCTCCATGCCTGACATGTTCAAATCGACGCCGCCGAGCGCGACGATTCAGCTTGAATCGCTGCCGGCGGGCGCCGAGGCGCGTGCGTCGAGCGGCGAGACCTGTAAAACCCCCTGCTCGCTTTCGGTGGTGGCCGCCGAGAATTTTTCCGTGACATTCTCGCTGCCGAAGTACCAGCCTGAAACCGTGCCCGTTCAGCTCCTCAGAGATCCCAGCGGTCCTGGCGTGACGGTCGACCCGAATCCGGTCTATGCGGAGCTGCAACCGGCGCTTCCCGGCAAGAAAGGCGCGCGCGGTGCACCCAAAGCCGCTCCAAAAGCCAAAAAGCCACGCTCTGCGCCGGCCGCAGCCGCGCCCGCAGAGGAGTCGCCGTTTCCGCCGCCGCCGGCCCGCTGACCCCGTTCCATTAGTGCTGTCTGCATAGCTGGATTCGTTTGTAAGCGCGCTTCATCGTGCCTAGATTGTGCTTGGGATACCACGGCGGGCGCGGCCCGCCGGGTAAAGCAATATGCATGGCGCTGAATGAGCGAACCTTTTCCAAGTTCCCTGGCCACGACATCTGCGATGACCGACCCCTTCGGGCGGTCGATCAGCTACTTGCGCGTCTCGGTGACAGACCGCTGCGACCTGCGCTGCTTCTATTGTATGTCCGAAGACATGACGTTTCTGCCGAAATCCGACCTGCTTACGCTTGAGGAATTGGACCGGCTGTGCTCGGCGTTTATCGCCAAGGGCGTCCGCAAGCTGCGCCTGACCGGCGGCGAACCTCTGGTTCGGCGCAATGTGATGTCGCTCGTACATTCCCTCTCGCGCCATCTCGACAGCGGCGCGCTGAATGAATTGACACTAACGACCAACGGTTCGCTGCTCGAGAAATTTGCTGCCGAGCTCAAGGACAACGGGGTACGTCGTATCAACGTCTCGCTTGATACCCTCGACGCCGCGAAATTCCGGGCCATTACGCGATGGGGCGACCTCGACAAGGTGCTGCGCGGCATCGAGGCTGCGCGCTCCGCGGGCCTCAAGGTCAAGATCAACGCCGTGGCGCTCAAGAACTTGAACGAGGACGAGATTCCCTCGCTGATGGAGTGGGCGCACGGCAAGGACATGGACCTCACCCTGATCGAGGTCATGCCAATGGGCGATATCGGCGAGGGCCGGATCGACCAGTACCTGCCGCTGTCACTGCTCCGTGCCCGCCTCGCCGCCCGCTATACCCTGACCGACCTGCCGGACGACACCGGCGGACCGGCGCGCTACGTCCGCGTCTCCGAGACCGGCGGCAGGCTCGGCTTCATCACGCCGATGACCCATAACTTCTGCGAATCCTGCAACCGCGTCCGGGTCACCTGCACCGGGACACTCCACACCTGCCTCGGCCACGAGGACGCCTCCGACCTGCGCAAGCCTCTGCGGGCATCCAGCGACGACGCCCTCCTCGCAGCCACCATCGACCGGGCGATCGGGCTCAAGCCGAAGGGCCACGATTTCATTATCGACCGCCGCCACAACCGGCCAAGCGTCAGCAGGCACATGAGTGTGACCGGCGGCTAAGGCGGTTTCGAATATTTCCCTGCTCGTGAGTTTGCTTGGCACAAATTTCCCACACCTCATCGCGCCTGCAGATTCTGCCTTGGAATGAACAAACTTCCAATTGACGGCGGCATGACACGCTGATTTGGTCGGGCAGCTTTATGCGCCTCCGGCTGGAAAAGCCGGCATGCCGTCACCTTCCGGTCGCGGCAGAGCCAAGCGACGCAGGGGCGCATTCGGGAGGATGGGTTTTGCAATCGCTTCTCAAATTGAGCCGCGCGATCGACGCGTTTACGACGTTTGTCGGTCGCTGGGTGTCATGGCTGATCGTGATCGCCGTCATCATTTCGGCGACCAACGCTGTTATCCGGAAAGTGTTCGACGTTTCGTCGAATGCCTACCTCGAATTGCAGTGGGTCCTGTTCAGCGCCGTGTTCCTGCTCTGCGCGCCATGGACGCTGCTCAACGGCGAGCACATCAAGATCGACATCATCAATCATGGCCTGCCTCTCAAGGTCCGAAGCTGGATTGACATGATCGGGCACGTCTTCTTCCTCGTGCCATTTTGCATCGTCCTGATCTGGACCTCGGTGCCGTTCTTCATCGTTTCCTTTAATCAGAACGAGCAATCGTTCAGCGCAGGCGGCCTTCCGCAATGGCCTGCGAAGTCGCTGATCATGATCGGGCTCGCACTGCTGCTCGTTCAGGCCGTCTCGGAAATCATCAAGCGCGCCGCCGTGATGCAGGGTCTGCTGCCCGATCCGAACGCGCATGCATTGAGCGCGCATGAGATCGCCGAACTTGAAGCCCTGAAGCTGGCTCAGGCCATTACACCCGAAAAACCATGACCGGCGTCGCCGTCACAGCGCAGAACGAGAGAGATTTCTAATGGCGGCGATGTTCATCCACTATATGGCGCCGATCATGTTCGCGTCGCTCGTGATGTTCCTGCTACTGGGATATCCGGTCGCGTTCTCTCTCGCCGCCAACGGGCTGCTGTTCGCCTTTATCGGCATCGAACTCGGACTGTTCCGTCCGGACTTCCTGCAGGCTCTTCCGGAACGCGTCTACGGCGTCATGAACAACGAGACGCTGCTGGCGATTCCCTTCTTTACGTTTATGGGGCTTATCCTCGAACGATCGGGCATGGCCGAGGATCTGCTTGAAACCATCGGGCAATTGTTCGGCAGCATCCGGGGCGGCATCGCCTACGCCGTGATTTTCGTAGGCGCGTTGCTGGCCGCGACAACCGGCGTCGTCGCGGCTTCTGTGATCTCGATGGGTCTGATCTCATTGCCGATCATGCTGCGCTACGGTTACGACCGCCGTGTCGCGACCGGCGTTATCGCCGCCTCCGGCACGCTGGCGCAGATCATTCCTCCGTCGCTGGTGCTGATCGTGATGGCCGACCAGCTCGGCCGATCCGTCGGCGATATGTACGAAGGTGCGTTCATTCCCGGTATCGTGCTGTCGATCCTGTATGCCGTGTACATCTTCCTTGTTGCGACGTTCTTCCCGCAAGCCACACCTGGCTTGCCGCTGGAAGCACAGACGCTGCGTGAGGTTGAAACCGCCAAGCACCCAGTCATCCTCCCGCTGGCAGCAATCTCGGCCGCCGCAACGGCATACTTCTTCGTGGTCAAGCTTGGCCTGTTCGACTGGACCTCGCCCGTCTTCAACAAGATTTCGGAGAACCCGCTCATACTTCACGGCTTCTGGTTCATTGTTGTGACCGGCCTGTTCTTCAAACCCTTCATCGGCATCATACGCACGATGACTTTGTCACTCTTCGTTGTGTTGATCGGCGCAACCGCAATTGCGCTCGAAATTATGCAATTCACCGAGGTGAAAGCCGGCGCAGACTACGTTGTTCTCACGATGTCGATCGTGGTGGCGATGTCATTCGTGCTCGCGGTGATCAACCGCATCTCGGGCCTGAAGCTGCTGTCGAAGCTCGCCGAGCAGGTCGTGTTCGTGATGGTGCCACCGCTCGGCCTGATCTTCCTGGTGCTTGGCACGATCTTCATCGGCGTCGCGACTCCGACTGAAGGCGGTGCGATGGGTGCTGGCGGCGCGATGATCCTCGCGATCATGAAACGGCGGCTGAGCTTCGACCTGACGCGACAGGCTGCAGAATCCACCGCCAAGCTCTCCGCTTTCGTGATCTTCATCCTGGTTGGAGCGCGCGTTTTCTCCCTCACCTTCTACGGTGTCGATGGCCACCGGTGGGTCGAGGAACTGCTGGTCTCACTCCCCGGCGGCCAGACGGGCTTCCTGATCTTCGTCAACGCCTTTGTGTTCGTGCTGGCATTCTTCCTCGACTTCTTCGAGCTGGCGTTCATTGTCATCCCCCTGCTCGGCCCCGCCGCCGAAAAGCTCGGCATCGATCTGATCTGGTTCGGCGTGATCCTCGGCGTCAATATGCAAACCTCATTCATGCATCCGCCGTTCGGCTTTGCCCTGTTCTATCTTCGCTCTGTGGCCCCGAAAGAAGCCTATACGGATCGCGTCAGCGGCAAGCGGATGGAGCCTGTGACCACCGGGCAGATCTACTGGGGCTCGGTGCCGTTCGTGATCATCCAGGTGATCATGGTCGGTCTCGTCATCGCCTTCCCGGCCATGGTGATGCACTACAAGGGCGCACTATCGACCGTCGATCCCAACAAGGTCGATATCCAGATTCAGCAACAGGAAATGCCTGCGCTCGATTTCGGTCCACCGGCTGGCAGCAAGTAAGTTCGCAAACCTGCATGCTTCAACTAAAATCCCGACCTTCTTGCGAAGATCGGGATTTTCTCTTGATGGGCAGTTGATCGCGAGGATCAGGTTCGTGTGCGCGACCTGACCTGGAAACTGTCGAAGCCGTATTCTGCAACCTGCCACCAAGTGTACTGGTCGTTGCGGTAAGCCGCCATCGCTTCATAGATCTTCTTGAAGTTGGGATTGTTCGCCGACGTTTCCGCATAGACCTCATTGGCGGCCTTCAGCGAGGCATCCATGATCGATGCAGAGAACGGACGCAATTGCGTTCCACCGGCCACCAGCCGCTTCAGCGCGGGCGGATTGTAGGCATCGTAGCGTGCCTGCATCGTTTCGTTGGCAAGCGTCGATGCCGTCTTGATGATGGACTTGTAGCTCGCTGGCAGCGATTCCCATTTGGCGAGATTGACGAGATTGTGCAGCGTCGGTCCGCCTTCCCACCAGCCGGGATAGTAGTAGTACTTCGCGACCTTCTGGAAACCGAGCTTCTCGTCATCGTAAGGCCCGACCCACTCGGCTGCGTCGATGGTGCCTTTCTCAAGCGACGGATAAATGTCGCCGCCCGCCACCTGCTGCGGCACCACGCCGAGCTTGGTGAGCACACGGCCGGCAAAGCCGCCGATCCGCATTTTCAAGCCGCTCATATCGGACGGGTCTTTCAACTCCTTGCGAAACCAGCCACCCATCTGGCAGCCGGTATTCCCAGCCGCGAAGCCGATGACGTTGTGGCCTTTCAGGAATTCGTTGAACAGTTCGCCGCCACCGCCGACCTGTAGCCAGGAGGTCTGCATGCGGCTGTTGAGGCCGAAGGGAACGGCGGTGCCGAGCGCGAAGGTGGGATCCTTTCCGACATAGTAGTAAGTGGCCGTGTGGGCCATCTCCACGGTGCCGTTGGAGGCAGCATCTAGCGCCTGCAAGCCCGGAACGACTTCGCCCGCGGCAAAGACCTGAATCTGGAACTTGTTGTCGGTGGCTTCGGCAACAGCCTTCGAAAACACCTCGGCCGCACCGTAAATGGTGTCGAGAGATTTCGGAAAACTGGACGTCAGGCGCCATTTGATTTCAGGCGACGACTGGGCAATGGCGGGTGATGCGATCGCGGCACCGGCTGCGCCGATACCAGCGACCTTGATAAACTCACGACGTTTCATGATGACTCCCTGAATGTGATTTTGTGTGTTTTGTGCCCTTCTTTTCGAGGCTTGGAACCGGAGCATGGAGCAACCCGATACCAATATCCATGCTGATTTCTTCCACTGCACCGCAAAATAAAAGCCCGGCCTCTTTCGAGGCCGGGCTGGTTCAGACTGCTTCGGTGAACGAAATCAGCCGCGGGTGCGCGAGCGGATCATGAAGCTGTCGTTGGTGTATTCGGCGACCTGCCACCACAGATACTGGTCCGAACGGTAGGCCTGCATCGCATCGATCGCCTTCTTGAAGTCGGCGTTCTTGGCGGAGATTTCAGCCCAGAGCTCGTTGGTCGCCTTCAGGCACGCGTCGAGCACCTCATTGGTGAACGGACGCAGTTGCGTGCCGCTGGCCACAAGACGCTTCAGCGCGCCCGGATTCTGCATGTCGTAACGTGCAGGCATCCAGCCATTGGTGTGTGCCGCCGCGTTGGTCAGGATCGCCTGATAGTTCTTCGGCAGCGCGTTGAACTTCTCGAGGTTGGTGAACGCGTGAACCGTCGGTCCGCCTTCCCAGAAGCCTGGATAGTAGTAGAACTTCGCAACCTTGTTGAAGCCGAGCTTTTCGTCGTCGTACGGGCCGACCCACTCGGCTGCGTCGATGGTGCCTTTTTCCAGCGACGGATAGATGTCGCCGCCAGCAAGCTGCTGCGGGACGACGCCGACCTTCGCCAGCACCTGACCGGCAATGCCGCCGATGCGCATCTTCAAGCCCTGAAGATCGGCGACGGTCTTGATCTCCTTGCGGAACCAGCCGCCCATCTGCGTGCCGGTGTTGCCGCAAGGCAGACCCATAACGCCGAACTTCTTGTAGAACTCGTTGGCAAGCTCGTTGCCGCCGCCCTGATCGAGCCACGAATTCTGCATGCGCGTGTTGAGACCGAACGGCACCGACGCGAAGATCGCGAACGTCGGATCCTTGCCGACATAGTAGTAGGAAACCGTGTGGCACATTTCGACCGTGCCATTCGAAGTCGCATCAAGCGCCTGCAAGCCGGGAACGACTTCGCCGGCGGCGAATACCTGAATCTGGAACTTGTTGTCGGTCATTTCGGCGACGTACTTCGAGAGCTGCTCGGCGCCGCCGTAGATGGTGTCGAGCGACTTCGGGAAGCTGGACGTCAAACGCCACTTAACTTCCGGGGACGACTGGGCGATGGCTGGCGAAGCGACCGCAGTGGCGGCCGCTCCGGCAGCAGTTACTTTCAAAAAATCACGACGCTTCATTAGGCATCTCCTTTTGGGGGTGTTTCTTTTTGAAATCCCTCTGGAACGGTCTCTAGCACGGAAGTCGATTTGCGGAAAACGCGGGAACGCCGCATCCGGAGCGGATTAAACGAAAGTCGAATAAGGCCTCAAATCAGGTAAAAAGTGGCATTCCAGGGCGTCAGGTGGAGACCGCCGCGCCCACCAGTTGCCTTTTGATCTCGGTGCCGATGGCCCGATAGATCGCCGCATGGGCACCGCCCGGCTCACTGTCCACCACTGGTGTGCCGGCATCCGACGACGTCCGGATGGTCATGTGCAGAGGGATTTCACCAAGGAACGGTACCTTGAGCCGCTCCGCCTCGTGCCGCGCGCCGCCATGCCCGAAAATATCGGAGCGCGTACCGCATTCAGGGCATTGGAAGTAGCTCATGTTCTCGACAATGCCGAGCGTCGGGACGTTCACCTTGTCGAACATCGCGATCCCCCTGCGCGCATCGATCAGGGCGAGATCCTGCGGCGTCGAAACGATGACAACGCCCCGCAGCGGCACCTGCTGGGCAAGCGTCAACTGCGCGTCCCCCGTTCCGGGCGGCATGTCCACCACCAGCACATCGAGTTCACCCCAGGCGACGTCCCACAGCATCTGCCGGATCGCGGACATGACCATGGGCCCGCGCCAGACCATCGCGGTCTCTTCCTCGACGAGGAAGCCGATCGACATCAGCGGCAGCCCGAAGCGGACAATCGGGATCATTTTCTTGGCGTCGTTCAGCGCTGGCTTTTCGCGAACGCCGGTCAGGCGCGGTACCGATGGGCCGTAGATATCGGCATCGAGCAGTCCCACCCGCAGACCGAGATCGCGCAGCGCGAGGGCAAGATTGAGCGCCGTGGTCGATTTACCGACGCCGCCCTTGCCGGACGCTACCGCGATAACGGAGCCAATACCGGGAATGGCGGCCTGCTTGCTCATCGGAGAATCCGCTGGCGCGCCCTGCGGTCGATGCTGAGCAACGGGCTTTACCCCGTGCGAATGCTGGTGCGGCGCCGGGGCTGCGGCAGGGCCGGGTTTCCGCTCGGCGGTTAAAGCGACCATCACTGTCGTGACGCCGGGAATCGCCCGAACCGCGGTCTCGGCCTTGGCGCGAACGTCTTCCCATGCCCGCGCCTCGTTGGCGTCGACATTGATCGAAAAGAAAACCTTGCCGTCCGAGGCCATAATTTCGGAAAGCACCTTGGCATCGGCAAGCGGCACGCCACGCGGCGATGCTACGGCGCGAAGCGCTGCAAGAACCTGGGTTTTATCGACTGCCACAACATATCTCCCGGCATTACCCCCGGGGGCCGCCGCTTGTGGCCTTCATACGCGCGTCACCTGTGCCGTCAACGGCCTTGCAAGGCCGTCCATCATTCGCATAGCTGTCGGCATCCCACATGCCGGGAAATCCGGCCAAAACACACCAGCAATTCAAAGAGCAAGATATGGCAAAAGTCGCATTTCTCGGCCTCGGCGTCATGGGATTCCCCATGGCGGGACACCTCGCCGCCAAGGGCGGCCATGAGGTGACCGTGTACAATCGCACCGCTGCCAAGTCGAAGGCATGGGCCGAGAAATTCGGTGGCCGCGCCGCCGCGACACCGAAGGCGGCCGCCGAAGGTCAGGATTTCGTGATGGCCTGCGTCGGCAACGACGACGACCTCCGTGCCGTGACCATCGGCGCCGACGGAGCATTTTCGGGCATGAAGCCCGGTGCCGTTTTTGTCGATCACACCACGGCATCAGCCGAGGTCGCCCGGCAACTTGATGCCGAGGCCACCAAGCGCGGATTCCAGTTCATTGACGCGCCAGTTTCCGGTGGCCAGGCCGGCGCGGAAAACGGCGTGCTGACGGTCATGTGCGGCGGCGCAGAAGCCGCCTACAAGCAGGCAGAGCCTGTCATCGCCTCGTATGCCCGGATGTGCAAATTGCTCGGCCCTGCCGGCTCCGGTCAGCTTACCAAGATGGTCAACCAGATCTGCATCGCGGGTCTCGTCGAGGGATTGTCGGAGGGAATTCATTTCGCCAAGAAAGCCGGGCTCGACGTTGGGGCGGTGATCGACGCCATCTCGAAGGGAGCAGCACAATCCTGGCAGATGGAAAACCGCTACAAGACCATGAACGAAGGCAAATTCGATTTCGGCTTCGCCGTCGAATGGATGCGCAAGGACCTTTCGATCTGTCTCGCGGAAGCTCGCCGCAACGGTGCAAGCCTGCCGGTCACCGCGCTGGTCGATAATTTCTACGCTGAAGTCGAGAAAATGGGCGGCAAGCGCTGGGATACGTCGAGCCTGCTGGCACGGCTGCAGCGCTAAAAGTCCTCCGCCTGGTATGACACATAAGGCGGCGCGGTATCCCGTGCCGCCTTTCTTCTATTTGACGGGTGCGAACAGACCATCCCGCGACACCGAAATTCATACTTCCTTAACCCGATTAAATTGACCTTTAAGCCACCTCTTAATGATTTAGCGCCAGAAATAGCGGGGAGCAGTGCGCGCTCGTATGAGCCGGCGCAGCATTGGTAATTGTTCGGGAATTTGTCGCGTAAAAATGAGTGAGACCGCCGACAAAAAAGAGCTCTCCGCGACATCGGCGGAAACACCGGCGCGCAGCCGCCGGGCCGCTTCGCAGCGCGTGCGCGAAGCCCGTGACCGCCTGACGTCGACCAGCGGAACACGGCCGGCCTTCGACCATGAGTTGTTGCGGCAATACGCGCAGACGCGCATTTCAGCGTCGCTGGTCGTCATCCTCCTCGTGGTCTCGACGGGCATCCTCGCGAGCTTCTGGATTCCGGCCGTCGCCGCCGTGGTCTGGACCGCCGGAATCCTTGCGATCCACGGCATCGTCATTCGCTTCTGCTCCAAGTTTCTTGCCGTTACGTCCTCATCGCCTGCGATCACGCGCAAGTGGCGCATGCGATTTGTGGGACTGGATCTGCTTTACGGATTGGCCTGGACCCTCGTCCTGATCCATCCATCAGGCATCGATGTCGTCTCGAACACGTTGATGCTGTTCGTGATGCTGCTGGTCATTGCCGTTTCCAGCATGCTGGCGGCAAGCCTGCCCATTGCTGCCTTTGCGGCAACCGTTCCGGTTTCGGCGGCAATCGCGGTGAATTTCATCCTTCGCGGAACCTTCGATGATTACATCCTCGCAGCGCTCGCGGTGACTGCGGAAGGCTATTTCGCCCTGCTCGCTCATCGTCTGCATTCGACTACGCTTGCGACGCTGGAAGCCCGCGCCGAGAAAGATGCGCTGATCGGCGAACTCGAGCAGGCTAAGGCGATCTCCGATGAGGCCCGCTACCGGGCCGAATCCGCCAACGTTTCGAAGTCGCGCTTCCTCGCCCAGATGAGCCACGAGTTGCGCACGCCGCTCAACGCGATTCTCGGATTTTCCGAAGTCATGAAGAGCGAGATTTTCGGCGCACATGCCGTCGAGGTTTATAAGGATTACTCCGCCGACATTCACAACTCCGGCGTCCACCTCTTGAATCTCATCAACGAAATTCTCGATCTGTCGCGCATCGAGGCCGGGCGCTACGAACTCAACGAAGAGCCTGTCTCGCTGGTGCATGTTGTCGCGGATTGTCACCACCTGCTGAAACTGCGCGCATCGAGCCGCGGCATCACGATTCATGAAGTTTTCGAACAGGACATGCCGAAGCTGTGGGGTGACGAACGCGCCACGCGTCAGGTCGTGCTTAACCTGTTGTCTAACTCGATCAAGTTCACGCCGCAGGGCGGCGAAATCTGGCTCAAGGTCGGCTGGACAGCGTCGGGCGGACAATACCTCAGCGTCAAGGATACCGGCTCGGGCATTGCCGAAGACGAGATTCCGATCGTGCTGGCGTCCTTCGGCCAGGGTTCGAACTCGATCAAATCCGCCGAACAGGGCGCCGGCCTCGGCCTGCCGATCGCCAAGAGCCTGATCGACATGCACGGCGGGACGTTCACGCTCAAATCGACCCTGCGGGTAGGTACGGAAGTGATCGTCACCTATCCGCCTGAGCGCGTGATGACGGCGCTGGCACCGATGCGTGAGGAATCCCCCCCACTCCAGCCCGACAGGTCGCCAGAAGGACTCGCCGGGGAGCGGAGCCGTCCGCGTTACAAGCCGATCATGAATGCGGGAACCGGTTTGTAGAACATCTTGCGCGAGCGATGAAAATGTCCATCAGTACAGTTCATGAAACAAGAAACGCCTTGCATCGCCGTCTGCTTCATCGATCCGAAGAGCAAGCTATGCCTCGGCTGCGGGCGAACCCTGCCCGAGATCGCGCGCTGGCACAAAATGGACAACGGCGAGCGGCTCGGCATCATGGCAACGCTGCATCAGCGCATGCTCGATGCGGGTCTGGAGATTCGAGCGCCGCGACCCGAGCGTCAGGACAATCCCTGAGCGCGGCAGGTGCCGCATGATACGCGCCTTCACAATCCTCGCCGTGGTGGTCTCGTCTGTCGGCTTCCTGCTGTCGATGTCGCATCCTGTTGCGTTCGCCAGCATGAAGGGCGCCTTGATCCGCGCCACGGACCAGACCCTGAATGCAAGACCGGCACGCGCGGTTGAAATTGCGCGCAGCGACAGCGGTGAATTTTCGCTGCGCGCGAAGATCAATGGATTCAGCACGCCGATGGTGATCGACACCGGCGCCACATCCGTTGTCCTGACCTATGAAACTGCGAAGGCCGCCGGCCTGCCACTGGAACTGCTGGACTACAGTGTGGATGTCGAAACCGCCGGCGGGCGCGTGCGTGCTGCGCGCCTGACCCTTGATCGTCTGTCGGTCGGCAAGCTGGTGGAACGCTCGGTGCCGGCGCTGGTGGTGCCGCGCGGCCAGATGAAGTCCAACCTGCTCGGCATGAGCTTCCTCAACCGGCTGGAAAGCTGGGAAGTTCGCCCCGACAAGCTGATGCTGCGCGGATATCCGTAAATCTGTCTTACGCTGCGATCGGCGCTGCGGAACGCGGTTCGACAATCTTGAGCGCCTCGCGCAGCGACACCGTACCCGCGCCCGGCTTCGTGCAGACTTCCGCAAGATAACGGCGAAACGCCCGTGCACCCGGTACGCCATGAAACGCGCCGACCAGATGCCGCGTGATCGAATGCAGCCGTGTCCCGGCAGCAAGCTCGCGCTCTACGTACGGCATCAGCGCTTCGATGGCGTCATGCATGGTCGCGTGCTGCGCGGCTTCGCTGAATAGCTCCGGATCGACACTCAGCAACCGCCATGGCTCCTGATAAGCCGCACGTCCAAGCATCGCACCATCGACATGATCGAGATGCTGCTTGGCGGCTGCGATCGAGGTGATGCCGCCATTGATGACGACCGGCACGTCGGGCAACGCCGCCTTCAGGCGATAGACCCGGTCGTAGTCGAGCGGCGGGATGTCGCGGTTCTCTTTCGGCGACAATCCGTTCAGCCATGCCTTTCGTGCGTGAACGACCAGCGCATCCGAGCCTGCCGCGATCACGGCCCGGCTCAGCGTGTCCAATGCAACTTCCGGATCCTGATCATCGATACCGATGCGGCACTTCACAGTGACCGGAATTCTCACAGCCTGCTTCATGGCGGCGACGCATTCCGCAACGAGTTGCGGCTCCGCCATCAGGCACGCGCCGAAATTTCCGCCCTTCACGCGATCAGAAGGACAACCGACATTCATGTTGATCTCGTCGTAGCCGAAATCTTCGCCGATCCGCGCAGCTTCCGCGAGATCACGCGGATTGGATCCACCGAGCTGAAGCGCGACAGGATGCTCGCTGGCGTCGAAGCTCAGCAGGCGCCGGCGATCGCCATGAATAATGGCACCCGTGGTCAGCATCTCTGTGTAGAGCCGGGCACGCCGCGTCAGCAGACGGTGGAACACGCGGCAATGCCGGTCCGTCCAGTCCATCATCGGCGCCACGGAAAATCGGATACTGCTGTCAATCACGCGTCGGCCTCGGTCACCGGCTATCCATGCCGATTTGATCGGTCATTTCATAGCACCGGCTGCAAGCTATACCAGCCACAAACGCTTAAATATCCGATGCGCTTCACCGCGCAGGGCTGCTTCGCAGGGAGACCGCTTGACAGGTTCCTTTATGGAACTAACCTGAAACCCATTGCCCACAGGGTTTTCGGGGCCGCAACAAAACACGCGACGGATGTCAGTACATGGCCGACAAGACAATAACCGCGGAACTGGCGGGCCGGGTCATCTCCTTTCCCGAGATCGGCACCGAGGTGAGCGCGGGTGACGATCTTATCCTGATCGAATCCATGAAGATGGAAATTCCGGTTGCCTCGCCTGCAAAGGGCAAGGTCAAAACCATTCTCGTCCAGATCGACGACATGGTCGATGAAGGCCAATCGCTCATGGTTCTTGAGATCTGAGCCACAACCGCGTCCGGGAGAAACACAATGCGTTCGACAGCGTGGCAGGACAAAACCGATGAAATCGACGAGCGGCGCAAGCTGGCGCTTCAGCAAGGCGGCGAGATCGCAGTCCGGAAGCAGCACGACAAAGGCCGCCTCACCATCCGCGAGCGGATCGAGCGTGTCCTCGACACGGACAGCCTGAAAGAGGTCGGTCCGATAGCAGGATCGGGCGAACGCGCGGAAGACGGCACGCTGTCGTTCACGCCAGCCAATTTCGTGCTTGGCATCGGCAAGATTGCCGGACGTCACTGCGTGGTGGCTGGCGAGGATTTCACCATGGGCGCGGGATCGCCCAACGCCGCCGGCCTGCGCAAGAGCATCTACACCGAAGACCTTGCGCTGCAGTACCGGATTCCGCTGGTGCGTTTTCATGAAGGCTCGGGTGCGAGCATCACCGGCAGCGGGGGCAAGAAAGTTCAAACCCTCCCCGGCGCTGTCTACGAACGCAGCCGTTTCGAATCCATCGCGCGATGCCTGGGAACAGTGCCGGTCGCCAGCGCTGCTGTTGGGGCAGTCGCCGGATTTCCAGCCGGACGCCTTGCGGCGTCGCATTACACCGTGATGACGAAAACGACCTCGCAAATTCTGACCGGCGGCCCGGCGCTGGTTGAGCGCGCCCTCGGCGTCAAGCTGACCAAGGAAGAACTCGGCGGTGCGCAGGTCCACGAAAAGAGCGGTCTCGTCGATGACGTGGTGGAAGACGAAAACGCAGCCTTCGATGCCATCAAAAAGTTTCTGTCCTATATGCCGCAGAACGTATGGGAGTTAACGCCACGCGGAACCCATGATGATCCGGTCACGCGCGAAGCTCCTGAACTGGCCGATATCATCCCGGCCAACCGCAAGCGCATCTACAACATGCGGCATGTGGTGGAAGCGATCGTCGATCGCGGCTCTTTCTTTGAAATGGGAAAGAAATACGGACCGGGGCAGATTACGGGGTTCGCGCGCCTGTCAGGCTATGCGGTGGGCATCTTTGCGAGCGATCCAAAACACAACGCCGGATCGCTCACCGCGGCAGGCGCGCAGAAACTGAGACGCTTTGTCGATCTGTGCCAGACCTTCCACCTTCCGATCGTCACCTTTGTCGATGAGCCTGGCTTCATGATCGGCCCCGATGCAGAGCGCGACGCCACCATCCGGCACGGCGCTTCGGCGCTGATCTCGGTCGCACTCTCCACCGTTCCCTGGATGGCGGTGCTGGTGCGCAAAAGCATGGGCCTTGCCAACTACGCTCATATGCCGTCGGGCTGTCATGTGCTGGCGTGGCCTTCGGCCGAAAGCGGCGCGTTGCCCGTGGAAGGCGGTGTCGCTCTGGCGTTCCGGCACGAAATTGCGGCGGCGGCCGATCCCGCGGCGAAACGGCTCGAACTCGAAGACCAGTTCGCCGCGTTGCAATCACCCTTCCGCAAAGCCGAAGCTTTCTCGGTTCACGACCTTATCCATCCGCGCGAAACCCGCTCTCGGCTGTGCGACTGGATCGAACTGGTACAGCCCGGCCTGGCACATCAGCTCGGGCCTCCGCAGTTCTCATTCAGACCGTAGCCAATGCCGGCGCCAGGGATGGCGCCCGCTCGGGGAAGACCTGTCGCTCCCCGTGCGTGCCGTCGGAGTTTCACTCGGCGGCGGTGCGCACCTCTGCACGTTCCGCTCGCGCGGCGCAGAACTTAAACTCCGGAATTTTACCGAACGGATCAAGCGCAGGGTTGGTCAGAAGATTCGCCGCTGCCTCGGCGTAGCAGAACGGCATGAACACCATGTTCTCCGGCACATCCCGGTCCGAGCGAACCTTGACTTCAATGGCGCCGCGGCGCGTTTCCAGCTTGATGAAATCTCCCGGCCACACGTTCAGCCGCCGCATGTCCTTTGGCGACATGAAGGCGACGGCTTCCGGTTCGATGCTGTCGAGCACGCCGGACCGGCGTGTCATCGACCCGGTGTGCCAGTGTTCGAGCACGCGGCCCGTGGAGAGCACCATCGGGTACTCGTCGTCCGGTATTTCGTCCGGTGCGGTTACGCGCGCCGGCACGATCTTGCCGCGGCCACTCTCGGTCGGGAAACCGGTGGTGAAGATGATCTCGTTGCCCGGCTTGAAAGGATCGTCGACCGGATAGGTCACGGCGCCTTCGCGCTCCAGGCGCTCCCAGGTGATGTTCTTCAGCGACGGCATCAACTGCGTCATCTCGTGGAATACATCGGCAGGACCGCTGTAATTCCAGTCCAGCCCCATCCGCTTTGCGATCTCCTGAATGATCCACAAATCCTGACGCGCATCGCCGGGCGGCTTGACCACCTGCCGCGCGATCTGCACGCGGCGGTCCGTATTGGTGAACGAGCCGACCTTCTCGGCAAACGCCGAGGCCGGCAAGATAACGTCGGCATGAAACGCGGTCTCTGTCACGAACAGGTCTTGCACGACCAGGTGGTCGAGCATGGCCAGCGCCTGACGCGCGTGCTGCAAATCCGGATCCGACATCGCGGGATTTTCACCCTCGATATACATGCCGGTAATGTCACCGGCATGGATCGCATCCATGATTTCAACCACGGTCAACCCGCGCACCGGATCGATCTCGTGCCGCCACAGATGTTCGAACGGATCACGCAGATCGGTACGCCCGACCGGCTGATAGTCCGGCAGGAACATTGGAATCAAACCCGCGTCCGAGGCACCCTGCACATTGTTCTGTCCGCGCAGTGGGTGAAGGCCCGTACCGGGACGGCCGACCTGCCCCGTGATCAATGCCAGAGCAATCAGGCAACGCGCATTATCGGTACCATGGACATGCTGGCTGATGCCCATGCCCCAGAAAATGAGCGACGACTTCGCCGTCGCGTACATGCGGGCGACTTCGCGCAGCGTTTCAGCGGGAACGCCGCAGATCGGCTCCATCTTCTCCGGCGGGAATTCCTTGATCTTCTCCTTGAGGTCGTCGAATCCCTCGGTGTAGCCGGCGATGTACTGGTCGTCGGTCAGACCTTCGGTGATGATCGTGTGCAGCATCGCATTGAGCATCGCGACATCGCTGCCCGGCTTGAATTGCAGATGCATTGTGGCGTGGCGTGACAGCGTTTGCCGGCGCGGATCCATCACGATCAGCTTGGCGCCCTTCTTCGCTGCGTTCTTGATGAAGGTCGCAGCAACGGGATGATTGACCGTCGGATTAGCGCCGATCACGATGATGACTTCGGCATCCGCCGCTGCCGCGAACGGCGCCGACACCGCGCCCGAGTTCAAGCCTTCCATCAGCGCTGCGACTGACGAGGCATGGCACAGCCGCGTGCAATGATCGACGTTGTTCGAACCGAATCCGGTGCGCACCAGCTTCTGGAACAGATAGGCTTCCTCGTTGGAGCCTTTGGCTGACCCGAAGCCGGCAAGCGCCTTGACGCCCTTCTCGTCGCGGATCTTCACCAGACCCTGTGCAGCGATATCGAGCGCCTCTTCCCAACTCGCTTCGCGAAAATGCGTAAACGGATTGGCGGGATCGACCTGATCGGTCGAACTCTTCTTGGCATTCGGCAGCCGCACCAGCGGCTTGGTGATGCGGTGCGGATGATGAATGTAGTCGAAGCCGAAGCGGCCCTTGACGCAAAGCCGGTTGTGGTTGGCTGGACCATCGCGGCCCTCGGCATAGACAATCTTCTCGTCCTTCACCTCATAGGTGACCTGACAGCCAACGCCGCAGAACGGACAGAGGGAATCGACTTTCTTGTCCGGATAAACCGTCCGTGTCTGGTTGGCGTCGAGATACGCCGAGGGCATCAGCGCGCCTGTGGGACAGGCCTGAACGCATTCGCCACAAGCGACGCAGGTGGATTCGCCCATCGGATCGTCAAAGTCGAACACGATCTTGGCGTCATGGTTGCGGTAGGCCATGCCGATCACGTCGTTGACCTGAACCTCGCGGCAGGCGCGCACGCAAAGTCCACACTGAATGCACGCATCGAGATTGACGCTCATCGCCGGATGGCTTGTATCGCTCGACCAACGATCGTTTGCCGGAAAGCGGCTTTCAGTGACGTTGACCTTGTCGGCCCAGTTCCAGAACTTGGAGTCGGGATCGTGCGATGTCTCGCGCGCCGGCTGGTCGGCGACCAGAAGCTCCATCACCATCTTGCGGGCGGAGACGGCGCGCGCGCTCGCGGACTTTACCTTCATGCCGACGTTGGGCATGCGCTTGCAGGAGGCAGCCAGCACGCGCTCGCCCTCGATCTCCACCATGCAGGCGCGACAGTTGCCGTCGGCGCGGTAATCCGGCTCCGGCGAATAGCAAAGATGCGGAATCTCGGTACCTTCGCGCTTGGCCACCTGCCAGATAGACTCGCCCGGCTGGGCCTCGACCATTTTCCCGTCGAGCTCGAATTGAATCTTGGTCATTCTGCGGCTTCCTTGGGCGCGAATTCCTCGGGAAAATATTTGATGACGGTGGTCAGCGGATTCGAAGCCGCCTGCCCCAGGCCGCAAATCGATGCATCGCGCATCGCCTGACTCAATTCATCGAGCAGGTCACGGTTCCACACCTTCTGTTCCATCAGCGTCGCGGCCTTTTGCGTGCCGACGCGGCATGGCGTGCACTGGCCGCAACTCTCGTCCTCGAAGAACCGCATCAGGTTCAGCGCAGCGTCCTTGACCTGATCCTTGTCCGACAGGATGACCACAGCCGCCGAGCCGATGAAGCAGCCGTACTTTTCCAGCGTTCCGAAATCGAGCGGGATGTTATCCATCGACGCCGGCAGAATGCCGCCCGACGCTCCCCCCGGCAGATAGGCGTGGAAGTTATGGCCATCGGCCATACCGCCACAGAATTCATCGATCAGTTCACGCACCGTCACGCCCGCAGGCGCAAGCTTCATGCCGGGATTTTTCACCCGGCCCGAGACGGAATAGCTGCGCAGGCCCTGACGTTCGTTACGGCCCTGCGACTTCCACCAGTCCGCGCCCTTCTCAACGATGTCACGCACCCACCACAGCGTCTCGATGTTGTTGATCAGGGTCGGCAAACCGAACAGACCAACCTGGAACGGATACGGCGGCTTGTGGCGTGGCAATCCGCGCTTGCCTTCGATGCTCTCGAGCAGCGCGGATTCTTCGCCGCAGATGTACGCGCCGGCTCCCCGGCGCAGATGCAGCTTGGGACCACCCGGCGGCAGTTTTTCAATTTCGCGCTCGATGATTTCGCGTGAGGCCGGATACTCGTCGCGCAGGTAAATGTAGACATCAGGTGCCTCGACGACATACGCACCGATCAGCATGCCTTCAATAAAGCGATGCGGATCGGTTTCGAGGTAGTAGCGATCCTTGAACGTCCCCGGCTCGCCTTCGTCGCCGTTGATCGCCATCAGCCGCGGACCCGGTTCTCCAAGCACCGCGCGCCATTTGCGCCCGGTCGGAAAGCCCGCTCCGCCAAGCCCGCGCAGCGAGGCGTCATCGAGCGCTTTCAGCAAATCTTCTTTCGTCATCGCGCCGGAGCGCAGCTTGTTCACAAGTGAATAGCCGCCCTTGGCGACATAGGCGTCGTAATCGACGTACTTCGGCAGATGCGCATGGGTGTCGCCGGCTTTCGCCGCAGCCAGCACACTCTCGACGCTCGCGTGGTCGACAAAGTGATGTCCCACTTCGGCGGCCGGCGCAGTGTCGCAGCGACCGACGCACGGCGCACGCACGACGCGCACGCCGGGACCCGCACCCTTCTTCAATTCGCCCAGCAGCGTCTCCGCGCCCATCATCGCGCAAGTAAGAGAATCGCAGACCCGGATCGTCAGCGGCGGAAGATCGGGCTGGCCTTCTTTGACGACGTCGAAGTGGGCGTAGAAGGTCACGGTCTCGAACACCTCCGAGAAAGCCAGCTTCATCTCATCCGCGAGAGCGGCAAGATGCGCTGCGGAAATCTGATGGTACTTGTCCTGAATGAGATGGAGGTGCTCGATCAGGAGATCGCGCCGCCTCGGCCGGTCCCCCAGCAAAAGCTCGATTTCGTGCGCCGCGGTCGGGTCGATCTGGCGGCCCTTCGGGGTCGCCTTGGCCCGCCGCCTGCCCTCGCCAGGATGATCGAATGGCTGAACTTTCAGGACGTTATGGCTCATTCGAATATCTCATTTCCGGTGTTTCGAGCCCGAACGATAGCTTCTGGCATTCAGTATGCCAATAATTATTCTATTCAAGGACCAGATAGTTGCATTCAGGAATCGTAACGCGCGTTATAGCCGCCGATCATCGGCATCCCTGGCAATATGAAATCGAGTTCAGGTAGCGGTGGTCGGGAGCCGAGCGAAACCGGTGCTGCCAACAGGCTCATCCGGCCCGTGTCTCAGCGGATACCGGGCTTATCCCGATCCAGACCTTTGGCGGCCAGATCGTCGAGATAACTCTGGAGGCGCAGATCGGCGTTGGCCCCAAGATCACGCAGAAAGGCCCAGGAGTAGATCCCGGTGCCGTGCATGTCGTCGAAACCGATTCGCACTGCATAGTTTCCGACGGGATCGACGGAGAGAATGGCAACGTTGCGCTTGCCGCCGACCGTTTTCCGCTCCGCCTCCGAGTGCCCCTGCACCTCCGCGGACGGGCTGGTCACACGAAGCAATTCGGCAGACAGGCTGAAGGTTTTTCCGTCGTCGAACGCAATGCTCAGCGAGCGCTTGTCCTTGGCAAGCCGGATTTCCACCGGCCACGGGGTGAGTTCGCTCAAGCGACCGCCCCATCCGTCTTTTCAATCATGAACACAATGCGCTTTTCGGCGCGTTCGATGATCTCCACGCGATCACCGGTTTCCCGGATCAGGTTAGGAATGTCGATGACAGAGAGCGGATCAGTACAATGCACCTCCAACCGGTCGCCTGCGGTTAGGCCCCTTAGCGCCTTCCGCGTCTTTAGCACCGGCAGCGGGCATTTGAGCCCTGTCAGATCGAGCTTGGTCATGGTCATGCTTCTCAATGGCGGACACTCAATCCAGCGTCAACGATCACGAACGCCATTTCTTGCAGCGCATCATTTTGTGCGGGTTTATTGCAGTTTTGCTTGATCCTGAGTGCGACGAAAGCGCGACAACAGGCAGCTTGCTTTGCCCGGTTCCCGGGCACAAAATGCAGCCAGAACAATTGATTTGCTGGGGAACGTCATGAAAATCTTTATCGTCGCATTGGTTTTCGCAGGGATCTCCGCCGCTGCGGTGTCGATGCTCCTCAACAAGTTTCAGGAGCCCGGCTACGTCGCGTTCACGACGAGCGGAGCGCGCGTCGGCGATCCCGGCCATAATCTGATCGGGCCGAGCTGAGCGCCTAAATCAGACTCCCGTAATCCAGAAAACCCACGGTCTGGCCGGGCTTTATTGACGTGACCTCTTCGCCGAGTTGAACGAGCCCATCGGTATCGACCAGCGACGAAAGTAGCCCCGCTCCTTCACGCGGAAATTTCACCGCCTCTAGGACGCCATCGTCCGCCATGCGCAGGCTGACCCGGACATATTCCCGGCGTCCGGTTTTCTTGGCGTAGGTAAAGGCAGAGCGCACGGGCATCGGCACCGGACTTTTCTGTGCTGTTCCGGCAAGCGCCAGAACTGTCGGACGAACGACGTAAGTAAACGTCACAAAGCTCGCCACAGGATTCCCCGGCAATCCGATAAACGGCGTGCCGCCGATGACCCCCATCGCAACCGGGCGCCCCGGCTTGATCGCCATCCGCCACAGCACCAGCGTACCGACGCTCTCGACGGCGGCCTTGACGTGATCCTCCTCCCCCGTGGACACGCCGCCCGAGGTAAGGATCAGGTCGTGACGGATTGAAGCGTCTTTCAGCGCCGCGGCAAGAGACGCGCGGTCGTCACGCAGAATGCCAAGATCGCTGACTTCGCAGCCGAGCCGCTTCAACAGGGCAGTCAGCATGAAGCGGTTGGAATCGAACAACTGCGCGGCGGCGCGCGGAGCACCGGGCGAAACCACTTCGTTGCCGGTCGAAAACACAGCGACCCGCAGCCGCCGCCTCACCTCGACGCGCGTCAATCCAAACGCTGCGATGAGCGCGATGTCCTGGGGACGCAGCCGCCGGCCCGCAGGCAACGCGGCATGACCTTCGGCGATGTCCTCGCCCACAGGCCGCACGTTCGCTCCAGCCTTGAGGCCCGGCGGCAGCACAACCTTGCCCGCCTGGTCGAGACGCACATCTTCCTGCATGAACACAGTGTCCGCGCCCACAGGCATCGGTGCGCCTGTGAAAATGCGGATTGCCTGTCCCGCTGCTATTGCGCCAGAGGTTGACGATCCAGCCTGGATGCGGCCGGACACCGGAAACGATTGCTCCTTGTCGCGCGGCAAATCGGCGCTGCGCACGGCATAGCCATCGACGGCGGAATTGGTGAATGGCGGCAGCGCCAGCGGCGCTTTAATGTCGGCGCTGAGAATTCGGCCGTCGGCCTCACTCAGATCGACCCATTCGGTGTCTGTCACGGCCTCGACGCGACTCGCGATCGTCGAGATAGCCTCATCAACCGACATCATCGGGCCGCCGAACGCGAAGCAGTCGTCCGAGAGTTGTGCCATCGGCGATCAGGCTCCCGCAGCCTCATGGGCGAGCACATCCTCGATTCGCACCGCGGCCGCCCGCATGATGCGCGAGACAGCCGGAATGTCATCGAGATGCGCGGACGGCAGAGCCGTATTTACCGCGATATCGGCTGCGATGCCGACGATAGTCGGGTCTTTGGGAAACATCAGCGGTTTGCCATTCGCGGCGCGGTGCACTTCGATCTTGGGATGCCGGTCAGCCTTGAAGCCTTCGACGATCAGCAAATCAACGCGTGACATCTTGGAGAGCAACTCAGCCAGTGGCTGCTCGGGCGCGCCCCGCAGCTCATGCATCAATGCCCAGCGGCGGCCCGAGGAAATCAGCACTTCGGTTGCACCTGCGTGCCGATGCTGCCACGAATCCTTGCCGGGAATGTCGACGTCGAAGTTGCTATGGGCGTGCTTCATTGTCGAGACACGCAGGCCCTCAGCAATAAGGTGCGGAATCAAGCGGGTCAGCAGGGTCGTCTTGCCCGCGCCGCTCCATCCCGAAAGACCAATCACCTTCATACACTGCTCCGAAACTCAAAAGGACTGCCCGGCCACGCCGGACAGTCCTTTATATAGGTATGAGCCTTATCGATAGATGGAATTATTCGGCCGGCATGGCCCGCGGGCTGCCGGTGTCAGGGGCGCGGCCCTTGGCCTGCTCTTCCTCAACCCAGAGCGAGTGATGCTCCTTGGCCCAGTTGAGGTCCACCTCGCCGGTGCCCATAGCGTCGAACGCGCCTTCCATACCGACCGTGCCGATGTAAATGTGCGCCATAATGCCCGCGATAAACAACACGGCGATGATCGCATGAATCACCGTCCAGAACTGCAATGCAGTCACATTAGCGGGGATGTACGGAAACAGCATAAACCAGCCCGATACCGACATCAGCAAGCCGCCGATAATGACCATCCAGAAGATGCCCTTCTGGCCGGCATTGAAGCGCTTTGCCGGCGGGTGCTCGCCGTTCTTGAGCATGCCCCCGCCCTTCCTGATCCACACGAGATCGAGCTTCCCCGGGATGTTATCCTTGACCCAGATCAGGAACATGATCACGAGGCCAAGCATGAACGGGAATGCGAGATAGTTATGCGCGATCTTGCCCCACGCGGTCAGCGTGGAGAATGCTTCCGCGCCGAATATCGGAAGGATCAGTATGCGGCCGAAGCTGATATTCAGGCCCGACAGCGCCAGAATGATGAAGCAGCTCGCCGTCAGCCAATGGGTGAACCGCTCGAAGCTAGCAAAGCGAAGAATTTTGATGCCGGACAAACCATGTTCCACCCGGATGCGGCCGCGCACCATGAGAAAGATCGTGAGCAGCGCGAGCATGCCGAGGATGGCAACGCCGCCAATAACAGGAAGCGTGTGGCGCTGGAAATCCCGCCAATCCTTTCCGGCGGGCTGAATCAGACTCCTTGCCATCGGATCAGGAATGGTGATCCGCCCGGTAATTTTGTCGCCTTCCTTCAGCGCCTTGAGAAGCTGGTCTTCATGCACAGCGTCGGCGGTGGGCTTGAACGATAGCTGCGCGGCGGCTGGCTGAGCCAGCACAAACAGCACCGCGACGGCGGCACATACGGCCTTAAGGGTTGAGAGCGAGATCGACATCGGCACGACCTTCCAGTTTTCAATCAAGAACAACTTCGGACACCTTGTCCGAAGGCCGGTAAGGCCTTCGGCGCTGCGCCCTAACCTGTCGGCGAGTCGCTATAAGCTGTCTTCCAGCCCCACATGCCCGAACCGTAGCCGCGCTTCATCACGCGCTCCTTGTAGATCTCGGCAATGATGGCGCCATCGCCGGCCAGCAAAGATTTGGTCGAGCACATCTCGGCGCAGATCGGCAGCTTGCCCTGAGCAAGACGGTTGGCGCCGTACTTGGCGTATTCGGCCGGCGAGTTATCGGCTTCCGGACCTCCCGCACAGTAGGTGCACTTGTCCATCTTGCCGCGCGAGCCGAAGTTTCCGACCTTTGGATACTGAGGCGCGCCGAACGGGCACGCGTAGAAGCAATATCCGCAGCCGATGCAGAGATCCTTCGAGTGGAGCACTACGCCGTCCGCCGTGGTGTAGAAGCACGACACCGGGCAGACCGCGGCGCAAGGTGCGTCGGTGCAATGCATGCAGGCCATGGACACCGAGCGCTCACCGGGTTTGCCGTCATTGATGGTGACGACGCGCCGGCGATTGATGCCCCAAGGCACTTCATGCTCGTTCTTGCAGGCGGTTACGCAGGCGTTGCACTCAATGCAGCGGTCGGCATCACAAAGAAATTTGACGCGAGCCATCGTTTATTCTCCTCTCACGCCGTTTGAATCTGGCACAGGGTCACCTTGCCCTCGTGCATACCTGTGACCGGGTCGTAGCCGTAGGATGTGATCGTATTCACGCTCTCGCCGAGCACGATCGGATCCGCACCCTTCGGATATTTCGAGCGCTGATCGACGCCCTGGAACCAGCCGGAGAAGTGGAAGGGCATGAACGCCACGCCCTTGCCGACGCGATCTGTGACGAGCGCCTTCATGCGCGCCTTCGATCCGTTTTCCGGTCCGGTAACCCAGACCCAACCGCCGTCCTTGATGCCGCGCTCGGCCGCGTCGGACGTGTTCACTTCGACGAACATGTCCTGCTGCAATTCGGCGAGCCAGCGGTTCGACCGCGTTTCTTCGCCGCCGCCTTCGTATTCCACGAGGCGTCCGGAGGTGAGGATGATCGGGAATTGCTTGGCAAGTCCCTTATCCACTGCCGCTTTCTGAATCGAGAAGCCGAGGTTGGCCATGCGGAACTGACGTCCGTCAGGCCGCGTCGGATACTTCGCCACCAGCTCAGGCCGCGCCGTGTAGATCGGTTCGCGGTGAACCGGCACCGGGTCCGGCAGATTCCACGCCACCGCGCGGGCCTTGCCGTTGCCATAAGCCATCACGCCATGCTCCAGCGTGACGCGGATGATGCCGCCGGACAGATCGACCGCCCAGCCCACACCGTCCGGATTGTTGCCGCCGATCTTGTTGATGGTGGCGAGTTCGGCCTCTGTGAGATCCTTGTCCCAGCCGAGCTTCTTCAGCACGCCATAGGTGAATTCGGGATAACCATCGGTCAACTCCGAGCCCAGGCTATAGGAGCCTTCGGCCAGAAGATTGACGTTCTTCACCGAACCATCGGGTTGCTTCTCTTCGTACACCACACCGAAGCGCGCACGGAATGTGCCGCCACCATCCTTCACATGAAGGTTCGTGTTGTAGAGAGTATGCGTTCCCGGGTGCTTGATCTGGGGCGTGCCCCAGCACGGCCACGGCAGGCCGTAATAGTCGCCGCCGACCTCGGGCTCGTCTTTCTTGGCGCGCAGCGTGACCAGGTCGAATTTGCCCTGGTTCTTCATGTGCGCTTTCAGCCGTTCCGGCGACTGGCCGGAATAACCGGTCGAGAAGCCGCCACGATTGATTTCGCGCAGAATGTCTTCCGGAACCGGGCGGTTGTTCTCCACCTTGATGTTCTTGAACATCAGATCGGCGAAGCCAAGCTTCTTCGAAAGCCGATAGATAATCTCGTAGTCATCCTTCGACTCGAAGATCGGCTTGACGATCTGCTCACCCCACTGCAGCGAACGGTTGGACGCTGTGCGTGAGCCCGATGTCTCGAACTGCGTACAGGCCGGCAGCAGGTATGTGCCGTTCTTGCGTTCCGAGATCGCGGAGAACGTCGTCGGGTGCGGATCGGCGACCACGAGCAATTCGAGCGCTTCAAGGCCTTTTACCATTTCGGTCATGCGCGGGATGGTGTTGCCACCATGTCCCATGATGACCACGCCCTTCACGGTATCCCGCTGATCGACGTCATCCGGTTTGGCAAGCGTCGCATCGAACCATCGGGTCCACGGGATGCCCGGCAATTCCATATTCTGCTTGCGTGTGCGGGCCGGACGGCCGGCCTTTGCCGGCACTTCGTCGAAACGCGCCTGCAAGTAATCGTAATCGACGTCCCAGACGCGGGCCCAATGCTTCCATGCGCCTTCGACGAGACCGTAATAGAGTGGCAACGACGTGATATCGAGGCCGATATCGGTCGCGCCCTGCACGTTGCAGTGGCCGCGGAAGATGTTTGCGCCGGTCCCGTAAGAGCCGACGTTTCCGGTCGCGAGCAAAAGATTGCAATAAGCGCGGACGTTGGCGGTGCCTACGGTGTGCTGCGTGCCGCCCATGCACCAGATGAACGTAGACGGCTTCTGTTTGGCGAATGTCTCGGCGACCTTCTTCAATTGCTCGCCGGGAATACCGCTGACGCGCTCGACCTCTTCCGGCGTCCATTTGGCGACTTCGGCACGGATCTGATCCATGCCGTAAACGCGCTGGGCGATGAACTGCTTGTCTTCCCAGCCGTTGTTGAAGATATGGTGCAGCATGCCCCAGATCACCGCGATGTCGGTGCCGGAGCGGAAGCGCACGTACTCGGTCGCATGTGCAGCCGTGCGCGTGAAGCGCGGATCGAGCACGAAGACGTTGGCGCGGTTGATTTCCTTGCCCGTCAGAATGTGCTGAAGCGAAACCGGATGCGCTTCGGCGGCATTCGATCCCATGAAGACGATCGTCTTCGAGTTGCGGATATCGTTGTAGGAGTTCGTCATCGCGCCGTAGCCCCAGGTGTTTGCAACACCCGCGACCGTGGTCGAGTGACAGATGCGCGCCTGGTGGTCGATCGAATTGGTGCCCCAGAACGCCGCGAACTTGCGGAACAGATAACCGCCTTCGTTGGAGAACTTCGCCGAACCAAGCAGATAGACCGAGTCGGCGCCGGACTTGGTGCGTATCTCAAGCATCTTGTCGCCGATCTCGTTGATGGCCTGATCCCATTCGATCTTCTGCCACTCGCCGTTGACCAGCTTCATCGGATACTTCAGGCGGCGGTCGCCGTGCACCAGCTCGCGCACCGACGCACCTTTTGCGCAGTGCGATCCGCGATTGATCGGACTATCCCAACCCGGCTCCTGACCGACCCAAACGCCGTTCTGCACTTCCGCGATGACCGTGCATCCGACCGAACAATGCGTACAGATGTTCTTTTTGACCTCCGTCGGCGCACCGACGATTTTCGGTCCGGCCTGCGCCTTGCGCACCGATCCGAGTGGCATCAATCCGATAGCTGCGCCAGCGCCCGCAACGAGGCCTGAGCGGCGCAGGAAGGTTCGGCGATCGAGAACACCGGATGCGAGGCCCGCGGCAATGCCCTGCAAGCGTGCACGGCCGGCGATTCCTTCTTTTCTCTTGATCAGCATGTGCGTGCTTCCATCAATAACGGTTGACGCGATAGTAGTTTTTGACGTCTGGCGAATCGGCTTTGTAACGAGCCTTGACGCGCTCGGCCTGCGACTCGTCCGCCTCCGCCTCGGTTGCCAGCGGCACAGCAGTAGCGGCCGCAGCGACGACGGATCCGCCCATCATGAAGAAGCGGCGACGATCTAGGCCCTTCGCATCCTGCGGCGCCTCTGGAGATGCCTTGCTCTTGGACGGTTTGCTCATCGCGGTCTCCTTCCAGTCAATTTTCCAGTTCAGCTCTCACGTCACTCGGACAGTGTGAAAGCCTCTGATTCCAGTTCCATGAAGATGCGGCCGACGCGCCCGACAGCGCGATAGAACTTGACCGATTGCGAAATCTCAAGATCGGCGAACATCCGCGCGGCCCATGGCTTCAGATGCCGCTCGAAGAACCGCGCCTGCGATGCGAAGTCCGTATCGAAGTCGCCGCGCGCAAGACCAGCCATCACCTCGAGCAGAATTGCGATGTGATCTTCCGGCTCACGCGCTGGTCCAGCGCGCTCAATTCCCAGGACGTCGAAATCTTCACGGACGCGCGCGAGCGGCCGCTCGTGCAGGAAGCCCGTCAGATAATAAGAGGCGTAGGGAAGCAGTTCCCCTCGCCCCAGTCCGATGAACAGATCGAAAAATTCCTTGGCGACCACACGCTCGTCGAACTGCGCCGCCGCTGCGGCGAGTTCGATATGCGCCATGCCGAGATCGGACGCGTCGCCTTTGAGCATCGCGACCTTGGACAATGTGTCTGCGGTCGGCGCTTTGCCCAGCAGCAGCGACAGCAAGCCGTACTCCGCGGCGCGAAGTTGATCGATTTCGTCGATGTCTGATTTCGCTGGCATATGCTCCCCGGCTGATCCGTAGAGGTCGGGGCGGAGAACGAAACGGGGAACCTGTGTCAGAGACTCAACGGCGAGGACTCTCTCAGCCGGAATACGCGACCATGCCGAAACCGAAGGCTGTGCAATTCCAATGGCCCTCGCCAGGGAGGCGACGCCGCCTGCTGCCTTGATGGCCTGCTCTAGTCCCGAATCCCGCATGGTACGAACCGAGTTCCCCCCACCGCGCCTTCAAATCAGGCATCTGGTTAACTGGAATTATTCTAGTTCCAATTAGTAACATAGGTTCGTCCTATGCCTCAAAAACTTTTGTCTAAATCCTTGGTTTTGCAGAACCATGCCGCCGCACCTGATGTTGCGACGCATTAGAACTGGTTTCGTCGACAGCTTGCGCAATCTCAATCCGGTCCTGCTCAGTTTGCTTGAAATCAGCGGCAACAGGCGTTGTGGTCGAGGACGGGGCAGACACTCTCACCTGTTGGAGTGGTAGATCAGCTTCTGAATTTTGCAGCGCAATACCCGAATCATCGCTCGCGGCGGCGGGTGCGTCACTATGAGGCAGGGTATCCGAGGATTGCTGAGCGCTGGATGATTCCCCGCCCATGATCTGCAAAACCATTTTCGCAATATCAGTGCCGGCCGCGATCTCGCTGTTTCCAGGCACACCGCCCGGCGTGTTCCAGTCATACGCATAGTCCAGCGCCGGATTGACATAATTGCGGATCGCGGGATCCAGCGCCCAGGATTTTCGCAAGGCTGCGTTTCGCAAACTTTCGGGCACACCCTTGCGCAGGAAGCCGGTTATATCGGTGGTTTCCGTAATCTCTTCCAGCTTCGGCAAGCTTGAGAGATCAAACTCCTCGGCATCGCCTTCAACAACTGGCGCGGGTGCAGCATCGCCCTCTTTGGCCGATCCTTCAGCCGTGCCATCAGTCTCTGGCTGCTTCGCATCCTGTTTGCGTTGCGACCAGCGTGAAAGGAAACTCTTCTCGGTATCCTTCTCGTTCTTACTCATGCGCCGCCTTTCCGCTCCCCGGATGGATCGCCGCCGCGCCTGCGATTAACATTTGCCTGATCACGTTTACGCTTGTGGAACACCTGCTCGACGTGAAACTCATCGACGAAAGCCGCGATCCACGCCGCGATATCCGGTGGCATCGGTACGGTGCCGATCACGTCGGTGCCACTTTCGAACATCGCCTCACCTTCAGTCGGATCGGCGGTGACCTTGGTCAATTCGAGTTCCGGTCCGCCGTCCTGACGCCGCAGCGCGACCCATATCTGCGGCGACCCATCGACAAGATTGTCTCGGTAATTGGCCGTCTCTGCGCTGAACAGATCGATAAATGCAGCCCCAGCGTAGTATAGCGTCGCATCGGCCTCCTGCGACAACACCGTCCAGGGCGCGGTCGCGGGCACAGTCTCGAGAATGGAGACGGGCGACCACATATGGTCGATCCATGGATTGTCGATCGCGCGGCGACGCAAGACCACGCCGACTTCACGGGACGCTTCGGTCATATCTGAACCTCCCGTTACCGGTGAATCACGCAACATTCGCCGCTGGCGCAAGCGGCAATCCCGCAACGAGGTTCTGCGGCTTCAGGCGCACCACCTTGTCCGCGCCCATCGCCAGAATGAGATAAACCGGCTTGTTGCCGACGCGTTCATCCACGAACCGCGAATCCTCAAATGTCATACGCATCAGCGCCACGATCCGCTCGGCGGCATCTGCGCCGGGCGTATCTCCATTCCATAGCGCGTTACCGATCCGGGTTCCCTCGCTGTCGAGCCCGACGAACCAGCGCCAGTCGCGATCTTCGATCGAGGCGACAGGCTCCACCTTCACAGCGACACCCAGAAGATGGGCGATCCAGCGTTCGATGACCCGGCAGAGCGCATCGCGCGCTTTCGGATTGCCGCCAAGATTCATGACCATCGCATGCGCGTCGGATCGCGACCAATAGGTCCACGCATTTTCGTCATCCATGACGTCCATCTCGCCGAAGGCCTGCGGCTGGAGCATGGCGGTCAACGGAGAGGTATAAAGATCATGCTGTGCATGATGCTGCGCCTCGACGACTTCGGCATCAGCAAGCAGCAGTGCGCCATTGTGAACCGTTGCTTTCTGGCTCCGATAGAACAATTCGGCCGCGCGCAGCACATACGGATCGTCGCAGCCTTCAAGTGCGTTACGCAGGATCAGGTGACACAGTTGCGAGAGAAAGATCGGCGGCAGATCGCCGGCCCCCTTACGCGCGAGTGCCACATACACGGCCTCAAGCGATGGCGCCGCCATCAGCCGATCGCGAAACGCCGTCATGAACGTCCAGTTTTCGCGCGCGTCAGCGTCGGCGAGTGCGGCAATATCGGCTTTCGATACTGGGCGGAGCGGGTCTGCGAGCAGACTCGCGTGCAGATCACGTTCAGCGTCGCAGGCATCGTCGGGCGGCATTAGTTCCGGCCGCGCCAGATACGCCATGATCAATTCCGGCGTCGCAATCAGCCCGCCATGATCGGCCCGGCGCGTAAGATGATGGCCTGAAGCAACCCAGAATTCTCTCATGTCCGGTCCGTCTTTGTGAGTCCAAGAAGATCGACTTCCTCGGCGGGTTCGTCGCCTTCGACCTCATGAAAGGTAAAGGCGCGTGCATGGCTGTGCAATCGATCCCCGCCCGGTTCGGTCGCGCGTGGCTTCAACGTCCGAAAGCGCTCGCGGATTTCTCCATTCTCAACGCTCCGGGCGACCGCCAGCAACGTTTGTGGCTCGTGGTCACACAGCGAAGCCGCAAACGCGACTTCTTCTTCAGCGGCAGAGCGCGCGGCCTCGATGTTCGGTGCGCCGAACTTCGCCATCAATTGCTCCGCAAGCCGATCGATCACGCCTTCCCGCACGGCCTCGGATGCCTCGGTCACGACCGCAAGCGTCGACCAGCCCAGACTCTCGATTCCGAGAAAACCGGACCGCAGAGCAACCCGTTGTTTCTGTCCGAGGGTCGCGGGATCGCTGTCCCAGAATACGAACGCACCGGATACTGCCCATTCGCCGGGCTCGGCGGCACGCTCGAACACGAATGTGTCCGAGGGATCGAGCCTGATGGTGCGCGGCAATTTCAGCATGTCCGCCTCACCCAAGTTTCGGGGCGCGGTATTCGGGATCATACCATGCGACCCTGGCCAGCCCATCGAGCAGGCTGTCGCGCTCTGGCGGATTTTTCGCGGAGGTACTGAGAAGCAGATCGCCATTGACGTCGATTCCGCGCCTCTGGCCGGCCGCGTGCGGCGTAAGCCGCTCCAGATAATCGCGCGCAATCGGCTCAAAGCCCCGCTCGTTCCACCGGTCGAACGCCGCCATGAAATGGCGAGCGAAACTGCCGACGATCGCCTCGGTCTCGACCATTTCGAACCCTTCGTTGAGCAGGGCAACGCCGCCTGCCGCAACGGTTTCCTCGACATGCGCCATGTCGGCGGCGCGCAGAATGACGCCGAACACAAGCCACTCCGGAATTTCATCCTCGCGGCAGTCCTTCGGCCAGCCAAGCCGCCCGCCACCCAGCACACCGCCATCGAACAGGATGGTGTCCGGCCATGTGAACTGCACCTCCCGCTCCGGCGGGCAATGCACCGCGATGGCGTCCCCGATCGCATTCATCCCGGCAAAGAAGGCACGGCGCGCCGACGTCAGCGGCTGGTCCGGCTCGAGCACGACGGCGAACTCGACCAGGTCGTAGCGCCGGACCCAGACCAATGTTCCCGCGCCAGCTTCGGCTGCAATAGTGCAGCCGTGCGCAAACGCGTCGCCATACTCGCGAAGCGATACGAGCGTGTACCCCGGAGGCAGATCGAGCGGCTGTTCCGCTTGTGCGTGACGCGAAACCATCATCGTAGAAAATTTCCCTAAGCTCTTTGTATTTGGGCAGTCTATGCTATTCCGGTCAAGCGGCCGGGCGCTTGCGCGAGCCGTTACCACGGCACCATATGGTTGAAATAGCCACTCTGAGCAGACGCCAAGGGTCAAGGTTGCAGATCATGAACAGCGCAAAGTCCCGCCTTCTGGTTTGCAGTTGCGAAAAGAGCATGCCGCTCGATGCGCAGGCAATCGGGCGCGGGTGCGCGGCGCACATGACACAGGCCAACCAGCTCTGCGGTCTGGACCTCGCCCAGTTCAAGGCGGCGCTCGCGGAAGGCCAAGCGATCACGGTCGCGTGTACGCAGGAAGCGCCGCTGTTCAAGGAAGTCGCTGAGGAATTTCCCGACATTCCCCTTACCTTCGTGAACATCCGCGAAACCGGCGGATGGTCGAAGGATGCCGCGGCGGCTGGGCCGAAAGCCGCGGCGCTGATCGCCGCTGCTTCTGAAGAAATGCCGCCGATTTCGCTGGTCACACTGGAAAGCGGTGGTGTCGCGCTGATCTATGGCCATGATGACGTTGCCATCGACGCGGCCAGGCGTCTTGCTGACCGGCTCGACATCACCGTCATTCTCACCAAACCCGGCGATATCACGCCCCGTGCGGTCAATGAGTTTCCGGTGCTGAAAGGCACGATCCGCAATGCGCGCGGATATCTCGGAAATTTTGAGCTCGCCATCGACGATTACGCTTTGCCGGCACCTTCCTCGCGAAGCAGGCTCGTGTTCGGCGCTGCGCGCGATGGCGCAACGTCGGCCTGCGATCTGATTCTCGATCTCAGCGGCGGCCTGCCGCTGTTTCCGGCGCACGAACTGCGGCCCGGCTATCTGCGCGCAGATCCGCGCGACCGCGCCGCCGTCGAGCGCGCGATTGCGGAAGCCGGCAACCTTGTCGGCACGTTCGACAAACCGCGCTTCATACACTTCGAAGAATCACTCTGCGCGCATTCTCGGTCGAACATCACAGGCTGCACGCGCTGCCTCGATCTGTGCCCAACCGGCGCGATCACACCGAACGGGAATGCCGTCGCGATCGATCCCAACATATGCGCCGGCTGCGGGTCATGCGCATCGGCCTGCCCGACCGGAGCGGCATCCTATTCCCTGCCAAGCGCCGATGCGCTGATGCGCCGCTTGCGCACATTGCTGCAAACCTATCGCAAGGCGGGCGGCGAACAGGCGGTCGTGCTCTTTCATGACGGCGACCACGGCGAACCGCTGATCGACGCGTTGGCGCGATTTGGCGACGGCTTGCCGGCCAATGTGCTCCCGGTTCGCGTCAACGAAGTCACGCAACTCGGACCGGAATCCCTCGCAGCGGTCTTCGCCTATGGCGGCACAGGCGCCGCGCTGCTGATGCGCGCACAGCCAAGGCACGAAACGGCCGGACTGCGGCGCGCCGCCGATATGTCAGGGACGATCGCCGCTGCGCTCGGCTTCGGCGACGGCCTTGTCCGCATTCTGGAAACCGACGATCCCGATCAGTTGCGCGCGATGCTCGACGCGATGCCGCGTGGCGTTGCTTCATCGAATCCCGCGAGCCTCATTCCGCGCGGCGCCAAGCGCGGCGTGCTGGAAACCATGTTCCGGGAACTGCATCTCGCGGCCCCTGCTCCGGTCGATGTCGTTCCGCTCGCGGCTGGCGCGCCATTCGGCACCGTTCAGTTGAATGTCGAAGGCTGCACGCTCTGCCATGCCTGCGTCACCGCCTGCCCGACCAACGCGCTTTCCGACAATCCCGACCGGGCGATGTTACGTTTTACCGAAAGCCTCTGCGTTCAGTGCGGGCTGTGCGAAGCGACCTGCCCCGAGGATGTGATCACGCTGGAGCCGCGGCTCGATTTCCAGGCCTGGAATGCACCACTGCGTGTGCTGAAGGAAGAAGAACCCTTCCATTGCATCGCCTGCGGCACGCCGTTCGGCACCAGGAGCTCGATCGAGCGCGTGCTGTCGAAGTTGCAGGAAAAGCACTGGATGTTCGAAGGCGCCAACGCGCGGCGGCTCGACGTCATCAAGATGTGCGCGGACTGCCGGGTCGAGGCTGTCGTCAATGAAAGTTTCGATCCCCACGCCGCACCGCACCGACCGCCCGTGATGTCCACCGAGGATTATCTGCGCGCGCGGGAAAGCAAGAAGAACGATCCTTTCGGATCGCAATGAACCGGGCGCACCGCGAGCGCGATCGGTCGGGAGATCGAATTTGTCAGTTACCCATGCCACCCCCAACCCACCCGCGACATCGAAGGCCGCGGGCATTCCCGGCGTGAAGCACGTCGTTGCCGTGGCCTCCGGCAAGGGCGGCGTCGGCAAATCGACGACCTCGTGCAACCTCGCACTCGGATTCGCGGCGCTCGGACTGAAAGTCGGTATTCTCGACGCCGATATCTATGGCCCGTCGCAACAGAAGCTGTTCGGCCTGCGCGGCAAACCGCGTCTGCTCGGTCCGCGCATGCTGGAGCCGCTGGAGCGCTTCGGGGTTAAAGTCATGTCGATCGGATTTCTGGTCGAGGAAGACAACGCCATGGTCTGGCGCGGGCCGATGGTGATTTCGGCCATCACGCAGATGCTGCGCGAGGTCGCGTGGAACGATCTCGACATTCTCGTCGTCGATCTTCCGCCGGGTACCGGCGACGTACAACTCACGATGGCTCAACAGACACCGCTGGCGGGTGCGGTTATCGTTTCAACGCCGCAAGATATCGCTTTGATCGATGCACGCCGCGGCATCGAGATGTTCAAGAAGGTCAACATCCCGATATTGGGCCTGATCGAGAACATGGCGAGCTTCTGCTGTCCGGCCTGCAACCATGTCACGCCGATCTTCGGCCACGGCGGAGCGCGGCTTGACGCGGAAAAGCGCGGCATCCCCTTTCTCGGCGAAATCCCGCTGGACATGGCGATACGCCAGACATCAGATGAAGGCCGTCCGGTCGTTGCCACCGACCCGGAAGGCGTTCATGCGAAGCACTATATCGGCATCGCACGCCAGCTCTGGACGTCCATCACCACCGGCGCCGCGGTCAGACCCGCGCCGCGTATCGTGATCGAGTAAGCCATGACGGAAACAGTTCAAGCCAGGTCGGCAAATGCGAGAAAGGACCAGCCGGTCCCGCGCGTGATGCCGGACCCGAAGAACCCGCGCCTCACCGAGCGCGTCATGGGGATCGACCAGACCGGCGCGCCTGTCGAGATCGGCGTCCCGGTCGAGCGGCCGCTGACCCTCTACCTCAATTCGCAGGAGATCGTCACCATGATGACGATCAACGACTATCCTGAATATCTCGCGCTCGGCTATCTCCTCAACCAGAACATGCTGAAGCCCGACGATGTCGTAACCGAGGTGGTCTACGACGACGATCTCCAGGTCGTGGTCGTCTACACCGAACGCGGGACCAACTTTGAAGAGAAGCTGAAGAAGAAAACGCTCACCTCCGGCTGCGCACAGGGCACCGCCTTCGGCGATCTGATGGAAGCCATCGAGGGCGCGGTCCTGCCCAAGGCGGAATTGCGCACATCGTGGCTCTATCAGATGACCCATGCGGTCAACACCGCGCCCTCGCTCTATCTCGAAGCCGGCGCCATCCACGGCTGTGTGCTGTGCAAGGAAGGCGAACCGATCTGCTACATGGAAGATGTCGGACGGCATAACGCGGTCGACAAGATCGCGGGCTGGGCCTGGCGGCATAAGGTCGATGCTGCCGACAAGATCATGTACACGACCGGGCGCCTTACCTCCGAGATGGTGATCAAGACCGTGCGAATGGGCATTCCCATTCTGGTGTCGCGCTCCGGGTTCACGGCGTGGGGCGTCGAACTGGCGCGGCAGGTGGGGCTGACACTGATCGGCCGGACCAAGGGCAAGCGGTTCATCGCGCTGTCCGGACAGGAGCGGATCGTCTTCGACCAAAGCCTGGAATTTGTCGCCGAGGAATCCGCGCGGCACCGGCGCAAGGGCAGCGACGATGACTGAGGACCGGCCATCGACAGTCGGTGTTCTTCTCGCAGGCGGGCTGGCGCGGCGCATGGGCGGCGGCGACAAGCCGATGAAAACCATCGGCGGCCGCACCATCCTCGAGCGTGTGATCACGCGGCTCGCACCGCAATGCGATGGACTCATTCTCAACGCCAATGGCGACCCTGCCCGCTTCGCGGCGTTCGGGCTTCCTGTCGTCGCAGACACCGTTGAAGGATTTGCAGGTCCGCTCGCCGGCGTCCTGACGGCGCTCGACTGGGCGGCCGAACACAGGCCGGATGTCGAATGGGTGCTCAGCGCAGCTACAGACTGTCCGTTCCTGCCGCGCGATCTGGTTGCGCGATTGCAGCGTGCGCGGATCGCGGAAGACGCCCAACTTGCGGTCGCAGCTTCCGGCGATCAGACCCATCCGGTGATCGGACTTTGGAACGTCGCCCTGCGCGGCGACCTGCGGCACGCGCTGGTGGTGGAAGACATGCGCAAGATCGATCGCTGGACCGCCCGCTACAAGCTGGCGACAGTGACCTGGCCGGACAAGCCGATCGATCCGTTCTTCAACGCCAACACCGTCGAGGACGTCGCAGAGGCCGAGCAACTCGCGGCGCTCGACGGCGCTTGACCCGGACCTACTATGCCGGACGGAATCCCGCCCGCTCCAGCGCTGCACGCGTTTCCGGCGATGTGAGCGAGTCCAGAAAAGCCCGTACGGCGGGCCGCGGCTTTCGCGCAGTCACAAGCGCAAAGTCGTAGTGCTCCTCGGCAAACGGAATAAAGCCCAGCCCGGCGGCGCGCGCGACCGGCGCAATGGTCATGCCCCAGTCGGCACGCTTCTGCGCCAACGCCGCCGCGACGGCATTGTGCGAGCGCGGCTGGTTCCAGTAGCCATCCGGTTTCACACCATCGAGCAACCGATCGATCAGAATGCGCGTGCCCGCGCCCTGATTGCGGTTGACCATCAAACACGACGGGTCTTTCAGGGCCGCACGCACAGCATCCTCCGCACTGAGATCTTCGAAGCGTTCGTCTCCTGCACGGAACACAATGCCTTGCATGCGCCGGTAGCCCGGCACGAGTTCAAGACCGGGGACAAGAAACGGCGTGTTGTATGTGTCGGTTTTCTCATCAAAGAGATGGATCGGGGCGAGATCGCATTCGCCGCGCCTCGCCGCGGCCAATCCGCCGAGGCTTCCCACCGAGATCGAACGGACAGATAGTCCGGCGCGCGCCAGCGGGGCTGTGACGACATCAAGCCCGGTGCAATGGCTGCCGACAATCACCAGATCAGGCACACGGACATGCGGTGTGAACAGCATCACCTCGGTGTCGGTTCCTGCCGGCATCTGATCCGCGAGCGCATCGATCTTCAGAAATCCGTCGGCCTGCGCGAACGACGTGATCGCGCCGGAGCCCTTGCCTGACGGATAGGCAATCAATCCCTCGTCCCCCTCGACGAGCGACACCATGACGAATTCGGTGCGGCCGAGTTCCGATGCAATACGCACCGGCACTTTCGCCGTCACACGCGCATCGTTCCGCGGCGGCAATCCCGCGAGGCGGCGCAACACCGGCACGATCATGTCGTGAAATGTGAACATCGCCGACGTCGGAAATCCCGGCAGGATCACGACCGGCTTGCCATCGCACACTGCGAGGCACAGCGGCTTTCCCGGCTTCAGCGCAACGCCATGCGCGACGATGCCCGGTTTGCCGAGCCGCGCGACAATGCGATGGGACACGTCGCCTTCGCCTTTCGAGGTCCCACCGGACAGGAGCAGCATGTCGCTGGTTGCCAGCGCCTCGCGCATCACAGCTTCGAGCCTGTCCTCCTCGTCCGGGAACGCGCCGAGAAAGACAGCGTCGCCGCCATTTTCCGAAACCGCAGCCGCAACGATCGCGCCGTTGGTGTCGTAGATCGCAGCCGGACGCAGCGGGAGGCCAGGTTGAACGAGTTCGTCGCCGGTTGAAATGATCGCAACGCGCGGTTTCTTCGTTACCAAAACACGCGCGATACCCGATGCGGCGAGCATGCCGATCTCGCGCGAGCCCACCAGCGTGCCCGCGCGCAGCAAAATCTCGCCGCGCGCGATATCGGAGCCGGCATAGGACACGAACTGCCCCGGCGAGACAGCACGCCGGATCTCGATCGCGTCATTGCGCAGCGGCTGCGTATGCTCGATCATCACCACGGCATCTGCGCCGCGCGGAATGGGACCGCCTGTGGCAATCGGCGTTGCGGAGCCTTGCACCACTGGCAATTCCGGCGCAGTGCCGCAGGCAATTATCTCATTGTTCAACCGCAGGTGAACTGGCGACGCCTCGCCCGCAGCCTCCAGATCGGCGGAACGAACGGCAAACCCGTCAACGTTGGAACGGTCGAACGGCGGCACGTCCATCGCTGCCACCACATCGCTCGCCAAGGCCAGACCGAGCGCATCCGAAAGCGCGCGTTCCTCGACCGCAAGATCGCGCGGAAACAGCGCAGCCTCGAATCGCGCGAGCGCCTCCTCACGCGACAGGATCGTGAGAAACTGATCCTGATCCGCGCCATCGCGGCTTGAAGCTGGACCTGACTTGTTCATTTCACTTAACTCATGACACTTCGCGAAGGGAAAGCGCGCCGACCGGCGTTCCGGCGGCATGACCCTCGCTGTTCCCTGCCACGGCAAGCCAGGCGTCGGCATTGATAATGGCATCGAGCGAAAGCTGTCCTGCCGCAAGCGGCATCCAGGCCTGATCCGACATTTTCAGCAGCACGATTTCGGCAACACCGATAGCGGAAGAAATCTTGCGCGCAAGGGGGCGGACCATTTTCTGTCGCGGCAGTCGTGCGGTCAGCATGTCCAGCACCGGTTGAACCAGCGCAAGGCAAGCGCCCAGTGCCTGATCGGGCAAGCCCGGCAGCGCGACCACCGGCGTTGCGCCGATTTTACCGACGGCCGCCGTGCGTCCCGGCTGGAATGCCAGTCCATACGCCAACAGCGTGCCGCATTCCTTGATGGCGTGGATTGTCGCATCCGTCCGGCCGCCACCTGTGCCGCCGACGGTTAACAGCAGATCGCAAGTCTCGACGCCAACCGCGGCGACTATCGACGCGGCGTCGCGTCCGTTGGTTTTCGAGATCGTCACGCGAGCGCCTGCGGCTTTCGCGAAATCGAAAATAAATTGTGACGACGCTGTGCTGCTGTCCGCCGCCTGCACATCGATAATGCGAACTTGCGGAGATCGAACCGCCACGTGCGCAAGTCCAGCCACGCGGGCTGCGAGCACATCGAGTGAGCCGACAATCCGGCCCGCTTCAGCAATCGATCGTCCCGGCGCAAGATCATCTCCGGCGCGGCGGACCCCCTGACCGGGTACGGATTCGGCCACAACCTGACACAACGGCCCGGCCTGCTCCACGAGAGCGGCATCCAGCACGCAATCGCAATTGTCCGGGAGACGTTCCCCCGCCTCGACCCAATGCGGCGAGTTAACGAGCTGAAGCGGCGAATAGGACGATGCCCCGACGATGTCGCTCGCGCGCAGCGCCCATCCATCTGTGAGTGCCGTGTTGAACGCCGGCAACGCCGCTTTTAACGGAGACGTCTCGGCTGCGACACGGCCGATCGCCTCCTCTAGCGGCACTTCAATGGCATCGACGGGCTTCAGGTCGCTACACAGCAACCTGAGCGCAACATCGAGTGGCGTGAGCGCCGCCGTCAAACGCTGTGTCTGAATCATGCCTGATGGTGGACCATCTGGCAGCGGCTTAGCAACCGCCGGATGGTCCTGCTCAGACAAGCCCTCAAGAGGCCTTCTTTTCAGCGCTCGGGAAGAACAACTGCTTGCCGTTGACCTGATAGGCGGCGATCGCCGCTTGTCCCTCTGGCGAGATCAGCCAGTCGATGAAACTCTGGCCGAGATCCTTTTTTACCGTGGGGTGTTTTTCAGGGTTCACAAGGATGACGCCGTACTGGTTGAACAGCCGCCTGTCGCCTTCGACCACAATCGCGAGATCGCCGGGGTTCTTGAACGACAGCCAGGTGCCACGATCGGAAACGACGTAGGCATTCATCGCACCCGCGGTGTTGAGCGCGGCGCCCATGCCTTGCCCGATCTCGCGGTACCACGGACCCTTGGCGGTTTCGAGATCGACTCCGGACTGCTTCCACAAGGCAAGCTCAGCCGAATGGGTGCCGGACTTGTCGCCGCGCGAAACGAACGGAGCGGCCTTTTCCTGAATGGTTTTCAACGCAACGACAATGTCCTTGCCCTTGACGCCTGCAGGATCGGTTTTCGGGCCGATCAGGACAAAGTCATTATACATGACATCGAAGCGCTTCACGCCCTGCCCTTCGCTGACGAATTTTTCTTCCTGCGCTTTGGCATGCACGAAGACAACGTCGGCGTCGCCACGCCGCGCCGTATCCAGCGCCTGCCCGGTGCCCTGCGCAATCACCTTCACGTCGATGCCGGTCTTGGCTTTGAACAAAGGCAGAATGTAACCGAACAGACCGGAATCCTGCGTCGATGTCGTCGAGGCGACGACGATGGACTTGTCTTGGGCGGAGACTGGCGTCGCAAGCGCGGCGGCAAGCAGCGAGACGACGAGAGCATAAGCATACCGATGTGTCATAACCTGTCCTTTTAGTGTTCAAACGACGAGATCGCCGCGTACGAAAGCCGCAGCCTCCGGTGTCGACGGGTTTTTAAGAAAGTCTTCAGCAGGCGTTTGTTCGCGAACGGCGCCGCGCACCATGAAAACGACATCGCCGGCAAGCCGCCGCACCTGGCCCAGATCGTGCGATGCCATGACGATCTTGATTCCGGATTGCGCGGCAGCGCGGACAATCTCCTCGACGCTGCGGGTTGCCGCCGGATCGAGGCTGGCGGTCGGCTCGTCGAGCAGAAGCAATTCGGGATCTCGCGCCAGCGCCCGGGCAAGAGCCAGCCGCTGCTGTTCACCGCCGGACAAACGGCGGGCGGGACGCATGGCGAGTTCAGCGAGACCGACGCGTTCGAGCAGTTCCGCCGTGCGCGCGGCAACTTTCTCGCTCGGGAAGTCCGCGTGTGTCAGCCCATACGCAATGTTGGCGGCCGCAGTCCGGCGCAACATCACCGGGCGCTGGAACACGAACGCACGCCGTGTCGGCTTGACGTCAGCGCGGCCGCCCCAGGTGATCGCGCCTTCGGTTTGCACCGAAAGCCCCATGCAGAGCCGCAACAAAGTACTCTTGCCTGCTCCGTTCGGCCCCACCACCACGGTCGGCGCGCCGGATGCGAGCGTCAGACTCAGGCGATCGATGATGGTCGTCGCGCCTGCGCGAACGGAGACGCGATCGAAAACCACGGGCAGATCGGTGACCGGCGCGCCCATGCTCACCCTGCCTGCCGTTCGGACCAGATCCGCGCGCCCCACGCAGCGGCGTTGATCGCAAAAACCAGAGCGACCAGAATCAAACCGAGCCCCAATGCGAGCGGCAGGTTTCCTTTCGACGTCTCCAGTGCGATCGCCGTGGTCATTGTCCGGGTGAAGCCGTCGATGTTGCCGCCGACGATCATGACGGCGCCCACTTCTGCCGCGGCCCGGCCGAAGCCGGCGAGCAATGCGGTCAGCAGACTGAAGCGCGCGTCCCACAACAGCGTCGTCATGCGGCCAAGCGGACCGACGTCCATCGCCGACAGTTCGTCACGATATTCTGTCCAAAGATCTTCAATGGTCTGGCGTGCAAGTGCGGCGATGATCGGCACGATCAGGATTGCCTGCGCAATCACCATGGCGGACGGCGTGAACAGAATGCCGAGCTCGCCGAGCGGTCCGGAGCGCGAAAGAAGCAGATAGACCACAAGACCCACGACCACCGGCGGCAAGCCCATGAAGGCATTGAGAAGGACCACGATGGCATTGCGCCCCGGAAAGTGCGTGAGCGCGAGGACGGCTCCGAGGGGCAAACCAATGCAGGCCGCGAGCACGACGGCCGAAAGGCTGACAGCGAGCGACAGTTTGACGATGGCAAACAACGCTGCATCGCCGCTCACGATCAATTGCCAGGCGTTCAGCCCATCCAGCATTCCGTTTCCTCCTTATGCGTTGTCCTGCATATTTTTCGATGGTGTCAATGAATTGAAAATATGCAGGAATATTCATATAAACGCAGAATGGAAATGCTGACGACCAGTGAGGCAGCCGATTACCTCCGCCTTGGCGAGCGCAAGCTCTACGAGCTGGTCGCCGAGGGTGCGATCCCCTGCACCAAGGTCACGGGGAAGTGGCTTTTCCCGCGCGATGAACTCGACCGCTGGATGCTGTCGGGCCTGATGCGGCCGGCCGGAATGGCCACATCCCAGCCGCCTTTGATCATGGGCGGAAGCCAGGACGCGTTGCTGGAATGGTGCCTGCGCGAATCCGGCTCCGGTCTCGCCACTCTTGTTGAAGGGACCGAAAGCGGCGTCGGACGCGTCCTGCGGGGCGAAGCCATCGCCGCGGCAATTCATTTTCACAGCGACAATGAGGATTCAGGCGAAGATCCCAACGTCGCAGCAGTGCGCGCCATGGCCGGCCTGCACGATGCGGTGCTGATCGGTTTCGTGCGGCGTGAGCAGGGCCTTCTGCTCCAGCCGGGAAATCCGAAAAACCTCTCAGGGCTCGCGGATGTCCTCACGCGCGGTGCAACCATGGCCGTGCGGCAGCCCGGTGCGGGTGCTCAAATGCTGCTGGAAGTTCGTCTGAAAAAGCATGGCGCGAAGCCGAAAGACCTCCGCCGGCTCGAGCCCCCCTGCTTGACCGGACCCGATCTCGCAACAGCGATCCGCGCGGGCGAAGCCGATTGCGGCATTGCGACGCGGGCTGCCGCCAAAGCAGCAGGTCTCGATTTCGTGCCGTTGCTCTGGGAAAATTTCGATCTGGTGATGCGGCAGCGCTCTTACTTCAAGCCGGCGCTGCAAGCCTTGGTCGGCTTTTTTTCAAGAAAGCCGCTCCGACAACGAGCAACCGATCTCACCGGCTATGACGTTTCGCCCGCCGGGACCGTCCGCTTTTTTGCGTGACGAGTTGAACCGCTATTTCGTTTTCGTGTCCGGCGGGCAATCCGGGCTCACCTGCATCGGCTTGCCGTCGCTTTGAACAGTTGGAGCAGCAGAATTGGCATGCCCTCCTGCGGACGGCAGAATAGCGCTTTTTTCCATCGCCATGGAATTCGTCGATGACGAATCCGCCGCCTTGCCCGTCGTTGTGCCAGGGGCCGTGTTGCAACTCGTTTCCTGCTTGTCAGCCGACGGTGCCGGCGTCTGTGCGAAGACAGGCGTCGTTGTGAGAACGCCCACAAGAATGGCTGCGGTGATCCGGTCAATCATTTTGAGGCTCCTGTGAGCGGAAAACATCAAGTATCCGAACAAGGCAAACGCCCGTCCGTGATCATTGTTCCGTTGCAGCCAGTGACGCGCTGACGCAGTGCCTCTTGGGCAGCACTTTATTGGACAGGACTTTCATGCTTCTCTGAACAAGGAATGAAAATGGCTTTTCGAGAAGGAACCACCGGTGCAAGGCGTTGACCGTCGCAACATAAGGGACCGGTTTCGCCTTTTGCTCGCGGTCAGTGTACTCGCCGCGGCAATCGGTGCGATTCCCGCCATCGCGCAGTTACGCGGCCACGGCGGCCCGGTTCGGGCGCTTGCGATTTCATCCGACGGACGCACCCTGCTCTCGGGAAGCTTCGATGGCAGCGCGATTCGCTGGTCGCTTGATCGCGACGCTGCCGAACAAGTGCTGCGATTTCACGCCGATGCCGTCAATGCAACCGCCCTCCTCAGGGATGGCCGCGCAGCAACAGCGGGCGCTGACGGCCGCATTGCAATCTGGACGCCGGGCAAACAGCAGCCTGACAGCGTACTTGAAGGCCACACGGCCCCAATCGCCGCGTTAGCGCTGTCACCGGATGGCGCAGTCCTCGCTTCGGCGGCGTGGGATCACACTGTGCGACTCTGGCCGCTCGCTGGCGGCACAGCGCGCGTGCTCGAGGGCCATACGCAAAACGTCAACGGCGTCGCATTCAGCCCCGATGGCAAATCTCTTGTCAGTGTCAGCTACGACCTCACGGTTCGTATCTGGCCGCTCGACAGCACCGCATCGCCAGCCACTGTGACCCTGCCCGCTCCGCTGAACGCGGTGATCGTGTCCGGTGACGGCGAAATCGCCACCGCCGGCGCAGACGGAAAAATCTATTTCCTCACCGGCGCGGGAAAACCGGATGGCGAAGCTGCCGCAGGGCCGATCCCGGTGATTGCAATGGCAGCATCGAAAGATGGTGCATTGCTCGCGGCAGCGGATGTCCGGGGCTCGGTCGCGATCGTCGATCGCAAAGCGCGCGCACTCGCCCGCAGGCTTGTCGGACCAGGACTTCCGGTGTGGTCGGTGGCGTTCATGCCGGATAACGGCACGCTTTTGACCGGCGGCGCCGACAGCGTGATCCGGCGCTGGAACGCACGCACCGGGGAGCCGATCGGAGCGACGATTCAGGAGAATCCGAACGACCCGCTTGCCGCCTTCGCTGGTGACCGCGGGGCCGAAATTTTTCGGGCTTGCGTGGCATGTCACACGCTCGCACCGGATCAAGGCAACAAGGCTGGTCCGACGTTATCAGGAATTTTCGGACGCAAGATCGCAACGCTGCCGGGCTACAATTTTTCAGAGCCGCTGAAAAAGCTCGACATCGTTTGGACGCCGGAAACAGTGTCGAAGCTGTTCGAGGTCGGCCCGGCGGTCTATACGCCGGGCACAAAAATGCCGGAACAACTGATCGGGTCGCCCGAAGACCGCAACGCGCTAGTGCAGTTTCTGGCGCGTGCCACGAAGAAGTAAGAGCGGCAGTTTTCAGCTCCGCAGGCCGGGCGCCTCGTGACCGGTGCGCGCCACATACTCCGTATAGCCGCCGCCGTACTGGTGGATGCCCTCAGGCGTCAGTTCAAGCACCCGATTGGACAACGCCGCAAGGAAATGCCGGTCATGCGACACGAACAGCATGGTGCCTTCATATTGCGACAGCGCTTCGATCAGCATTTCCTTGGTCGCCATGTCGAGATGGTTGGTCGGTTCGTCCAGCACGAGAAAGTTCGGCGGATCGAACAGCATCTTTGCCATCACCAGCCGCGCCTTCTCGCCACCTGACAGTACGCGACACCTTTTCTCAACGTCGTCGCCGGAGAATCCAAAGCATCCGGCCAGCGCACGCAGCGAACCCTGCCCGGCCTGAGGAAACGAATACTCCAGCTCCTCGAACACCGTGCGTTCGCCGTCGAGCAGATCCATGGCGTGCTGCGCGAAGTATCCCATCTTCACGCTGCCGCCCAGACTCACCATTCCATTGTCGGGCTCTGTGGAACCGGCCACCAGTTTCAGCAGCGTGGATTTACCCGCGCCATTGATGCCCATAACGCACCAGCGCTCCCTGCGCCGCACCGAGAAGTCCAGCCCTTCATAGATGCTGCGGCTGCCATAGCCCTTGTGTACGTTCTTCAAGCTTACGACGTCTTCGCCGGAGCGCGGCGCCGGCAGAAACTCGAAAGCCACAGTCTGGCGGCGCTTCGGCGGCTCGACACGTTCGATCTTGTCCAGCTTCTTGACGCGGCTCTGCACCTGAGCCGCATGCGAGGCGCGCGCCTTGAACCGCTCGATGAACTTGATCTCCTTGGCCAGCATCGCCTGCTGCCGCTCGAACTGCGCCTGCTGCTGCTTTTCGGCAAGTGCGCGCTGCTGCTCGTAGAATTCGTAGTTGCCCGAATATGACGTCAGCGAGCCGCCGTCGATTTCCACCACTTTGGTCACAATGCGGTTCATGAATTCGCGATCGTGCGAGGTCATCAGCAGCATGCCCTCATAGCCTTTGAGGAATTCCTCCAGCCAGATGAGGCTCTCAAGGTCCAGATGGTTGCTCGGTTCGTCGAGCAGCATCGCATCGGGCCGCATCAGCAGAATACGGGCGAGCGCCACGCGCATTTTCCAGCCGCCCGAAAGCGCACCGACGTCGCCGTCCATCATCTCCTGACTGAAACTCAGGCCTGCGAGAACCTCGCGCGCACGACCTTCCAGTGCATAGCCGTCCAGTTCCTCGAAGCGGTGCTGCACCTCGCCATAGCGCTCGATGATGGCGTCCATCTCGTCCGCCTTGTCGGGATCCGCCATGGCGGCCTCGAGTTCTTTCAACTCCGCAGCCACGGAACTGACCGGCCCGGCCCCGTCCATCACCTCGGACACCGCGCTGCGGCCCGACATCTCACCGACATCCTGACTGAAGTAGCCAATGGTCACGCCGCGATCGACGGCCACCTGACCTTCATCAGGAAGCTCCTGGCCGGTGATCATCCGGAACAGTGTCGTCTTGCCTGACCCGTTCGGACCGACGAGGCCAACCTTTTCGCCTCTCTGAAGCGCTGCGGAGGCTTCGATGAAGAGAATCTGATGGCCATTCTGCTTGCTGATATTGTCGAGACGGATCATGTGCACACGAGTCAGGGGAAAAAGTTGCGCCGTCTTAGGCCATGTGGCGCGGCCACGGAAGGGTGCGTATCACCACCAGACCACGCGAATACGACCCCGGAAATTTGCTGTTTCGCAAAAACAAAATAGCTGATCCAGATCAATATCTTACAATGAATTTCTCAAGCAAGATGGACGCCAGCCGCGCAGCATCGTAGCAATGCGCTGATACGCCCTCGCTGACCGGCGACGTCCGGTTTAGGGTGATCTGACAACAGCCGGAGATATCGATCGTGACGGAACATCTGCCGGCGGCTTCCATCGAAGCCGTCGAAACCAGCCTCGCCTCGGCCGGCTATATCGCCAGCCGCCAGATTGCGACCGCGGTCTTTCTCGCGCAGCGAATTGAAAAGCCCATCCTTGTCGAGGGCCCCGCCGGTGTCGGCAAAACCGAGCTTGCCAAGGCTCTCGCCGCCTCGCGCAACCTCTCGATGATCCGCTTGCAGTGTTATGAGGGCCTTGATGAGGCAAAGGCGCTCTACGAGTGGAAATACGCAAAGCAGCTTCTCTATACGCAGATCCTGAAAGACAAGGTCGGCGAAGTCCTCGGCGGGGCTGAAACGCTTCCCGCCGCCCTGAGCCGCTTGCACGATTTTGGCGACGTTTTCTTCTCCCGCGAATTCGTTGAACCACGCCCCCTGTTGCAGGCGCTGCAGCAGACCAACGGCTGCGTATTGCTGATCGACGAAATCGACAAGGCCGACGCGGAGTTCGAGGCTTTGCTTCTGGAGATCCTGTCTGATTTCCAGATCACCATTCCCGAACTCGGAACCATCTCGGCCATCGTGCCGCCGACCGTGATTCTCACCTCGAACGGCGAACGCGACCTCGGCGACGCCCTCAAGCGGCGCTGCCTTCATCTTCACATCGGATTTCCCGATCAGAAGCTGGAAGAGCGGATCATCGAAAGCCGCGTTCCGGGAATCTCGCAATCCCTGCGCAAGCAGATTGTCGGCTTCATCAACGAGGTTCGTACACTCGATCTGAAGAAGCTGCCGTCGGTCAGCGAAACCATCGACTGGGCGCGCGTGCTCGTCCTCCTGGAGGCGCCGGAACTCGACAGCGAGACCGTCAAGGAAACACTGAACGTTCTCCTGAAGTACGAATCGGACATCGAAACCACGTTGCCGCAAGTCAGCGCTTTAGTGGCCAAGGCCGGCCGACAGAACGTATTCGGATAGTGCAATGAGGGAAAACCTTCATCGCTTCTTTCGTGCAGCCCGCGGCGCCGGTGTTCGCATCTCGCCGTCCGAAAGCATGGATGCGATGAGGGCTGTGGCTGACGTCGGTTTTTACGACCGGTCCGTTCTGCGCGACACCTTCCTCGTGACTCTCGCCAAGAGCCAGGAAGAAAAGCGGCTGCTCAGCGACTGCTTCGATGTGTTCTTCGATCATCCCGAACTGACCCAGCCCCTGGCCGATGGCGATCCGGACGCCTCGGACGAACAGCAAGAGGGCTCGGAGGCTGGAGAGACTGAAGGCGCACCCGGCGCGCCCTCCTCCGGGCTCGGCCAACTGGCGCAGACACTTCTTTCGCAAGACCGCGCGGAGATGGAAGCCGCCATCTCCAACGCGGCCAACGCCGCGTCGCTTTCAGACATCCGGTTTTTCACCCAGCGCGGCATCTTTTCCAGCCGGATCCTCGATCTGCTCGGCATTCAGCAACTGCGCGACGATCTCGAGCAACTGGCGCAAACCAATCCTTCCGAAGCCGAGCGGCTTGCTGCCGCGACCGAGGCCCTGCGCGAAAACGTTCGTGATCGTGTCTCACAGGCACTCCTTCTCTACGGGCGCGAAGAAACCGAAAATCTTCGCAACGAAATCCTGAAGAATGCGCCCCTCTCGCAACTCGACCGGCGACAGGTCGAGCAGATGCGCGCGCTCATCCGCGTCATGGCGCGGCGGCTCCGCGAGCGCTACAGCCGGCCCCGCAAGCGCCAGCGGCGTGGGCATCTCGACGTGCGCCGGACCATCCGGCGCAACGCCGCATGGGGCGGCGTTCCGTTCCTGACCACGTGGAAGCGCCGCCACCGCGACAGGCCGAAAATCGTTGCCATCTGTGACGTCAGCGGCTCCGTCGCCAAGGTGTCGGATTTTTTCCTGCTGCTGATTTACAGCCTGCATGAAGTTGTCTCCGATGTGCGCTCTTTCGCGTTCTCGGGTCATCTGGTGGATGTCAGCGACATTCTGGATTCGAAAACGCCGGAGGCCGCGATGGCCGACATCATGTCGCTGGTCGGCCTCGGATCTTCCGACTACGGGAAGTCGCTGGCGGATTTCGAGGCGAAATGGATGCGCCACGTCACGCCGCAGACGACGGTCATCGTGCTCGGAGATGCCCGGACCAACAATCTCAATCCGCGTGCGGACATCCTGCGCCGCATCTCGGAGCGGTCGAAGCGCGTTGTCTGGCTCAACCCCGAAGGGCGCATGATCTGGGGTATGGGTGATTCCGAGATGCCGAGATACGCAACCTATTGCAGCGTCGTGCGGCAGTGTTCGACGGCCCGGCAACTTGAACGCGCCATCTCCGACATCGTGGCGTCTTACCAGTAATTCCGCCCCTGACTACGCATTCGGCCTATCGATAAAGGCTTTCGATCTCGGTCTCGTACTTCTTGTGCACGTTGGCCCGGCGGACCTTCATCGTCGCAGTGACCTCGTCATCATCGTGATCCAGCTCCTTGGTGAGCAGATAGAAGCGACGGATCTGCGAGACCTGCGCGAGTTTCGCGTTGGCGCTGTCGATCTCGGACTGGATCAGTTCACGCAGGCTCGCGTTCTCGGTCAGGTTCTTGAAATTCGTATAGGCGATGCCTTTCTCTTCCGCCCACTTCCCTGCGAGATCGTAATCGATCTGGATCAGGGCGGAGACGAACTTGCGGCCTTCGCCGATAACGATGCATTCCTTGATGAACGGACTCGACTTGACGGTATTCTCGATCTCGGACGGGCTGAGGTTCTTGCCGCCGGCCGTGATCATGATGTCCTTGAGACGGTCAACGATGCGGAAGTGACCGTCAGTGAGTTCCGCGACATCGCCGGTGTGCAGCCAGCCGTCGCGGATCGCGGCTTTGGTCGCCTCCTCGTTACGGTAGTATCCCGCAAACACTGTGTCGCCACGGATGAGAAGCTCATTGGAGTCGCCGAGCTTCGCCTCCATGTGGGCGATGCCGGGTCCCACCGTTCCGACGCGGCGGTCGGAAAGCATCTGCCCGAGCGCGATGCCCGAGCTTTCCGTCAGGCCATAAACCTCGACGAGCGGCACGCCAAGGGTGCGGAAAAAATGCACGATCGATGGCGAAATCGGCGCTGCGCCCGTCATCGCGATGCGGGTTTTCCGCAGGCCAATGAAATTCTGCAAGGCGCGAAAGATCAGCCAGTAGCAAATCGCGAACGTGATGCGCTCAGAGAACGTCCGGCTGGCTGCGTTCTTTTCGGCGAACGGTTCACATGCGGCATAAGCCTTGTCGAAGAGCGCGCGGCGAATGCGCCCCGCTTCAAGCAGCTTGATGTGAATCGACGAATGAAGCTTCTCCCAGATGCGCGGTACGCCGAGAAACATGCTCGGTGCGACCTCCCGGAGATCCTCCTGCACGGTCCGGATCGATTCTCCGAAATTGACCAGCGAGCCGAGATAGACCGGGACCATCACCGTCGTCATCTGCTCGGCGACATGGCACAGCGGCAGATAGGAAAGAAGGCTTTCCGACGCATCGAGATTCAGCCGGTCCACCGAGGCGATCGCCTGTGCGCGAATGTTTTTGTAGCTGAGCATCGCGCCCTTGGGCTTGCCGGTGGAGCCGGAGGTGTAGATCACCAATCCGATCTGCGTGAGCTGCTGCCCGTCCACGATGCCGTCCGTCAGTCTGGCATGGCTCGCCTCGAACTCGACGCCGAGGGCTTCAAGCGCCTCGAACGACATGACCTGATCAGGCGGATAATCCCTGATGCCCTTGGTTTCGAGGACGACGATGCTCCGCAGCTTCGGCAACTCATCGCGCCGCTCCAGAACCTTGTCGACCTGCTCCTGATCCTCGCACACGATGATCTCGGACTCGGAATGGGCCAGCACATAGGCGACTTCGTTGGCTGGGCTGGTCGGATAAACGCCGACCGCGACTCCGTCGACAATGTTTGCGCCGAGTTGCGCCAGCACCCATTCGATCCGGTTTTCGGACAGAATGGCGACATGCCCGCCGGCGCTCAGCCCCAGCGCGCGAAAGCCAAGCCCGACATGGCAGGCGCGCGCGTAATAGTCCTTCCAGCTACACGGATTCCAGATTCCGTATTCCTTCTGCCGGATCGCGACACGTTCAGGATGTTTGCGTGCGTTCTCGCGCAACATCTGCGGCAGCGTGAACTCCGGAAATTTCTCGCTCATGCGATCCTCACACAGCCTCAGGACAGCCAGCGCTTGCGGCGCTTGTAGTGTTTGATCCCACGAAAACCTTTTGTCTCGGCATTTGCTGCGCCGACGCCCAGATAGAATTCACGGACGTCCTGATCGCGTACCAGTTGTTCCGTCGGCCCGTCAGTCACGATCTTCCCGGACTCCATGATGTATCCGTAGGTCGAGACTGCGAAGGCGACCGCCGCATTCTGCTCGACCAGCAGCATCGAGACGCCCTGCTCGCGGTTGATGCGCGCGATGATAGTGAAAATCTCTTCCACCAGTTTCGGCGACAGGCCGAGCGACGGCTCGTCCAGCAACATCAACTCGGGCTGCGCGATCAGCGCGCGCCCGATGGCCAGCATCTGCTGCTCGCCTCCCGACAGGTATCCGGCGCGTCCGGTGCGCCTCTCGAACAGGCGTGGGAAGTAAGTGTATACGAGATCGAACGGCGTCTTACGCCCTGCCCGCCCCGACATGGCATAGGTCGCCGCGGTGAGATTTTCCTCGACCGTCAGGTCTTCAAATATCCTGCGCCCCTCCATCACATGGAAAAGGCCGCTCCGCACCAGTTGATGCGGAGCGAAGCGTGAAATGGCGTCGCCCTTGAAAAGGATTTCGCCGGTCGTCACCTTGCCGTCTTCCAGTTCGAGAAGATTGGAGACGGCCTTGAGCGTGGTCGATTTGCCGGCGCCGTTGGAGCCGAGCAACGCGACCACCGCTCCCTTGTCGACTTTCAACGACAGGCCGCGGAGCACCTGGACCGTCTTGTTATAGACGACCTCGATGTTGTTGACTGAGAGAAGCGCTTCCGCGGTCATTGTCGTTACTTCGCGATCTTGATCCAGTCGGAGACCGGCTTCATGGTCTTGTTCGCGCCGTCATACTGATAGACGCGGCCGACAGGAACGGTATTGCCGGGAATCGAGATCGGCACGCCGATGATGCCGCCGGTGTCGAAGTCCTTGATCGAATTCAGCGAGGCTTTCATGTTGGCCGCGGTGAGTTCCTTCTTGGCGTCAAGCGTGCGCTTGGCGGCTTCCGTCATCAGCATGGCGGTCAGGAAACCCTGCATGTAGCCGGTCGACTGATACTCCGGACGGATCTGCCGGATTTTCTCCAGCATCGGCGACTTGCCTTCCGTGTCGTAATAGTAGCGATACGGCATCACGCCCATGAAGCCGTCGGCGACATCTGCCGACTTCGCCCAGATCGCATTGTCCATCGACCAGAACGTGCCCATGAACTTGGTCTTGAGACCGAGTTGCTTGGCCTGGGTCATGAATTCCGGCAGCGGGGCCAGAATGTAACCATGGAAGATCGTATAGTCGGGATCGGCCCGGCGCAGCTTGAGAACTTCGGTCGAGACGTCGACGCTGGTCGGCGGCGTGGCGATCTTCTCGACGATCTTGAGGCCAAGTTCCCCGGCCCGCTTCTCGGTCGGCGCAATCGGATCGCGGCCGAATTCGGTATCGGAATTGACCAGAGCGATCTTGGCGCCCGGCTTCGTCTTGGCGATGTACTCCAGCAGAATGCCGATCATTTCCGAATAATCAGGACCGGCGATGAACTGGTTGGGGAAATTCTTTGGATCGTTCAGTTCGGTCGCGAAGGACGCACCCGCGAGCATAATATCGCCGCGGCGATTCAGCTCCGCGTTGATGGTCTTCGAGAAGGCGGTGGAGTCTCCGTAATAGAGGTTCACCTTCTCCTGGCTGGTGATACGGTTGAACACCGCCACCGAGTTATCGACCTTGTAGCCGGTGTCTTCGGCCACGTACTTGACCTTGCGGCCATTGATGCCGCCCGCGTCATTGACGATCTTCACATAGTCCTGGAACGCGTTATTCAGCGCGATGCCCGCGAAGGCGAACACGCCGGTCATCGGCATCGATCCGCCGATCACTATCTCGTCGGCGGCGCGTGCCGGAGCGTTAAGACCTAAAGCGAAACAGCCTGCGGCTGCGTAGGACAGCAGCTTCCGCCGCGTTGGAAAGAGTCTCATTGTTGTTTCTCCCTGCATATTACTTTTTGAACGGCCATAGATGGAAGAAGCGCCGCACGCGGCGCCAGATTTCGGCAAGGCCCTGCGGCTCAAACAGCAGGAACCCGATGATCAGCAAGCCGAAAACGATGGTCCGGATCGGTGACAATTGCGCCACCGCATTCGGAATGAAGGTCATGTAGGACACCGCGATCTTCAGGAATTCCGGAACCATGGTCATGAAGATCGCGCCCAGGATCGCGCCGAGAATGGTGCCCATCCCGCCGACGATCACGGCGGCAAGAAAGAACACCGAATAGATCAGCGGGAAGCTTTCGGGAGTGACCACGCGGAAGAAGTAAGCCCACATGCCACCGGCAACGCCCGCATAGAAGGACGACAGCGCGAAAGACAACAGCTTGTACTTCAGCAGCGGAATGCCCAGCACTTCCGCTGAAATATCGCGGTCGCGGATCGCGATGAAGGCGCGGCCGATGCGCGTGCGAAACAGATTGGCCGCCGCGAGGACTGACAGCGCCGTCAGCGGCATGAACAGCCAGTACAACTGGAACGGACGCGCGAGATCGTATCCGAACAGCCGCGCCGGCGGCATGCTGAGCCCTTGCGTTCCGCCGAGGATGGCCGGCCCGTTGGCGAACAGGAAATGCAGAATGAAAGACGCGGCGATGGTGGCGATCGCGAGGTACAGCCCCTTCACCCGCAGACTCGGAATGCCGACAACCATGCCGACACCGGCTGACACAAATCCCGCCACAACAAGATTGATGATGAACGGCGTGCCGACACGTATTTCCAGAATGGCGACAGTATAGGCGCCAACCGACATGAAGGCCGCCTGCCCCAGACTGACAAGGCCGGTATAGCCGGTGAGAATGTTAAGCCCGGTCGTGCTGACGATATGGATCAGGACAAGACAGGCGAGATAGATCCAGTACTGATCGGCGAAGAACGGAAACAGCACCAGCCCCGCGAACAGCACCAGCAGCATGAACCGCTGCACGCTGGTGTCGAACAGCGCTTCTGCCTGAGCGTAAGTTTGATGGATGGCGCCGATACGCATCAGAGTCGCTCGATTTCAACGGTGCCGAACAATCCGTAAGGACGGATCATCAAGGCGACCACGAGAATGATGAAAGTGACGAGCAGCTTGAATTCACCGCCCAAATAAGTGCCGACCAGCGCTTCGACAACGCCGATCGCCAGACCCGCGACGAGCGCGCCGGCAATCGAATCCAGACCCCCGACAATGACGGCGACCAGCACCGACAGACCGAACACACCCATGGTCGGCGAAATACCGCCGATCGATCCGATCAGAATGCCGGCCCCTGCCGCTGCCATGCCCGCGACGATCCACGAGACCGAGAACACCGCCGGCACATTGATGCCACAGGAAAATGCCGCGCCCTGATCGGTCGCAGTGGCGCGCAGTGCGACACCGCCGCGCCATGTGCGGAAGATCAGCAGGAAAGCCGCGATCAGAAGCGTCGCCACCGCGAAACTCACCGCGATTTTCGGCGAGATGTATGCACTGCCGATAAAGATCGGCTTCGACGGCAGGAAGTTCGGCAGCGTCGCAGGATCGCTTCCCCAGACGAATTCAACAAATCCGATCAGCACCGAACTGAGACCGACCGTCACCATGAACACGGAAATTGGACTCTCGCCAAGCATCGGCCGGATCAGAACACGCTCGATGACACCGCCGAGAATGCCGCCGCCGATCACCGTCAATATGATCGCGAGCCAGACCGGAAGCGCGAGCGCAGCGGTCAGCCCGAAGAAGAAATACGCGCACAGCATCAGCATTTCGCCGACCGCGAGATTCAGGACCTTGGTGGCCTTGTAGATCAGAACGAAGGCGATGCCGGTCAGCGCCAGCAACGCCCCCGATCCGAGGCCCGACAGAATGATCTCGGTGAGAAAGAGCCAATCCATTACGCTGCCTTCTCGCCTGCAATGCGCCGCGACAGTTCGCCGACATCGCCCGAGCCCAGATAGGCCGAGATGACGTCGGGGTTGTTCTGAATCTCCGACGGTTTTCCGGTCGCGATCACCTGTCCGAAATTAAGCACGACGACATGGTCCGAAATATCCATCACCAGGCCCATGTCGTGCTCGACCATCAGGATGGTGACACCCCACTCCTCCTTCACGTCGAGAATGAAGCGGGCCATATCCTCGGTCTCTTCGCGGTTCATGCCTGCCACCGGCTCGTCGAGCATCAGGATGCGTGGACGCATGGCGAGCGCGCGCGCCAGTTCGACACGCTTGCGCAGGCCGTAGGACAGCGACGCCACCGGCTGATCGCGGATATGCTCCATCTCAAGAAAGTCGAGAACGCGCCGTTCGATCTCGGAGCGCAGTTCGAGTTCCTCGCGCCGCGCCCGGCCGAAATACCAGAGCGCGTCGAACACGTTCGTTTCCATATGGGCGTGGCGCCCGAGCTTGATGTTGTCGAGCACGGTCATGCCGCGAAACAGCGCGATGTTCTGGAACGTGCGCGCCAGGCCGAGCTTGGCCCGCGCCGGCGGATGCAGTTTGCTGATGTCCTCGCCGCCGAATGCGATGATGCCGGTGGATGGCCGATAGAAGCCGGAGATGCAATTGAACAGCGATGTCTTGCCCGCGCCGTTCGGGCCGATCACCGCCGTGATCGATCCGGGCGCGACTGAAAACGAAACATCGGTCAGCGCCTTCAGGCCGCCGAAAGCCAGCGACAGATTGCTGACGTTCAACTCGGCCGACGATGACGGATCACGATCCCGCATCGTCATGCTGCGCTCCGCGCGATCAGCCCATCGATATCCGGACGAACCGGATTCCCCAACCCTGTCACCACGATCTCCCCTTTGTATTGCCCGGCGCCTTCAGCGCTCTTTTGGCGAAGTGTTTTTAAGACACCGTCCTCATCGCTTTTGTTGCGCCAACAGCGCATGTTCCATGTACATCCGCTCCACGGGCCGATCGAGCGAGTTGCCGGCCCGTTCAAAGCCGCGGCGCCAGTCTTCGACATGCCGCCGCATCCAGACCATACCCTCTTGCTTGTCGCGTTTTCGGATCGCGTCGAGCAGATGATGATGTGCGGCAATCAGACGCGGCATGCCTTCGGCGACATTGCGCACGACCATCTCTGTAGTCGGAAAGAACAGCAGCCCAGCCGGCTCACGCGCGAGTTGCAGCACGCGGTTATGCGATGCCTTGGCGAGCAGAATGTGAAATTCGGCATCCAGCTCGGCGAATGCAGCGGGATTGGCGACGGATTGCTCGGTCTTCTCGATGTTGAGAGCGATCTCGGCGATGTCCTCGTCCGTTGCGTGATCCACCGCATATTCGATGGCGGCAACCTCGAGGATCATGGCGGTCTCGAACAATTCCCGGAATGTGACTTCGTGCAGCACCAGCGCACGGCTGAGTCGGCTTGCCAGCTTGTTATAACGCGGCAGGCAAGCATACAGGCGGCGGCTGGAATCCCGCCGGATCAATCCGCTTTCCTCGAGAACCCGGATACCCTCACGAACCGTCGAGCGATTGACGCCAAACTGCTGAACCAGTTCGGACTCGGTTCCGATCGGGTCATCGGGCTTGATCCGGCCGTTGACGATCTCGCGCTCGATCGCGTCAGCCACCTTTTGATAGGCGGGCGCGACCTCGATGCGTTTGAAGTTCGGGGACGTCGACGACATGAAGGCTCGATGTTGATTGTCGGACAATTGGTAGGGGCGTGTCTTGGGCTCGTCAATGGCCCGTTAGCAGCGACTTTTTTGCTGCATTGCGAAAATTCGTCGGCCAGATTTCACCTTTGTTGTCTTGTCCGACAATACAGACCAACCCGATGGCTTTTGATTGATCCCGTTGCAGTTGCTGGAGAATGTCGCCCTCCCCGCATCCCGGCATTGAACAACCGCGGCCGAGCTGTTCCCCGCGGCGAAAACAAGAGCATGCGGATGCCGGAATTCGATTGGCATCGTTGCAACTGTGCAAATTGACAAAGAGGGTGCCGTAGACGAAATCCGAAGACGGAATTTCCGGTTATATTGCGCCGTCACCGATCAGCAGAGCGGATAACCTATGGTCAGCCAACGACTCCGAGCCGTGGACGGCTTGCGCGGCGTGGCCATCCTGCTGGTGATGGGCTTTCATTATTTTTATCATCTCGAGTCGTTCTACTATAAATCGACGCTGTACCCGTACGGCGAGACGTTCAGCAACGTCCTGATCTTCAAGTACGGCTACATGGGCGTCGAGCTGTTCTTTATCATCTCGGGCTTTGTCATCGCAATGACGCTGGAATCATCGCGATCAGTGATTGATTTCGTGATCCGCAGATTCGTGCGCATCTGGCCCGCGCTGATTGTTTCTGCGATTCTCACATTCTTTCTGCTGAACTGGTCCGATGCGCCGTTCGCCCTCCACCGCCGCCAGTCCTGGCCGAATTTCCTGCCGTCGTTGACGCTGACGCCGCCGTCGCTGTGGTCCGGCTGGTTTCCGAAGGTGGATTACATCACCGGGGTCTACTGGTCGCTGGTGGTCGAGATCCGGTTCTACATGATCGCTGCAATCCTGTTTTGGCTGTTCTCCCGGGAGAAACTCGCGCGCAACCTCGTCATCTTTACACTCGTCGTCTACATCGCCCGCGCCCTGCTGCGGCGCGCGATGCCCGGATACAACGGGGTCTATGATGCCCTATTCATTCCTGATTACCTGCCGTGGTTCGCGGCCGGTGCGGTATTCTACGAACTGTACAAGGAACGGCTCGCCAAAGGCGCAGCGCTTATCATGCTCGCCATGATTTATGCGCTGATCGCGCGGGTCAGCACAAACTACGCGATGATCGGGCGAGATCCGGTCTTCGCCAGCGCCGCTGCGCTGGCATTCATGGTCCTGTTCTGGTTCCTTGCAACAAAGCCGGCATCGATGAGACTTTTTGAAGTTCGCCCGCTGGTCTGGATCGGCGAGTGCAGCTATTCGATCTATCTCTACCACTACGCGGTGGGGATGATCCTCATTTCACAGGTCTCGAAGACCATCGGTCTCGCGCCGCAGCTTTTGCTGGTGGCCGCGATTTCGCTGCTCGTGCTTGCTGTGGGCCGCGTGTCCTATGCGGTGGTTGAGAATCCGGCGCGGCGCTGGCTAACGAAGCTGCTGATCGGCCCGCCGCAGAAACCTGCGGCGGCGGCATCTCCGGCGGAGTAGTTATTTGCCCGTGAAGGTCGGCTGCCGCTTGGCGAGAAACGCGTTGACACCCTCGGCAAAATCCTTCGTACCGATGCACGCGCCAAACGCCTTTGCCTCGGCTTCCATTTGATCGTGCAAGGAATTGTCGAGCGAGCCACGTAGCAGCGCCTTGGCCTGTCCGTAAGCAAATGTCGGCCCATCCGCGAGACGGCGCGCCAGCTTTTCGGTTTCACTGGCGAGATCGGCCGCCGGCACAATGCGGTTGATGAGACCCAGCCGCAGCGCTTCGGGCGCATCGTAGACGTCCGACAGCAGCGCGATTTCCATCGCCTTGCGCAAGCCCACCAGCCGCGGCAGCGTCCATGAAGACGATCCGTCCGGGCTGGTGCCGAGTTTCGAATAGGCCAGCGTGAAAATCGCATTGTCGGCGGCAATCGCAAGATCGGTCGAGAGCGCGATGCTCATGCCTGCCCCAGCGACCGCGCCGTGGAGGCTGGCAATCACCGGCTGGGGCAGCCCCGCCAGAATTTCGAGTCCTTCATGCAGCGGTTCCATGATCGTCGGAACATGCCTGCGCACTTCGTCAGCCGGTCCCTGAAACGCAGAGATATCGCCGCCCGCCATGAAGGCGCGCCCCTCTCCTGCAATGATGACGACACGGTTTTCCTTATCGGCGGCGACGCTTTTGCAGGCGCTCAGAAACGCATCCGCCGCATCCACGCTCAGCGCGTTCAGAACCTTGGGACGATTGAAAACAATGCGCGCAATAGGTCCATCGACCTTCAGAAGCACCGGCTGATCTGACACTCGCATCTCCCTTGACCATTGTTGCTTTGAACAATCGGTAAGCCGGAAAATCCAGAGCGTCAACGCACAGTGAGGCGCAGGAAACTCATGACACAGCCGAGCGCGCCGAAGCCAGCACCCAGCGCCAGCGCGACAGTCGCGCCTTGATGGCCGGCAAGCGCGAAACACAGCGCGGCCAGTGCCGCCCCCAGAGTCTGGCCGATCAGACGCGCGGTCGCGACGATGCCGCTCGCGCCGCCGCTGCGCCCGGCCGGTGCGCTGCCCATGATGGCTTTCATGTTCGGGGACTGGAAGAAGCCGAAACCGCAGCCACAGATCGCCATGCGCCATACGATATCGGCGACGCTCGGCGATGCCGGCAGCATGGCGAGCAGCGCCATACCGATCCCGAGGATGAGAAGCCCCAGTCCGCCCAGCAGGCCGGCGGGATGGCGATCCGACAGACGTCCCGCGATCGGCGCCATGATGGCAACCACGATCGACCACGGAGTCATGAAGAAGCCGGTCTCGACCTGAGTGCGATGAAGAACGTCCTCGAAATAAAACGGCAGCGACACGAAGGCGAGCCCCTGTACCGCGAACGAACAGACCGCGGTTGCGACCGACAGGGAAAACATCGGCCTGCGAAACAGATCGATCGGGAGCATTGGAGCTGGATGATCCGCCTGCCTGCGCAGCAGCCACGCGCCGAAGATCACTGCCCCCGCGAGCTCGATGGCGACAACGCCGACCGGGGCCTTATGCGCGGCGCTGCCGATTCCGAGAATAAAAAGACAGAGGCTGATCGATGTCAGCAGCGCGCCGGGAAAGTCAAAAGCATGAGCCGCGCGCGGCGTTTCCGGCAGGGTCTTGATGCCGATCAGCATCGCAGCCACGCCGAACGGAATGTTGATGGCAAACAGCCACGGCCACGATGCGACCGACAGGATGCCCGAGGCGAGCGCCGGGCCGAGCGTGAACGCGGTTGCGACCACCAGCGCATTGTTGCCAAAGCCGCGCCCGTGAAGCCGGGAGGGATACACGAACCGGACCAGAGCCGTGTTGACGCTCATCACACCGGCAGCCCCCAGTCCTTGCAGCACGCGCGCGATCAGCAGCGTCGGCAATGACCACGCCAACGCGCAGGCCAGCGAGGCAATCGTGAACAGCAGAAGCCCGCCGAGATAGATGCGCTGATGGCCAACGATTTCGCCAAGCGCCGCCAGCGGCAGCAGCGTCGCGACCATGGCGATCTGGTAGACGTTGACGACCCAGATCACGTCGGCCGGCGTCGTGTGCAGGTCAGCCGCAATTGCTGGAAGCGCGATGTTGGCAATAGCGGTGTCGAGCGCCGACATCGCAAGTGCGGTGAAGATCGCCAGCACCGCCCAACGCCGGGTTTCCGGTGGAAGACCATCGGTCACGGGAGGAACCTTCGCCGAAATAGCGTCCATTCGCGAAGTGTCCTGAGGCGTTCGCGCGTTACGTGAGGTGCTTATGTAGCTGGAATAGATGCTGGCCTGCACTGGCGGCATTGCATGCGGCATATGCGCGCGTGTGAATTGCCGGGTGGACCGCGTGGCTTCCGTCGAACTGTTCTGAACGAACCGACCGATCAGCCCCTCAAGGTGAACTGAGAGAGTCCTCTCCGAGGTAGCGGATTCGCGCCTCGCTCCACGACTCCTTCTGCAGGGTGTCGAGGATCGCAATCGACAGCGATTTTCGCAGCGGACTGTCGGGCGGCAACGCAAACGCGTAGTTCTGCGCTTCGATGGAAATGTCCAGCACCTTCAGCCGCGACGCGAAGCCCTGCCGAATGGCCCATGTCAGCAGCGGCTTGTCGTAAACGAACGCATCGATGCGGCCTGCGCGCAAGGCCTTCAATCCGTCGCTGAGCGTCTCGTAGGGCTGAAACTTCAGCTTGCGCCGCAGGAGATCGCCTTCGGACGATGTTCCCTTGACCGTGCCGACCCGCACCGTTTCCAGATCGGAGGCGCCGTAGATCGTGCCCTGAATCTGCGAGGTGGTCAGCACTGACGTCACGCCTGCGGTGAAAACCGCGATTGTAATGACCGACACCACCAGCCAGATGGTCGCGACGCTCCGGCCCAGAATGGTCTGCGGCCCCTTCTCTGCCGACGATCGCTGTGTCATCGCCAGCGTCGACCACCACACGCTGGAACTGATGCCCTTGGTGATGCTGCCGCCAAAATATTCGTTCTGCCGCCGTTCCAATAGCCAGACAAGAATGCCGGCCACCAGCGTCAGTCCGATCAACGCCGCGACGGCTTGTACAAAATTGAAGGACGTCATCGCACGGCGAAGCGTTGCCCAGTTCATCACGCTGACAACGGGAACGGCGATGCCTGTGCCCGTCGAATAATACGACTGCGTGAAATCGAGCACCTTTTCGCGCTCGACGGTGACGGTGATTGCGCCGACGGCGACGTCGAGATTCCCCGCGGCGGTTTGCTGGATCAGCTCGGGCACGTCCCGGATTTCAACGAAACGAAACGTCCGGTTCGTCGCCTTCGCGACCTGCCGCCAAAGCTCGATGCTGAGACCCGACCACGCGCCGTCGGACCCCTTCATCGCAAACGGGGGCGCGTTGTTGACGCCGACCACAAGTTCGCGCTTCGCAGGTGGCGCTGCCTTTTGCGTCTGCGCGTGGGCGAACGGCGGAATGGACAACCACACGAGCACCAGAAAGGCTATCCGCAAGATCATCGTCTCTTCCGCATGTTTTTGAGCTGGTTATCGGTGACGAAGCTGTGACAGAATTTGGTGAGCACGGCGTTACCAAAATGCCCGCTCCTGGCCAGTGCTCACAGCCCCACCGGCTGCTTTGTGAGCCTGCATACTACTGCTATACCTGAATATCTCATCCCAGGCCTGCATGACCGAAAGAGCAATTCCATGAAAGCCTTTGTCTACGGTGCGAACGGCGCCGCGATCACCGATGTCCCGAAACCCGCACCGAAGGGCCCGCAGGTTCTGGTGAAGGTTCACGCCTGCGGTATGAACCGGGCCGATCTCGGCATGATCAAGGGCCATGTCCACGGCGCGGCCGGCGGCGTTGGCACCGTGCTCGGCATGGAATGGGCCGGCGAGATCGTCGAACTCGGCCCCGAGGCAAAAGGCGTGAAAGTCGGCGACCGCGTGATGGGCTCCGGTCCCGGCGGTTACGCCGAATATGCCGTCACCGACTATGGCCGCCTGTTTCATATCCCCGCATCGATGGACTTCGAGCAGGCCGCCTCGCTGACGCTGGCGCTGACCACGATGCACAACGCAGTCGTGACCAATGGCGCGCTTCAGCCGGGTCAAAACCTGCTTGTGCAGGGCGCGAGTTCGGGCGTCGGACTGATGGCGCAGCAGATCGCCAGGCTCAAGGGCGCGAAGCTTGTGATCGGATCGTCCACCGATCCGAAGCGCCGCGCGCAGCTCACCGATTGGGGTGCGGATATCGCGATCGACTCGAACGATCCGGCATGGGTGGAGCAGGTGTTGAAAGCCACCGGCGGCGCGGGTGTCGATGTCATCATCGATCAGGTGTCCGGCAAGCTTGCGAACCAGAATCTTGCAGCGACGAAAGTGCTCGGACGCATCATCAACGTGGGGCGGCTCGGCGGCACCCATGGCGACTTCGATTTCGATCTGCATGCCGCGCGCCGCATCCAGTATATCGGCGTGACCTTCCGCAGCCGCTCGATTGAGGAAATCCGCGATATCTTCGCGGCCGTAAAGCAGGACATCTGGCCTGCGGTGGAATCCGGCAAGCTCAAGCTGCCGATCGACCGCGTCTTCCCGTTCGGCGACATTGCGCAGGCTGTGGACTACATGTCTGCCAACAAGCATTTCGGCAAGATTGTCCTTAAACTTTAAAGCTCGCTGCCAACTGCGAATGATACGCATTTGGAGTCGCGAACTCTCGCGTTGACGTGCGCTGCAAAGGGCGTGACAAGACGCGCGCATTGAGGGTCCGATGAGCGCAGTCAAACAACGCGTAGCCGCCATATCGATCGCCGCCAGCGCCAGCATGGCCGCGATCAAATTCGTCGTGGGCGTGGCCATCGGCAGCCTCGCGCTGATTTCCGAGGCGCTGCATTCGTCCGTCGATCTGATCGCCACCGTGGTGACATGGATCGTGGTGCGGGTGTCCGACAAGCCAGCCGACGCCGAACATCATTACGGCCATGGCAAGCTCGAAAGCCTTTCGGCGCTGGGCGTGATCGCCCTGCTCTATATTCTGGCCGGCGGCATCGTGGTCGAGGCCTACAGCCGCCTGCGTGAAGGCGTAGCGCCGCCGACATTGACCGCCCTGCCGTTCGTGGTGCTGGTCGTGGACATCGTGGTGAACTTCTGGCGCGCACGGGCGCTCCACAAGACAGCCATGGAAACCAAGAGTCAGGCGCTGGAAGCCGACGCGCTGCACTTCGCTTCCGACGTGCTGGGCTCGTTCGCCGTTATCATCGGTCTCGGGCTGGCTGCCTTCGGTTATGCCTGGGGCGACGCCGGCGCGGCCATCGCCGTCGCGGTGCTGATTTCAATTCTGGGATTGCGGCTCGGCAAATCCACCATCGAGACCCTGCTGGACCGCGCGCCCGACGGCGCGTCCGAGAAGGCCGAGGAAGCGATCCGCGGCATTCCCGGCGTTGTCGATCTGGAGCGGCTGCGTGTGCGGATGGTCGGCGCCCGGCATTTTGTCGATGCGACCGTGCAGGTCCCCCGCACCTATCCCATCGATCGCATCGACAGCATCAAGCGCAAGGCGCAGGATGCGGTGACCACAGCGCTTCACGACGCCGACCTGACCTTTACCGCGGTGCCGGTCGCCCGCAGCAATGAAAGCGTGCGCGAGCGGATCATGGTGATCGCCCGCAACTCGGGCCTCGCAATCCATCATGTGACGGTCCACGACCTCGGCGGGAAACTGACCGTCAGCATCGACCTCGAAGTCGATGGCGACATGCCGCTGGACGAGGCTCATGACATCGCGCACCGGCTTGAACATGCCATCCGCGATGAATTCGGCGCTGACGTCGAGGTCGACACCCATATTGAGCCGCTCGAGCCGGAGCTTCCCCACGGCACCGATGCCGGCGCGGATCGCGTCGAAGCCATCCAGAAGGCGCTGTCTCAATACGCGGCCGAGAGCGGCGCGATCCACGACGTGCATAATGTGCGGGTGCGCGATACCGAGGCCGGCGAGATTGTGAACTTCCACTGCCGCGCGGTCCCCTCAATGAGCGTCATCAATGTTCATGAGAAGGTGGATGAGATCGAACGCGCCCTGCGCCGCGCGTTTCCATCCGTGAAGCGCGTCATCAGTCACGCCGAGCCCGCGCGCTGACGATCAGCGCCTCCGTTCTCGTTTCGGACTCAACTTTCATCATCGAAACAAGTCGGATTCTCCTTTGGACAAGATTTATTTCGCATTAACGATTCGTTGACTCTCGACAGCCCCCGAAAACTGGATTCAAATCACATTGATTCGGAGGGTTGGGGAAAACCTCCCGAACGGGGTGCAGACAAGAAAATTCGAGGGGCAAGGAATGGCGCGTTCGCACGCAGCGACCACGTGTGTCCAATCCGATTCTATCAAGGGATTGGCACAGTCGATCGCGAAGCCGGCATATCACCGGCTGCTGATCGCGGAGCCGACGCTGCGGCGCGCCGTTCCCACCCTGATCATCGCTTTTCTCATCACCATCTGCATCGGCGCCTTCGTCCAGGTCCTCGACCAGACCCGGCAAAAGCGCGCGTCGGTCAAACGCGACCTCTCAGCGCTGGCAGATGTGCTGGCGGAACGTCTCGACCGCATCGTCCTGACGCGTCAGGACCGTGCGGCGTCGGCCGAGCGGCTTCAGAGCCTGTTGCCCGGCTTGGTGCCTTCTTGGGGCACCGCCGCCGGCCGCCATATCATCGTGACCAGCCCCGACCAGAGCATCATCGCGCGGGTGTCCATCGATGTTCCAAACGACGACGCCAACCGCCTGATCGACGTCCTCAGCGCCACGCAGTTGCTGACCTTGCAGGGAACACAAACCAGCGTGGTCGAAGTCAATCTTCCCAACACCTCCCGCGCCCTCGCCGCCCAGCGCATCGTGAAATCGATGCCCGGTCAGGTCGTCGTGGTTCAGGAACAGGTCGAATCTCCCTGGCGCTCGGATGCCGCCCTGCAGATCACGCTGTCCGCCACCACCGGCTTTGTCGTGCTGATCCTCGGCTTCGCATTCCACTGGCAGTCCACCCGCGCCCGTGAAGGCGACTTGATCAACGACGCCGTGCGCGCCCGGATCGATACCGCGCTGAATCGTGGCCGCTGCGGATTGTGGGACTGGGACCTCTCACGCGGACGCATCTTCTGGTCGCAGTCGATGTTCGAACTGCTTGGCCTCGAAAGCCGCAGCGACCTGCTGACCTTCGGCGAAATCAATGCGCTGGTCAAAACCGACGACATCGACCTCTTCCACATTGCTGACCAGCTCGTTTCCGGCAAACTCGATCACATCGACCAGACGTTCCGCATGCGCCATGCCAACGGCCACTGGATCTGGCTGCGCGTGCGCTGCGAGCTCAGCCAGGGCCAGAATGACAACGGCTGCCACCTGATCGGCATCGCCGTCGACATCACCGAGCAGAAGAGCCTCGCCGAGAAGACCGTCGAAGCCGACCTGCGGCTGCGCGACGCCATCGAGACAATCCCGGAAGCCTTCGTGCTGTGGGACGCCGACAACCGCCTCGTGCTCTGCAATTCGCACTTCAAGCGCCTGCACAAGCTCCCCGACTCCGCGGTGAAGCAAGGCACCTCCTACGAGACCCTGATCGAAGTCGGCAGCATGCCGGAAATCCGCACCCGGCTGCCGAACTCCCTCGCCCCCGGCGCCCGCACCTTCGAGGCACAACTGGAAGACGGAAGCTGGCTCAACATCAGCGAACGCCGGACCAAGGACGGCGGCTACGTGTCGGTCGGCACCGACATTACCCAGATCAAGCTGCATGAGCAGAAACTGATCGACAACGATCTCCGCCTCACCGCCAACGTGATCGACCTCAAGCGCTCGCAGGCCGAGCTTGAGCGGCAGGCCCAGTTGCTCGCCGAACTCGCGCAGAAATATGCCGAGGAAAAGACCCGGGCCGAGGAAGCCAACCAGACCAAGTCGAAATTCCTCGCCAACATGAGCCACGAACTGCGCACCCCCCTTAACGCCATCATCGGTTTCTCGGAAGTGATGGGCAGCGGCATGTTCGGCGCGCTCGGCTCCGAGAAGTATCAAGAGTACTGCAACGACATCATGACCAGCGGAAACTACCTGCTGGACGTCATCAACGATATTCTCGACATGTCGAAGATCGAAGCCGGACGCATGAAGCTCGATTACGAGCCGCTCGACCTGGCGCAGACCCTGACCGAGTCCCTGCGCGTCGTCTCCGGCCGGGCAGAAAACAAGAACCTGACAGTGAATGCCGATATTCGCGGCGCGATCCCGATCGTCGCCGACCGCCGCGCCATGAAGCAGATCGCGGTCAACCTTCTGTCCAATGCGGTGAAGTTCACCCCCGACAATGGCAAGATCACCGTGCGCAGCCGGATGCGCAACGGCTCGATCGTGCTCACCATCGCCGATAGCGGCATCGGCATCGCGCGCCAGTCGCTGGCGAAACTCGGCCGGCCGTTCGAGCAGGTCGAAAGCCAGCTCACCAAGAGCTATCACGGCTCGGGGCTGGGACTGGCCATCGCCAAGTCGCTGACAAACCTGCACGGCGGCTCGATGAAGCTGCGCTCGAAGCTGGGCGTGGGAACCATAGTCTGCGTGACGCTGCCGTGCGGACACGGCGAACACCCCGCACCAAGCATTATTGCCGAGGCGATCCCTCAAGCAGCTTCAGGAAAACCTCGCGCACCTCGTTCTGCGTCTCGCGCACCCGCGCCTCAAGCGCCGAAAAGTCCGGCGCGTCTCCAGCCCGCGTCAGCACCCGCAGAAGATCCTCCCCAGCTGTCTCTGGTTTGAATTTCCCGATCACGCAGAGACGGATGATTTGTGTGAGATCGTGATAGAGCCGCGATGCCGCCCGCAGGGTATCGGCATCGGATTGCGGTAGCACCCCAAGCCGCGCAGCATTGTCCAGCACCTGCACCGTGCTGACATTGAGAATCTCCGGCTTCTCCGCCGCGTGAATGAGCTGAAGATACTGGGCGATGAACTCGATATCGACCATGCCGCCGGCGGCGTTCTTCAGGTCCCAGATGTCGCTCTCGCCTCTTTCCTCGGCGATGGCGCGGCGCATTTCGAGAACGTCGTTGGCAATGATGCCGGTCTCGCGCTTGCGGGTCAGCACATCGCGGATGACGGCTTCGATCTTGGCCTGGAACGCCGGCGACGCCGAGATGACGCGGGCGCGCGTCAGCGCCATGTGCTCCCAGGTCCAGGCCTCGTGCTCCTGATACTCGGCGAAGGAATCGATGCGCGAGGCCAGCGGACCGGCGCGGCCGGACGGCCGCAGCCGCATATCGACCTCATACAACACGCCGTAGTTGGTGCGCGTGGTGAACGCGCTGATCAGGCGCTGGGTCAGCCGCGCGAAATACTGCGATCCCTCCAGCGGACGGTTGCCGTCGGACTCCGGCGCTTCATGGTCAAAATCGTAAATCAGGATCAGGTCGAGATCGGACGACGCCGTCATCTCGCGGCTGCCGAGCTTGCCCATCGCGACGATGGCGGTTTCCTGACCTTTGATCCGGCCGTGCTGCTCCGCGAACTGGTCCATGACGAGGCCATGCACCGTATGCGCGATACCCTCGGCCACGTCGGCGAAGGCAACGCTGGCGTGCTGCGCCGAGACCGTGCCGGACAGGATGCGCGTGCCGATCAGGAACAGGCTTTCCTGCCCGAATAACCGCAACCGATCCAGAAACTCCTCATATGAATTCGCATCAGCCAACGTCGACTCGAGCCGTGCTGACAATTCATTCTGGTCGGGCATCGCGCCGAAGAAGCGCGGATCGATCAGGCCATCCATGATCTGCGGCTGCCGCGCCAGCATGTCGCTCAGGCGCGGCGCTGCACCAAGCACCAGCGCGACCAGCGCCACCAAGTCCTTGTTCTGGCTCAGCAGTGAGATCAACCGCCCACCCCGCTGCAGCGCCTGCAGGAAGCGGTCGAACGCCGTCACCGCATCGTCCGGCTCCTCGGCCCGCGACAGGCCGCGGATCAGGTCGGGCACGAATTCGTTGAAGGCCAGCCGCGTCGCCTCGACCTTGAACACGCGATACTCGCCGCTCATCCAGCGCTGAACGGTTTCCGCGACCATCTTGGGCTTCTTGAAACCGAGCGTCAGCAGATGCTCGAGCAACCGGTTGTCGTCGGGGCCCTTGCTGTAATCGATGTCCGGCAATTTCTCGGTGCCGGTCGGATCGCCCTCGAACAGGCGGCTGTAATGGTTCTGCACGCAGTTCAGATGCGCCAGCAGATCCTTCGCGAAAGCGGCACGATCGTCGTAGCCGAAGAACCGCGCGAACCGTTCGACGGCCTCGGCTTCGGCCGGCAACGTGTGGGTCTGCTCATCCGCGATCATCTGCAGGCGATGCTCGACCCGCCGCAGGAAGTCATAGGCCGAGGTCAGCTCGTCGCGAGCCTCGTTCGTAATCCAGTTGCTCGCAGCGAGAATGTTCAGCGCTTCCAGCGTCGGGCGCACCCGCAGTTCGGGATGCCGCCCGCCCGCGATCAGTTGCTGGGTCTGCGCGAAGAACTCGATCTCGCGAATGCCGCCGCGGCCGACCTTGACGTTGTGGCCCTCGACCGAAATCTCGTTCTGGCCACGGAACGTCTGCATCTGCCGCTTCATGTCATGGACGTCGGCGAGTGCCGCGAAGTCCAGATGCTTGCGCCAGACGAACGGAGCGATCTCTGCCAGCAAAGCGTTGCCGGCCTTCTGGTCGCCGGCGCAAGGCAGCGCCTTGATCATCGCGGCACGCTCCCAGGTGCGGCCCTCGCGCTCGTAGTAATGCAGCGCCGCCGCCGTCGAGATCGCCACCGGCGTAGACGCCGGATCGGGCCGCAGCCGCAGATCGACGCGGAACACGTAACCGTCGGCGGTGCGCTGCTGCAGCAGGCGCGAAAGCCCCTGCGCAACCTTGACGAAGAATGGCGACGGCTCGATGCCCTCGGCCAGTGTCGGCGCTTCCAGCTCGTAGAACACGATCAGGTCGATGTCGCTGGAGTAATTCAGTTCGCCCGCCCCCATCTTGCCCATGGCGAGCACGACGAGGCCGCTGCCGATTTCGGGATGTTCCGCATCGGGAGGCAACAAACGTCCGCGTGCCGCTTCCTGCTTGAGCAGAAAACGGATGGCGCACTGAACGGAGGTCACCGCAACGTCGGTGAGAGCCCGCGTCACCCGCATCACCGGCCAGACGCCGCCGATGTCGCACAGCGCGATCATCAATGCGGCTTCGGATTTGATCCGGCGAAGCACAATCATCACATCGGCTTCGGTCGCAGCGGCGGCGACATCGGCCACCGCCTTCTCGATCAGCGCCGCGAGATGATCGTCGGGATTGCATTGAAGGAGTCGCAAGACGCGGCCCGCATCGGCGCGCATCAGGTCGAACAGATAGGGCGAGGCTTCCGCGATACCTTCAAGGATCGCTTTGGCATGCGGGAAGGAACCTGACACCTTCCTGAGCGCGGTCGCGACGTCAGGCGGCACGTCGCCCAGCCAGTCGGCCAGCCGCCGCTCGGCGTCCTGCGATGCAAACAGTTTCGGTCCCGCCACGAAGCGGGCCGCCAGGGTGGGCCGGTCGGCGCGGCCCATCTCAGGTGAACTCATACAGTCTTCTGTTCCACGCCCCGGCTCGGGATCACAAGCGTCACGCGCAGCCCCGGCTGGCTGTCGGCGAGTCGCAGGTCGCCACCATGCAACGTTGCGACAGCCGATGCCAGACTCAAACCGAGCCCCGACCCGGGCTGGGTGCGGCTGGCCTCGAGGCGGACAAACCGCTCGACCGCGCGCTGGCGGTCGGCCTCCGGAATGCCGGGTCCGTGGTCCGTGACACTGAGAAGAACATTGTCCCCGTCCCGCCGCGCCTCGATCAGGATATCGGGCGATTTGGTCCCGCCGTCTCGACGCGGAGCCACCGGCTGACCGTACTTGATGGCGTTCTCGACCAGATTGGCCAGCGCCTGGCTGACGAGTTCGCGGTTGCCGTGGATCATGGCGGCGTCGGCGGCGACTTCGAGGGTCAGGCCCTTGTCTTCCGCCAGCGGCTCATACAGTTCGTGGATGCCGTGGGCGACTTCAGCCGCGTCGAAATCGGTCATGTTGTCGCGCGCCTGACCGGACTCCGCGCGTGCGATCATCAGCAGTGCATTGAAGGTTCGGATCAGGCCATCGGATTCATCGATGGTGCGTTCCAGCGCCGCGCGGTACTCGCCTTCATTGCTGGATTTCGCCAGCGCTTCTTCGGCGCGATTGCGCAGCCGCGTCAGCGGCGTCTTGAGATCGTGGGCGATGTTATCGGACACTTCTTTCAGTCCGGCCATCAGCGCCTCGATGCGTTCCAGCATCGCATTGAGATTTTCCGCGAGCCGGTCGATCTCGTCGCCGCTTCGGCCCACCGGCAATCGCTCGCTAAGATCGCCCGCCATGATCCGCTGCGTGGTCCCGGTCATGGCGTCGATCCGGCGCAGCACGCGGCGGGCGACGAATACGCCGCCGCCGAGGCCGAGAACGACCACGATCAGCACCGACCATTGCGCTGCCTTGGCCACGATGCCGAACAGCCGACGCCGCTCTTCCAGATCGCGTCCCACCAGAATCCGGAAGCCGCCGGATAGTTGGGACACTCTCACCAGCGCGAAGTGGCTCTTGGTGTCGGTTTCTTCCAGCCGTTTGTAAAACGTCTCGGCCCAGCCAGGATGATCCATCACCCCCGGCTCAAGCGAGGCGACATTGCCGGCGACGCCCTGCCCCTGCGGGGTTGTCACCAGATAAAGATTGGCGCCCGGACGCAGCGCGCGGCCCTCGACGGCAGCGACCAGCCCGCGCAGACCGCCCTTGGTATATTGCTCGGTGAGTTCGCTCAGTTCGGAGTTGACGGTGTCGGTGATCTGCTCGGTGATCATGCGCCGCGTGTTCCAGGCGAAGTAGCCCAGCAGCGATGCCGCGAACAGCGCGAACAGGAACAGATAGACCAGCGTCAGCCGGAACGCTGTCGTCCGGATCAGTTTACCGAATGCCGTCACGGATCATGTATCCGGCACCACGGATGGTGTGCAGCAGCGGCTTGTCGTGCCCCTTGTCGATCTTGGAGCGCAGCCGCGAAATATGCACGTCGATCACATTGGTCTGCGGATCGAAGTGATAGTCCCACACGTTTTCCAGCAGCATGGTGCGGGTGACGACCTGCCCGGCATGCTTCATCAAATATTCCAGCAGCCGGAATTCACGTGGCTGCAACGTGATCTCGGTGGCGCCGCGCTTGACCTGATGCGACAGCCGATCGAGTTCGAGATCGCCGACGCGATAGGTCGTCTCCTCGGCCGGGCCTCCATGACGGCGGGACAGCACTTCGACGCGCGCCAGCAGTTCCGCGAATGAATAAGGCTTCGGCAGATAGTCGTCGCCGCCGGCACGAAGTCCCTTGATGCGGTCATCGACCTGGCCGAGCGCCGAGAGGATCAGCGCGGGCGTATGATTGCCCTTGCTGCGCAGCGTGCCGATGATCGACAGTCCGTCACGCTTGGGCAGCATGCGGTCGATCACGAGCACGTCGTAATCGCCGGACTCCGCCAGCGCAAGGCCCTCCTCGCCGTCGCCCGCATGGTCGGCGATATGGCCGACCTCGCGAAATGCCTTCACGAGATAGTCCGCCGACTCGCGGTCGTCTTCAACGATGAGCAGTCGCATCTGTGATTCGGTCTGGGTCTGAGCAGCGGAGCTTTGTATCACCATGGCGCGATGATCGTCCTCTTGCAAGGCAGCGAGCGACGTGCCCGCGGCCGCCAGCCCCGACAAGAGAAAGAGAACGGGCGGCGAAGCTGGGGGACTTCGCCGCCCGCATTGCACGACCGACTGGAGTGCGATCGCGCCGCTTTCGACGGAGGGGGGCGTTTTCCATCGAAAGCATCCCTGCATGATGCTGAAAATCGCATCATGCCTTGATTTCAAGGGACGGGCTTTTGGCCCGCCCCCGGGAAGGAGCCGTCGGCGGGGGCTACTTTGCCGGCGACAACTCCCCATTCCTCACCCGCCTGCGCGGATGCTTAACTATCGAAGTGGGCATGATCTGATCCGAAAACCGGTGCCCACTTTTCGGGATCATGCCTTAGCCCTTGGCGACCGGCATCGCGACGAAGCGCGACGAGTCTCCGGACTTCACGCGAACCAGAACGCTGTTCTTGTTCTCGCTGCGCGCGGTGTTGATCGCCTCGCGGACTTCAGCCGGGTTCGAAACCAGCTTGCCGGCGACTTCGAGAATGACGTCGCCTTCCTTGAAGCCGCGCTCAGCCGACGGGCTGTTCGGATCGACGTCGGTCACGACCACGCCTTCCTTGCCCGCACCGGCAACGCTGTTCGCCGGAGCCAGCGTCAGACCGAGGTTCGGCACGGTGACGGTGCCGCGGCCCGACTTGCCACTGTCCTTCTGATCGGTATCGGCACTTGCAGCCTTGGCGTTCGGCAATTCGCCGAGCGTCATGCTGAGGATCTTGTCCTGGCCCTTGTGAACCACGACCAGCTTGACCGTCTGACCCGGCGCCATGCTGCCGATGGTGCGGGCGAGTTCGCGCGCATCCTTCACCGGCTGGTCGTTCACCCGCGTGATCACGTCACCGGATTCGACGCCCGCCTTCGCGGCCGGACCATTGGCCTGCGGCTCCGCAACCAGCGCGCCTTCGGTCTTCTTCAGACCGAGGCTTTCGGCGATCTCAGGCGTCACCTGCTGGATCTGCACACCGATCCAGCCGCGGCTGACCGTGCCCTTGTCCTTGAGCTGCTGCACGACACTCTTCACGGTCGACGCCGGGATCGCGAAGGCAATGCCGACGCTGCCGCCCGACGGCGAATAAATCGCAGTGTTCACGCCGACAACATCGCCTTCGGTGTTGAAGGTCGGACCACCCGAGTTGCCCTTGTTCACGGGCGCGTCGATCTGGATGAAATCGTCATACGGACCGTTGCCGATGTCACGGCCGCGGGCTGAAACGATGCCAGCGGTCACGGTGCCGCCGAGGCCGAACGGATTGCCGACCGCAAGCACCCAGTCGCCGATGCGCGGCTGACCGTCGGACAATTTAGCGAACGGCATGTTGCTGACGCCATCGACCTTGATCAGCGCGAGATCGGTGCGCGGATCGGTGCCGATCACCTTCGCGGTGTGAACCTTGCCGTCGTCCGCGGTGACTTCGACCTTGTCGGCGCCATCGACCACATGATTGTTGGTCACGGCGAAACCGTCAGCCGAGATGAAGAAGCCCGAGCCCTGCCCGGTCATCTGACCACCGCCACGTCCACCGCGGCCGCCACGGCCACCGGGGAATCCATCCGGACCGCCGAAGCGGCGGAAGAAGCGCTCCATCGGCGAGTTCGGCGGGAACGGGTTATCTTCCGGGCTCGCGTTTTCACCCGTGGTCACCTTCTCCGCGATCTTGACGCGCACCGAGACCACCGAGGGCTTCACGCGCTCAACGATATCGGCAAAGCCGATCGGCTGCTGAACCTGACGGACGTCCTTGTTGACCTGCGCATGCGCGGTCGTGGTCAGCAGGTCGAAGTCATTCGACGGGCTGAGACCATAAGCGGCGACGCCGAGGCCCGCGACGACAGAAGCCATCAGCGCGAACTTGCGCGCGGAGAAAATGGAACGGCGGGGAGCGACGTAGGATGGAAGTTTGGAAAGATCGGTAGGGCGGTCAGTCATGAACAATCTCCAGAGGGGCGCGAAAACAGGGTGCGAATCTCGCGGTGCATGTGTGCACCTGTGCTCTGGAAGATGGGGCGCGCGGCCTTACCGCGCTCTGACGGGGGAATTAATGTTTTGTAATAAAAACAGGGCCGCAGCGGCCCTTCATGCCTGCCGGATCGAGATCGGAACCGGCGCGCGAAAAGCCCGCTAAACGGACGTTTTCGGCGGTTCCTCGCCCGCGATGAGCTTCTCCAGCCGCGCCTCTTCCTCGGGGGTGAGTTGGAATGACGCACCCTCCTCGGCCGCAGCAGCGCGGTTGCGGCGACGGTTGCCGTACCAGAGCGCAAGCCCGCCCCCGGCCAGCACCAGCGGGGGAATCAGCCATAGCAACAGCGTCCGGCTTTCGACGCGCGGCTTGAGCAGCACGAATTCGCCGTAACGGGCGACCAGAAAGTCCATCACCTGCTGATCGGTGTTGCCGGCAGCGATCCGCTCGCGCACCAGCAGACGCAGATCGCGCGCCAGCGGCGCATCGGAATCGTCGATCGACTGATTTTGGCAGACCATGCAGCGCAGTTCGCGCGACAGGTTGCGCGCCCTCGCCTCCTGCGCCGGATCGGCCATGATCTCGTCAGGCTGCACGGCGAAGAGGACAGACGGCGCCAGTGTCAGCATGATCGCCAGCAACGCCGGAAGGATGCGTTTCATCGCGGCTACTCCGCAGCCTGCAACGCGCCGGAAGTCTTGTTGGTCTTTGCCGGCTTCGGCGCACCAACGCGGAGCCGCCGGTCGGTCAGCGACAGCAAACCGCCGAACGCCATCAGCACCGGCCCGAACCAGATCAGCAGCACCAGCGGCTTGTGATAGATGCGAACCGCCACCGATCCGTCAGCGTGGCTGTCGCCGAGCGAAATATAGACCTGGCTCGCGCCGCGCGTCAGCAGCGCAGCTTCCGTGGTCGACATGCCGCGCGTCGCGAAATTGCGCTTTGACGGCGACAGGATGCCGACCGTCTTGCCGTCCTGCATGACCGTGAAGTGCGAAATCGCCTCGCGGTAATTCGGCCCCTGCTGCTGGGTCACATCATCGAGCCGCACCTGATAACCGCCGACAGTGACGACATCCTTCGGCTGCATCGAGGCGATGCTCTCGCTGTTCCATGTCGTCTCGCAGACGATTCCGATCAGTGCGATCCCGAGCCCGGCGTGCGCAAAGGCCGAGCCCCAGGTCGAGCGCGGCAATCCTCGTGCGCGGCTCAATGAGATCGCGAACGGCGCGCGGAACAGTTGCGTGCGCTCGACAATGTCAGTGAGCGAGCCGAGCACCACGAACGCCGCGACACCGATCATCAATGGAGCAAACGCACCGCCGCCCTTGGTCCAGGCCCACAGCACCGCCATGGTGACCAGCGCGACAATGCCCGCCGCGGTCAGGCGCTGCGCCGCGCCGACGATGTCGCCGCGCTTCCACGCCAGCAGCGGCCCGAACGGCACCGCGAGCAAGAGCGGCAGGAACAGCGGCGCAAATGTCAGATTGAAGAACGGCGCACCGACCGAGATCTTGTCGCCGGTGAGCACCTCAAGCGCCAGGGGATACAGCGTGCCGACGAACACCGTCGCGCAGGCTGTTGTGAGCAGCAGGTTGTTCAGCACCAGCGCGCCTTCGCGCGAAATCGGCGCGAACAAGCCGCCCTGCTTCAATGCCGTCGCACGCCACGCATAGAGACTAAGGCTGCCGCCGATGAACAGGCACAGGATCATCAGAATGAACACGCCGCGCGCGGGATCGCTGGCGAAGGTATGCACCGAAGTCAGCACACCGGAGCGCACCAGGAAGGTGCCGAGCAGCGACAGCGAGAATGTCAGGATCGCCAGAAGGATGGTCCAGACCTTCAGCGCGTCGCGTTTCTCCATCACCACCGCCGAATGCAGCAGCGCGGTGCCCGCCAGCCACGGCATCAGCGAAGCATTCTCCACCGGGTCCCAGAACCACCAGCCACCCCAGCCGAGTTCGTAATAGGCCCAGTACGACCCCATCGCGATGCCCAGCGTCAGGAATATCCATGCCATCAGCGTCCATGGCCGCACCCACCGCGCCCATGCGGCATCGATGCGGCCTTCGATCAGCGCTGCGACGGCGAATGAAAACGAAATCGAGAAGCCGACATAGCCGAGGTAGAGCATCGGCGGATGGATCGCGAGGCCGATGTCCTGCAGGATCGGATTGAGGTCGCGGCCTTCGATCGGCGGATTGGCGATCCGCGCGAACGGGTTCGAGGTGGCGAGAATGAACAGATAGAACGCCGCGCCGATCCATGCCTGCGCCGCCAGCACGAGCGCGCGCAGCGTGCGCGGCAGATTGTTGCCGAAAGCGGCCACCAGCGCACCGAACAGCGCCAGGATCAGCACCCAGAGCAGCATCGAGCCTTCATGGTTCCCCCATACGCCGGTGATCTTGTAGATCATCGGCTTCAGCGAATGGGAATTCTCATAGACGTTCGCAACCGAGAAGTCCGACGTAACATGCAGCCAGGTCAGCGCCGCGAACGACAGCGCGGCGAACGCGAACTGTGTCAGCGCGGTGGAGCGCGCGACATTCATCAGCGCCGGATCGCGCAGGCGCGCGCCAATCACCGGCACCACCGACTGGATCAGCGCCAGAACCAGCGCCAGTACCAGCGCGTAATGTCCCGCCTCGGCGATCACTTCGCGGTCCCCTGCACGTTCTGGGCATTCGCCGGCTTCTTCTCGTAGTCGTCCTTCCAGTGGCCGGTCTTTTTCAGTTCGTCCGCGACGGCCTTGGGCATGTAGGTTTCGTCATGCTTGGCGAGGACCGTATCTGCCTTGAACACGCCCTGCGCGTCGAGCGCGCCTTCGGAAATGATACCCTGCCCCTCGCGGAAGAGATCTGGAAGAATCCCCTGATAAGTCACCGGCAGGGTTGCATTTCCGTCGGTGACCTCAAACTTCACTTTAAGCTGCTCGCCGCGCACCAGCGATCCCTCGCGCACCATGCCGCCGAGGCGAAAGCGCTGGCCCGGCTGGATGTGCTTTTCGGCGGCCATGGTCGGCGTCGAGAAGAACAGGATGGAGTCGCGCAGTGCATTGAGGACGAGCGCCGCCGCAATCGCCAGCACCGCCAGCGAACACCCGATCAATGTCAATCGCCGCTGTTTGCGCGTCATCGTATCATTTCCGTTTGCACCTGAATGCCTGCCATCACTCCGGTCTGCTCCCTCTCCCCATTGGGGAGAGGGTTGGGGTGAGGGGATCTAAATCTATCGAGAGATTCTACGCCCTCACCCGACATGCTGCGCATGTCGACCTCTCCCCACGGGAGAGGTGAAGGAAAGCAGCAGCCGCATTTCGGTGTCGAGACTGTCACTAGCCTATCCATCCAGTCCAAGGCTCTTGAGACCATCGTTCAACTGCTGCAACCGGCCGGCGTCGTTCCCGACGGCGCCCCGCGCATCGATCAGCGCAGCCTGCGCCTTGTCACGTTCGCCGAGGACCATATAGGCGCGCACCAGTCGCAACCAGCCTTCGACATCGTTGCCGTTGTCCTTCAGCCGCGTGGCGAGACGATCCACCATGCCGCGGATCATCGTGTTGCGGTCGCCTTCGGTCATGTCCTTGGCAGCCGCGATCGTGTCGTCGGACAGCTTGGGCGCAACCACTCCAACGCGCACCAGCGCGCCCTGCACCAGCGGACGCCACGGCGCATCGGCCGGCGCCGACGCCAGCATGCCGCGCCAGATATTGATGGCATCGTCCTTGCGGCCGTCCTGCTCGGCCGCGAGGCCGGTGAAATAGCGCGCCTTCACCTCATTCGGATCGAGCGCGATGGCACGGTCGAACTCGGCCTTGGATTCGGCGGTCACGACCCCGCCGCTCGCTGCGGCAATCGCTTCGCCGAGATCGGCGCGGCGCGATGCGCTCTCGCCGTTGTAGGTGATGGAATTGCGCCAGGCGCGCACCGCGTCGTCGTAGCGGCCGATCCGCGCCAGCACCGGCGCCAGCACGTCCCAGCCCCGCCCGTCGGTCGGGTTTTTCTCGAGATGGGTTTCGACCTGCGCCACCAGCTTGTCCATCGACGCGGTCGCAACTGCGGTACGGCTGCGTTCCGCGAGCGGAAAGTCGCCGAGCGACGGCGAGCCGAACTGCGCATACAGCCCCACCGCGACCAGCGGCAGGCCAATGAGCGCGATCACGGCAACAGCGCGGCGAAACGAAACGCTCGACAACGATGGAGTACCCGCATGGGCCTCCGATGCCGCGAGCAGACGGCGGCTGATCTCGACGCGCGCCGCTTCCGCCTCTTTTTCTCCGATCATGCCGGCGGCGGCGTCGCGCCGAACCTCGGCGAGCTGATCCTTGTAGACCACCGCTTCGCTGCCTTCGTGCGCCGAGGTGTTGCCGCGCCCGAGCGGCCACAGCACGGCAAATACCGCTGCGGCAGTCATCAGCGCGAACACAAACCAGAGTGTCATTTCAAAGGGTTCCCGGCAAAGTAGAACCGTTACAAGCGGCTGTTCCGTGCCGGGTTACACCATGGCTGGCGGATGGGCGCAATTGACATTTCCGTCACGGATTCAATGGGATTCGAAGCCGTCTTGCGGCCTTTTGAGAATCGCAGCTTCAGATGGAGGCCATAGCGCGCGGGCGCGTGTTCACCCTTGCGCCAGATCAACCGGCGCGCGGCTGCCTGGCGGATTTCGCGGGCTCGGCCGCCTTGCGTTCGACCGGCCGCGCCATCTCGGCCGCCTTGCTCATCAGCGAGGCGTAATCCGGGCCGAACATCACCTCGCAGAACCGGATGGCGGCCTTCACCTGCATCAGGCGGAACGTGCGGACCCGCTGATCGGTGGTGCGAAGCGATTCCACCAGCGTCTCGGTGGCCTTCTCGACATAGTGCTGCAATTCGGTATGGGCGCGCAGCGACACTTCGTTGATGGCAAGCTCGCTGGCGTAGTTGCGGCACATCGCGACGAAATCGATCAGCGCTGCCGTCTCCTCGATGTCCACTGGATCGATCCGGTTCGCGGTGGTGACGTCCTTGTCCGGCCCCTGCCGCAGCAACCGGCGCACGCGGCCGGGCACGCTGTCGATTTCCGATTGCAGCGAATTGGAGATTTCGGAGCGGATCGCGGCGAGCTGCTTGCCCCATGCGGAGTCCGAGCGAATGTCGAGTTCGGTGCGCAGGCCGCGGACGCCGTCGTGCAGCGTCTTGAGATGGTTGGAGGTGTCCTGGAACTGGCCGCGCTTGATGTCGTTGCGCAGTTCGGCGGCGACGCGCGACAGATCGTGGATCGCCATTGTCACGGTGACGCCGAACGGCGTACCGGCCACGCGGATCTCATCGTCGGATGCGGCGACCGCGATGCCGAGGCGGACGATCTGCCAGGGTGATGCGAGCCGCTGCATCACCAGCGAGATCGCGAACGGCAGCACCTGCGGGGTTTGCAGCGACGGAATATTCAGCGCGGCCATCGTCGAGGTGATATGGGAATCCGCGAAGACCCGGATATGTCCGGTCAGCTTGTTGTTGAGTTTTTCCAGTGAATCGCTGGCTGCGAGAACTGCGCCGATCGGCGCGATGTCATCCACCACGCTCGGCGCGCCGAGACGTCCGAGCGTGCGCTGGCGTTCGCCGCTGGACAGCGCGCCGGTCACATTGGCAATGGCTTCGGACGCGGCAACCTGCATGGTGCGGACGGCCGCATTGATGTCGGGAGCAGCAGACGCCTGCGCCAGCGCGGCCTCATAGGCGTGAACGGCATCGGGAGCGCCTTCGCGCCCGAGCCATATCCAGATCGGAGCTAGCGACGAGCGCCTGATCTGGCCGGGCCTGACATGGGGAATGCTCTCGACCAGAAACGGCTCGAGCGGACGAAACACCCGCCGCATCGGATCGTCGGTCCGGGGCGTCATATCCTCGGTGGGGGCGCGCACGATCATGCGCAGTTGCTCGAGCACGAAGCCCGCAACGGCGACGTCCTCGCCGCGCTCGATCGCCCGCTCGAACTCGCGCATCAGCAGCGCCTGCGCCTTCGGCGGAAGCTGCCCGAGATAGTCTCTCAATCGTTCGATCGACGATTGGCTCATGCGCCCAAACGCTCACCTTCGGTGACACCCGGCAGGTGTCCACCGGGTGTCATAGCCGGGGCGTCGTTAATTTGGCGTTGAGGAACAGGGATTTGGGGGCCAATTGCGGCGGTACCCTAGCCCACCGCCGTCCAGGTGCCGTCCGGGTTGCGGCAGGCCGTTCCGCGCTCGGCGGTCGGCTGGCCGTTGATATAGACGGTGTGGGTAAAGGCGCGGCAGCGGGTCCCGCGCCTGGTATAGGCCGGACCCGGCACGATGTTGCCGTAGCGGCCGGTGTCCGGATTGCGCCAGTCCACGGGCGCGCCCGGCGCACCCCGGTCGAGGGCGTTCATTTCAGCCTCATAGGCGTACTGCCGATCCTGCTCGTCCATCGACGCGCCGACCCGGTTGCCGATCAGACCACCGATGGCCGCACCGGCCATCGCCGCGCCGACCCGCTCGCCCGTCCCGCCGCCGATGGCCGAGCCGATCAGCGCACCGCTCAGCGCGCCGATCACGGTCCCGGAATTTTCCTTCGGTCCGCTGTCGGCGGCACAGCCGCCGAGGGTCAGTGCGGCCGCGAGCACAATGGCGGCTGTCCGATGATGCATAGTGTCGTCCCCAAATTCACTGCGGACATGGATCGTCCGGCGGCGCTTTGGAACGGACGAATGGGGCGAGAGAGCGGCGGTTAAATCCCCGGCAGCACCAGTTCCGACCGCAGGCCGCCGATCGGGGCCGCGCCGAGCGTGAGGCTGCCACCGTAGAGTGCGGCGAGATCGGTCACGATGGACAGGCCGAGGCCGGAGCCCGGCTTGGTCTCGTCGAGCCGCTGGCCGCGGCGCGCCACTTGCGTCCGCTCGGCCGGTGACAATCCCGGGCCGTCGTCATCGACGATGATACGCAGGGTCGGATCGAGCGCCCCGCCGGGCGTCAGCTCCAGAAGCACCTCGATGAAGACCTTCTGTGTCGCCCACTTGCAGGCATTGTCGACGAGGTTGCCGACCATCTCCTCGAGATCCTGCCGTTCGCCGCGGAATTTCGCTCCCGCGTTGACCTCGGCATCGATCAGAATGTCCCGGTCGCGGTGGATTTTCTCCATCGTGCGCGCCAGCGCCTCGATCACCGGCGCAACATCGGTCACCGTGCCGATGGTGGTGACGCGGGCGGCGATGCGCGCGCGCTCCAGATGATGCGCGACCTGATCGCGCATGATCTCGGCCTGCTCCAGAACCTTGATCGCCAGCGGATCGTCCCGGTTGGCGCCCGCCTCATTGACGATCACCGACAGCGGCGTCTTGATCGCATGGGCAAGATTGCCGACATGGGTGCGCGAGCGTTCGACGATGGCGCGGTTGGCGTCGAGCAGCGCGTTGGTTTCGCGCGCGAGCGGCGCGATCTCCTCGGGAAACTCGCCCTCCAGCCGGTCGGCCTGACCCGAGCGAATGGCCGCCAGCGAATTGGAAATGCGCTTGAGCGGCGCGAGGCCGTAACGCACCTGAAAGATCGTGGTCAGCAGCAGCCCGACCGTCAGCGCCGCGAACGTCACCGTCAGATAGGTGTTGAACGCCCAGGTTTCATCCTCGATCTCGGTGGCGTCGCCCGCCACCGTCGCGAGGAATTTTCCCTCGGTGCCGAGATCGACCGGCCGCTCCACCATGCGCAGATGCTGGTTTTCCGGTCCGATGACATAGCCGACCCGCACGCCGGACTGATCCAGATCGATACCTTTGTCTTCGAGCCTGGGCAGCGACGCATCCCACAGCGAACGCGACGCGCGCACCTCCGGCTTGTCGCCATCGGTCCGCGCCATGCGCCAGTACCAGCCCGACAGCGGCAGTTCGAACAGCGGCTCGCCCAGCGACTGCACGGACCGTTCGGACTTGTCGCTGGAATCGTCAGGCTGCGCGGCTTCGGCGATCAGGGTGCGGAGATAGAAATTGAGCCGGCGGTCGAAGGCGCGCTCGGTCGAGCGCTTGTAGACCGTCGACAGCACGATCCCGGTGATGACAAGGATCAGCACCACCCACGCCGTCGCCGACAGGAACAGACGTGTTGCGAGGGATTTCGCGTGACGATTCAAAAAAACTCATCCCAAGTATGGCGCATGCCCAGTGGCGTGTTCAACCGCGTCATTGCGTGGAGCACTTGCGACGAAGCAATCCAGTTCTTTGCACTGCCCCGGATTGCTTCGCTTGCAATGACGGTGGGCGATTCCGCTCCACCTGAAGCCTATCACACTTTACCGCGCGTCGGTTGCGGAAGCCTTTGTATCCGCCACCGGCGGCGTCAGCAGATAGCCGAGGCCCCGCACGGTCTGGATGATGTCGACGTCGAGCTTCTTGCGGATGCGTCCGACGAACACTTCGATCGTATTGGAGTCGCGATCGAAGTCCTGATCGTACAGATGCTCGACAAGTTCGGTGCGCGACACCACACGGCCGGAATGATGCATCAGATACGCCAGCAGCCGGTACTCGTGCGACGTCATCTTGATGGGGTTGCCGTTGACACTGACGCGGTTGGTGCGGGTGTCGAGCATCACCGGCCCGCAGGTCAGTTCGGACTGGGCATGGCCCGCGCTCCGGCGCAGCAGCGCGCGAATTCGGGCGAGAACTTCTTCGAGGTGAAACGGCTTGGCGACATAGTCGTCGGCGCCGGCATCGAAGCCCTGCACCTTGTCGCTCCAGCGGTCGCGTGCGGTCAGGATCAGCACCGGCATGGTGCGCTTGTTGCGCCGCCAGGCCTCCAGCACCGAGATGCCGTCCATTTTGGGGAGCCCGATGTCGAGCACGACGGCGTCGTAGGGCTCGCTGTCGCCGAGGAAGTGCCCCTCCTCGCCATCGAATGCGCGGTCTACGACATAGCCTGCGTCCGACAAGGCTGTCGTGAGCTGGCGGTTGAGATCGGGATCGTCTTCAACAACGAGAAGGCGCAACGTCGTCTCCAGGTGGCAAGCTTGCGATAACCTAACATGAACGCCGCGGCGGTGAATGCACCATGAACGGAAGCCGTGCCGGAGGTTACTTTTTCTCCATACTCACTTCTTCTTCACGACCGCCTTGACCAGTTTGTCGAGCACGCCGGGGGTCTCCTGGCCGGTCGCGAGGCTGAGTTTCTCGCGGGTCCGGCCGCTGACATAGACGCCTAACACGCCGAATCGGAACCCCCAATAGCTCACCAAGAGGCCGGTCGCGCCGATCAGGGCGTTGATCGCCGTCATGTCGCCGGTCCAGAACTCGTGGACCAGAACGGCCCACAAGGCTGCGCATTCCAGGGTTAATTCCAGAGCGTAAAACGGACGCCACAGCCTTTGAACGACATCCTCGCTGCCAAGTTCCGCGCGGATCGTCGCCTGTGTCTCGGCAACCGAGCCGCGCACCGCCTCCGCCTCGGCGCGGACGGCCTCAGTCCACGCATTCTCGGCCAGCGCGATCCTGTCTGGGCCGCAGGACGGCAACGCCTTGCCGACCGCCTCCGGCGTAGGCTCCGATGCGCCGACCACCTCGGCCAGGATGCGCCCCGCCGCGCCGCCGAGCGGTCCGCCAAGCGCGGTTCCCAGTATCGGCGCACCGAGCCCGATCACCTGTTTGGCGAGACTAGCCCAATCCATTGGACGTCCTTTCTGTGAATGCTGTGACCGCCGCTTCCTGAGCGGCGCGATGACGCCAGCGCCAGATCAGAAACACGGCGACTGAAGCTGCAAACGCTGCTGCGACAACCAGTGCGGCGACTTCAAAGCGCGACGTGGCGGCAGCCGCGGCCGCACCCGCCGCAATCACCGCGCCGGCCGACGCGGGCCCGGCCGGATTTTTCACAGGCACAACGGCCTTGCCCGCAGAGGTTTCGGCAGACGTTGCCGCAACCGGAGTTCGACCTTGCGCCATCGCCAGCGCCGCAACGCGCACGCCATTGACGCGCGCCGTCCAGCCGCGTCCGAACACCGGAAAGATTTTCAGCCCTTGCAGAAACGCGAGCCGCTCCGCGCAGATCGCTGCAACGAGATCGCCAGCGTTACGCCTGAAAGTTGCCGCGATGACGTCGTTCGTGACCGCGCTGGTCGAGTCCGGCATCTCGAGGACGCGGCGCAGGACCTTGCCGGCACGGCCGATGCCGGAGTTCACGCCGTAGTCGAACACCGCATAGTCGACGCCGGCGGGAAGCTCGTCGCAGCGCATCGCATTCCAGTAACGCTCGCGATAGATTTTCCGCGCGGCGCTTTGCGGCATCGTCCGCACATCGTCCGCCGTGGCGTTGCCTTTCCAGTAACGCCGCGCGTCGGCGAGCGTGATGCCGAAATTGGTCGGCCCGCCCGGATCGGAGGGATGATCGGTGTAACCGCCTTCGTCCTTCAGCAGCCGCGTCAGCGCCGCGTTGTAAGATTCCGCGGCCATCAGTTGTACTGCCCGCCGGTCGCTGTCGTTCCCGCGGTCGAACCGGGCAATGTCGCGCCTGATGACAGGATCACGCCATTCAGCGTCACCGAGTAACGCGATCCCGTTGCGGAGCCTGAATACGTGTTTGAGACCACGACGATCTGGGCGACGATGGTTGCGTTGGCAAAAGCCGTGAAGGCCGGCGTGCCGGTCAGCGTGACCGTGCGGCCGATCACGGCGATCGAACCGCCCGCAGTTTCGCTCCACCAGTGATAGAGCGAACCGCCGGAAATGGTGTAGTCCGCCGACACCGCGATCTGCCCGGCGTAACTGCTATGCATGTGCGCAGTCGCGCAGGTGCCGAACTCCATCTTGCCGGTGACGTTGATACGCCCGGCCTTCGTCGCGTTCAGGCCGCTGCCCGCCGTCGCGGTCACCAGCTTGAAGCCGCCGATCCCCAGTTCGGCGCCATTCGAGACGCTGACGGCATCCCCGGTGACGCTGATGACGACATTGCCCGGCGTGGTGGTATCGCCTTGAAGCACCGGCACGCCGCCGACGAACGGGCTCGTTACGCTCACACCGGCCGTGTAAGTGCCGTTGCCGACCTGGATCGTGACTGCCTTCCCGTTCAGATCGAGACCTGCAACGGCACTGATCGCTTTCTGAATCGTCAGAAAAGCGCCGCCCGAGGCGTTCGACAATCCGTCGTTGCTGTCGCTTCCGTCGGTTCTCACATAGTACGTGCGGCTGGCAGCCAGCGTCTCGCGGCCGCCAGAACGCGACATCGCACGCCAGCGTGCGGCGGTGCCGTCGTAACGCAGCAGCGCAGCCTGCTTTCCGGCAATCGTCAGATCGGTGCCAAGTGCGAAGCGGTTGGCGGCCGTCGATGACGCGCTCTCGTTGAGCAGCGAAATGATCTGGCTGCCGGTGTTGATGAGAGCAATCACGCGGCCCTCTGCCCCGCCCGCCAGTCCCGACACACTCCGCAGCGTGTCGGACGACAGGTTGAGAACCGACACCGCGCCGAGACCGGACGGATTGTAGTCGTTCTGGTTCGCCGTGATCTGCGACGGCGAGATCACGCCCGTCAGCAACAGACCGCGCGGAAGCGCGGCGTTGCCAGAACTCTGGTCGATCGCGAGCGCCTCGACGAATGTCGAGCCATCGCTGGAGACTTTCAGCTTGAAGTCATCGGAGCCGATCAGGCCGAATTCGGCGCGGCCGGAAAACGCATCGGAAAACACGACCGACGCAGTCTTCGCACTGGCTTCCTTGGAAATCTGCACGCGCATGTGACCGGTGCCGCCGCCAGCGACGGAAACCGCGTTGAACAGCGCCGCATTCGATTTCACGGTCAGCAGATTGGGAGCGCTCGCCGTATCGTTGACGCCGAGTTGTGAGACGCTGCCTGGCATCGCGCCAGCGCCGCCCGCGACATCGGTCCATGCCGTTCCGTCATAGACCAGCAGCGCGCCATCGGCGTCGCACCACGCACACCAGCCGGACTTCGGGACCAGAAAGCGCCATGTGCCGTCTTCATAGACGGCAACCGCGTCAGCGTGTCCGGCCCATGCGCCGGTCGCGCCGCTCGCGATGATATGACGATCGCCTTCCGCCGGCGTGGTGGGCGGCGCGGTGCGGTCGGCATCGAGAACGCCGATCTGCACCACGGCGTCGACCGCGACCGCTGCGGCCTCAATGGGCGCGAGGCCGTAATGATCGTCGAGCGGATGAAAGAAGGTCAGATGCAGGATCGGCGGCACGCTGGATGCGAGCTGATCGAACCGCACGCTGCGCCCCGCGACGCTGTACTCGTAGGCTTCCGCCCAGCCGTCGTGCCCGGGCACCACCTTCATGCGGTCAGGCCGCAGCGCGTAAAGCTCGCGCACCTCCTCGCCGAGCGCAACGGCCTCGACATAGGCATTTCCCGCAAGCAGCATGTGCGCATAGAGCGCCTCGAAGAAACTCGCGCCGTCCTGCCGCGCATTGGGCCGTGTCAGAAGCTGCAGCAGCGGATGCCCCTCGCGCTCCTGCGCGCCTTCGTAAAGAAGGAGACCGCACGACGCGGCGTTCTCGGCAATCAGCCGAACCGCGCGGTGCACGATGGCATTGGCGAGATAACCCTCGCGCGCCAGCGCCGCATAATCGCGCGGCGTCCATCGTGCCCGCCCGCCGGACTCGAATGCGAGCACCTGCGCGGTGCGCGAGGCTTTCGCTTCGGGGGGACGGAAGAGATTTTTGAAGTTGAGCATGGTTGAATTCCAGCTTGTGTGCCACCGACGCGGTGCGGCACGAAGTGACGCTCCGCTAAGCCGGGGCCGTTACGAGAACAGAGCCCCTTGCGGTCCCGGTTCTGCGAAGCAGCGCCAGGCGCTGCATCGCGCCCGGGACACGGCATCGCCTGATTCCATCAATTCTTCTCCTCACAACCCCCGCACCCGCGGCTGTGCCCGCGTGGTGAACGTCAGCGACGCAATCGCCCACACCAGCGCATCGAGCCGGTCCGGTGAGCGGCCCGACGTCAGTCCGCCCGGACCGAAGTCGCACATCTCGTCTTCCAGCGCCGGAAAGCTTCCCGCATGCCTGACGCGGCCCTGCTCGTAGAGTGTCGCGACGGGCTCGGCGCGCAGATATTTCCCGCGATGTGCGCGCACGGACACCACCGGCACGCTGGCATCGACCTCATTGATCACCGAGCGCACCATCTCGCCGCCCTGATTGGTCTCCGCCACCAGCGAATCCGCCTCAAGCCGCCGCCACAGTGCGATGGCCTTCGCCGCCCACACCGCAGGCGTCGCCTGCGACACCGTTTCGTCGGCGATCACATAGATCGCGCCCTCGCCCGTGATGCCCGCCGCGACAATGCCGCAGGCGTCGGCCCGCTTGCCTGATGACGCAGGCGGATCGACCGCGACCACGATGCGCGAAAGCGGCGGGAAGTCCGTCACACGGCAATTCTCGATCAGCGCCCGCGACCACAGCGCGTCGGGGCGATCCTCGATGATCTCGCCGTCCAGTTCCTGCCGCCCGAGCCGCGTATCCTTGTAGCGCGCGAGCACGCCCTTCAGGAATGTCGGCGCAAGATGATAGGCATTGGCCTGTGTGCCTGCGCGCGTGACGACACTGGTCGGCTCCAGCATCAGCCGCTTGATCAGCGCGGTCGGCCGCGGCGTGGTCGTAATCAGCTGCCGCGGCTGATGGCCGAGACGCAGACCGAATTGCAGCATGTCGAAGGTCGCCTGCGCGTAGCGCCACTTCGCCATCTCGTCGGACCAGGCGCAGCCGAATTGCGGCCCGCGAAGACTTTCGGGATCTTCCGCGGAGAAGGCATAAGCCACCGCGCCGTTGCTCCATTCCAGCCGCCGCCGCGACGAGATCCACACCGGCCGTTCGTCGCGGCGATGAACGGCGAGCAGGCCGGAAATTCCCTCTACAATCACCTCGCGAACATCGTGTTCGGTTTCGCCGACCAGCGCGATGTTGGTCACCGGCGCATCGGCCAGAGGCGCGAGCCCGAGCGCCTGCGCCCTCACCCATTCCGCGCCGGCGCGTGTCTTGCCGGCGCCGCGCCCGCCGATCAGCAGCCATGTCAGCCAGGGCTGGCCATTCGGTGCCAGGAGTGGCGGCACCTGATGGTCATGCGCGAACACATCCCACCGGCCGAACAGCAGCTCGAGTTCAGCCCGGCTCATCCCCTCGATCAGAAACCGGCGCTGCGCTTTCGACCAGCCCTTCCAGGCGTCGCGAAAGCTCGCGGCGGAATTCGTCGAGGTCTCGGGGCACGGCGTCGTCATCGGCGGCCTTCGCGTTGTCGTCAGTCCCACGCTCCTGCTCACGCAGCCGCATCACTTCTTTCAGTGTGCGCGCGAGTGAGGCCAGCACGCGGGCGCGGCTTTCGGTCTCGATGCGCTGCGCCGGATACAGCCGCGACGGATTACCCACGATGCGCTCGATCTTCGACAGTTCGCGCTCGATCGCGTCGCTGACCCGCGCAACCATCGACGTCGCCGGCGTATCGCCCGGCGGCGGATCGGCCGCGATGTCGGTGGCCGTCTGCTTTCTGGGCTTGAGACGCGTCGTCCGCCGCGCGCTGCGCGCCGCGATCGCCTCGTTCGCGGAATGATCGTGCGGATCGGCGACAAGATTGCCGGGATGTTCGTGAGTGACCCTCGCACGTGGACGCTTTTCCTTTTCAGGCTTCGCCGCGAGGGGCTTCCTTGCAGTCTTCGGAGCAATCTTTCCGGCGCTGGTCTTTTTGACAGGCGCCTTCTTGACCGCAGTTTTCCTGACGGTTTTCTTGGCAGTTTTCTTGGCAGTTTTCCTGGCCGTCGTCTTCACGACCGTCTTGCGTGCAGCCTTCTTCGCCCCCGGCCTCCTGACCGGAGCTGAAACAGGCTTTTTCGGCATTGTGAAAGCTCTCACTGAAACGAAAACGCCGCGCTCAAGGCGCGGCGATCAACCGATTGTTGCTGTCATTGCCAGCCTTGACCCGGCAATCCATCTGCTTGAGAAAGCTGTCCGGTGAATGCGCGGATCAAGCCCGCGCATGACACTCAGAGCGGGCTCCTTCAGCGTGCCTACGTCCTGAAGAAGACGAACCAGATAATCGCCAGCACGAAGATCGCGGCGATGGTGCTGACGGTCAGCAGCGCCAGGACGGACGGTCCCGGCTCCGCCTGCCGCGCTTCGGTCGGCGTTTCGACAACCCGCCGATGGCCTTCTGCGTGTTCGACTTTTGCCATTGCGTCCTCATTCACTGGAATGCGCGAAACGGCCCGCGCAGCATATGAAGGGAAACGCCCGATGGCAGATGAGGTTCCTGATCGAACCGATGCCGCCGCGTGCATGTCTCTCAGGCACAACTCTGGAGCATGTCAGAACCGTACTGCGGGAGCGTTACGCTGTCAAGGACTATTTTCCTAAAAATATCGTTGACACCAAAATGTCAGAATGTAGTACTGAGGCCACCGCGAGGCGGCTTGCCCGCCCGATACTGAGATTGAAATAACGCCCGAGATGGTTGAGGCGGGTTTGCGCGTGCCTTAGATAGCTGCGCTATTGAGAACCCGATGAAGGCTGACCGGTTAGTGATCCAAAATACTCAGCGAGCGGCGATGCCTCTGGCTGATCGACGGCCCTCATAGCCTTGAAAAGTTCGTATAACTCGTTTGATATTTTTTCTTCTTTTTCGCTGAAGTCTCTAAGTTCGTCCATCGTTAGGGCCGAATATTTTTTTGCCTTTGACCGAGTGTCAAGTTCACTCGGCTTTAAGCCCCAGTTTTTTGAGTCGCTCGCCCAAACGGTATGGTGAGCTAACCGGACTCTGACCTCATTAAGCATGCGAAGGCGCTCGGCCTTCCTATTCCAGCTAGTCGCGAACTGCTCGTATTTCGGATCGCCTGCTATCAACTCTGAAACGACGGCAAGCCAGGTATTGAAGTTCATAATTGAGTACAACACCAAGCCCGCCTTTTCTGCGCTCGTATGCATCGCTAAGGCGAAGATGCGGACAATGGTTGTTTCCATGTGAGCCCATGAGGAAATGGACTGTCCGACGCCTGTATAGTATCTTTCGCGGTACTCCCACGGCGGGTCTAACTTTACATTGTTCGTCATTGGTTGAAGTCCTTGATTAGAAAAAAGACGATCAATACAGCAAAGAAGAATCTGAGAAGCGTATGACGGCGGCATTGCGTGGCGCGCGCATAGCACAGCCGAAGCCGCTTAAAGATAAACCGAAAAAACGAAATACCAAATCAAACCGGCGGGACAAAAGACTCTAACTGATCGGGCGGCACTCGAAAAACGCCCTTGATACATTTTTGATCGCAGACACTGATTTGGATATGTGTCTTGGCCTTAAAACCAGCGCCCGGATATGCGTCTCTTCCTTCAGTGAAGACACCCTTCACTGTCTGAAATGGCGTTTCATCTACGAGCGCTCTCATTCCGTGTAGATAATTGATGACTGCGCAATCCAAGCGTCGGAGAAGCAAGTCATCTCCTAATTCGTTTATAGGCATGTCTCTGTCTGCGGCTTCAAATAGAGCGCTCATTTCGAAAAAGGATGTTTGAACGGCTTTTAATCCTGTCGAAGAAAGCAAATCGAGACAGAATCCGAGATCGATTGCTGCGCCTATTACATACGGCTCTTCAATTTCATTAGCCGTTCCCCTTCGACGCTTTTGCAGCTCGTAAGCGAACTCTAGACCACGAACCGGATTAGCTTCCCAAAAATAAATCCCTGAACCTAGCCAGTCGTAATCATTCTCGCTCGGCTGGAATGCCTCTTGGCCAGCCAAAATCCGTTCAGCGACTGCGCGGTCGCAGCCGTGATAACCAAGGACAAAATTACTTGATAGTTGGTGCAATTAGGCCGCGTTTTTGGATTTGGCGTAAGGCTTCTTCAGTTCGCCATTTTCATCCAAAAAACCAAGTTCTTGCAAAAGTTTTAGCGCAGCCGCAGGCGTGGGCGCGTTCGCAATGCGCTTATTCCTTATAGCCTCAATAAACTCTCGAAGTTCTTGTTCGCTCATGTTTGCTACCTGTAGCAACTCTGACGAGTCTGCTGTCTGTAGCTATACAATAGATGAATATTCTAAAAGTTCAATAATCAGTCTAGAACCAACAAGGATGTATCAGGGGCCTTTGGAGAATAATTTCCTCCAAATCAGCCCTTTCGCCAATATTTGACGAACTTAGCCTGGGGTTTTGGCAGCTTCGAGCGCCGCCGCGCGTATATTCTTTGCGCGAGTGATTAACGGTCTCATGGGTTGCGAACTCCGCGCCCACTTTCGTGTAGAGGCGGCTTTCGTCAGTATGCAAACGGGTCTCGCTCGCGCTTCGTCGCGTAGGCATGGCCGATCGCGCCGCAATGCGTGCAGATCGGACCCTTGGGCCACATGGTCTGCTCCAAAAAGGCGCCAGCTGCGGCATCGTTATTGAAGTGCGCTTAGGTATAGGCGGTCATTGGCTCTCTCCTGAGCCAATTAACACCGGATTGGGCCTGTGGTGTCAACGATATACTAGGACTACTTTCCCATAATCAATCCTGCTCAAATCCGGTCCGTCAGTGCACCGTGTGCCGCTGGCGCGAAATCTCGGCCTGCCGCAAAATTTCAAGCGGCAGCCACGGCTTTTGCATGAACATGGTATTGTCGGGGACATCCTCGATGGCTTCCTCCGATGTCACGATGACATCGATATGCGGAAACCGCTCCATCGCGATCCACGCCAGTTCGATTCCCGACATCTCGCCGTGAAGATCCGCGTTGGTGAACATCAGCATCAGGTCCCCGCCGGTTTGTTCAAGCACGGCGGCGGCCGCCTCGGCGCTCCTGCACTGAATGACGTTGAGATCGCTCTCTTCGAAAATCAGGCTGACGAGCTCCCGCTGCAGCTGATCGTCTTCGACGACCAGCACAGTCTGTTTCAGGGCGTGTCCCATGGGGTCTCCCCTTTCTATGAAGAAAGGCAATGCACGAAGGCAGGAGAAGTTCGCCTGATGCCGAGGAACCAAATCAGCAATGTCACGTTTTCCTTCGCGATACGAGCTACACCATCGAGGTACATCGTGAAGCAAACCGTCGATCGCGTGATGAAGGCGTTCGTACAAAAGCATAAGGCGATGACGCCCGAACAGGAGCGCCGCGTTCGCAATGAGGTTTCCGATTTCGTTGCGAAACTTCTCGAGAAGCGCGCGTCGCAGCTCACCAAATTCGGCAATGCGCGGCTGCGGGAAACAGAGCCGCATATTTAGTTCTCATTCGACAAAAGCTACCGCAAAACTGCATACCCGCCGGACCGAGGCGGGTTTTTCATCGCCGAATGGAACTCCGCGGGAGGAACCGGAATCCTCGAAAGCCGTTTCCACCTCACAGTGTGGAGACCCGATCATGACAGCTCAAGAGCATGTTCTCGACGCGGTTCTACGGGCACAGGGCGTTCTGGCCGACTATATCGAACCAGGCCCGCGCGACTGTGCCCAGACGCTTACCAAGCTTTACGCGATCTTCGCTGACGACAGGCTGACCAACGCCGTCAACACTCTGAATCTGGAAGCCGTTCACGCGGCGATGGCGTCGGCGGATACGTCCAAGCAGATATTCACCTCTCCTCGTCGTCGAACCAGCGGTTGACGCGACCGCCATTCGTATCGCGCGCCGCTCCTGCGGCCACATCGTATGGGATAGCGATGAGCAATCTGGATTGTGGTGGCTCGCAACACGATTGGTGGCACTAAGACGCGCTCACCCACCTCTCCTCCTTGTAGTCGAACCAGCGGCTGAAGCGCCTGCCGTCCCATTCGTATTGCAGATGCCGCTCCTGCATGGGAACGCCGGCGACATCCGGCCAGAACGCGGCGATGCATGAGCCGCCCTCGTCCCGCACGCTGGGATAGACAATGCCGTCGCTGCCGTCGCCGGAATGACACTTCTGGAGCATGCCGGGACCGTAACCCGGCAGCGTCACGCTGTCAAGGATTTATTTCCTATTCCATGGACAGCCGCGCGGCCCATCCGGCGTCGGTCGCATCACTCAGTGACTTCCTCTTCAAGAAGTAGCCGCGCGGGCCGGGATGCAGACTCCCCTCGCAATCCGCTGCGGAATACGCCTCTCGCAATAGCTGTTGCAAATTGTCCCGTTGAGCCTGGTGCATTTCGCCATGCACGCCTGATAGGTGCAGCTCACACCCGAAGGCTGGGAGGCAGCCGCCGTTCCCGGGAATGAGGTTGCACTTGCGATCAGATGCACGATCAGCCAGGCCGAGTTCAGCATGCCACTGCTCCGTTCGCGGAGTGCAGCACGACAGGGCGTCGCGTGCAACGCAGCCGGACACCTTGTTGCCATTCCCGCCTTATGCGCCGAAGTTTGTCACCGTTTCGCCTTATTGCGCAAACAGCGGGATCAATCCCTACTCCGCCATCTCGGCGGGGGCCTGTTGCGGCCCGGCCAGCGGGCGCTCTTCCATCAGGATCACCAGCGTCGCGGCGGTCGTCAGCAGAACAGCGGCGGCGGCGAACACGTAGCGGAACGCGACGATCATGTCGCTCGCGGCGATCGCATGCTTCGAGCCGATCTGATGTTCGGCGCCGATGGTGAGGTTGCCGCCGAGCACCATCAGCAGGATCGCCGTGAAAACCGCAACGGTGAACGACGCCATCAGCGAGCGGAAGAAATTCATCGCCCCGGTCGCCGTGCCGACCTGCATGCGCGGCACTGCGTTCTGGATCGACACAACGCTGACCGGAAACACCGTGCCGAGACCCACCGCCATGAACGACAACGCCGCGAGCAGTTGCCACAGCGGCAGCGGCGTCGCCACTGCGAGCGCTGTCGCGGCACACGCTGCGATGGTCACACCGCCGATGGCCGCGCGCTTGTAGTGTTTGGTGAACATCATCGCGCGGCCCGCGGCCCATGCACCGAGCACCGACACCGCGACCAGCGGAATCAAGGCGAGGCCCGCTTCACTCGCGGAAAGCCCGTACACCACTTCGTAATACAGGGGCATGTGCACCGTAAGGCCGATCATCGTGCCGATGGCGCAGCCGCCCGCCGCCATCGCGTACGGCACCACCGATCCCGACAGCAACGGAATCGGCAGGAACGGTTCACTGGTGCGCTTCGCATGCCAGACAAATGCGACGCCGAGAAAAAGTGCCGATCCGATCATTGCGATAACCGCGGGCGATGCCCATGCGAGGCGGTTGCCGCCCCATGTCAGCACCAGCATCACGATCACGGCGGACGCCATCAGCAGCACGCCGCCAAGCCAGTCGACCTTGCGCCTGCGGTGGAACACCGGAATCTTCTTCATCTTCGGCAGCAGCAGCGCCAGCGACAGCGCACCGAGCGGCAGGTTGATCCAGAAGATCACCGACCAGTGCAGATGCTCGGCGAACAATCCGCCGAGCACCGGGCCGCCGATGCCGGCCGCGACCCACACCGACGAGAAATAGGCCTGGTACTGGCCGCGTTCGCGTGGTGTCACCACGTCGGAGATCACCGTCTGCACCAGCGGCAGGATGCCGCCGCCGCCGAGGCCCTGAAGGGCGCGCGCGAGAATCAGCGTCAGAATGTTCGGCGCGATGGCGCACAGCACGGAGCCCAGCAGGAACAGCGCCAGCGAGACGATGATCATCGCGCGGCGGCCGTAGATGTCGCTCAGCGTGCCGTAGACCGGCGCGACCGCCGTTGATGAAAGCAGATAAGCGGTGATGACCCACGACAGATTGCTGACGTCGTGAAACTGCCGGCCGATGGTCGGCAGCGCGGTCGCTACAATGGTCTGGTCGAGGGCGGTGAGGAACATCGTGAGCATCAGGCTCAGCAGGATGGTCCGCACTTCGCTCTTCGAGAGCGGCGGCGCCGGCACGATCGGCGGCGCTTCCGACAGATCGATCACTTCGGTGGCGATGTTGGCAACGTCGTCCGGTGTATCCAGCGCCTGCGCCTCGTCGGCCATATCGCCGCGCTGTCGATGTGTCTCGGTCATGAGGCTGGACGAGGTCCGGAAAATGTTTCTGAAGAAGGATCAAGCCGCAAATGACTTGAACTCGAAATGTACGGGATGACACCAGTTTTATCCTGTTTCGCGCGGCTTCATAAGCGGCGCAGGCGCATGGGTGCACCGCGTGGAAGGACCATCACGTGGGCGTTATCCGGCGCCTGATATACCGTGGATAGGTTACTTGGACGGCGGCCGCTGCTTCAGCCGCGCCCGCTTCGGAATCACGCCGGGCCATTGCACGATGTGGTCCTCGAGATCGGCTTCCTCGATCTCGTCCTCGCTGCCCCAGACCCTGCCCTGCACCGAAACGCCGGCTTCATGGACGGTGTTGGGGTCGCCGGAAATCAGCGGGTGCCACCAGTACAGATCGCGGCCCTCGGCCACGAGCTTGTAGCCGCAACTCGGCGGCAGCCAGTTCAACGTCCGGACGTTCTCCGGCGTCAGCCGCACGCAGTCGGACACCTTGGCCGACCGGTTGGGATAGTCCTTGCAGGCACACAGCCCGGCATCGAGCAGCCTGCAGGAGATGTGGGTGAAATAGATCTTGCCCGTATCCTCGTCTTCCAGCTTTTCCAGGCAGCAGCGCGCGCAGCCATCGCACAGGCTTTCCCACTCGCTGTCGGACATCTCCTCCAACGTCTTGGTTTTCCAGAAAGATTCGCTTTGGGTCGAGGGCGGCCGAGGCCGGGCTGTCATGGCTTTGAACCTGCTGGGATCCTGAAGCGTCCTTACGCTAATATGGTGCTTTATGAGCCTTGGCGGCTGTTGCGCAAGCGGCAAGATGCCGGTCGATGTTGCCGGCGCTGAAAAGCGTGGGCAGCATTCACCGTCATCATTAAAAAACCAACGCGGCCATTGGTTTATGGTTCATGGTCGGCTAGAAGATGGCGGATTCCCGCTGGCAAAATCGGCCCTCCGATCGCCTTGGGGATGCCGCAAATTGATCAGCATCGTTTAACCAGCGCTTTTCATCCGGCGACTCGTGATCCCGTTTCGCCGCGTCATTATCAAGGGTTCCGGTGCGCCAGATCGTACCCAGCGAGTGGAAGAAATGGTTCCGGCACTTCCTGCTGGACCTCGACGCGCGAATTGATTCCTCGCTGTTTAATTCGGCTGTCGGCCTGCGCGAACTCTGGGAGCGCTATTCGACCTTCATGGATCGCTTCTATGTCGGCCGCTGGAAGCGCTGGGTTTTCATCGAGCCGCTCTCCGAAGGCGCAACCATCGGTCTCGCCGGCCTTGTTCTGATGCTCGCGCTGGCCATCCCGGCATTTCGCGAAACTTCCGATGACGACTGGCTGAAGAAATCCGATCTCGCCGTGACATTCCTCGATCGCTACGGCAATCCGATCGGCAGCCGCGGCATCAAGCACAACGATTCGATTCCGCTCGAAGATTTCCCCGACAACCTGATCAAGGCCACCCTCGCCACCGAGGATCGCCGCTTCTACGATCACTTCGGCATCGACGTCGCCGGCACGGCGCGCGCTCTGATGACCAACGCGCAGGCGGGCGGCGTCCGGCAAGGCGGCTCATCGATCACGCAGCAGCTCGCGAAAAACCTGTTCCTCAACAACGAGCGCACCATCGAGCGCAAGGTGAAGGAGGCGTTCCTTGCGATCTGGCTGGAAACGCGGCTGACCAAGAACGAAATCCTGAAGCTCTATCTCGACCGCGCCTATATGGGCGGCGGTACCTTCGGCGTGGACGGCGCGGCGCACTTCTATTTCAACAAGTCCGCACGCGACGTGAACCTTGCTGAAGCCGCTATGCTCGCCGGCCTGTTCAAGGCGCCGACCAAATACGCACCGCACATCAACCTGCCCGCTGCCCGCGCCCGCGCCAACGTCGTGCTCGACAATCTGGTCGACGCCGGTTTCATGACCGAGGGCCAGGTGTTCGGCGCACGCCGCAATCCCGCCAACGCCGTCGACCGGCGTGACGAGAACTCACCCAACTATTATCTCGACTACGCCTTCGACGAGATGCGCAAGCTCGTCCTGACATTCCCGAAGTCCTATATCGAACGTGTCTTCGTGGTCCGCACCGCAATCGACATGAACGTGCAGCACGCCGCGGAAGCCGCCGTCGAAAACCAGTTGCGCCAGTTCGGCCGCGACTATCACGCGACCCAGGCCGCCGTGGTTCTTGCCGATCTCGATGGCGGGGTGCGCGCCATGGTGGGCGGCCGCGACTACGGCGCCAGCCAGTTCAACCGCGCTGTCGATGCGATGCGCCAGCCCGGCTCCTCGTTCAAGCCTTACGTGTACGCCACTGCGCTGATGAACGGCTTCACGCCAAAATCCATCGTGGTGGACGGCCCGGTTTGTATCGGCAACTGGTGCCCGCAGAACTACGGACGTTCGTATTCGGGTTCGGTGACGCTGACGCAGGCGATCACGCGCTCCATCAACGTCGTGCCCGTCAAGCTGTCGATCGCGATGGGCGGAAAAGGTGGCCCGCGCGCCGGACGCGCGAAGATCGTCGAGACGGCGCGCAAGATGGGCATCACCGCTCCTCTGGTCGATACGCCGTCGCTGCCGATCGGCTCGACCGAAGTGAGCGTCGTCGAGCATGCGGTCGCTTACGCCACGTTCCCGAACAAGGGACGCGCGGTGAAGCCGCATGCCGTGCTCGAAGTCCGGACCGGCGCAGGTGATCCGGTCTGGCGCTGGGACCGCGACGGCAGAAAGCCGACGCAAGCCATCCCGGCATCGGTGGCTGCCGACATGGCGGAAATGATGAGCCACGTGGTCGACGAAGGCACCGCGCGGCGCGCCCAGCTCGACGGCATTCCCGCCGCCGGCAAGACCGGTACGACGAACGCGTTCCGCGACGCATGGTTCGTCGGTTACACCGGCAACTTCACAGCAGCCGTGTGGTACGGCAACGACGATTACTCATCGACCAACCGCATGACCGGCGGCTCGCTGCCGGCGCAGACATGGCACGACGTCATGGTCGTCGCGCACCAGGGCGTTGAAATCAAGGACATTCCCGGCATCGGCGCCGGCAAGAAGCGGCCTGACGCTGTTGCTTCGGCCAACGCGAACGCGAAGGCCTCCGAGGTCAATCCCGGTCCTCCTCCGGTGCTGACCCGGCGTGGTGCTAATATCCTGGTGCGCGTCGAGAAGTTGTTCGATGATGCCGCCAAGACCGTCGCCGTGCCGGGCAAGACGTCCTCGAATGACAACGGCAAGCCGGCGCCGGCCTCCAGCGTGGCTTTCCCGGACAGTTTCGCATCGGCAACCGATCAGCCTGCGGCGGCCCAGCCGCCCCGCAAGAACTAACCGCGTCATGAGTGCGCTTCGATCGTGCGGCTGATCCTCATCACCCTTGTTACACTGATCATAGCAACCATCGTCGGCCTCGGTGCCACATGGATGACGGCGACGCGTGGCGTCGATGTCGGCACCATCAAGATCGGCGCGTGGACCGCCCGGCCCCGGACCGGGACCAGCAGCATCGACCCCTACTCGCGCGCCTCCGTCGCCCGCAGTGGCGAGCTTCCGGTCGGCACCGGTGACGGCGTGTTGTTCACCGCAAACAGGGACGATGCAGGCCGCGCGCTCGACGGACGATGCGATGTGGTCGTGAAAGGCGTGACGCCTGCTGCGCGTTTCTGGACCATGACGATTTACGATACCAAGGGCCAGCTCGTCGCCAATTCGCTCCAGCGTTACGGATTCACCAGCCAGGAAATCGTTCGCGGCTCGGACGGCAGCTTCGAGGTCCGGATCACCTCTCGCGCGCGCGCCGGCAACTGGCTGCCGACCGGCGGCCTTGACCGGTACATGCTTGTGTTGCGGCTCTACGATACGCCGGTCGGCGTCGGAACGCGCACGCAGAAGGATGCGCCGATGCCATCGATAAGCACGGTGAGCTGCCCATGATCCGCTGGCTTTTCGCAATTCTCGGCGGCGTGCTGCTCGGCGGCGTGGTTCACCTCGTGAGTGTGTTGGTGCTTCCGCGGGTCGCGACGCTCGACGCCTATTCGCGTCTCGCTCCGATCACCAAACTGAATGCCGTGACGGCATTGCCGGCAGCCGCGCCGGGCAGCGCTCCGATGCCGTTCATGGACCCCGCCTTCGCCAGCGCCGCCTGCCGCTACGATCTTTCCAGCGGTCCGCTCAAGCTCACCGTTCCGGTGAGCCAGGCCTATACCTCGGTGTCGTTCTACACGCGCAACGATGTCGCCTACTACGCGATCAACGATCGCTCCGCAGGGCGGCGCGTGATCGAGCTCGACCTGATGACAGAAGCACAGCACGCCGAACTGCCGGAAGACGAAGAAGTCACCGCGGCCGACCGCCTGATTATCGACTCGCCAACCACGACCGGTCTCATCGTGCTCAAGGCGCTTGCGGCAGAGCCCGGCCTGATGCCACAGGCGCAGGCCTCGCTGGCGGCGGCAAAATGCGGCCTGCAAACCGAAGCACCGCAAGCCAAGCGGTAAACTCCAGATCAGCGACACAGGTAACGCCGCCCGCAACAACAGGATTGCGGGCGGTACTACCGATGTCGTTCATTTCAGGTGTGGCCAGATCTCCAGAGCGCCGCGATAGATCATCTCGCCGGCGACATAGAGAATAACCGCGAGGCCGACATAAGCGATCCAGCGATGCTTCTGCAGCAGCTTGGCGATAAACGACGCGGCAAGACCCATCAACGCTATCGACAGAGCCAATCCAAAAACCAGCACCATGGGATGCTCGCGCGCCGCGCCGGCGACAGCCAGTACGTTGTCGAGCGACATCGAGACGTCGGCGACAATGATCTGCCATGTGGCCTGGGCCAGGGTCTTGGTCGGGGCTCCTGAGGTCTCACCATCAGGCGTCATAACGTGCTGCTCATGCCCGGCGCTCAGCTCACGCCACATCTTCCAGCAGACCCACAGCAGCAGGATGCCGCCAGCGAGCAGCAGACCGACAATGGCCAGGAGCTGGGTCGTAAGAGCTGCGAAGACAATTCGCAGCAGTGTCGCGGCGCCAACGCCGATCAAGATCGCCTTGTTGCGCTGCTCTTTTGGCAGACCTGCAGCAGCAAGGCCGATGACGATGGCGTTGTCGCCCGCAAGAACAAGGTCGATGAGTATGACCTGAACAAGTGCGGTCAGGGCTTCGGGTGTGATAAATTCAAACATAAGCCGGGCTTCCCTATTTTGTGGAAGAGCGGCCCCTGTCACAGGCGAACACGATGCAGCACAACAAGCATCACGCATCGACTTTTCAGTCAGTGCATCACGCTGCCGGACAACAGCCGTATAGTTTAAAGGGCCACTCCAATTGAATTCCAGTCCGACATCGCAGCTTCACGCTGCCAGAGGGGCCCGGCCTGGTCGTCTAGCTTCTAAAACGTCTCCCGTTACTTGGAGTCAGTTCTGCGTTCGAACAGATGCTCGAACAGTTGTGCGACCTGCTCCGGTTCTCCCAGCACGGATGCTGCGCAACCGGTGATAACGAGGCCGCCGGCGACATCCCAGAGATTCAAATTCTCCGTGTTTTTCTTGGTCTTGACCGACAGCGCCGCGATCGCGGCGAGAGCTGCTGCCGCGAAAAACAGCACACTGAGCGCGGGTAGGACCAGATGCGGTTCAAGCGTGTAAACAATGAACAACGCAGGCACAGCAACGGCGAAACTCAGCGCAATCAGAGTTCCAAAAGATCTTCCGAGAAGAAACAATCTTTCGACCGGGGAACCTGTCATTCCATACCCCATCTTCATCTCAGGGCAAATCAGTTGGTTCGATGTCTTGAAAAAACAAACAACTGATTGCAGGCGGACTCAACGCGGCGTTCCGCCGCGTGTCGGAACGTCGCAGAGATTCTGTATTTTGATTTAACCGCCGACGCGCAGCGCGCGGCCGACAACAGGCGTCGCCTTGATCCACAGTTCCGATGCGCGCTGGGACAATTGAACGATCAGACGATCGGCATCCGCCGCCATCGGATCAGGCGCCTGAATCACCAGCCGGTCCAGCGCCCACCGATACGACGCCACGCGCTGCTGCAGACACTGCTGCGCCCACTGCACGACCAGAACGTTCTCGCGCATTCGCGCCTGCGCGTCATCGTATTCGCGCGGTGAGAGATCGGCAACGATGCCGAGCGCCTTGTTGCGCTTGATATCGAGATCGTTGACTTTCAGGGCGACAGGAATGAACTGATCCAGCATCACGCCGTCGTTGCGCACATCCTCGATCAATCCCCCGTAAGCCGCAGCCTGTGACCGGTGCGGCTCGTCGATCATCCGCCGTCCATAGAGCGTCCGATCGAAGACAACGTTCTGCCGCCAGGGCGCGGGTATTTTTTCGTAATCGCCGAACACTGCTTTCCATGCCGGGTGTGAGTGCGGCGGCTCGATGAAGTAATAGGCAAGATCGCGCAGCGACCGCTCCAGATCCGTCAACTGGAATTGCGACGGATAGCCGCCCAGACTCTTGGTCGCCTCAGCGCCGACCCATCTGTGCATGTCTTCATGATAGAACGTCGAGCGGGTGCGGCCGAAATCATCGCTCGGGCAGGCGAGGCTCGCAACGAATGGCAAAAGATAGAGCGGATTACACATCGCGGTCCGGTCTGAAAGCGTTGCCGATCCGGCGAGCCTTTCGCCGGGAAAACCTGTTCAGGAACGCGCCCTGCGCTTGCGGCGGCGTCCCGGAGCCGTTCCCTCCCCCGGTCCGACTCCATCGCTGGTTTCGTCAGCGTAGCGCTCGATCCGGATGGCTGGGAGAATCAGGATCGTTGCCGTTCCCTCGCGCGGGACCATGTTCATGTCCGGCCCGGCGCGCCGCGCCGCTGCATCAGCCGGAAATTCAACAATGATGCCCATATCGATCTCTCCTGACCGCCTGCTTCCTGCGCCGGCGGCACCCGGCCATTAAGAGTGGTCATGGTTAATGGGTTGTTAACAGGCGATCGATAACGTTGGGCCCAGACTTAAACCCGTGTATCCGGCATGACGACACCTCCGATGTTTCACGGCTTCGATGGCCTGATGACGCTGTCCCGGCGCGAGGGCGTCGACATTCGCCCGACGCTGCTTCGCGTGCTGACCGACCTTTACGTCCAGACCAGCGACCACACCCTCGACGAGGAGCGGCAGTTCGCCGAACTGGCCACGCGCCTGATCGATGAGGTCGATGATGCCACCCGCGCGGCGGTGCGCGCCCGCTTGGCGATCTACCCGAACACGCCGCGTGAAATCGCCTGGAAGCTGCAACTGAAACACACGACAGACAGCCGGGTCGTTGTGCGGGACGACGAGCACATCCTTGACGACACGCTTGAGATCGACCCCGCGGCAGACTTCGAGATCGTCTCCGACTCCGAAGCGCCCGCCGCCCCCATCTTGCCCGCGCCGACCCTGTCGATGCAGCCGGACGATGCAGCAAAGCTGATCGATATGTTTCTGGCCGCCGACAAAGGCCACCGTGCTCAAATGCTGTATGGCCTGACCGATACGCCGCTGAAACCGTCGACGCCGGTCGATCCGCGCCGCGCCGCGCGCGCGGTCACAGCGCTTGAGCAGGCCGCGCTGGCGGCCGATTCCGCTGGCTTCGCCGCCGAACTCGCCGACGCGCTGATCCTGACGTCGCGAGTCGCCACCCAGATCGTCAACGAACCGGGCGGCGAGCCCCTCGCCTGCGCGCTCAAGGCGCTCGGCATGCCGGGCGAATCGTATCAGCGCGTGCTGCTGTTCCTGAATCCGTCGCTCGGCGCGTCGGTCATGGAGGTCTACCGGCTGGCGCGCCTCTACGAGGTCATCGAACTGCGCACCGCACTGATCATGCTTGCCGCATGGCGCGGCTCGGCACTTGCCACCACGCGGGCAAAATATCGCCCTGCACTTTATGACGACGAGCGCCAGCGCGCCCGCTCAACATCCCGGCAATCGCGGCCCGCAGCCCAGCCGGCGACGCGCGTCACTACCCGCAACACGTCTCGCGGCTAGGTTTACGTCTTCGCTATATCGAGGAAGTGACGGCCTTCCTTGTCCTCGACTTCCACAATCCAGACATCCGGATCGAAACCGATCTCCTTCGCAAGACGCGCTTCGATGACCTGCTCGTCGACAGCTTGCGGCGGCGACTGAATGAAGGCCCGTTCCATGGGGTGGCTGTCGTCGTAGGCGGTTTGCGGCGCCGGAACGAACAACATCGCCGTGCCATTCATCAAGGCGATCTTCACAAATACCGCGCCGGCCTCCTCCGCTCCGCGACGCCGGACCGCGCCGAACATGCCGACGCCCTGGCATCGCCGCAGATAACCTGCGACCCATATGGATGTTTTCAGACGAGACATGAGGCTGGACCGACCGGGCGAATGGAAGACAGAGAGGTGCTACCATAGTCGGAACGCGGCCTGTCTATCCATTTAAGAGGGGCCGCCTATTCGATCGGCCGTCCCGTCAGAACGGTCAGATCGCGAATCAGGCGGTCGGACAACTGGCCGGTGACTGGCATCTTGCGATCCCGCTCGAACTTCTGGATCGCGGCCTGCGTGTCGGTGCCGACAACGCCGGTAGGTTTTAGCTGGCCATAGCCGTACTCGGTCAAGGCACGCTGAACGGCCGCGATACGCCGCGTCGACACGATCAGATCGCCAACCGGATCGCTCTTGGCCGCGTGAACGACGGCCGGAGGCCGCGGCGCGGCAGACGTTGCAGCCTGCTTCGCTAGCGCAGGCGATTCCAAAGGCTTCTCGACAACGCGCGCTTCCGCCTCAGGCGGACGAACGCGCGGCAATGGCGCGGGAGCCGGAGCAACCGCCGGTAGTGACGACACCGAAGCGGCGCTGAACATCGGCGATGGATGACGCCCGGCCTGCAGGAACATCGCATTGGTGACGATGGCGATGACCGCCGCGAGCGCCGCCGTTGCCGCCAGGGTGTCCTTCGGGCTGTGCAACAGAACGCGCATGATCAGGCCACGCTCGGACTCGGCCTCGACCGCCGCAACTGCGGAGGCGCGACGGCGGCGGCGTGGTTTCTCGTCGTCTTCTGCGATCTGTCTAGGCACTTTTCTTCACCTGATAGTCTTGATGTTCGGCGCGCTGGGGCGCTAGGGTCGCGATATTACTGGGCTTCTCGGCCGGCGGCGTGAACGTGATCGGCAACGCCACCGTGACCGTCGTGCCTTCGTCGATCTGGCTTTGCACCGTCATCTCACCGCCGTGCATGGCAACGAGGCTCTTGACGATCGAGAGGCCAAGTCCGGTGCCTTCGTGGCGGCGCTGATAGGTTTTTCCCGCCTGAAAGAACGGATCGCCGATCCGCTTCAGATCCTCGGCGCCGATTCCGACACCGCTGTCGATCACGCGAACCAGCAGGCGCGCACCTTCGATCCCGGCGGTGACGGTGACCGTGCCGCCGCGCTCCGAGAACTTGATCGCATTGGACAGCAGATTCAAAACCATCTGCTTGAAGGCGCGCGGGTCGCCGGTGATCTGCGGCAAGTCCGCCGGCGCGCGCGTCACGACATCGATCCCGTTTTCGCGTGCTTTCAAAACCATCAGGTTGCAGCAACTGACCAGGGACTCGCGCGGCGAGAACAGTTCGGGAAGAATCTCGAAGTTGCCGCTTTCCATCTTCGACATGTCGAGAATGCCGTTAACCACCGACAGCAGGTGCAGACCGGATTCGTTGATCAGCTTGGCGTACTCCTGCCGCCTTGCCGCGTCGATCATCATCTCGTCTTCGCGGACGATCATCTCCGAGAATCCGATGATGGCGTTCAGCGGGGTGCGCAGTTCATGGCTCATCGTGGCGAGGAAGCGCGATTTGGACGCGCCTGCCCGCTCAGCCTCCATGTGAGCATTCTCCAGCGCCTGCTCCTGGAGCTTGCGCTCGGTCACATCGCGCATCACCGCAACCACTTCGACACCCGGATCGGTCAGCGATCGCGACGTCGCATCGATCGGGCGGCAGCGCATTTCGATCCAGATGAATTCGGTGGCCGGTGGCCGCTCATGATCAAAGCTGCGTACAGCATCCCGCTTGACCCGAAACTCGACGCTGCGCTCATCGCCGCTGCGCGCGGCCTCCGAGAGAGCGGTCAGATAGGCCGGCCGGTCGGCCACATGAACACGGTCGAACAGACCATGCTCCTGAAGCAATGCCGCAGGTGTGCCAAGCAGCGCTTCCGCTGCCGGCGAAATAAACCGGATCGCGCCATTTCGGCTATGCCGGGAAATCACGTCGCTGATGTTATGCGCGAGCAGCCGATAGCGCTCCTCTTCGACCATCAGCAATTTTCTGCTCATCTGCGCCAGCGACTCCGCGCTGAACGCCAGAGCCGACGCATAGATCGTTGCCGAGGCAATGCCGAGCGCATCGAAAAGCGAACTGTATGAAGCAGGCACTTTGGAAGCCGGAAGCGCGCCGAAAGCGTCGATCATGACGAGACCCAGCGCGCAACCGAGCGCCAGCACGACGGCAATGACAACGGCACGCCGCGAGGCGGACAGCGCCGCATCGAGCGGAACGGCAACAAGCCAAATCGCCGCGAACGACGAAATTCCGCCGGTATTGATGCAGACCGCCATGACCACCGCCGCCAGCGCGGTCGACGACAGAATATGCGCGCGCTCATAATGACCTGTGCGCGACAGATAATAGGAGACGAGTATGGGCGCGATCAGCCACGCGAACACCATGACCTCGACTTCCTGCGGAGCGCCGCGAACCGCGAGATAGAGCGGAAGCGATGCAAGCGCTGCAAGGCCGCCGAGCAGCCGCGGCCCGATGAAAGCGCGATGGCGGGCTCTCGTCATCAAATCCCGCCGCGCCGATGGATGCAGCAGCGAGTCCAGATGATCACGTATGATGGCGGACAATCTCACGTTGTTCTCACTGTTCGGCCGGTCGTCGTGTCGACTGCCGGAACGCCCCCGTTTTTCGTTTGGCCGATGGTGTCAGAGTGAACTTAAGCGAACGCTAAGGCGCGCTGCCGATAGCAAGTTACGCCGCTCGAATGCGCTGTTTTCGCGGACAATCGGCGATTTCATCCGGCCGAATGGTGAACGCGAAGTTTCCATGCGGCGCGTTATGGTTTCGAAATCGTGCATGGGCCGCGGCCACAGCCGCGTCATTCGAAGCGAAATATTGCTCTTATCAATCGAAAATTTACGCCAAATCAAACCATTCAAATTTTAGACAGCGCAAGAACCGGAGATTTATCCGCGTCTGATACGACACGGGATGATTGCGAGATCAATCGCAACGGGGCGGAGTGCTTCATTGTGTGAAGCCACTCCGGTGAAAGCGACTAACGGGGTGTGAGATGTTTTTCCTCCTTCGCATGGCGTTCTGGCTGGGGCTGGTGCTTGTGCTGCTCCCGACCGACAAGACGCCCGATTCGGACAAGGGTCCGCAGATCGGCGCGTCGGAAGCTATTTCGGCAGCCACCGCGGCCGTGTCCGACATGAGCCAGTTCTGCAACCGTCAGCCGGCGGCATGTACCGTGGGCGGACAGGCGGCGACGGTGATCGGCGAACGCGCGCAGTCCGGCGCCAAGAAGGTTTATCAGTTCATCACCGACAAGGCCGAGAAGAACGAAAAGAAGGCGCCTGATCCCCTCGACAAGGCCGGCAAAAAAGCACCTGATCACACCGGCTCCATTGGCACGCCGGATGACAGCGAGGTCGGCGGACCGGAGATCGCGGCGGTCGTGCATCAGACGTTGACGCAGGACGACCTTGCGATCGACTGGCAGCCGCCAGCCGGGGGACCGGCGGGTCCATAAGACCACCGACAGGCGATTCCGGGCCGAAAAAGGCCCGGAACTTATAGCTATCGATGTCTCGCGATCTCATATAAGGCTCGGACGAGACCTTTTGATATGAGCACGCGGACCGCCATGACCATCGACGAAATCAGGGACAATTTCGAACTGCTCGATGAGTGGGACGACCGCTACCGCTATGTCATCGAGCTTGGCCGCACGCTGGCCCCGATGTCCGATGCCGAGCATTCCCCGCAGAACAAGGTTCAGGGCTGCGCCAGCCAAGTCTGGCTGTCGCGTGACATCGACCGCAGCGGCGACGAGCCGGTGCTGAATTTCAAGGGCGACAGCGATGCGCATATCGTGCGCGGACTGATCGCGATCCTGCTGACAATCCAGTCCGGCAAGACGGCGCGCGAAATCCTGGACACCGATCCGATCTCGATCTTCGACGAGTTCGGATTTCGCGAACACCTGACGCCGCAGCGCTCCAATGGGCTGCGCGCCATGGTGGAGCGGATCAAGAACGACGCCCGCGAAACGCTCGCTTCTGCCTCTTAAGATAACTACGGCGTGAAAGCCGCGTCATCCGCAAGCCAGGTCCTGATCGAACCGCCGGTGCCGTGCGCATCGCTGCGCAATCCGTAATGACGCGCCAGCCGGTCGAGCGCCAGCTGCAGCACAACCTTGGCCGAACGTGACGGCCAGCCGCGCTCACGCTCGACATCCTCGAGTCCTCGCAAAAAGCAGCAGACATCGAGCAGAAGCCCGGAGAATTCCGGTCCGCAGGCTTCCAGCGCCAGACGCACGCGCTGGCGCGACGCAACGATCAGATCCGTCATGTCGCTGCCGCCGCCCGATCCTTTCGTCCGGCCGATACCGGTCCAGCTCGACGTCACGCGCGGCGTCATGTGTCCGCGGGTGAAATCCGCGCGCAGGCGTTCACCCGCGATGAACTGATCCGGTCCGATCATGGCGCGCCCATCACGTCCTTTGCGGCGCGCCAGCCACGCCAGCGGGCTTTCGCTGTCATTCACAAGGACCTGGGTCACGCCGGTCTCCGTCATAAGATCGCGCGTTGCGAGGTCGAGATGCTGTGCTCGGAACACGTCAACCGCGTCACCGGGAACCTGCGTGGCCGATTGCCGGGTCTTGCTGTCCTGCCGCTTCATCGGACGTCTCCGCCGGCCGCCGCGCGGCAGATCAGTTCGAGTGTCGCGACACGGCAATCGAACCAGATGTCGTCGCGGCCATCTTCCACGACGCGGCATGCATGGGCGACGGTGGTCCGGTCGCGTCCGAAGGCGTGTCCGATGATCTCGAAACTGAGCCCAAAGCCGATATGGGCGAGGTACATCGCGATCTGCCGCGCGAAGGCCATGCGCTGAGAACCGCGCAGACCGGTTTCAAGAGCGGCAGCGTCGAGACCGAAATCCAGTGCGACACAGGCCGCAACCAAACGGCAGATCTCGTTCGGATGCGGTTCACCGGTGCTGGATTGCGGCGGAGAAAAAGGGAGAGCAGGCGGCTGGAAATCGAGCATCGAAACCTCACTAGGATTTTATACCTATATCCTAGCGACGATGCCAACAGCGGGGATAGCGATCCCCGAAAAAATATAACAGCCGTCCGGACTTGACTCCGGGAATCTCAAATGTGGAATTATTCCTAAGCTGTGGCAAGCCTGTAGTTTTCAGGCCCTATTTCCGGCGCCGGCGCTGCTGGCCAAGACCCATCTTCTTGGCAAGCTGGGACCGGGCCACCGCGTAGTTCGGGGCCACCATCGGATAGTCGGCCGGAAGGCCCCATTTCTCGCGGTACTGCTCGGGGCTCATGTTGTACTGCGAGCGCAGATGTCGCTTCAGGGACTTGAAGCGTTTTCCATCTTCCAGACACACGAGGTACTCCGACGTCATCGACTTCTTGATGGAAACCGCCGGTTTGGCCGGCTCCGCCTGGGCTTCCGTGCCGGAGTTTGAAACCCGCACAAGTGCTGCGTGAATCTGACTGATAAGGGCCGGGATTTCAGCCGCGGTGGTCGCGTTGTTGCTGACATAGGCGGAGACGATCGAAGCGGTCAGGTCGACAAAGCCCTTGGGGGTGGTTTCGCTCATCGTGATGTCTTTCAAATCCGCAAATCAGATGACAGTCGAAAAGCTCTGGCGCCCAAGCAAAGGGCCGCCTGTCGACAGTTTCGACGTCATCTATACTTGCAAGTATGAGAGATTTGCTGCCGCACTGACAAGGACAACAAGAATACCGGCGTGTATTTATTTACGCTCGGGAACGGCCGTCTGTTTGCCGGGATCAGCCGCGCTGATCCAGATGCGCGCGCAGTTCGTCGATCGACGCAAACCGCACCATGCCTTCAGGCATCTGCGCCTCGATCGATCCGTCGGAATACAGCGAATACGCCATCGAATCGACGACTCCCGACTTCACGATAGTGACCGACGAGGCATCCGCTCGCCGCGGCGGCTGGAACCGCTCGCGGACAGGCTCCGGGGCGTCATGATCGGAGGCAGGCGGCGGCGCGCTCCGTTCATTTCGAGGCAAGGGTGAATCCTGCCGCCCCTTATCGGATTCAAGCCGCGAACTGGGCCAGGCGCTGTCGAATGCGCCTCGCGCCTCCGGTTCCGGCTCGTGACGCTCGAAATCCTCCGCCGCCGGCCTGTCGGCGCTGTCGTCCTGCGGTGAGAGATCGCGCGGGGGCAACTCGCGCGCCTTATCGCGCCGGTGCGACGAGAACATGATGTTGCGGCGCTGGCGCGCAGGCGTTTCCGCCGGAGGCTCGAATGATTCCGTGGCAGGCGCAGGATTGCGCGCGCGGGTGACCGGATGCTCCGGCCATGGCGCCGGCTCATGCGCGCCGAGCGGCGCACGGCCGTGATCGTCGCGGCTGTCGTCGCCGAAATCATCCCGGTCCTGCGCTCCATCGCGCGGCTGATCGCGGGTAAACAACGTGTCTTCGCGGGCGGGCCTTGGGGGCATCGGACGCGGCGTCAGCGGCGGTTCAGGCAGGGTTCGCGCCGGGCGAATAGGCGGAACAGAAGGCTCGATCTCACCGGCCGGCTCGCGCGGCAACACGGCTGGCGCCGGCAGACCGGTTTCCAGACGGCGCGCCAGGTTCCGGAATTCCCGGCCAACGAAATAAAGGCCGATCAGGACCAGCCCGGTGCAGGACACCACCGCCCCGGCCAGGATCATCGTGTTGCCGAAACTGAATTCCTTGATCGGAATTCCGAACACGACCGTCAGAAGGCCGATGCAGAGGATGACCGTTCCGCCGATCAATAGCGCAATCATTACAAGCTCCAAACCCGCGCTAGTGATCCGGTTCTGACATTCGGATCGAATCTCTCCTAGGCACTTTTACGCATATCAGAACCAAAGGATCCCCTAGAATGATAGGTTTGCCGGTGTCCGTTTGGATCCGGCGGACTCACAGGGGGAGTTCCATAATAGTTTCAAGTCAGCGCATTACCAATTGGTAATTGAATGCTTTTTCGACGAAAGATGCCTCGTCGGTCAGGCGCCGTTCAGGTTCAGAACCCCAACCTGCCCCGCGTGCAAAAAAGCTTTCGGAGCAGGGTTGTTTTACCCTGGTTGCAAATGTTGCAACGCAATTAGAGAAAATACGCCATATTTGGCAATTACCTGAACACCGATCTGGGATACAAGGTTCCCGGGAAAGCCTGCCCGGGAAACATGCAGGCACGGGAACGGCTGGATTCATTAGCTGAGATGTCATCGATAACAACTTCGGCCCTCGACACGCCAGCCGGGCGCTCGATCGAGCAGACGTGTGACGATCTTGCGCTTGCCGTGCTGGCAGTTCTCGCGGTCGTCGCAGGCCTGACGTTCCGCGACTACGGTCTGGGCTGGGATGACTACACACACGCGGAATATGCCGATCTGCTGCTGAAGATGTTCGGCAGCGGCTTCACCGATACCAGCGCGCTGTCGTTCGCCAACCTCTACATGTACGGCGGCGGCTTCGACATGGCGGCCGCGCTCCTGCACAAAGTCATTCCGCTCGAACTGTTCGAGACGCGGCGCCTTCTCGGCGCCATCGTGGGCCTGATCGGCATCGGCGTGACATGGCGGCTGGCGCGGCGCGTCGGCGGACCGGTGGCCGGTCTCGCAGCGATCGTCCTGCTCGCCCTGTGTCCGACGTTCTACGGACACATGTTCATGAATCCGAAGGATGCACCCTTTGCCGTGGCAATGGTGATCCTGATGCTCGGGCTGGTGAGGCTGGCGCAGGAGTATCCGTCGCCCAAGCCTCATACGATCCTGATCATCGGTCTGGGTGCGGGTCTATCGATCGGCTGCCGTATCCTCGGCGGACTGGCGCTGATCTACGCTGCGATCGGATTTATGCCGATCTGGATTTCCGACATCCGGACCCATGGCCTGCGCGAAGCCGCACACCGGCTCGGTCATGTCGTTTATGTTCTGCTGCCCGGCGTACTTTTGGGCTATCTGATCATGGGCCTCGTGTGGCCGTGGTCGATCATCGACCCCGCCAATCCGTTCCGCGCGCTGACGTACTTCTCGCATTTCTTCGAGAAGCCATGGAAGGAACTGTTCAACGGCGCGATCGTCTCCGTGCCGGACATGCCGTGGTCGTATCTGCCGACGCTGTTCGCACTCCAGCTTCCCGAAGTGTTGCTCGGCCTGCTCGGCGCCGCCGTCGCCGGCACATTCGTTGCGCTGATGCGCTCCAACGTCGATACCCGGCGCAAGAGCATTATGCTGATGCTGACGCTGGCGGCGACGCTTCCGCTCATCATCGCGATGGTGAAGCGTCCGGCGCTTTACAACGGCATTCGCCATTTCATCTTTGTCATCCCGCCGATGGCCGTTCTCGCCGGCGTTGCCTTTGCCACGATCATCGGCTGGCTGAAGGAACGCAGCCGTCCCGCGCAGGCCGTGTTCGCAGCGGTATTCTTGCTGGGGCTGATGCTGCCGCTCAACGAGATGATCCGGCTGCATCCCTATCAGTACACGCACTTCAACCACATCGCGGGAACGGTTCGCGCCGCCGACGACCGCTACATGCTCGACTATTGGGGGCTCGCGCTCAAGCAGGCGTCCGAGGGGCTGCGGCAGGAGATCGAGGAGCGTCAGGAGCCTGCGCCCCGGAACCGCAAGTGGCGTGTCGCGGTGTGCGGTCCGCAGCGTCCGGCACAGGTCGCACTTGGCCCCGATTTCACCATCGGCTGGGACAGCCAGGCCGCGGATTTCGCCATGACGCTGGGCGAGTTCTACTGCAAGGGACTGAACGCGCCGGTTGTGGTCGAAATCAAGCGTGACGACGTGGTGTTCGCGCGGGTGTACGACATCCGCGGCAAGAGCATCGCCAGCCTGCTCACTATTCCGGCACCCTGATCCCTGCCCGTTTCGGGTTCGCGGCATGGCGCCCCTGCGGGCGTCGCATGTTGCGATAGCGGTATCCCGGGACTAGGCTCCTCCCCGAGCAAGATCAAAACAAATCGCGGGAGAAAATCGCCATGTCACCGGCTGAAGCACGTCTCAAGGAAGTCCAATCCAACATGGTTCCCGGTGAGTGGGAGCAGCGCGTCAATCTCGCCGCGGCCTATCGCCTTGTTGCGTATTATGGCTGGGATGATCTGGTGGATACGCACATCTCCGCCCGCGTCCCCGGTCCAGAACATCACTTCCTGATCAATCCCTATGGCCTGATGTTCGACGAGATCACCGCATCGAGCCTGGTGAAGGTCGACCTCGACGGCAACCAGCTCACCCAGAGCGAATACAGCATCAATCCCGCCGGCTTCACCATTCACTCGGCGATCCACGAAGTTCGCGAGGACGCCGGCTGCGTTCTGCACCTTCACACGCCCGACGGCACCGCGGTTGCAAGCTGCATGGAAGGGCTGTTGCCGCTGAACCAGACCGCCCAGCTCGTCACCGGCGACCTCGCCTATCACGACTACGAAGGGATTGCGCTCGACCACGACGAACGCCCGCGCATCCAGAAGGATCTCGGCACCAAGAACCATCTCTTGCTGCGCAATCACGGCACGCTGACAGTCGGACGTTCAGTCGCTTCCGCATTCGAGCGCATGTTTCATCTTGAGCGCGCCTGCACGATGCAGGTCCGCACCCGCATGCTCGGGCCGACCGCTTACCCGGTCGAAAAGCTTGTGATCGAGAAAAACGAAAAGCTGGTCAGTGACCCGGATCGTTCGGAACTGCGCTCAACCAAGCTCGTCTGGCCGCCGCTGCTGCGCAAGCTCGACCGGCTCGATCCAAGCTACAAGACTTGACAGGATCGGCCTCGGATATAGATTCCATCCGTCAGCCTCTACACTGACAGAGACTAAAAACGCCGCCCAATTCCGGGCGGCGTTTTTGCGTTTGGCGGATGCTTCAGCATCGACCGCCTCAGCGCGGGGTGTCGGCAAACGCCGCAAGAATGCGCGCCCACGAGCGGATACCCTTGTGGAAGCTCTTCAGGTCGTACTTCTCGTTCGGCGAGTGGATGTTGTCATCCTCGAGGCCGAACCCGATCAGCACCGTGTCGAGTCCAAGCGTCTTCTTGAAATCCGCAACAATCGGAATCGATGCACCGGACCCGATCAACAGCGCGTCTTTGCCCCATTCATCGGTCAGCGCATGCTTTGCCGCCGCCAGCGGCTTCATGCCCCAGTCGAGCGCGATTGCCGGCGCGCCGGCGTGATCGATGAACTCAGCCGAGCAGTCCGCAGGCAGACGCGAGGTGACGAAATCCCGGAAGGCTTTGCGGATTTTCTCCGGGTCCTGTCCCTCCACCAGACGGAACGAGACTTTCGCCGATGCGTGCGCGGGGATGACTGTCTTGGAGCCTTCGCCGGTGTAGCCGCCGAAGATGCCGTTGATGTCGCAGGTCGGACGCGACGAAACCTGCTCGATCAGCAACCGGTCCTTCTCACCGGCGGGAACCGACAACCCGATCGGCTTGAGGAATGTCTCCGGCGACAGGTTGAGATTCTTCCACTGCGCGAGAATATCCGCCGGAAGATCTTTCACGCCGTCGTAAAAACCCGGAATGGTGATGTGGCCGTTGTCGTCGTGGATGCTGCCGAGAATGCGGGTCAGCACGCGGATCGGATTTTGCGCGCCGCCACCGAAAATACCGGAATGCAGATCGCGGTTCGCCGCCTTGATCTTGACCTCGTCATAGACGAGGCCGCGCAGCGACGTGGTGATCGCCGGCGTGTTCTGGTCCCACATGCCGGTGTCGCAGACCAGCACGAAGTCTGCTGCGAGGTCCTTCTTGTGCCTGTCGAGGAACGGTCCGAAATTCTTCGAGCCGACTTCCTCCTCGCCTTCGATCAGAATCGTCACGTTGAGCGGCAGTGAGCCCGTGACATTCTTCCATGCGCGGCAGGCTTCAACGAAAGTCATCAACTGACCCTTGTCGTCTTCAGCGCCACGCGCGACGATGATCTTCCGGCCATCGGCATGATTGGTGACGATGGGCTCGAACGGCGGGCGGTGCCAAAGATCGAGCGGATCGACCGGCTGCACGTCGTAGTGGCCGTAAAACAGGACATGCGCGCCGCTCTGGCCGTTGCTCTTGCCGACGATCGCCGGATGCCCGGCGGTTGGACGCACGTCGGTCGCAAAACCAATGGAGGCGATGTCCGCGGCGAGATGAGCAGCCGCCTTTTTGCAATCGTCCGCGAATGCCGGATCGGCCGAAATCGACTTGATCCGAAGCAGCGTGAACAGCCGCTCCAGGCTGTTGTCGAAATCCTTGTCGATATGGTCGAGAACGGCTGCGAGTTGCGGTGTGGCTGACATATTCGATTGGTCCTCTCGGTCGGGATGCGCCGGCATTGTCGGCCAACTGGACTCGCCCGACAATTTCTGCTTCACCCTCTATCATCTTTTATCACGCTTCTCGCGGCTTTTGTGCCCTCGAGCATCGATCGCATATGCTTTTCTACGAACCGCTTTTTCTCACAATCTTTCCGGCGCTCTATGCGTTCTATCTGCTTCTGACCGGCGCATCGGCCAAGAAGTGGACGCTGCTGATTGCGAGCACGCTGTTCTACATCTGGGGCGAGCCCGCTTTCGTGCTGGTGCTGTTCCTCTCGACTGCCATCGACTACGCGCTGTCATTTCATCTCGTCGAAGGAAATCCGGCCCGAACGCGAAAGCTGGCATTGGCGGCCGGGATTGCCGCCAATCTGGGCCTGCTCATTTTCTACAAGTATGCGGATTTTCTTGCCGCGAACATCAATCTCATCCTGTCGCCCTTTTCCGCCGGCCGCATTCCGTTGCTGCACATTGCGCTGCCGATCGGCGTGTCGTTCGTCGTATTCGAGAAGATCACCTATCTCGTGGACACTTACCGCGGCGTCTCGAAACCGGCCGACCGGTTTTCAGACTACTGCCTGTTCGTGCTGTTCTTTCCCAAGCTGCTCGCCGGGCCCATTCTCAAATACCATGAGATGCGCGACGCAATTGCGTATCCCCCGCCAGTGGTCTGGACTGATTTTCAGGAAGGGTTTCTGCGCTTCGCGCGCGGGCTGGGAAGAAAATTGTTCATTGCCGATCCGCTCGGCAGTTTCGCCACGCAGGTTTTTGCCGCAGATCCTTCAACACTGTCTCCAGGCATGGCCTGGCTCGGGCTCGCGTGTTTCACGATCCAGATCTACTTCGATTTCGCGGGCTATTCCGACATGGCGATCGGCCTCGCCCGCATGTTCGGCATCCCACTCAGGGAAAATTTCAATTCGCCTTACGCCTCCCGCTCGATCACCGAGTTCTGGCAGCGCTGGCACATCTCGCTGACCACGTGGATCCGCGATTACCTCTATATCCCGCTCGGAGGAAATCGGGAGGGTGAAGCCCGCACCTATCTCAATTTGTGGATCTGCTTCCTGCTCTCCGGTCTCTGGCATGGAGCGAGCTGGAACTTCGTGCTGTGGGGTGCATACAACGGATTGTTCCTGACTCTCGACCGGATGTTCCTGCGGAGGCTTCTCGACCGCTGCGGTGCGTTCATAGCAACTGCGGTGACCCTGTTTATTGTCATGATCGGCTGGGCGATCTTCCGTTCTGAATCGCCCGCCCATCTTGGGCCTTTCCTCGCTGCGTTGTTCGGCTCATCTTCCGCCCACACCGCGATCTCTGTTCCGGCGGAGGTGCCGTTCACGCTTGCACTCGGAGTGATCATCTCGCTGTTCCCGGCAACGATGCTGTTCGAGCCGCTCAGAAATGCCTACAAAACGCACGGCTGGCTGCGGCTTGTGACGGCGGTGGCGCTCGTGATGCTGTACGTTTTTGCCATTGCCCGCTCGGTGACGGTGCCGTTCCAGCCATTTATCTATTTCAGGTTCTGATGCCATGAACCGGCTGTCATTCTCACACCCCGTTGTCCGCGCCACATTCTGCATTCTCCTCGTGCTGCTGCCGCTGTTGACCGCATGGAATCTGGCCGTTGCACCAAATCATCCGAAACTTGAAATCAAGATCGGCCCGAAGCTGGCCGGCGTCACACGGCAGTTGCCGCTGACCTGGTCGCTGTCATCCCTGATTGACGGCAGCCTGCAGAAGGCCATCACCGAGCGTGTAACCCAGGCGCTGCCGATCCGTCCGCTGCTGGTGCGCTTCAACAACGAGCTGAAATTCGAACTGTTCGGAGAACTAACACTGCCCGGCGTCGTGCGCGGGGCGCACGGACACCTGATCGAACAATTCTATCTGGACGACTACTGCAATCGCACCGAAGACATGGTCGAGACGCGGGCCCGTGCGACTATTCCCAAGCTCAAGGCGGTTCAGGACTATTACCGCTCGCGTGGATCGGTTTTCATTTATCTGATCACACCGTCAAAGGTCGCACACTTGCCGGACTATTTTGTGAATCTCCAGGCATGCCCGAGCACGCCTGCGGCGAGGATCGAGTTCGTTCCGAGGTACGTGAACCTTCTGCGAGAGGCGGGTATCAATGTGGTCGATACCGCGACCATGATCCATTCCTTGAGAGGAAAGTACGAGGTTGAACTGTTCCCGCAGGGGGGAACCCACTGGAACGACATCGGCGGTGCTTTGGCCGCGACGGCCATTGCCGAAGAGATCAACCGGCAGGCCAACCAGACCCTCGCGCCGCCGTTCACTTTTACGTACACCATTTCCGGTGTCACCAGCGGCGTCGATCGCGAACTCGCAGACCTGATCAATGTGTTTTTTCCACCGACAGCCTATCTCACGCCGAAGGTTAAATTTCAGCACTCGGCCTCCTGCCCGGACCATCCGTCAAGCAAGCTGAATGTCGCGGTGGTCGGCAGCAGTTTCACTCACCTGCCAGCGGAAATCCTCGCACGCGACAACTGTTTGTCGGCGCTCAGCACATATTTTTATCTGAACCTCAGCCGGCACGGCGGCCAGCCCTATCGCCGGCTTCAAACCAATCTCGCTGAAAAAGATCTGAACTCCTTACGCGATGCAAAAATCCTGATCCTCGAAGAGAATGAGTCCTTTGCAGGGACCCATTCATACATCGATGCACTTCGCGAACTGCTTGCCAAGCAGCAGTAGTCAGCGCCGCAGCAGGCTACCCAGCACGTTCCTCACGATGGAACGGCCAATCGACCCGCCGAGCGAACCACCGACTGATTTGCCGATGCTGGCTGCAACATCGCCCGCGACCTTGTTGGTCACCGAACGCGTCACGCTGCGCGCGATGACCTGCCCGGTCGACATCTTCCCGCGCGGCGTATTGGTGCCGAACACCGTCCCGACAATCGAGCCGATCTGCCCGAGAACGCCCCCGCCTTCCGATCCGTCAGCACTGGGTGTGCCGACCGGCGCGGCGGTATTCGACAGGCGCTTTTGCAAAATCTCGAATGCGCTTTCCGCATCGACGGCGGTGTCGTACTTGCCCTTGACCGGGCTCGCATTCATGATCGCCTTGCGCTCGTCCGGCGTGACCGGTCCGATCCGTGCCGTTGGCGGGCGGATCATCACACGTTCGACCATCGCGGGCGTACCGTTACCTTCCAGGAAAGAAACCAACGCCTCGCCCTTGCCCAGCTCCATAATGACTTGGGCCGTGTCGAGGGCCGGGTTTGGCCGGAAGGTTTGCGCTGCCGCCTGCACCGCCTTTTGGTCACGCGGCGTGAAGGCGCGTAGCGCATGCTGTACGCGGTTGCCAAGCTGGGCGAGAATCTTGTCCGGCACATCGATCGGGTTTTGCGTGACGAAATAGACGCCGACGCCCTTCGAGCGGATCAGGCGCACAACCTGCTCGATCTTGTCCATCAGGGGTTTTGGGGCATCGTCGAACAGCAGATGCGCTTCGTCGAAGAAGAACACCAGTTTGGGCTTTGCCGGATCGCCGACTTCAGGCAGCTGTTCAAACAGTTCCGAGAGCATCCAGAGCAGGAATGTCGAATACAATTTCGGGCTCGACATCAGCTTGTCGGCGACAAGAATATTGACCATGCCGCGGCCGCTGGAGTCGGTCCGCATAAAGTCCTTGAGCTGAAGCGCGGGTTCGCCGAAAAATTTGTCCGCGCCCTGATTTTCCAGCACCAGCAACTGGCGCTGGATGGTACCGACCGTCGCTTTGCTGACATTGCCGAAAGACTGCGCGGCCTTGCGAATGTCCTGTAGCGGGTCAACGTCGTCGTCCTTCGCCGAGCCGGGCACGATGGCATCAAGCAAGGCGCGCAAATCCTTCATATCGACCAGCGCGAGGCCGTGCTCGTCGGCGACGCGGAACGCGACGTTGAGAACGCCTTCCTGCACGTCGTTGAGCTGCAGCATCTGCGACAGCAGCAACGGTCCCATTTCAGTAACGGTGGCGCGGACCGGGTGGCCCTGCTCGCCGAACACGTCCCAGAATATCGTCGAGAACTGATCCGGCTGAAACTGCAGGCCCATATCCTTGGCACGGCTGAGAATGAAGTCCTTGGCCTCCCCCACTTCCGCGATGCCGGAAAGGTCGCCCTTGATGTCGGCTGCGAACACCGGCACACCCGCGCGTGCGAAGCCTTCCGCCATGACCTGCAATGTGACTGTCTTGCCGGTGCCGGTCGCACCGGTCACGAGACCATGCCGGTTCGCAAGCCCGAGCGTCAAAAACGCTGACTGATCGCCCTTCCCGATGAAGATTGTCTTGTCGGTGTCCGCGGACGCAACGCTTCCACCACTGGCTGAAGTTGCAGCCGGGGCGGCCTTTGAGGAGGAACCACTCGTGTCGGAAACAGCCTTGTCAGAAACGGTCTTGGACGTCTTCTTGGCCATGTCTCGCCTCTCGCAGGCTTTCGATTCCGTGCGCCTGCCTCTACGGCCGCGCGTCATGCGTGATCTTGCAGGACGGAACCTGCCGGTCAACCCGCAGAATGCGCCTCTTCGCACAAGCCGATGCCGCGCCGCATTATATATGGCGTCCGGACGCTACGAATGAGTGAATACTTACCACGCGCCGTCAATTCTTGGCTTGCGTGTCTCGGCATCCTGACAATGCAGGTTGCTCCAAATCGGACAGCGCATTGAAACCAATATGGCCTCACCGCGTAATTTGAAGCCGCGATAGCCCCGATTATTGCTTTCAGCACCGCAAATGTTCGTAAAACGAGTGACGGTCTTGCATGGCTGCAACACTTCACGATCGATTGCGTCCAAACTGCGGTTTCCAAAAGCGGCATAGCTTGTAATTCGCAACGCACGCGCTCAAGATAAAATCACAAACAAAATATCCGGCAATCAACCGGAGGGCACGGGGCATTTGATGGACGAACTGGTTGACGCTCTGGCTGCAAAAGCCGGCATCGATAGGGCTGTGGCTGAAAAGGCCGTCGGTGCGATCCTGGGGTTCCTTCGCAAGGAGGGGCCGGTGGATCAAGTGCGTGCCCTCATCGAAAAGATTCCAGGCGCTGAATCCGCGATCGCTGCTGCCGGTTCCACGGGCGGCCTTGCGAGCATGCTGGGCGGCGGTGTGATGGCGCTTGGCGCCAAGCTGACGGGCTTCGGTCTTGGCATGAGCGAGATTCAAAGTCTCGGACGTGAACTATTCCGGTTTGGCCGCGACAAAATTGGCGCGGACGGAATGGGCACGATCATTGCCGAGACCCCAGGCCTTTCCAAGTTCGCGTAAAGAATTCATTTCCAAGTTCGAGTCTCATGTCTAATCCGCTTGCAGCGTATCCCCTCTCTAAAATCGACGGCCTGGGTCCGCATGCCCTGGCCAAACTCAAGGCACAGGGCATTCGCACGACGGCTGCGCTGCTCGACAGCGCCAGCACGCCGAAGGGCCGCAAGGCGCTCGCCGCCAAGACCGGCCTCAGCGAGCAGCAGCTGTTGGCCTGGGCGAATATCGCCGACTGCATGCGCATCAAGGGGATGGGCAAGGCCAAGGCCGAACTGCTGCGGGCGGCCGGCGTGGTCACCGTGCGCGAGTTCGTGCAGCGCAATCCCCAGCGGCTGGCGCAGGCGATGAAAGAAGCCAACGACAAGCGCAAACTCGTTCAGGTTCTGCCGTCGGACAAATCTGTCGCGGAACTGATCCAGCGCGCCCGCAAGCTGCCGCTGAAGATTTCGTACTGAAACGACCGGCCCACGGCTCCGGCCAATCCGGCAGACCCCGACACCTTGGGCCATATCCCCTCCGCCATCGCTTGACTCGTCAGCGGGGACCGCGCAAAGCCACCGCATGATGGCTGCCCCGTCCCGATCGAGCCCGGCCGCCTCGCAGTATCATCCGGTGCTGCGGGCCCTTTTCGTGCGGCGCTATCCCGCGGTGATGGGCGTGCTCAACATAACGCCGGATTCCTTCTCCGACGGCGGCCGGTTCATCGAGCCTGACCGGGCCCTCGTACAGGCGAAACGCATGATCGCCGAGGGTGCGGATATCCTCGATATCGGTGCAGAATCCACCCGCCCCTACGGCTCGCAACCGGTCACCGCCGCCGAGGAATTGCAGCGGTTACGGGATGTCCTGCCCGCGGTCGCTCGCCTCGGGAGTCCGGTCTCGATCGACACCATGAAGTCATCGGTAGCTGCATGGGCGCTCGGCAACGGCGCGGTCATCGCCAACGACGTATGGGGCCTGCAACGCGATCCCGATATAGCGCGGGTGATCGCCGATCATGGTGCGCCGGTGATCGTCATGCACAATCGCGACAGCGTCGATCCCGCCATCGATATTGTCGCCGACATGGTGGCATTCTTTACCCGCTCGCTCGACATCGCCGCCAACGCAAATATCCCGCGGGAGAACATCGTGCTCGACCCCGGCATCGGCTTCGGCAAAACACCGGAGCAAAGCATGATCGCGCTGGCGCGGCTCGATGATTTGAGCCAGCTCGGCCTTCCATTGCTGGTCGGCGCGTCACGAAAGCGCTTCATCGCGTCGGTCAGCCCGTCCGAACCGGATCAGCGGCTCGGCGGATCCATTGCAGCGCATCTGCTGGCGGCACAGCGCGGCGCCAAAATTATCCGCGCGCACGACGTGGCGGAAACGAAACAGGCCCTGCGCGTGGCATCGGCAATTGAGGACAAGCGATGAGCGACGTAATTTTCATCAGGGGACTTTTGATCCACGCCCGTCACGGCGTTATGGACCATGAGGCTGAAGTCGGCCAGCGGTTCGTGATCGACCTCGAACTATCCATTGATCTCGCAGAGTCTTCCCGCACCGACAAGCTCGCCGACACGGTGTCCTATTCGGACGTGGTGGCGACCGCGAGCGCAGCCTTCAAAGGTCACAACTACTATCTGCTGGAGCGCGCGGCAGGCGCAGTGGCGGAAGCGATCCTTGCAGCCTTCGTCCGCATCAGCGCGGTCAAGGTAACGGTCCATAAGCCGCACGCACCAATCGCCGCGATCTTCGACGATGTCGGCGTCGTCATTACCCGCACGCGGGCCTAAAAAACCATGGCGAGCGTCTTGATTGCTCTCGGCGGCAATGTTGGTGATGTCCGCGCCACCTTCGGCAAGGCGATCGCCAACATTTGCGGCATGACGCAGGCCGCCCTCGTGGCGCGTTCGTCGGACTATGCGACGCCGCCGTGGGGCGACGAACATCAGGAGCCATTCGTCAATGCCTGCATCGAAATCGAAACCAGCCTCGATCCGCATGCGCTGCTGTTCACGCTGCACAAGATCGAGAAGAAGTTCGGCCGCGACCGGGCCAATGAGCGGCGCTGGGGGCCACGCACGCTCGACCTCGACATCATCGCATATGATGACGTCCGCCTCGACAAGCCGGAGCTGACGCTGCCGCACCCTCGCCTGTTCGAACGGGCCTTCGTACTGGTGCCGCTAACCGAAATCGCACCGGATCGCCCGATCGCGGGGCAGACCCCGCGTCAGGCTCTCGCGCGGCTCTCGTCCGATGGCATCGAACGCTTGCCTGATTTGCAATAAACGCCTGAAACAACCATTTGGCTTGCGCGCCGCCACATGGCATTTTCCGGTCAACCAATAGCGTTCCGGGAGCTAACCTTCTGAATGTCCACTAAAACCGATGCCCTGACCTTAGCGGCTGATTTCGCCCCTGCCACTCGCGATGACTGGCGGAAGCTGGCCGACGGGGTTCTCAAGGGTGCTCCATTCGATAAGCTGGTGGGCAAGACCTACGACGGGCTGCGGATCGATCCGATCTACGAGCGTGCCCGCAATGCGACCGCCATTCCCGCGCGTCCCGCAGGCAGCCCCTGGCAGATCATGCAGCGGGTGGATCATCCCGATGCAGCGAGCGCTAACGCGCAGGCGCTGCATGATCTCGAGAACGGCGCCACCGGTCTGACGCTCGTCTTCGCCGGAGCCAACGGCGCGCGCGGCTACGGACTGCCGCCGACCAAGGAAGCGCTGGAACGCGCACTCGACGGCGTGTATCTCGACGCCGGCATCGGCATTGAGTTGGAGATCGGCCCGCAGTCGCGGGACATGGGGCAGCATCTGGCCGAATTGCTTGCTGCCCGAAAAATTTCCCCCGCGGCTGTGAATGTCCGCTTCGGTCTCGATCCGATTGGCGGCGGCGGAGTACGCGGCAGCAGCCACGGTCCGTGGGACTCCATCGCGAAGGTTTTTGGCGACAAGATTGCGAAGCTTGCGAAGCTGGGCTTTCAGGGTCCTTTCGCGCCGGCCGATGGCCGTGTCATTCACGACGCCGGCGGTTCGGAAGCACAGGAACTGGCTTACGTCCTCGCGGTTGGCGTCACCTATCTGCGCGCGCTGGAAGCGGCCGGCATTCCGCTGGACGACGCACGGCGGATGATTTACGCCCGCCTCAGCGCCGACGCCGATCAGTTTCTCACCATGGCGAAATTCCGTGCGCTGCGTCTGCTCTGGGCGCGGGTCGAGCAAAGCTGCGGACTTACCCCACAGCCGCTTTTCATTGCCGCGGATACCGCGTGGCGGATGCTCACACAGCGCGATCCCGATGTGAACATGTTGCGCGCGACCATCGCAGCGTTCTCGGCGGGACTCGGCGGCGCGAACAGCATCAATGTTCTGCCCCACACGCTGGCACTCGGACTGCCGGATGCATTCGCACGCCGTATCGCCCGGAACACCCAGCTCGTGCTGCTGGAAGAATCCAATCTCGACAAGGTTTCCGATCCGGCCGCAGGATCGGGCGGAATCGAAACACTCACCAGGCAGCTTTGCGAAGCCGCATGGACGCAGTTTCAGGATATCGAAAAGGCCGGCGGCCCGTTTGCCGCGCTCGAAAAGAACATCATTCAAGGCAAAGTGGCCGCAGTTCGCGCCGCGCGCGACGTCAATATCGCCAGGCGCAAGGATGTGTTGACCGGAGCCAGCGAGTTTCCGAACCTTCACGAGAAGACACCGGCCGTGCTCGATGCCAAACCGGTGACGGGGCTGTTGCCGGATGACATCGTGATCCGGTTCGATGCGCTCGCGCCCATTCGGCTCGCAGCACCTTTCGAGGCGCTGCGCGATCGCTCCGATCAGATGTCGAAGACCGGCAAGCGCCCAAAGATGTTTCTGGCCAATCTCGGCACCGCTGCCGATTTCACTGCGCGGGCGACCTTCGCGAAAAGCTTTTTCGAGACCGGCGGCATCGAGGCCATCGATACCGAAGGCTTCTCCGATCCGGCGGCGCTCGCTGCGGCTTTCAAGTCGTCAGGCGCAGCGCTCGTCTGCCTCTGCTCGTCCGACAAGGTCTATGCCGCGAGTGCCGAGGCCGCCGCGAAAGCTCTTCACGACGCCGGCGGAAAACATATCTATCTGGCAGGCCGGCCCGGCGAACTCGAAGCGCCCCTACGCACTGCGGGCGTCGGCGATTTTATCTTTGCGGGAGGCGACGCCCTCGCAACGCTCAAGGCGGCCTACGAACGAATTGGGTGAAGCCATGAAGGAACGAGTTCCTGTTCTGACCGGCGGTTGCCAATGTGGCGCGGTGCGCTTTGCGTCGTACAGCAATCCGGGGCGGATCAGCGTCTGCCATTGCCGGATGTGCCAGAAGGCTGTGGCCGGACCATTCGCCTGTTTCGTTGAAATCCCCCATGGCGACTTCGCGTGGGCGCGCGGTATGCCAGGGACGTTTCGCTCGTCATCGATAGCTGAACGTGATTTTTGCAAGGCCTGCGGAACACCGCTGAGCTATCGCAAGCTGAATGGCTCGGTGATCGAGCTTCTGACCGGCGCTTTCGATCGCCCGGACCGCGTGATTCCGACCTATCAGATTGGCATTGAATCGAAGCTCGCCTGGGTCGCCCATCTGCACAACCTGCCGGGTAAAACGACAGCCGAATCATGGGGTTCTGCCGAGGCGGGCAGCATTGTCAGCTATCAGCATCCGGACCATAATACGTGAGCTGCGCATCAACGCTCTGATCGCGCAAAACTTGAGACAGCAGAATGACCCGCATACCGAACTTCGCCGACGTTGCATTCGAGCCCGCGGCCGTGAAGGGCAGCGAAAGCAACGCGCAGCCGTGGCTTACGCCCGAGGGTCTTCTCGTCAAACCGAGCTACAGCGAAGCCGATCTCAACGGCATCGATTTCCTCGACACATGGCCCGGCATCGCGCCATTCCTGCGCGGTCCCTACCCGACCATGTATGTCAATCAGCCATGGACCGTGCGTCAGTACGCCGGCTTCTCGACGGCGGAAGATTCCAACGCCTTCTATCGCCGCAACCTCGCAGCCGGCCAGAAGGGCCTTTCGGTCGCGTTCGATCTCGCCACCCACCGCGGCTATGACTCCGACCATCCGCGCGTTTCCGGCGACGTCGGCATGGCGGGCGTCGCCATCGACTCCATCTACGACATGCGTACGCTGTTCGCAGGCATCCCGCTCGACCAGATGAGCGTGTCGATGACCATGAACGGCGCGGTGCTGCCGATCCTCGCGCTGTTCGTGGCTGCCGCCGAGGAACAGGGCGTGCCGCCGGAGAAACTTTCGGGCACCATCCAGAACGACATTCTCAAAGAATTCATGGTGCGCAACACCTACATCTATCCGCCGGCTCCCTCGATGCGGATCATCTCGGATATCTTCGCATACACGTCGCAGAAGATGCCGAAGTACAATTCGATTTCGATTTCCGGCTACCACATGCAGGAAGCCGGCGCGACGCAGGATCTCGAACTCGCCTACACGCTCGCCGATGGCGTCGAATATCTCCGCGCCGGATTGGCCGCCGGCCTCGATGTCGATCGCTTCGCCCCCCGACTGTCGTTCTTCTGGGCCATCGGCATGAACTTCTTCATGGAAGTCGCCAAGATGCGCGCGGCCCGGCTGCTGTGGGCCAAGCTGCTGAAGCCGTTCAATCCGAAGGATCCACGCTCGCTGTCGCTGCGCACCCATTGCCAGACATCCGGATGGTCGCTGACCGCGCAGGATGTGTTCAACAACGTGGTCCGCACCAACATCGAGGCGATGGCCGCAACGCAAGGTCACACCCAGTCGCTGCACACCAACGCGCTCGACGAGGCGCTGGCGCTGCCGACAGATTTCTCCGCGCGCATTGCCCGCAACACGCAATTGTTCCTGCAACAGGAAAGCGGCACCACGCGGATCATCGATCCGTGGGGCGGCTCCTATTATGTCGAGCGGCTCACGCACGACCTCGCCGCCAAGGCCTGGGCGCATATTCAGGAAGTCGAGGAACTCGGCGGCATGGCGAAGGCCATTGAGGCCGGTGTACCGAAACTGCGGATCGAGGAAGCCTCGGCCAAAACCCAGGCGCGCATCGACGCAGGGAAGCAGGCCGTGATCGGCGTCAACAAATACAAGCCTGAAAATGAAGCACCGATCGACGTTCTCAAGGTCGAGAATTCCACCGTGCGCCGCCTGCAAATCGACAAGCTGGCGCGCCTTCGTTCCGAACGAAAACAGGCGGATGTCGATGCAGCGCTTGCAGCGCTGACCCGCAGCGCGGGCGAAGGCAACGGCAACCTGCTCGCGCTGGCCATCGACGCGGCGCGCGCCAAGGCCACGGTCGGCGAAATTTCCGATGCGATGGAAAAGGTGTTCGGTCGTCACCGTGCCGAAATCAAATCCATCACCGGCGTTTACAAGCGCGAGGCCGCCACCATGTCGGACCGGGTCGAAAAATTGCAGGCTCTTATCGATGCCTTCGAGGATGCGGAAGGCCGCCGCCCGCGCATTCTGGTCGCGAAGATCGGTCAGGACGGTCACGATCGCGGACAGAAGGTCATCGCGTCGGCCTTCGCCGACGTCGGCTTCGACGTCGACATCGGGCCGCTGTTCGCCACCGCCGACGAGGCGGCGCGGCAAGCCGTCGAAAACGACGTTCACATGCTCGGCTTGTCGTCGCTCGCCGCGGCTCACCTCACAGCCGTTCCGGAGTTGAAGGAAGCGCTCAAGAAGCGCGGCCGCGAAGACATCATGATCATCGTCGGCGGCGTGATCCCGCCGCAGGACTACGATGCCCTTTACAAGGCTGGCGCCGAGGCGATCTTCCCGCCCGGCACGGTCATCGCGGACGCCGCCGAGGAACTGATCCGCAAACTCAACGTGCGGCTCGGGCATTCCAGCGAAGCGGCGGAGTGAGCGGCGATTGAAACAACACCGCGTATGGCCCCGGTGACAGCTTCCCCGAAAGCCTCGCTCCATCTCGCCGATGGCATTCGCTCCGGTGACCGCGCTGCACTGGCACGCGCGATCACGCTGATCGAAAGCCGCCGCGCCGACCATCAGGCGCAGGCGCGCGATCTGGTTCAGGAATTGCTGCCGCTGACAGGCAGCGCGATGCGTGTCGGCATCACCGGCTCGCCGGGCGTCGGCAAATCCACCACCATCGATGCGCTCGGCATGGCGCTGATCGCCAAGGGCCACAAGGTCGCGGTGCTCGCGGTCGATCCTTCATCGGCGCGCACCGGCGGCTCGATCCTCGGCGATAAGACGCGGATGGCGCGGCTCTCCGCCGAAGACAATGCCTTCATCCGCCCTTCCCCGTCATCGGGCACGCTCGGCGGTGTCGCTGCAAAAACGCGCGAAGCGATGCTGCTCTGCGAAGCTGCCGGATTCGACGTGGTGCTGGTGGAAACCGTCGGAATCGGACAATCGGAAACCGCCGTCTGCGACATGACGGATTTCTTCCTGGCGCTGATGTTGCCGGGCGCTGGCGACGAATTGCAGGGCATCAAGAAGGGCCTTGTCGAGCTTGCCGACATGATCGCCGTCAACAAGGCCGATGGCGACAATCTCAAACGCGCGAAAGCGGCCGCTGCCGAATACAACGCCGCGCTTCACATTCTCGCGCCGCGCTCGGAACACTGGTTTCCGCCGGTCCTCACCTATTCCGCACTGACAGGCGACGGGATCGAGGGGCTGTGGGAGAAAATTCTCGCGCATCGGACCGCCATGATCGCGTGCGGCGACTTCGAGACACGGCGGCGGCAACAGCAGGTCAAATGGATGTACACCATCCTCGAGGATCGGCTCCACGCGCGGCTACGCTCCGATCCCGTCATCCGCGCCAAGGTCAAGCAAACCGAAGCCGCAGTGGCCAACGGCCGCATGACGCCCGCAGTCGCTGCGGACACAATTACAGCGCTGCTGGAGCGATGATGGGCGCGAAGCCGCGTATCCTGATCACCGGCTTTCGCCCCTTTCCGGGCGCCCCCTACAATCCGACCGAAAAACTTGTCGAGCGGCTGCTTCGCCTGCGCCGCCCCATGTTCGACGGCATCGAGCGGATCGGACATGTCTTCCCGGTAACCTACAGCGCGGTGGATCGGCAGCTTCCGGTGCTGATTGAAACGCATCGCCCCGATGCGCTTCTGATGTTCGGGCTTGCGACGCGCACGCCGTTCCTCCGCCTCGAAACCCGCGCGCGCAACACCGTCACCCAGATATGGCCCGATGCCGAACACACGGAGGTGCGAAGCCGCACCATCGTGGCGAATTCAGATTCCACACGGCGCTTCGGACCGCACACGCAGCGTCTGCTGCGCGCGGCGCAACTGACAGGCGTGGACGCCCGCCCCTCTCTGAGCGCAGGATATTATCTCTGCAATTATCTAAGCTGGCGGGCGATCGAGGCGACCCATGTTGAGGGCGGCCCTCGCCTCGCGAACTTCGTCCATGTTCCGCTTGTGCCTCGAAGTTCCACCGAGCGCCACGCGCCGGGCCGGATGACGTTTGAGCACCTGGTCGATGCAGGCGAAGCCATGCTGATGGAAATGGCACGTCTGGCGCGACATCAAGCAGCCGGGTTTTTGGCCGCAAATCCGTCTGGCAGCCATACCGGAAGCTAAGTTGTGCGGCGCAATATCGCTCCGTAAGCTGTTGTCTCAGCCTCGCGAGACACGCTTCATGACCGATACCAGCGCCAATGCCTGGGTTTCATCGACCCATCGTCCCATGGGCTTTCGCGAGTTCGTCGCCATCGTGGCCGCGATCATGGCGCTCAACCCGCTCGCCCTGGACCTGATGCTCCCGGCGCTGCCGAACGTGTCGTCGGCATTTCACCTCAGCAACGTCAACCACGCCCAGGCAGTCCTGTCGGTGTTCCTGACCGGCTTCGGCGCCGGACAGTTCATCATGGGCCCGCTGTCGGACCGTTTCGGACGGCGACCGATCCTGCTCGGCGGTCTGATCGTCTATGGCATCGCCAGTCTGCTCGCGATCGTCGCGCCGTCATTTGAAACGCTGCTGCTCGCGCGCGCGTTGCAGGGTCTCGGCACCTCCGCCTCGCGCGTGATCGCCACCTCCATCGTGCGGGACTGCTACAGCGGCCGCAGGATGGCGAGCGTGATGTCGCTTGCGATGATGATCTTCATTTCGGTTCCAGTAATCGCCCCGTCATTCGGCCAGGCCATCATGCTGCTAGCTGAATGGCATGGCATTTTCATCGTCCTGCTGATTTACGGCCTGCTCACGCTGAGCTGGATTGTCATCCGCGTGCCCGAGACGTTGCCGCTCACCGAGCGCAAATCGCTTGCTCCCCGCGAGGTGGCAAAGAATTTCCTTCAGACCCTGACGAACCGGCAAACCTTCGGCTACGCACTGGCTGCCGGCAGCATACAGGGAATTCTGTTCGGCTACGTTCTGTCGTCGCAGCAGATCTTCACGGGTATCTACGGGCTCGGTCACTATTTTCCGCTGGCGTTTGCCGCTATCGCGATCGGTATCGCCGTTGCCGGTTTCCTCAATTCGCGCATCGTCGGCCGCTACGGCATGCGCATGATCTCGCACAGCGCCCTCGTCGGCCAATTGGCCGTTGCCATTGTGATGCTGGTTGCGGCGCTCGCCGGATGGCTGTCCCTGCCTCTGTTCATGGTCCTGTCCACCGCCAGCCTGTTCTCGTTCGGATTGATGTTCTCCAATTTCTCCGCGCTTGCGATGGAGCCTCAGGGACATATCGCCGGAACGGCCTCATCCCTGTTCGGATCGATCACAACCCTGATCGGAATCGGGGTGGGGACGGCCATCGGGCAGACCTATAACGGCACTCTGGTCCCCCTCGCGGTGGGTGGGGTACTGAGTTCGGTCGTCGCGCTTCTCGTTGTGGTCGTAGTCGAGAAAGGCCGCCTGTTTACGCCGCACAACAAGCCGATCTGATCGCTCCCGCGGCTCCATTCCATTAACCCTACTACCGACAATCGCGGGCAAATTCGCGCGGGCGGGCATCGTTCGCTGCATTCCTGCATTAGGTCTTACTGTGCGTTCAGGTGAACCTGGGACGCTGTCAGGCCGAGCATCGCATGGACATCAATCGCCGCAGTCTCATCAACGCCACTGCCGCCGGCGCGGCGGCAGGTGCGCTGGCGGCAACGCCTGATCCTGCGCGCGCGGCTCCGCTGACCTCCACACTAGGGCGTGACGCGACTCAGTACGGCGTGCGGCCAAACAGTCCCGACGATCAAACAAAAACACTTCAGCGCGCTATCGATGCAGCAGCCAATGCGCAGATGCCATTGGCGCTGCCGCCGGGCATCTATCGTACCGGCGCCTTGAGAGTGCCGAATGGCGGCCAGCTCGTCGGCATACGTGGCGCGACCGTTCTCAAGTTTACTGGCGGCGCATCGCTCATCGGCAGCGAGGGTGCGAGCGGCATTACCCTCACCGGCCTTACGCTTGAGGGCGCCGGCATCAAACTGGCCGACCGGCGTGGACTTGTGCATTTCCAGAACGGCCTCGATGTCCGCGTGCAGGACTGCGACATCGTCGGCAGCGGCGGATACGGCATCTGGTTTGAAAGCATCGCGGGCGAAGTCAGCGGCAACACCATCCGCAAGACCGCGAATACGGCGTTCACCTCGTTCGATGCGATGGGGCTGCTCGTTGCACAAAACACGATCCAGGACGCGTCCGACAACGGCATCGAAATCCTTCGGCATACGATCGGCGATGACGGCACGATCGTCGTCAACAACCGCATCGACGATATCAAGGCCGGCCCCGGCGGCTCCGGCCAGCACGGCAACGCCATTAACGCCTTTCGTGCCGGCAATGTCATCGTCAGCGGCAATCGCATCCGCAACTGCGATTATTCCGCCGTGCGTGGCAACTCCGCTTCGAACATCCAGATCACCGGCAACAGCGTCAGCAATGTCCGCGAAGTCGCGCTTTATTCGGAGTTCGCGTTCGAAGGCGCGGTGATCGCCAACAATACCGTCGATATCTGCGCGGTCGGCGTGTCGGTCGCGAATTTCAACGAGGGCGGCCGCATCGCGACCGTCCACGGCAACGTCATCCGGAATATCCTGCCGAAGCGCCCGATCGGCACCGCGCCCGATGACGACGCCGGGATTGGCATCGTGGTGGAGGCGGACGCCGCGGTGACCGGCAACGTCATCGAGAATGCGCCCTCATTCGGAATCATGGCCGGCTGGGGCAAGTACCTCCGCGACGTGACCATCACCGGCAACGTGCTGCGCAACGCCTTTGTCGGCATCGGCGTCTCGGTGGTGCCGGGAGCCGGCACCACGCTGGTCAGCAACAACCTGATCTCAGGATCCAGAGGCGGCGCGATCGTCGGACTCGATCATGCAAAGGCGGTCACAACCGATCTCGGCGCAGACGGAACCTCACGCTTTGCGCAGATTGTCCTTGGCGTTAACGCTGTGCGCTGACGACATGTCTGCGAAAGGCGATGCGGGAATGGCTGAACTTACAGCCTGCGCGATCGCCACTTCCATCGGCTTGTCCTGAACAGGATCGAGAGGCGCAAGTTGCTCCCACGTTTTCAGCGCCGCACGGGCCTCCTGAACGACTTTCAGAAACTCCGTCTCGCTGTAATAAGCCTTCCAGCGCCCGGTTTCATAAAGTTCGACCAGATAATTGAGCCTTCGCTCAGCGAGCATACGCCAGCGCGTCACAACACTTCGCCCCTGCTGGGCGTCGCCAGGATTGGTCATTTCGAATCCGGAAAGTTCTAAAAATCACTTCTGAACAAACATCAAGCAACGCCACGACTCACGCAGCACCGAAACAACGAGAAACAGATAGCGCAACCCGTGCCACACATACATGCAACTTTCGTGACAGGCGTTTGCACAATTCACGAACACGCAAGTATTAACGCACCTGCCGCCTGATCGCGGCCCGAAGCGACTACCGCGACCCTGCCGGCGACGGCACGCGGCCGAGGGTGGATGGGCGCCCGCGCCATTCAGGCTGCAGGAAACGAGGAATTCGTCGCCGGCAGAAGTTGGTCGCAGGAAGGATGTGGCGGGTTCACATCCGGCGGGATTGTCAGCGCTTGTCGCCGTTATCGGATGCCGCAGCCATCGGAGCCGGGACGACCGCCGAAACAGCGCTGAAAGCATCGGCCTGCCCTGCCCCGAACTGATCGTCGCGGCCCTTGGGTCCGAGGTCGCGCGCGGTCGATATCAATGTGGCGCGAACATCGGCAGAAGAAATCCCGGGATTGCGCGCGATCATCAATGCCGCCACGCCGCTGACATAAGCGGCGGACAGCGAGGTGCCGGACGACATCTGATATTTACCGTCGGGTGCCGGCGACAGAATATCCACGCCGGGTGCCGAGATGGCGACATAACTGCCACGATTCGATTGGGCAAAGAGCTTGTCGGACTGGTCGATGGCTGTCACCGCGATCACGTTGCGATCGGCTGCCGGATAGAGCGGCGGAGACTTCGCGCCGGCGTTGCCGGCAGCAGCCACCAGAACGATGCCCTTGGCCGCGGCAGCGGCAAGACCGCGCTCCATGGCGGGATCGTGCGGACCGGCAAAGCTCATGTTGATGATCCGCGCATTCTTCGCGAGCGCATAGTCGAGGCTCTTGAGGATCAGAAACGAGGTGCTTTCAGCACCGCTCTTCTTGTCATCGAACGCCCGGATCGCCAGCAGATGTGAGGACGGCGCCGTTCCCATCAGGCGCGCATGTGCGGCGATGACGCCCGCGATGCTGGTGCCGTGGGGGTGCGGTCCTTCGCCATTGTTGAGCGCGTCGAACGTGCCGGTGATGACGCCCGCCAGTTCAGGATGGGTGACGTCGATTCCTGAATCGATCACGGCAATTGTGACGTCCGCACCGACCGAGAGCGCGTGTGCCTCGGGCAGCCGCATCTTGGCGAGTGCATACTGCATGGGATCGCCCTCGGGTCTGGCGGCTCCCGGCGTTGCATTCTGTTGCAGCTTGAAGATGTTGTTTCGCTGTGCGGCCTTGACGTTGCCGCCGGCGACCAGTTCGCGCACCACGGCATCGACCGAGCGTCCGTCCGGTATCCGCCAGCGAAAGAACGTGCTGTCGGTCAGCGCGAAACTCTGGGACTGAACACGCCTCAGGCGATGGCGCCGCGCGATGTCGTCGGCCTGCGCATCGGTCGGGTTGCCCGCGATCTCGATCAGTACTTCCTTCGCGACGTAGGTATTGTCGATCGCAGCAGGCGTGGACTTCGCTTTGCTTGGGCGTTTACGGGGTGAAATGTCCTCCGGCCCACCCTGATCCAGATTCCGCATGACGCGCGGACGCGGCCCTGGATCGCTGTATCCGTCGTATTGAATGTTCGGCGAGTAACGTATCGTCGGATTGATGTTGATGCGCGGCCCCACATTCATGCTGGGCCCGGTGCGCATGCTCATGCCGCTGTACTGCGCAAATGCCTGCGGCGTTGCCAGCGTCACCACCGCCGCGATCAGAGCAATTGACCGCAACGGCCGCATCCGGCTTTTCGTCCGGATGAAAGATCGTTTGCCCTGGCCTGTCTCGATCATCTGACGTCCTCGCGAATCCATGGCAGCGCCAGCGCGCAGGTAATGGCCCTCGCGCTCTATCGTGGCGTTGCCGCCAAGCCGATTGCCCGATACCCATCGGGCGCGGGATCAAGGACTAGTCAGCACTCACCACCATGCTGACGATCTTTTCGGCCTGCAACCGTGTCATAAGCTGCGCCGCGTCCTGCTTTGACAGCGCTTTGTCGCCGAACTGGACGCGGAACATGCCAGCCTTGGGACCGGAAACGATGGACGCGTTGTAGTTGTTCAGCAACTGGGCGATGTCGTCGGCCTTGGCGTCCGGCGCGAAGCGGATCAGGCCAAACGTGCCCGCGGTCGACTGAGCCGGGAACGCGGCCGTCTGGAAATTGCCGCCCGCGCGATCCTTGACCAGTACGGTTCCAATCACACCCGCCTGCAACAGAACCAGCACCGCACCAGCGACACCTGCATAAGCAAGCGTGCGCGGTGACAAACTGGAGAAGAACCCGACAGCCCGCATCAGCGGATTAAATGACACGCTCTTGCGCGCAGGCTCGGCGTCGATGGCGGCGAACAGCTTTTGCATCGCCCGCGACGACGGCGCACCAAGGCTCTCGTTCAGCAAAATCGTTTCGGCATATTCGTCCTGGATCGCTGCGTATTGGCGCGCCAGATCGGGATCGCTGGCGAGTGCCTCATCGACGCGGCGGGCGTCACGCAGGTTGAGCGTGCCCGCCGCATGGAACGGCAACAGAGCCTCGAGCTCCGTAGGCTCCCGATCGGCGGTTTGCTTGCTTGCGGCAGTCATGGCCAACCTCGCTCTACGCCGGCTGCCTTCAGCAGTTCGGCTAATTTTTTCCGCGCGTAAAACAGGCGCGTCTTTACTGTATTCTCCGGGATGCCCACGATTTCGGCCACTTCTTCCACGGACTTCTCGTGGTAGTAGACGAGATCGACGATCTCCCGATGTTCTGGCGAAAGTGCGGTCAGGCAGTTCCGCAACGCGTTACTCGTGTCCTTCTTGGCGACGGTCACTTCCGGATTGTCGGACGTGTCCTCGATCGCGGCAGCCGTTTCGTCGTCCAGTTCCGCGTCCTTCCTCTTGCGGAGGGCGGACAGGGCCTTGAACCGGGTGATCGCCAGGAGCCACGTAGAGACAGCAGACCGGCCTTCGAACTTGCCGGCCTGACGCCACACATCGAGGAAAACCTCGCTGATGAGGTCCTCCGCGATGGACTCGTTCCTCACGAGCCGCAGCGAGAAGCGAAACACCCGTACATGGTGCCTTCCGTAAAGCACCTGCATGGCGAGCCGGTCACCTTGGGCGATGCGACCGATCAGAACTTCGTCCGACGTCGCGTGGGTTGCACTCAATGGCCGTCTCGCAAGGTTGGTCGCACGCGACTGGAAATGGGTTCGATCAAATCCGTGAAAATCTTCGCGATTTCCCGAAATTGCCGGGATTGGCGAAGCGCAAAATGCCCCTGAATCATGAACAAGGGCAAGTGATGAGACCTATGGATACCAGAGATGGTATTGAATTACCTAGGATTATTCCGGATTGGACGGAATAGTTCTTGAAGCTCTGCGGCTTACCGATCCCGTAAGTCACTCCAATGATACCAAACCTAAAGGCTTTCCCGCCTACAGTCCCGCATTGCTTTTCCTTAACGGCGAGTTCATGCGCGGCGCAGCTTCATCGGCCTCCGGATCCCTGACAGGCGCTCTTGGCCGAAGCCATTCCGCCGTCGAGAGCGAATTGGCGCCGGAGATCCTCGCACGCCGTGCAAGGCAGCGGCGGCAGATGCTCGACATGGTCGGCGTCAGCTACATGATCGACGCCGCGATTCTGCTGATCTACGCCTACGCAGGCGCCACCAGTTTTATGGTCGCACCCGCCTATGGAGCCTGCGGTCTACTGTCGGTGGCTGCGTACATTGCGATTTCGGAAGCCAAGGTCAACGACCGGTTCAGAGATCACTACTTCATCTCGCAGCAAACCAGCATCAGCCTCGGGATCATGCTGCTGTTCATCTACCTGGCGCCCGAAGTCGGCTGCCTCTTCCTTTGCTCCATCTTCCTTGTCTTTACCTTCGCCGCATTGCGGTCCACGCCCCGCCAGACGATCATCGGATGGACGGCCGCAGCCGTCGGCCTGACCGTCCTGTTTCTTCTCTCGGATAGACCCATCGGAATGCCCACCGGCACGCCGCTGGAGCGTTTCGCGACCATGCTGGTTTTCATTCTGGTGCTTGGCCGCGGCATGGTCGTCGGACTGTTCAGCAGTTCGCTGCACGAATCCCTCTACCGTCGCGGCATCGAGCTGAAGGAAGCTTACAAGCGCATCGAAGAACTCGCAGAACTTGACGAACTGACCGGATCGCTCAACCGCCGCAGCATCATGCAAACGCTCGACGAAGAGATCGCCAGCTCCCGGCGCAGCAAGACGCCTTGCGCTGTCGCGTTGATCGATCTCGACTGGTTCAAGCGCATCAACGACCGGTTCGGACATCCTGTCGGCGACGAAGCATTGCGGGCTTTTGCGATCACAGTATTCGCCAATATCCGCAGCATCGACAAATTCGGCCGCTATGGCGGCGAGGAATTCCTGCTCATTCTCCCGGAAACATCCGATGGCGCAGCGATGCGCACCGTCGATCGATTGCGCGCCATCGTAGGCGCGCTCGACTGGAGTGCGATTTCGCAGGACATGAATGTCACAATGTCGGCCGGTGTGGCCATGTTGCGAACGGACGATACCGCGGACAGCATTCTCGCCCGCGCCGATCAGCTTCTTTATCAAGCCAAAGACCTAGGGCGGAACCGGGTTGTCTCAGCCTAGCTTCCATTTACGCCGGCCAAGAACCTGGCTGGCATTTCTCGCTTCGGTGTTTCCAGGACAGAAAGTCATGAGTTCGAGATCGACAGCACGGCCGGCCAATCTTCTCGATGAACTACAGAATGCTCTCGCTCACGGCACTGTGGCACGCCGCGTGGAGACGCTGCGCCGGGTCACCGATCTCTTTCTGTACGGTGTAACGGACTACTCCGACGAGCAGATCAATGTTTTCGATGACGTCTTTCATTGTCTGATCGAAGAAATCGAGACCTCGGCCAAGGCCCTGCTGGCGAAACGAATGGCGCCAGTGCCGAAAGCGCCCCCGCGCCTGATTTACACGCTTGCCTTCGACGACGAGATCGAGATCGCCGCACCAGTGTTGTCGCTGTCAGAGCGGCTGAACGACGATATGCTGATCAAAAACGCGCGCAGCAAAAGCCAGGGCCATATGCTCGCGATTTCGAAACGAAAGGTTCTGAGCGACGCCGTCACCGACGTTCTGGTTGAATGCGGCAACAACGACGTCGTCGAGAGCACCGTCAACAATCCGGGCGCAGAATTCTCTGACAAGGGGTTCACGGAGCTGGTCTCCCGCGCCGAGGGCAATGACAATCTCGCTACTTGTCTTGGCGCACGGCGAGGAATTCCAAGGCCTCACTATCTCAAGCTCATCGCAAGAGCGTCGGACTCAGTACGAGAGCGCCTCCAGGCCGCAAACCCCCGCGCAGCGGACGATATCTCGGCCGCCGTCAAGGAAGCCGCATTCAACGCCGGCCATGGAGCCTCCACACGCGGCGAAACATCTCAGGCGATGCGTCTCGTTAAATCCCTCTTCGACGACGGACGCCTCGACGAAAGGCAGATCGCCGAATTCGCGGCGTCCGGGCGCTTCGAAGAAACAGGTGCCGCGATAGCTGTATGTGCGAATGTTCCGGTCGCGACCGTCGAAAACATGATGATCGAGTCGCGCTCGGAGGGATTGCTGGTCCTCGCCAAGGTCGCAGGGCTATCTTGGATGTCGCTCAAGCTGGTACTTGAAATGTGCGGCAACGCGTCCGGAACCGAGATCGAGAATATCGACGAACACAAGTCAAGCTACGACATGCTCCGCCCTTCAACCGCGCAACAGGTGCTGCGCTTCTACCGGATGCGGCAGGACACCGCGCAGACGGAATCTGCTGTGTGAGGACGATGGCGCCGGGCTTCGCACCGCCCGTCACATGAATTTAGAATCTCAGGACGCGCGAGCCCGCGAGCGCACCAATCGACGCAACGATTGCAGCCGCCATCGAATACCACGTCGCTACGAACATCGGTGAGTCATCGGTGCAGTGCGCCGCGTAAAGTGTTGCAGCCAAACCGGCCGACAGCAATCCGGCGAAAGCTCCGGTCACAGCCGGCCGCGACGGCGCACCGCGCCGCAAGGCTACCAGCGCCGCCGCCAGCAATGGCAGGGACAGCAGCGGGATGGCGACCAGGCAAAGTTTCGAGTTGGAGCCCACCATCCGCGTCGCCATCGGGGCACGATTTGGCATCATCATCATCTCGCCCATCATGCCGATTCCAAGCAATCCGGCCGGAACCGCCAGCAGCCACGCCCAGCGCCCAAGCGAGGCTTCCGGCCGTGAAAGACGCAGGCTGATCACGATAGCGCCCGCGGCCAGCGCGAGGGTGACGGCGAACTTCAGATCGAACATCGGATTGCGCATGGCGGTCATCACGTCGGAGCGCACACCAAGTCCGGCCAGGAACAGCGCAGTAGATACCGGCACCGCAAGCACCAGTGCGGCCAGCAGCAGATGACCGACCGAGCGTTCGTGTGTGTCGTTGTCCGCGGCGAGGGTGCGGATGAGATCGTTGGTGTCCATGGTCATTCTTTCCGCAGTTTGCTTGCGAGACCCGTTAGTCCCCGGTGCAGCGCCACGCGCACAGCGCCCTCGGTCATCGAAAGTTTAGCCGCCGTTTCCTTGATAGATGCACTGTCGACGGCGATCGATTGCAACACGTCCCGCTGCCGCTTCGGCAAGCCGTTGAGATGGGTCGTCACCTCACTCGGCGCCACACTGTCCTCGACCGGCGCACCCGCCAGAGTCTCTGAAAAATCGTCGATGTTGACGAAGACCCGGCGGCCGCGGCGGCGCAGGGCATCGATCAGCTTGTTGCGGGCAATCGCGAACAGCCACGGCGCGAACGGGGCGTTGGCGTCCCAGGTATGCCGCTTCAAATGCACCGCTAACAAAATGTCCTGCACGATGTCCTCGGACTGGTCGACCGGCTGACCGGCTCTCGCCAGACCGCGGCGCGCCCCTGCTCGCAGGACCGGCGTCACGGCCTTGAGGAGGCGATGATATGCGGCGTTGTCTCCGGCATTGGCCGATCGCATCAGATCGGTCCACTCGTCCTCACGTCCGCGCACGCGCGCTCCTATCAAGGCAATTCGCTCCTGTTCCTAAAGTGTTACGGGGAGAAATTGCAATCACGCAATCGTGAACGAATTGGTTCCCGAGACCGAACGAGGCTGCGCGGGGGCTCCGGCTGTGGGCCTTTTTTAGGGCAAAAGATCACAAGATTCCCTCTTTCTGCCGTCCTGTGGCCATTCCGCACCGGTCTGTTCCCTGTGCTGGAGGCTCTGGCAAAAGGGGAAATTGCCATGCGGATTAGGAGTGCAGGATTAGCGGCGCTGGTCGCTGCCGCCGGAATCTGGATGAGCTTTTCAGTCGAGCCGGCGATGGCCGCCAAATCGACAACCAAGACTGAAAAAGCCGCGAAGGTCACCTCGGCCAACCGTCCCGTTGTTCTCTCCAAATTCAAAAAGCAGCGCGTGGCTGCGAAGAAATCCAAATCAGCGCGATACGCCACCAAGTCAACGCGATACGCGAAGAAGGCAGGATCGAAGGTCTCGTCGAAGATTATCGAGGCTCCCGAGACATGGGAGGACAAGCCGGCGCGTAGCGAGGCCAAGACCGCCAGTCAGAACAAGACCGAGTTGCCGGCTTCGGTCGCCAATGCCCGCGCCCAGGCCCTGGCGGAAGACCAGGCGAGGAATTTCGCCGCTCTCGACAGCACCGATGCTCCGGTCGTGGACGGCATGCAGCTTGCTGCCGCCGACCAACTGACCGATGCCGACCGCGCTGCGACGGCCGAGACCGCGCAGGATTCCGGCGCTCCGGCCGCCCCCGTCGCAGTTCAGCCGGCGCCGGTCCAGAGCGGCAAGATCATCCGGGCGACATCGGCATCGGAAAAGCCCGTATTCAAGACTGATGACGGGGACCCGTGGAGCAAGACATCGCTGATCGGCAAGATCTTCATCGCGTTCGGAAGCCTGCTGACACTGGCATCGGCGGCCCGCCTGCTGATCAGCTGACGCAAACACCGTCTGCATCAGACGCAAACGCCGGTCCGCAGCCTTGCGAACCGGCGTTTTTGTTGCGCACGTGACGATCAGCCCTGACATCCCCGGTCTTGCAGAGACCAGCCCCGGAAGGCACATTGCCGCCCAACGGCGCGCAGGCGCTAATCCTCAGACATCCTTCAAGGGGCGAAACATGTCAGCATTCGAGCACATCATCGTTGAGACCAGGGGCGCGGTCGGCATCGTGCAGATCAACCGGCCCAAGATGCTCAACGCTCTCTCCTTTGGTGTCTTCAAGGAAATTGCGATCGCGATCGATCAGCTCGAGGCCAATAATGCTGTCGGCTGCATTGTCGTCACTGGCAACGAAAAGGCATTCGCCGCCGGCGCGGACATCAAGGAAATGCAGCCGAAGAAATTCATCGACATGTTCAGCGAAGACTTCATGGATATCGGCGGCGATCGCGTTGCGACTTGCAAGAAGCCGACCATCGCGGCTGTCAGCGGCTATGCGCTCGGCGGCGGCTGCGAACTTGCGATGATGTGCGACATCATCATCGCGTCCGACACCGCTAAATTCGGTCAGCCCGAAATTACGCTCGGCACCATTCCGGGCCTTGGCGGCACGCAGCGGCTGACGCGCGCGGTCGGCAAATCCAAGGCGATGGACCTGTGCCTGACCGGCCGCATGATGGATGCGGCGGAGGCCGAGCGCTCGGGCCTCGTCAGCCGTATTTTCCCCGCCGATAAGCTGATGGAAGAAGTGCTCGCGATCGCGGAGAAGATCGCATCGATGTCGCAGCCTGCGGTCGCGATGGCAAAGAGCGCCGTCAACCGCGCGCTGGAAACACCGCTCGCCGAAGGCATGAATGTCGAGGGCGATCTGTTCCACGCGACGTTTGCGCTTGAGGATCGTTCAGAAGGCATGGCCGCTTTCATCGAGAAGCGGAAGCCGAACTTCAAGCACCGCTAGGTCTGGCTGCTCCGCGCCAGCGCGGCGATCAGCAGGGCGCGATAGAACCGGTCGGCAAAGGATGCCGGCCGTTCGAGTTGCATCCGCGCAAGACATGCTGCCAGTTCGGCGGAATGGTTGGCGCGGCGGCCTTCCCATGCCAGTCCGAGCAAAGCCAGCGGACTGGCAGTCGCCTCCTTCAGAATCTGAAGGGCCGGGATCAGCCGCTGTTCGACGTCCGTGAAGTCGCTGCCGAAGGGGAATGCCGGCAGCAATCCGGCATCAAGTGACGGCTTCAGGGCTGCGGCGACGCGGTCCGGGAAATTCTCGCGGTGGACGGCCGGAATCTCGTATGCCGTTGGCAGTTTGCCCGCCTCTTTCGCCTGCCGCATCAGTTCGCCTTGAAATCGCGTATCCGTCACATTCAGCATCGCCGCGATCACATCGGCATCCGACTGGCCGCGAAGATCGGCAACGCCGTATTCGGTGACAATAACATCGCGCAGGTGACGCGGGATCGTGCTGTGCCCGTAGGACCAACGCACATTGGACGCGACTTTCTTGCCGGAACCGCGCGTCGATTCCAGCGTCAGCATCGAGCGTGCGCCCTCGAGCGCAAAGGCCTGCGCCACGAAATTATACTGACCGCCGACGCCGCTCACGACCTGACCGTTATCGAGACCGTCGGAGACCACGGCTCCCATCAACGTCGCCATCATCGCGTTGTTGACAAACCGTGCATCGACACGCGCTCGCCGCTTGGCATCCTCGGCGCCATAGAGCTGATTGGTGAATGAGACCGGCACCATCTGGATGCGTTCGATCTGCTCAGGCTTCATTTCACGCAGAGCACGGTAGAAGGATTTCGGGCCGAGGAAGAAAGCGGCGTGCAGGAGTGCGCCATCGACCTCGCGCTTGAGCACGCCGGCATCGATCAGCGCGAGAAACGCCTCGAAAAACATTTCACTGACGCCGTAAAGACCAGCCGTGAATGGTCCTGCCTCGCGCAACGCCTGCCCCGGAGCCAACCGTGACATGATTTCGCGATAGGCTGCACTATCACGATGACGAACGATCAATCCTTGTGCGAGCGCATCGCCGACCTGTCCAATACCGATCTGCAAGGTGCCGCCATCGCGGATCAATCCCGCAGAATGCAGCCCGATGGCGTACTTGGTGTCCGAGATCGGCTCTGATGGCGGCGCGAACAGCGGGAAATCGGTCTCCGGACTTTCCAGCACCGCATGAAATTCATCCCCCGCCAGATCGCCCTGCCCCGGCATGAACGGCAGTTCGGAGTTCACCTGCCCCACAATCTTGAACGCGATCCGGCCCTCGGCGCGCGCCCGCATCAGATCGAGCGTGGTGTCGGTATTGCCGCTGAGGCTGTATCTGGTCTGGCCGTCGACGATGCGCTTGGCCACCAGTTGGGCGATCACGTTGACGCCGCGGGTCAGCAAGTATGACGAAGCGTGGGTGTAGTTCGCCGAGATATAGTGCTGTTGCGCATAGGCATTGCCGAGCCACTTGCCTGCAAGGAAGAAGAATTCGACGATCTCGATATTCGGCGGGAGTGCCCGGGCATGCAGTGCCTTGGCGTAATCCAGATCCGGGTAGCCGCCGAACAGCCGGTCTATCACGGGTCCGATAAATCGCCGTTCGAGATCGGCCGACGGTGCCGGCTTCTCAAGTGTCAACGCTGTGAAAATGGTCAGATGGATCGAGCGGTCATTCAGAGCCCGCCGAAACAACGCATTGACGATGTGATTCGCCTTGCCGAGGCCCAAAGGCAGACCGACCACAAGCCTTGGTCCGACCTCGCGAATGATATCGTCCGCGATCGCCTCAGGGTCGGAGAAGATTCTTGGCATCGGATGTCTGCTAGTCCACTCCGCCGGACAGGCCGCTGTCATCGCATAAGGGCGCGCGACACTTAGCCACCGTGCCGGAATTTCACCGTAGGACATTGATCGGTCAAGACAATACCGGCCTGGTTGATAACAAAGCGGTGTACATAGTCACAGTCGGCGATTTTCTGTGTTCAGAGGTTTGCCCGAGCGAACATCGGCCTCTAAACAGTGTACGAATGAAGCTGCCGGATGGTGCAATCCCACCGCTGCTGTGAATCTCGGATTGTTACGGAAAACGATGGCTCGGCGTTCTTCAGGGTTTGGTGGCGTAGGCTGGCGCCTTGGTGTGTCGGGCGTCGCTATCGGTCTCGCGCTATCTGCCGGATTCGGGGCGCAGGCCCGGGCCGAGACGCTGAACGAGGCGCTGGTCAAAGCCTATCAGTCCAATCCGCAGCTCAATGCCGGCCGAGCCCAGCAGCGCGCCACCGACGAAAACGTGCCGCAGGCGCTGGCCGGCTATCGTCCGCAGATCGTCGCGAGTCTCAGCGCCGGATTGCAACCGGTTCGCAATCTGCTTCTGGATAACACCATCCAGACCGCGACCCTGAAGCCGTGGACCATCGGCGTGACGGTCACGCAAAACCTGTTTAACGGCTTCAAAACCTCCAACAGCGTCCGTGTTGCGGAATTTCAGGTGCTGTCCGGCCGGGAGGCCTTGCGCAACACCGGTCAGGGCGTCCTGCTCGATGCCGTCACCGCGTACATGAACGTGATCTCGAATCAGGCTCTGGTCGAGACCCAGCGCGGCAACGTCGCATTCCTGCGTGAGACCCTCGGCATTACCAAGAAGCGCCTCGACGCCGGCGACGTTACCCCGACCGACACCGCTCAGGCCGAGGCGCGGCTGAGCCGGGGCCTCGCAGACCTCAACGCTGCGGAAGTCGCGCTGGAAACCAGCCGCGCCATCTATGCGCAGGTGATCGGCAACATGCCCGGCAGCCTTGCACCGGCTCAGACGGTCGACCGCTTTGTTCCGAAAAGCCGGCAGGACGCCATCGACAGCTCGATTCGCGAAAATCCCGCGGTCATCGCAGCGACCTACGACGTCGATGTTGCCACCACCACCATAAGCGTCGCCGAAAGCAGCCTGCTGCCCCAGTTAAATGTGCAGGGCAACGTCAACCGCAGCACAGACGGCGACCCCAATCTCGGCACTAAGCGCGCCGATCAGGCGTCCGTGGTCGGTGCCCTCACCGTGCCGATCTATGACGGCGGAACGGCGGCCTCGCAGACGCGCCAAGCCAAGGAAACCGCGGTCCAGAGCCGGCTCGTGCTGGAACAGGTCAGAAATCAGGCCCGCACTGCGGCCATCAGCGCCTGGATCAGCAGTGAGGGCACCAAGGTCGCGCTGGCCGCCGCCGAAGCCGAGGTGAAGTCGGCGAACATCGCCTTGCAGGGCGTCCGGCGCGAGGCGCAGGCCGGACAGCGCACCACCATCGATGTGCTCAATTCACAGCAGGATCTCACGGCCGCGCGGTCCCGCCAGATTCTGGCACAGCGCGACCGCGTGATCGCCTCCTATACCCTGCTGAGCGCAATCGGCCGTCTCGACGTCAGAACACTTGGCCTCAGTACGCCGGACTACCTGCCCGAGGTCCACTATCATCAGGTCCGCGACGCCTGGCACGGCGTACGCACGCCGTCGGGACGATAGCTCTTAGCGCACCCGGCGCGAGAACATCAAAATCAGGACCGGCAGCGTGATCAGGATGACCAGCGGCGCCACCGCCATGCCGGTCACGACCACCACCGCGAGCGGCTTTTGCACCTGAGACCCGATTCCTTCCGACATGGCTGCCGGCAGAAGACCAATGCCTGCGACGACGCAGGTCATCAGCACCGGGCGCAACTGAAGCTCGCCGGTCCTTATCACCGCCCTGACGCGATTGTATCCCTCGTCAATAAGCTGGTTGTATTGCGACAGAATGATGATGCCATCCATCACTGCAATGCCCATCAGCGCGATGAATCCGATCGCCGCTGACACGCTGAACGGAATGCCGCTGAACAGCAATCCAAGCACACCGCCGAAGATCGCCATCGGAATCACACTCATCGCCAAGAGAGTGTCGGGCATCGATCCGAAGTTGAACCACAGCAGAATGGCGATCAGAGCAAGACTAATCGGCACCACGATAGACAACCGGCGGATCGCATCCTGAAGATTTCCGAACTCTCCCACCCATTCCATATGCGAGCCGGCAGGAAGCTGGACCTGCTCGGCCACCTTGTCCTGCGCCTCCTGAATGGCGCTGCCAAGGTCGCGCTCGCGCACCGAGAACTTGATCGGCAGATATCGCTCCTGCTGTTCGCGATAGATATAGGCCGCGCCGGATACGAGTTTGATTGAAGCTACTTCCGAGAGGGGAACCTGCTGGATCCCGTTCGGTCCCTGCGCGCCGATGCGCAGATTTTGAATCGCTTCGGCGCTCTTGCGGTATTCAGGCGCAAGGCGAACCACAATCGGAAAATGACGGTCGCTGCCGGGCTCGTACAGATCGCCCGCGCTGTCACCGCCAATCGCGACACGGATGGTCGCGTTGATGTCACCCGGCGAGAGGCCATACCGTGCGGCCCGTGCGCGATCGATGTCGATCTGGATCGTGGGCTGCCCCAGCGATGTAAAAACCGACAAGTCAGTGATGCCCTTCACCGTCGAGAGCACCGACTTGATCTTGTTGGCGGTCTTGGTCAATTCCTCAAGATCGCTGCCATACAGCTTGATCGAGTTCTCGCCCTTCACGCCGGACACAGCTTCGGCGACGTTATCCTGCAGATACTGCGAGAAATTGAACTCGACGCCGGGAAATCTCTTCTGGAGTTGCCCCAGAAGATCGCTCGTCAGGTCGTCCTTGTCGCGCGATCCCGGCCATTCGTTGATCGGCTTCAGCGGCGCAAAGAATTCCGCATTGAACAGACCTGCCGCATCGGTGCCGTCGTCGGGCCGACCGTGTTGCGATACGACCGATTCCACCTCCGGCCGCGAGCGGATGAGCTTTCGCATTTCGTTGACGTAGGAGTTGCCTTCCTCGAGCGAAATGGTCGGTGGAAGTGTCGCGCGGATCCAGAGATTGCCTTCTTCGAGTTTCGGCAGAAATTCGAGACCCAGCATCCGCACAGCAACGAATGTGAGGATGACGAGTAATCCCGCAGAAGCCATTACGATCCGCCGGCTGCTGATCGCCCAATGCAGCAGCGGCATATAAACGCGATGCAGCCATTGCATGATGCGGGTTTCAGTTTCCTGGATATGCGCAGGAAGAATGATCGCGCTCAGCGCCGGAGTGATCGTGAAGGTCGCGAGCAATCCGCCCGCCAGGGCATAGGCGTAGGTCTTTGCCATCGGTCCGAAAATGTGACCTTCGACGCCGCTCAGCGTGAACAGCGGCAGGAACGCCGCGATAATGATCGCCGCAGCAAAGAAGATCGACCGGGAGACGTCGGCCGCCGCGCTGAGAATGGCATGGGCTTTCATGCCCATAATGGTTTCCGGCGAGATGACCCGCTCTTCAGACGCGGACAGTACGGTGGTCTGCGATAGTCTGCGGAAAATGGCCTCGACCATAATGACCGTGCCATCCACGATGAGACCGAAGTCGATGGCGCCCACCGACAGAAGGTTGGCGGATTCACCGCGCAGCACCATGATGATGACGGCAAAAAACAGCGCGAACGGAATCGTGGCGCCCACGATCACCGCGCTGCGCAGATTACCCAGGAACAGCCACTGCAGCAGGACGATCAGAAGGATGCCCACCACCATATTGTGGAGTACGGTGTGCGTCGTGGTGTCGATCAGATCCTTGCGATCATAGATGCGTTCTATCCGCACGCCCGGCGGCAAGATATTCGAGTTGTTGATCGTTGAGACAAGCTTTTCCACGCGCGCGATGGTCGGCGAGCTCTGCTCGCCACGGCGCATCAATACGATGCCCTGAACGATATCGTCGTCCGCGTTCATGCCGGCGACGCCGAGACGCGGCTTCTCGCCCACCGTCACGGTTGCAATGTCACGCACCAGCACGGGATTGCCGCCGCTTTGCGAGATCATGGTGGTGGCCAGATCGTCGATGGAGCGGATCAGGCCGACGCCGCGAACAACCGCGGACTGCGTGCCGATGTTGACGGTGTTGCCGCCGACATTGATATTGGCGTTGCCGACGGCCTGCAGCACCTGCGGCAGCGTCAGGCCGAATGCCGTCAGCTTGTTGAAATCTACCTGAAGCTCGTAGGTCTTGGTCTTGCCGCCCCAACTCGTGACATCGATCACGCCGGGCACGCTGCGGAAGCGGCGTTGCAGCACCCAGTCCTGCAACGTCTTCAAGTCCAGAACACTGTAGTTCGGCGGTCCGACCAGCCGATAGCGGAAGATTTCGCCGATCGGGCTCAACGGAGAAATCTGCGGCTGCACATTGCCCGGCAAGGGGCTGAGCTGCGACAGGCGATTGAGCACCTGCTGCAAGGCTTCGTCGTAGGTATAATCGAATGAAAACTGAAGTTTGACGTCCGACAGACCGTAAAGCGAGATGGTACGCAGCGTCCGCAGGTTCTTCAGACCCGCGACCTGCGTTTCGATCGGAATGGTGATGTAACGTTCAATTTCCTCGGCCGACAGGCCGGGACTTTGCGTCACGATGTCGACCATCGGCGGCGTGGGGTCGGGGTAGGCCTCGATGTTCAACTGCTGGAAGGCGATGACACCGCCGACCATCGTGATGACGAACAGCGCCACCATGAGGTAGCGGCGGTTTACAGCAAGAGCGACAAGGCGATCCATCGAGACCGGTCTTTCAGCGGGAGCGTATGACGTCGGGGAAAGACACGGAGCGGACTAGCTGCCTGACGCAGCGCGATCAATGAACAGGCTGCCTCGAGTCACGATATTCTCGTTCGGAGACAGATTGCTCTTCACTTCGACCAGATCGCCATTGGTCATACCAATCTTGATCTGGCGCAGTTCGATGGATTTGTCGTCGCGCACAACCCAGACCCTTACCTGATCGCCCTCGTAGATGAGCGCCTGCCGGGGCACGCCGACGGCCGGACGGTCGCCCGCGGAATAGATGGTCACGTTGGCGAACATCTCCGGCTTCAAGGCTTCGCCGGGATTGTCGATGGTGGCACGGACCATCAGACGGCGCGACGTCGGATCGATGGCCGCCGAAACATAATTGATGCGCGCGTTGAAGGTGCGTCCCGGAAACGCGAGAACGCTGAACATGATTTCCTGGCCAACCTCGATGGCGGGCGCTTCGGTTTCGCGTACGAACGCCGTAAGCCAGACCGTCGACAGATCGCCGACAACGAACACCGGGTCGCTCGCACCGGCATTGACGTATTGTCCGGGGCCAACCTTGCGCTGTACGACCGTGCCGGCGATCGGCGAGAAGATCGTCGTTTCGCGATTGATGCGGCCCTTGTCCTGAAAGGCCGTGATGGCCTCGTCGGTCAGGCCGAGCATGCGCAGCCGACTGCGCGCGGCTTCCAGCGCCGTCTCGCTCGCGCGCATGTCGTTCTGTGCGGATATCAGCGCTGCCTGCGATTGCTGATAGTCCTTCAGCGGCGCGGCCTTGCCTTCATAAAGATCGCGGGCGCGCTTGTCCTGGATCTGGGCCAGTTCGAGCTGTGACTTCGCCTTGTTCAGCGCTGTCGCCGCCGTGATGAAATCGTTCTGCGCCTGAACATTGTCGGCAGCCTCGATCACGAACAGCGACTGCCCCTGCGTGACCCTGTCGCCGGGCCGCGACAGCAGCTTGGTGACGCGGCCGGCATAAGGCGAGAACACCGGCGTCGAGCGATCTTCATCGACCGCGATCTTACCTTCTGTGACATGCTCGGCGCGGAACGCGCGTTCAACCACCGGCTGAACAGTCAAGCTGGCCCATTCCGCCGCCGTCGGCGTATAGCGCAGCAAACCCTTTCGAGACTGGCTGGAGACGTCGGAATGGTTTTTGGGCGAAGCCCCCACAAACGTCAGGCCAAACGCCGCCAGCCCGGCAATCACAGCCACGCCAGCGCCCATAGCCAACCGCTGCCGGGGCATAGCCTGAATCCGGGCAATCAGAGCACTCAGTGTGGTTGTCTTGTCGGTCATTCGAAATCCGTTATCCTGCGACGAGCCGACGCAGCCTGTCAGGCTAATAGTTCCTCTTTCCTATTTAGGACAATCAAAAACCGACGGCATGGACATTATTTTCGGTTAACGTCAGCAGAATGAAGGCCACATCGGCTCGTGGGACCCGAGGGGCATTGCCGGGCGGCGCCAGAATGCAGGAGTTGCCGACAGCACCGCCGCGTGACGAACACCCCGCAGTGCACCAAAACCCGATGCACTTTGCTCGATAAACGGCAGAATTTGGTCCGCCGTGAGGTCTGCCGCCGCCAGGCCATCGTCCAGCCGGCCCAGGTTCCAGAGCCAGCGCCCGGTCTGCGCCAGCGAAACCTTCACATGCCAGCTTCCGCCCTCCCGCGCCTGCCGCAAACGCGCCATCATGGCACCGAAGGCCATCAGATACCCCGTGGCGTGGTCGAGGATCTGCATTGGCAACTCCTTCGGTCCGTCTATTCCGGCGGCCTTGCCCTCGGCGTGGTTGAACCCGGTTGAGGTCTGGACCAGGGAGTCGAAGCCGCGTCGGCCTGCCCAGGGGCCGGCGTGACCATAGGCGCACATGGATACGTAAACGATGCCCGGGCTGATCCGGGCCGCGTCTTCCGCCGAAAAGCCGAGCGCGGCGATCGATTGCGGCCGGTAGCCTTGAGAAAAAATATCGGCTGACGCCAGCAGGTCGCGCAGCACGTTCCTTCCCTGCTCCGTCTTGAGATCGGCGAAACTCGTCAGCTTGCCGCGGCCGGTATCGATGACGAGCCACGGGATCGAAGGCAAATTCGGCGAGGAAACCAGCATGACATCCGCGCCATGCGCCGCCCACGTACGACCTGCGACCGGACCGGCGATGACCCGCGAGAGATCGAGCACACGCAATCCCGCCAGCGGGCGATCACCGGCAGGCCATGGACGCGGCGCAGCTTCGCCGATTTTCTCGATCTGTATTAGCGGCAATGGTTCAAGGGCCTGCGCCTGGGACGTTGCGAGCCACTCGTCATGCGACCGCATCATCGAAACGACGCATCCGCCTGCATAAGCGTCGGTCTCGAATGCTTCGGCTTTCCATTGCATCAAAGCGCGCTGGACATCGTCGCGCTCCGGTTTGCAGGCCAGCACCTTGCAGACATTGTCGCGGTGATGCGGAAAATTGGTGTGGAGACGCACGAAGCGTCCGTCGCCCGTTTTATAGACACCTGCAATGGCGTCCCACGCCGGCGGCGGCGGTTTGTCATCGACCCGCAGATATCGCTCACTGCGGCACTCGACGGCCGCGTGCATCATGTCGACCGAAATACCTTGTGCCTCGCCGCTGCGGGCTTTCCATATTTCCGCTGCGGCAAGACCGGCGGCTGCAATCGTGACCTGCGAAGCGGCGCCGACGCGGAAGGACGACGGGAGGATTGGCTCGCGTCCCGTCAGCGTGACGGCATCGAGCGCAGAAGGTTCGCCGCCGCCGAGGGTCCAGAGATCAGCGAGAATATCGTGTACGGACTTCATGGCGCGGCTCCGGCATCAGCCGCCCCATTGAGCGGATGACGAAGGCCGAAGCAATTCACAAATCGTATCAGTGAAAATCCCGCGAGCGTGGAAGGATACGCACATTGCGCGGATGGCGTATTTTGTGAACGGGGCTGTCCGAATGCGCCTTCTGTTCATCCTCCAGTGGCTCGACAATATCCGCACCGGGAGGGATCGGATGTTTCCGACCAAGCGCATCGTTGGCGAGATTCATCAGGTCATGGGAGCGATCAAACAAACGCTCCGCCACCAGATGGACCACCCTGTCCGGGCTGCTCTGAATGGTCCCCTGCACCTCGATCAGCCGCGCGCCCATTACTTCCTTGCGAAATTTCTCCATCACTTTCGGCCACACCACGATATTGGCGATGCCGGTCTCATCCTCCAGCGTCATGAAAACGACACCCTTGGCGCTGCCGGGCCGCTGCCGGACCAGCACCACGCCGGCACAGCGCACCCGCTGTCTGTCATGGGCATGAGCGACAGCTTCGCACGCCACCACTCCCTCTTCCGCAAACTTCAGCCGCAGGAATTCCATCGGATGTCCCTTCAATGACAGCCTGATGGTCTGATAGTCGGCAACCACCTGCTCCGGCAGCGGCATTTCGGGTAACGGCTGAGCGGCTTCATCGGGTTGTTCGCGCGCCGCCGCGGCGGAAAACAACGGCAATGGAACATCGTCCGGCAACCGCCGCACCGTCCACAGCGCCTCGCGGCGATCGAGCCCGAGCGAGCGGAACGCATCTGCATCCGCCAGCAGGATCAGGGCGCGCTTCGGCAACCGCGTTTCACGGGCGAAGTCCTCCAGAGAGGTGAATGGTTTTCGTAATCGCGCGGCGGCGATGCGCTGATCCCAGTAATCCTTGCGGGACCTTTTTCTTGCCCGCAACTCCGGCGGCTTGCTCTCGTCCAGCTTTTCCTCATCCGGATCGTAGATTTCAAAGCCGTCGATTTGCCGGAATCCGAGCCGCACCGCGCAATACTTTCCGGTCCGCTCTTCCAGGGTATTCTGCCCAAAACTGTGAGATACATCGATCTCGCGCACCGTGACGCCGTTCTTGCGCGCGTCACCAACGATCTGCGCGGGTGCATAAAATCCCATCGGCTGCGAATTCAAGAGACCGCAGCAAAATGCATCGGGATGGTAATGCTTGAGCCACGACGACACATAGACAAGCTGCGCGAACGCCGACGCGTGACTTTCGGGGAAGCCATAGCTGCCGAAGCCCTTGATCTGATCGAAGCAGCTTTGCGCGAACTTCGGATCGTATCCGCGCTTGATCATGCGACCGACCATGCGCTCCTCGAACTTCGGCATGGTGCCGACATTGCGGAACGTCGCCATCGCGCGTCGCAACCCGTTGGCTTCCTCCGATGTGAACTCAGCAGCCGCCATGGCGATGCGCATCGCCTGTTCCTGAAACAGCGGCACGCCGAGCGTCTTTCGCAACACGTCCTTCAGTTCATTCTTGTTGCCGCCCTTCGGATAGGGATATTCGATCTCCTCCTCTTTCATCTGCCGCCGCTTCAGATATGGATGCACCATGTTGCCCTGGATCGGCCCGGGCCTGACGATGGCGACCTCGATGACAAGATCGTAGAAGGTACGTGGCTTCAGGCGCGGCAGCATATTCATCTGCGCGCGGCTTTCGACCTGGAACACACCGAGCGATTCACCCCGGCACAGCATGTCGAAGACCGGGCCGCTATCTTCATTCTCCGCCTTGATGTCCGCCAGTTCGTATCGCCTGCCCTTGTGATGTTCGATCAGGTCGAAGCACTTGCGGATGCAGGTCAGCATGCCGAGCGCCAGCACGTCGACCTTCATCATCTTCAACGTGTCGATGTCGTCCTTGTCCCACTCGATGAAGGTGCGATCATCCATCGCGGCATTGCCGATGGGGGCATAAGTGTCGAGATTGTCCTGTGTCAGCACATAGCCGCCGACATGCTGCGACAGGTGGCGCGGAAACTCGATCAGCTCGGTGGCGAGTTCAACGGCGCGGCGGATCATGCCATTCTGCGGATCGAAGCCCGCCTGCCTGATCTGCATATCGCTGACCCCTGTGCCCCAACTACCCCACACCGTATCGGCGAGCGCGGCTGTCACATCTTCGGTCAGGCCGAGCGCCTTGCCCACATCGCGGATGGCGCTGCGCGGACGATAATGAATGACGGTGGCGACAATCGCAGCCCGGTGGCGGCCATAGCGGCGATAGACGTATTGCATCACCTCTTCACGTCGGGAATGCTCGAAATCGACATCGATATCGGGAGGCTCGAGCCGTTCCTCGGAGATGAAGCGTTCGAACAGCACATCCGTTTCGGCGGGATTTACCGAGGTGATGCCGAGCATGTAGCAGACGGCGGAATTCGCGGCTGAACCCCGCCCCTGACACAGGATATTCTGGCTGCGGGCATAGTGGACGATGTCATGCACCGTCAGAAAGTAATGCGCGTATTTGAGCTTTTCGATCAGCCTGAGTTCCTTGATCAGCGTGCCGCGCAGCTTGTCGTCGATCCCCTTGGGGAAATATTTTTCGACGCCTGCCCATGTCAGATCTTCGAGATGCTGCTGCGCGCTTTTCCCCGCTGGGACAGGTTCATCCGGATACTGATACTTGAGTTCGTCGAGCGTGAACGTGATGCGATCGGCGAAGCGCATCGTTTCCGCAACCGCTTCGGGCAGATCGCGAAACAGCCGCGCCATTTCGAAGCCGGGTTTCAGATGCCGCTCGGCATTGGCTTCGAGCCGCCTGCCGGCACGCATGATCGTCGTCTTTTCCCGGATACAGGTCAGCACATCCTGCAAGAGCCGGCGCGCCGGGTGATGGTAAAGCACCTCGTTGGTCGCCAGCAGCGGCACGCGAACCGAAACGGCAAGACGCTGAAGCCTGCCAAGACGCCGCCTGTCATCACCGCGATACAACAGGCTCGCAGCGAGCCATATATCTTTTGCACCGTCGGCGCGGCTGCGCTTCAATCGATCGAGAACCTTCAAGGCCGTTGCAGCCTCAAAACGGTGCGGCAGCACAAGAACTAGCAACTGCCCTTCGGCAAAATCGAGCAGATCGTCGAGCGTGAGATGACACTCACCCTTCTCCGCCTTGAGTTTGCCGCGCGTCAGCAACTGGCACAGCCGGCCATAGGCGGCGCGGTCGCGCGGATAGATCAGGATATCCGGCGTTCCATCGATAAATACGAGGCGGGCTCCAATCAGCAATCTGGGTTTGAATTTGACATCTGGGTTCCCGAGTTCCTTGTAGGCGCGCACGACACCGGCCAGTGTGTTGCGGTCGGCGATGCCGATAGCTGGAATGCGAAATTCGCCGGCCTGATGCACATATTCCTGCGGCTGCGATCCGCCGCGCAGGAACGAGAAGTTCGTCGTGATCCCGATTTCCGCATAGTCGGTGACTTTCATGCGAACAGCCCATGCACGAACCATTTCGGCTGAACCGGTTCGCCCTCGTCGGTGACAAGTTCGCTGCCGTAAAGACCATCGCGATAAATCCAGAAGCGCATTCCTTCCGCATCCTCGACGCGGAAATAATCACGCGTCAGCGTTTCTGGCTTCTGTCTCCACCATTCCATGGCGATGCGCTCCGGCCCCTCGACACGCACCACCGCATGGGTCGCACGCCGCCACGTAAACCGGGGCGGAGGTCCGTCAGGGACCGCGGCAGCAGTGACCTTGATTTCTTCCGGCCGCTCGAACAGCCGCAGCGGGCGCAGCGGCGGTTCGGCTTCGGCGCGCGCAGGCCACTCGGCGCTAGAAGCCGCGGCGAGATGTTGTTGCGCCGGAACAGCCAGCGCAGCGCGTTCCGGAATATGCGTATCCTTCGGCAGATGAACAACAACGCGCCTGCCGCCAAGACGCGCGGCGAGACGGTCGGCCAGCGCCGCCACTTCATCATTGTCCCGGGTACGGGTATCAAAATCGCGCTGCTCTTGCACCACAATCTCGACGCGGCTGGCCGACAGGCGGATCAGATCGAACCCGAAGCCGGGATCGAGCGGATCGGCCAGCGCATCGAGCCGCTCGCGGAACAGACGATCGACGACATTGACCCTGGTGACCGGCTGTCCAGCCTCCACCGTGATGGTGCGCACCGCGCCGTCGGTGCGGAAAAAGCTGGCCTCCAACTGCCGCGCGCCCTTGCCTTGCTTGTCCATCGCCGCGACCAGCATCTGCGCCAGACCGGAGAGGATGGCTGCGATCACAGTGTGGGTGGCGACCGGTTCGGCGAAACGCTTTTCCACCATGAAATCCGGCAGCGGCTTGCGAGGCGAGATTGGCGCGTCGGCCTGCCCCAACGCCTGTTGCAACAAACTCACGAACGCCGCGCCGAAGCGTGCGGCAAGTTCATGCGGCGCGCGCGCCGCCACATCGCCAACCGTTTTCAGACCAGCGCGGCGCAGGCCTCGTGTGATCGCATCATCAGCACCAAGCGCGTACACCGGCAGAGGTGCGACGGCACGCGCCTCCTCTCCATCGGGAACGATGCAGCTTCGCGCCGCGCGCGCCACGGTGCGCGCACAGACCGGCGTGCTGGCAATCGCCGCGTTGACGACAAAACCTTGCCGCGCCAGCAATCCGCAGACGTTGCGCAGCATCGCTGCCTCGCCGCCGAACAGATGCGCACAGCCGCTGATATCGAGCAGCAATCCATCAGGCGCATCGAGCGCCACCAGCGGCGTGAAGCGGTCGCACCAGTCGGCGATAGCTTCCATCAGTTTTGCATCCGCCGCCTCATCCGCGTCGAACACCTCCACATCGGGACAGACTGCGCGCGCGTTCGCCAGCGGCAGCCCGATCTCAAGGCCGATATCGGCAGCGGCGTCGTTCAGCGCGGAAATTTGCAGCGCATTGTTCAGTTTTCCGACGACCACACACGGACGCGCATCATCCGGCGCGGCGTCTTGTCCCGACAACTGACGCTTCAAGCGATCTGTCGGCAGGCGCGGCAGCCACAGGCTGAGAATGCGCCGTACCTTCACGGAAGAGGCCCTCATCACATTTCCACTCCATGATCCATTGTCCGGTCTGGCCGTGACGGTTGCGAATGAGCCGTGCGTCCAGCATCGGCGCGCCCCACACCTCGGTTTCGGAAAGTGAAGGCGCGGGACGCACCACCCACCGCGTCTCCGCCGTGCTGGCGGACGGCGTGGCGGCCGTACGCAACATCAGGCACGTGACATTCGACGCGCGCGCGGCCAGCGTCAGCCTGCGGCTTGCGACCAGGTCGAGTGCCCGCACTTCGCCCCAGACATCCAGCACCACGGCACCCAGCGCATCGCAGGCGATGGCGTCGGCTGCGGCACGCAGCGCCGTCTCGGCATCCGTTGCCCGGACCGTCACTAAGAGACGCGGATCAAGCCCAAGTTCATTGAGGCCGCTCATCGAGAGCGCACCGGATTCAAGTTCCGCAAAATCCTGCCGCACCCACACCAGCGGCCGCTGCCCCGCGAGGCGATGTGCCAGCCCCGCAATAAAGCCCGTCGCCGCCGCGCCATGACGGCCACCCTCGGCGAAGACCTCATGAAGCGCGCCGCGCACCAGCCCGCCCTGCAACACGGTGTCCGCACCCACATGGCCCAGCGCCACGCGCGCAAGGCCACCGGCTTCGCCCTCAAGGCGGCCGATGGTCCCTCGCAAGGACGCAAGCGTGGTCATGCACGCGCCGGTCATGCGCCGCTCCTGGAATTCTGGTCCGTCATCTGGGGGTGGATTGAACGAATGACGGACTTATTTGTTCATGATATGTTCTAATATAAAGCTAAGAGCGAACGGAGAGTCAACCGGACTTTGGGACGGCCTCTTTCTTTAACGAAAACAATGAGATTCGATCCATGGACGTTCAGCGCAAACTCGAAATTCTGGCGGATGCTGCCAAATACGATGCTTCCTGCGCTTCCAGCGGGACGGAAACGCGCGATAGCCGCAACGGCAAGGGCATGGGCTCGACCGATGCCGGTATGGGCATCTGCCATTCCTATGCGCCGGATGGCCGCTGCATTTCGCTGCTGAAAATCCTGCTGACCAACGCCTGCAACTACGATTGCCTCTATTGCATCAACCGCGCGTCCTCGAATGTTCAGCGCGCGCGCTTCACCGTGGAGGAAGCCGTCAAGCTGACACTCGATTTCTACCGGCGCAATTATATCGAAGGACTGTTTCTCTCCTCAGGCATCATTCGCAGTCCGAACTACACCATGGAGCAGGTGGTCCGCGTCGCGCGCAGCCTGCGCGAAGATCATCATTTCCGCGGCTACATCCACCTGAAGACAATCCCTGAAGCCGATGAAGCCCTGATCGCCGAGGCCGGGAAATATGCCGACCGCCTCAGCATCAACATCGAAGTACCGACGGAGAGCAGTCTCTCGAAACTCGCGCCGGAAAAAGACGTCCGCGCCATCCGGCGAACCATGGGCCGGCTCAGGCTCAGGCTCGATGAAGCGCAAGAAACAAAGAAGGACAAACGAGCGCCGCGCTTCGCACCCGCTGGTCAAAGCACACAGATGATCGTGGGCGCTGATACCTCGAACGATCAAACCATTCTGGAAACCAGCGCCAATCTCTACGGCTCTTATAAACTCAAGCGCGTCTATTATTCGGCATTCAGTCCAATTCCCGATGCCAGCCGCAGCCTTCCCTTGCAGGCGCCGCCGCTGATACGCGAGCATCGGCTGTATCAGGCCGACTGGCTGCTGCGGGTTTACGGGTTCGATCTCGGCGAGATCACCGATCCGCTCGAGGGCGGCATGCTGCCTCTCGACATCGACCCGAAACTGGCGTGGGCTTTACGCCATCGCGAACGCTTTCCGCTCGATGTCAATCGCGCCAGCCGCGAGGATTTGCTGCGCGTTCCCGGCTTCGGGGTGAAAACCGTTGATCGCATTATTTCCGCGCGCCGCGTCACCAACCTGTGCAGCGCCGATCTCGCACGCCTGCGCGTTCCTCGGAACAAGGTGCTGCCCTTTATCGTTCTTCCTGACCACAAGCCGCCAGCGCAAGTCCTCGACAGCAACCGTCTGCTGCAATTGTTCCGTCCGCCGGCAACGCAAATGGGATTCGGATTTTAAAATTGCACGTCATCAGCCTCGACAACGAAACGGACTTCAACGGGTGGCGCAATGCTGCGCGGGCCCTCGCATCGAACGGCATCGCGCCGAACGATGTGACATGGACCGTGGCAGGGGGAGACGCGGTCCTGTTCACGCCTTCCGCTATTCCCGCCTTCGATACGGAACAGTCATTCAACGTGCCCGCTGCTTTCGTGCAACTCGCAAAAACCGCGATCCTCAATCGCAATCCGGAACGCTTTGCGTTGCTGTATGGCCTGCTTTGGCGATTGCGGACACACCCGCGCCTGATGGGTGCGGCAACCGATGCCGATGTTGTCTGGGTGCAGTCCCTCGCGAAAGAGGTTCGCCGCGACGAGCACAAGATGCATGCCTTCGTCCGGTTTCGCGAATTCGGCCGTGGCAACGATTTTCGCTTCGTCGCATGGTTCGAGCCCGACCATCATATCGTGGAACTGGCTGCACCATTCTTCGAGCGCCGTTTCGCCGATATGGCGTGGTCGATTCTCACGCCGGATCGCTGCGCCCACTGGGACGGGTGCAAGACGATCTTCACACCTGGCGCGTTGAAATCAGACGCGCCCTCCAGTGATCCGCTCGAAGACATCTGGCGCACCTACTACGCAAACATCTTCAATCCCGCACGGCTCAAGATCAAAGCCATGCAAGCGGAAATGCCCAAGAAATACTGGCGGAACCTTCCCGAGGCCCCGCTGATTGATACGCTAATTGCAAAAGCCGGACTCATGACGCAGGCCATGATCGACAGCGAGGCTTCAGTGCCGCGCGCATCGCAGCAACGGAGGGATGAACCGATGAAATCACCATCGGTCCATACAAAGCCCGGCAGCCTCGCTACGATCCGCGCCGAGGCCGCCGATTGCCGCTCCTGTCATCTTTGGAAGGATGCGACCCAAACTGTGTTTGGCGAAGGCCCAAACCACGCGCCAATCATGCTGGTCGGCGAACAACCCGGCGACAAAGAAGACCTCGCCGGCAAGCCGTTCGTCGGCCCCGCCGGGCAGGTGCTCAACCGCGCACTGGAGGAAGCCGGGCTCGACAGGGACAAGGTGTATGTCACCAACGCGGTGAAACATTTCAAATTCGTGCCGCGCGGAAAAATCCGCCTGCATCAGAAACCGAATACACCCGAAATCAAAGCCTGCCGGCCATGGTACGAGCGCGAACTCGCATCGATCAAACCTGCCCTGGTGGTCGCGATGGGCGCAACGGCGGCGCAAACCGTATTCGGCAAGATCACGCCGATCGGCAAGAACCGCGGCCACCTGATCGATCTCGATGAAGCCGGAGCCGAGACCAAGGCGCTGGTCACAGTTCATCCGTCCTATCTGCTGCGGCTGCCGGACGAAGACGCCAAAGCGCGGGAGTATGCCAACTTCGTGAAAGACCTGAAGCTTGCAGCCTCGTTCCTGCACAAGCTAAATGCGGCGTAAGCCCCTCTCCCGCAAGCGGAGAGAGGGGCAAATAGATCACGCAGCAAGCGCTTCGGAATTCACAGCACCTTCAGCGAGCGCCGTGAGATCTTTGTCAGTCTTGCGTTCCTGCTGGAGCGTTTCATCGAGCAATTTTACAGCTTCGTTCATGCCAAGCTGGATGGCCCAGGCCTTGAGCGTGCCGTAACGCGACATTTCATAGTGTTCCACTGCCTGCGCGGCTGCCAGCAATCCGGCATCGAGCGCTTCAGTGCCTTTGTATTCGTCCATGATCTCCTTGCCCTCGTCGAGGATTCCCATGATCGCATCACAGGTTTTGGCCTTCGCGGGCTTGTCGATCAGCTTGAAAACCTGCTCGAGGCGATCGACCTGGCCTTCGGTTTCGCCATGATGTTTCTTGAATGCGGCGCTCAGGTCCGCCGACTGGGCTGCCTTGGCCATCTTCGGCAATGCCTTTAAGATCTGCTTCTCCGCGAAGTAGATGTCCTTGAGCGTGTCATGAAACAGATCGTTGAGATCCTTATCGCTCGGCACAGTTCGCTTTGCGGTCATCCGCTTCGGTGCGGATTTCTTCGCTGATTTCCTGACCGACTTTTTGGCTGACGCCGATTTCCTCGCTGCCATTGTCCCACTCCGCATGTTTGACGGGATCGTTCCCGCCTCTCAACGCGATGTGATGATCATGGTTCCGAACAGGATGCACCGTCCGGTAGCGACTCGTCGTCAGCCTGCGAGCTGGCTTTCGACCAGCTTGATCCAGTAGGACGAGCCATAGACGATGGCGTCGTCGTTAAAATTGTAGGCAGGATGATGCAGCCCCGCGCTGTCGCCATTCCCGATAAAGATGAAGGCGCCCGGCCGCGCTTCCAGCATATAGGCGAAGTCTTCCGCGCCCATCACCGGCGGAATCTCGGAACTGACATTGCCCTCACCCGCGACGTCGGCCGCAACGCGGGCGGCAATAGCCGTTTCGGCGGGATGATTGACCAGCACCGGATAACTGCGCTCGTAATCCAGCGTGATCTTCGCGCCCGAGAGCTGCGCCACCCCGTTCACAACTTCCCGTACCCGCTGTTCGATCAAATCGCGCACCTCGGGCGTCAGCGTCCGCGCGGTGCCGAATAGTTCCGCGGTCTGCGGGATGACGTTGCGGGCGTTCCCGGCGTGGAACTCGCAGATCGAAATCACTGCGGCATCCAGCGGATCGACGCTACGGGAGACGATCGACTGCAGGGCCGTAATGAGCTGGGCGCCGACCAGCACCGAGTCGATGCTCTTGTGCGGTCGCGCGGCATGTCCGCCCAGACCCTCGATGTGAATGTTGATGTGATCGGTCGCGGCCATCGCAGGTCCAACGCGCGTGGCAAACGTGCCGATCGGCATGCCCGGCGAGTTATGCATGCCGTAGACCTGCTCGATCTTGAAACGGTCCATCAGGCCGTCCTTGATCATCGCCTCGGCGCCCGCACCGCCCTCTTCCGCCGGCTGGAAGATCATCACGGCATCGCCGGCGAAATTCCGCGTCTCGGCGAGATAGCGCGCCGCGCCGAGCAGCATCGCGGTATGACCATCGTGCCCGCAGGCGTGCATCTTGCCCGGCACAGTCGAGCGATAGGCGACGCCGGTTTCTTCCTCGATCGGCAGCGCGTCCATGTCGGCCCGCAGCCCGATCGCTTTCAGATCACCGCCATTGACCGGCTTTCGCCCCTTGATGACGCCGACCACGCCGGTGCGTCCAAGGCCGGTCGCGACCTCATCGCAACCGAATTCGCGCAAACGGTCGGCAACGAAGGCCGCAGTGCGGTGCACATCGTACATCAACTCTGGATGGGCATGGAGATTGCGACGCCAGCCCATAATTTCGGGTTGCAGATCGGCGACGCGGTTGAGGATGGGCACGGCGGTAACCTCACAGGATCAAGACGGCAAAGGCTAGCATGGGCCCGCAGGGGACCCAATATCCGCGCAAACGGGACTTGCGCGGAACCATACTGTACAGCGAACCCCGGCCGGGGCCATAAGAAGAAAAGTCTTCAACAATTTGACTAGAGAAACGCAGGATCGGGAATGGCGAAACGTCTGGAGGGGGATTTCGACTATATCGTCGTCGGTGCCGGCACCGCCGGATGCATCGTCGCCAACCGCCTCTCGGCTGATCCCCGCAAGCGCGTTCTAGTCCTGGAAGCCGGCGGCAGAGACAACTGGATCTGGTTTCACATCCCGGTCGGCTACCTGTTCGCCATCGGCAATCCCCGCTCCGACTGGATGTTCAAGACCGAGCCGGAAGCCGGTCTCAATGGCCGTGCACTGGCCTATCCGCGCGGCAAGGTGATCGGCGGATCGTCTGCGATCAACGCCATGATTTCCATGCGCGGACAAGCCGCCGATTACGATCACTGGCGACAGCTCGGCTTGACCGGCTGGGGCTGGGACGATGTGTTCCCGGCTTTCAAGAAACTCGAAGATCATTTCCTCGGCGAGAGCGAACATCACGGCGTCGGCGGTGGTTGGCGGATCGAAGCCCCGCGGCTGTCCTGGAAAGTGCTGGATGCCGTCGCGGACGCTGCCCATGAAATGGGAATCCGCAAGACACCGGATTTCAACACCGGCGATAACGAAGGCATCGGATACTTCCACGTCAATCAGAAGCGCGGACGGCGCTGGTCATCGGCACGCGGATTTTTGAAGCCTGCACTGTCGCGGCCAAACCTGCGCCTGGAGACCAACGTGCTGGTCGACAGGGTGATCGTCGAGAACGGCCGCGCGGTCGGCGTGCGCTTCCGCCAGGGCGGCGAGACCATCGAGGCACGAACGCGGGGCGAAGTGATCCTGTGCTCCGGGTCTGTGGGATCGACGCAGGTGTTGCATCGTTCCGGCATCGGTCCGAAGGAATGGCTGTCGCCGCTCGGCATCGACACCGTGCTCGACCGTCCGGGCGTGGGCCGCAACCTGCAAGACCATCTGCAGCAGCGCGCGATCTACAAGGTCGAAGGCGTGCGCACGCTGAATGAGACCTATTACAATCTGTTCCGGCGCGGCTGGATGGGTGTCGATTACCTGTTGCGGCGGCGCGGGCCATTGACCATGGCGCCGTCGCAACTCGGTATCTTCACGCGATCCGATGCGCGGCAGGAGCGCGCCAACATCCAGTTTCACGTCCAGCCGCTGTCTCTGGATAAATTCGGCGAGCCGTTGCATCGCTTCCCGGCGATCACCATCGCCGCCTGCAACCTGCGGCCAACATCACGCGGAACGATCCGCATCAAATCCGATGCGCCGGACCAGGCTCCCGCGATCGCCCCGAATTATCTGTCGACGCCGGAAGACCGCCAGGTTGCTGCTGACGCCATTCGCGTCACGCGCAGGCTGATGAAACAGCACGCGCTCGCGGCCTATCATCCGCAGGAATATCTCCCCGGCCCATCCGTCGGCGATGACGATGCATCCTTGGCGAAGGCAGCCGGCGACATCGGCACCACGATCTTCCATCCGGTCGGCACCGCAAAGATGGGCACCAGCAGCGATCCTCTCGCCGTGGTCGATGAGCGCCTGCGCCTTTACGGCCTCAAGGGGTTGCGCGTCATCGATGCATCGGTGATGCCGACCATCACGTCTGGCAACACCAACACGCCGACCGCAATGATTGCGGAAAAAGGCGCGGCGATGATCATCGCCGACGCCAAATAATCACGGCCTGATCGCCATCTTCGCGACGCCTGGCGTGCGCAGCGGCTCTGCCAGCCTTGCGAACTCGCAAAGCAGCGATCGCGTCTTGCGCGGATCGATGATCTCCTCGACCCAGAATTTTTCCGCTGTACGAAACGGCGACCGCAGCTTGTTCAAGCGGTCCTCGATTTCAGCCAGCTTCGCCTTGGGGTCTTCGGCGGCGTCGATATCGGCACGGTAAGCGGCCTCAATGCCGCCCTCGAGCGGCAGCGATCCCCAATAGGCCGACGGCCATGCATAGCGCAGGGAGAAACGGCCAGCAGGCTGATGCACAACACCCGCAACGCCGAAGGAGTTACGGATGATGATCGTGCACCACGGCACGGTGCTCTGATTGACAGCAGCCATCGCGCGAACGCCATGCCGGATCGTTGCGGCCTTTTCCGCTTCGAGTCCGATCGCGAAACCCGGACAGTCCATCAGATAGACCACCGGCAGATGGAAGGTTTCAGCGAGATCAACAGCGCGCACTACTTTTTGGCACGTGTCCGCCGCCCACGATCCCCCATAGATAAAGGGGTCGCCGGCCAGCACCAGAACCGCCCGCCCCTGCAGGCGCGCAAATCCTGTGATGATCGACCGGCCGAAGTTCTGGCCCATCTCAAAAAACGAACCACGGTCCACCACCGACTCGATGATCGGCCGCATCTTGTAGACCTGCTTCCGGTTGCGCGGCACGGCGCTCAGCAGCATCTCGTCAGCGCGCTCGGGATCATCATTGCAAGGAATGGTCGGCGGCAGGTCGAACACCGACGACGGCAGATAAGACAGAAACTTCCGTGCACATTCGAGGGCTTCTTCTTCGGTTTCAACTGCGTGGTCGACACCACCGGCCTTGGTCTGGATCTGCCAGCCGCCCAGTTCCTGCTTCTCGAGCGATTGGCCGAGCCGCGCGACTACAGGTGGCCCCGCCACAAACATCGCAGACGATTTTGTGATGACGGAATAATGACTGGCGGCGAGCCGTGCCGCACCAAGTCCCGCTACCGATCCAAGACCTAGACCGACGACAGGGACGCGCGCCATGTTCGCGGTCGTGTACCAGTACCATTCCGTCCCGCCGATCCCGCCGGGCAGGTTGGCCGCTCCCTTGGTTTCGATGGTCTTGACTGAGCCGCCGCCGCCTGAGCCTTCGATGACCCGAATGATCGGCAGGCGGAAGTCATGCGCCATCTGCTCGGCCATCATGGGTTTCGCCCAGATCGACGCGTCGGCCGAACCGCCGCGCACCGTGAAATCGTCACCGACGATGACAACGGGCCGGTCCCCGACCTTGCCGCGGCCGAATACGCAATTGGCGGGCGTGGCGGAAATGAGTTCGCCGCTTTCCGCATATTCTCCGACGCCTGAAATCGCGCCGATCTCGTGGAAGGTCTTCGGATCGAGCAGCTTGTCGATGCGCTCGCGAACCGTAAGACGGCCCTGATCATGCTGCCGCTTCACCTTGTCGGCGCCGCCCATTTCTTTCGCAAAGGCTTCGCGCCGCGCAAGTTCGTCAAGTTCAGGCTTCCAGTTCATCGTCGCTCCTTGCAGTCCGCGTTGCGAACGCGTCATTCTGTTCTGCGGAATAAAGTTTCCTCTTGCGGAACACGCTACCCCGGGCAATCTTCCGTCACAATAAAGAAGCCGCGCTTGCAGAGCCCGCATGCTCTGCTCAAAGCGGATGGGGGAAAGTCAATGCCACAGATCAAGATCGTCACCGAGGTTGCCGGACGTGTCTGCGCGGTTGTCGCCAGCACCGGCGGCAGTATCGGAAGCGGCGACGACGTCGTCCTGGTCGAAGCGATGAAGATGGAAATTCCCGTCCCCTCGCCTGCCGCAGGAAAAGTCGTTTCAATCCTCGTTAGGGTCGATGACGTCGTGGCAGAGGGACAAACGATCGCTCTTCTTGAAACGTGAACTGCGCGAAGCGCTGCGTTCCGCGACAAACTGTCCAGTACACCTTAGTAGGCTTGCAGGCGTTGCACTGACAACTGCACGATGACATGATCCGGCAAAATCAAAAACGCGTTTCGCACAGCGAAAGCAATTGGGGAGGGTTTTTCATGACGCGGCATATCACTGCGGTTGCGGCAATCGTTCTTGCAGGCACGACGATTTCGCCCGTGCTGGCGCAAGAGGTCAAGCTACCGACCTCGATGGCGTTTACCGCCTATGACACCGGCACCTCCGGTTTCAACATCGCAGTCGGTGTCGGCAAGATGATGAAGGACAAGTACGGCTCCGACGTTCGCGTGCTTCCGGCCGGCAACGACGTGGCGCGTCTCGCTCCGTTGCGCACCAACCGAGCGGTGCTGGCCTGGATGGGAACGGGAAGCTATTTTGCCCAGGAAGGCGTTTTCGAGTTCGGCGTCAAGGAATGGGGCCCGCAGGCGTTGCAGATGACGCTCTCGACGGTCGACTGCAACGGACTGTCGGTCGGCGTCGCGAAAGACAGCGGCGTGAAGGAATGGAAGGATTTCCGCGGCAAGCGTTTGGGCTTTGTGGTGGGCTCACCCGCACTGAACCAGAACGCGCTGGCGATCATCGCCTACGCCGGACTCACCCAGAAAGACGTCAAGATCGTCGAATTCGCCAGCTACGGCGCGATGTGGAAGGGCGTCATCAACAATGATGCCGACGGCGCGTTCGGCTCGACGGTGACCGGCCCCGCCAAGGAACTGGAAAGCTCGCCGCGCGGAATCGTCTGGCCGGAGTTGCCTGCGGGCGACAAGGCCGCCTGGGATCGTGTGAAAAAAGTCGGCGCATTCTTCAATCCGCACGATGTCACCTGCGGTGCAGCCATCGAAGCTTCGAAACCCTTGAAGCTGGCGACCTATCCCTATCCGATTGCAACCGCCTATGCGACGCAGCCCGTTGACCAGATCTACGGCCTCACGAAGGCAATGATCGTCAACTACGACATGTACAAGGATGCTGCGCCCGGTTCATCCGGCCTCGATGTCAAGAAGCAGACCAAGCAGTGGGTCATCCCCTACCATCCCGGCGCCGTGAAGGCCCTGAAGGAAGCCGGGCAATGGACCGACGCGGATGAAAAATACAACAACGACCTGATCAAGCGGCAGGGCGTTCTGGCGGATGCGTGGAAAGCCTACAACACGGCAAGCGCACCGGGTGAGCCGGCCGCATTCCTCTCGGGATGGATGGCTGCGCGGAAGGCCGCACTCGCCAAGGCCAACATGCCGAACGGCTTCGAGGACTAAAGGTTTTAAGGCCAGCGGACGTCGTCAACATTCTATTTCCGGTACTGCCAATGTCAGCTTCGTCCGACAACACCCAAAATACAGCAGTCGCTCCGGTTGCGGCTGCCACAATTAACTCAGTGCAAAAGAAGGTCGTGTTCGATGATCCGCATGCGGGTGTCGGCGGCTTGCAGGAAGCCGAAGTCACCCGCGTGCGGACCCTTCGCGGTGGTTGGCGCTGGGGGCTCGTTGCAGCGACCGCGGCGACGATCCTGCTCTGTATCAATCAGCAATTCACGTTGCGCTTCTTCATCGGCTACACCCAGCTCAACACCGAGTATTTCTATCTGCTCATCGCGCTGATGCTGCCCTTCACCTTCCTGATTTTTCCGGGAAGCGAGAAGGCTCCGCTAGATCGGATTCCCTGGTACGATATCGTCCTGTTCGTTGCGACATTCGCTTCGGCAATCTGGCTGATGATGAACATTCGCAAGGCCGCGGCCCTCGGATGGGAATTCGCAGGCGCGCCGACACCGGTCATAGCAGGTGGCCTGGTCATGTGGGCCGTGCTGATGGAAGCCCTGCGCCGCACCGGCGGCTGGAGCTTGTTGCTTTGCGTGCTTCCCTTCACCGTTTATCCGCTGTTTGCGGAATCAAGCTGGCTGGGACCCTTCCGCGGTACCCAATCCACCCTTGATCAGGCTACGGCCTACCATGTCCTCTCCGGCGAAAGCCTGCTGGGCATTCCGATCCAGGCCTTCGCCGATACGGTGATCGGCTTTCTCGTGTTCGGCACGGCGCTGATGATGACCGGCGCAGGGAAGTTCTTCATCAACATCGCGTTCGCACTTTGCGGAACGTTCCGCGGCGGCGCTGCCAAGGTCTGCATCTTCGCCAGCGGCCTTCTCGGCATGATGTCGGGCTCGATCATTTCCAACGTGCTGACCGCAGGCACGATGACGATTCCCGTCATGAAAAAGAGTGGCTTTCGCGCGTCCTACGCCGCAGCCATTGAAGCCTGTGCTTCGACCGGTGCAGTCCTCGCGCCGCCGGTGATGGGCGCGACCGCATTCGTCATCGCGCAATTCCTGAACGTCAGCTACGCCGACGTCGCGGTGGCGGCGATTATTCCAGCCGCGCTTTATTATCTCGGCCTTTTCATGCAGGTGGACTCCTACGCCGCGCGGCACAACCTTGCCGGCATTCCACGCTCCGAATTGCCGCGGGTCTGGGACACCGTCAAGGAAGGCTGGTACTACATTTTCGTCATCGCGCTGCTGGTCGTGATGCTGCTGTACTTCAAGCGCGAAAGTCACGCGCCTTTCTACGCGACCGTTCTCCTGCTCATTCTCAATCAGCTATTCTCCAAGGACACCCGCTGGACTGTTGCGACGATCAGCAAGTTCCTGGAAGTGAACGGACGCACCTTCGTCGAACTGGTAGGCATCTTGGCAGGCTGCGGCCTGTTGATCGGCGCATTCTCGATGACCGGCGTGATCTCGAGTCTCGCCAATGATCTGCTGACAATCGCCGGTGACAACGCTTTTCTGCTTCTGGTGATGTGTGCCTTTACCAGTCTGGTGCTGGGACTCGGCCTGACCACGACGGCCTGTTACATCTTCCTCGCCATTCTCGTAGCGCCGGCGCTCGAGAAGGTCGGCCTCAACAAGATGGCTGTGCACATGTTCATCTTCTATTGGGGCATGCTCTCATCCATCACGCCTCCTGTGGCGATCGCTTCCTTCGCGGCAGCGGGCATCGCCGGTTCGCCGGCGATGAAGACCGGCTGGGAGTCCATGTGGGTCGGCAGCATCATCTACTTCATCCCCTTCTTTTTTGTGCTCAACCCGGCCCTCGTGCTGCAAGGCGATGCGCCCTATCTCGCAGCGCTTGGTCTGATGACGCTGGCCGGAATCGGCACGTTGTTCATCTGCGGAGGCATTCAGGGCTACCAGGCCTTCATCGGCGACTTGCGGCGGGCGGGCGCGCTGGAATGGCCTCTCCGCGCGTTGCTGGTCATCGGAGGATTTGTTCTTGCGACGCCAGGGGGCGGCATCATGCCCGTCTCTCAATGGCAGATCATGGCGATCGCGCTTGCCATTCTCGTTCCAACGCTGATCGTCGCCTTTGTTCTGGTGCAACGGAACCCGGTTGCGCCATCGCAATTGTCGGCGCGCTAGACAAGCGAACCCGCGCCAAATTGTGGCAAGAGTTGGCGTTCCATCTTTCCGCAATGCTGTGGCGCGAAAAAGCCGTGCATCAACGCCACACCCGGCGAAATACGATGCCTGTGCCATAGCGTGGAGACTTGTATCTGGCATCCCGATATGTTCGACCTATAGCCTGGTCAATCGAACGCTAGGGATAATGATGCTCAAAGCACTTCTTGCAACCACTCTGCTCGTCTCGGCGACCGTTGGCGCCTTCGCACAGGCCCCGGCTCCGCAGCGCGGCGGCACCCCGGAAGAACAGAAAGCCTGTGCTCCCGATGTTTCACGTCATTGCCGTCAGGTAATGAACGATGGCGATTTCGTGATTCTTGGTTGCCTGCAGGCCAACCGCGCCAAGATCAGCAAGAAGTGCGATGCTGTTCTCAAGAGCCACGGCCAGTGAGCCGCAGCGTTCTTCCTGATTAATTCCGGATAATAAAATCAGCCTGACCGCTCGTCAGGCTGATTTGCTCGGTCAGGCTGTTTTTCTTGCAGCGTTGTCGACCAACGTCTTGCCGAGCGACCAGATCGCGCCGGGAACACGGTGGCTGTTTTCGATCACCGTATCGAACGAGCTTGTGATCCAGTTACAATCTTCCTGCGTGATCGTGAGCGCTGGCAGCAGCTTGATTGTGTGGCTGGCGTGGCCGGAGACCTGGCTGAGGATCTTGTGATCCTTGAACAGCGGGATCGTAATCAACTGGCAGAACAGACCCTTGCTCGCCGCCTCCAGCATCGCCCATGAGGCCTTGAGCTTGAGCGACTTCGGCGGACCGAATTCGACCCCGATCATCAATCCCTTGCCGCGCACGTTCTTCAAGAGTTCATAGCGCGGGATCATCGCTGACAGGGTCGCAAGCAGTTCGGCGCCGCGCGCCGCCGCGTTCTCGATCACCTTCTCCTGCTTGAGGGCCTCCAGCGTCGCAATGCCGGCAGCCATGGCGAGATCGTTCTTGGAGAACGTCGAGCCGTGGACCACCGCGCGATCCATCCGGTCGAAGATCTTGTCGAAGATCGCCTTGCGCGTCAGGACGGCTCCAACCGGGACGTGACCGCCAGACAGCGACTTCGACAGCAGCACCATATCGGGCTCGACGTTCCAGTGCTCGACCGCAAGAAACCGCCCTGTACGGCCCATTCCGGTCTGGATTTCATCGGCCACGAACAGTGTGCCATAGCGCTTGCACAGCGCCGCAGCGCCCGCGAGATATCCGTCGTCGGGCATGTTGACGCCCTTGCCCTGGATCGGCTCGACGATGAAGGCCGCAATCTGGCGAGAGGCCAGCGCCTTCTCGAGCGCGGCGAGATCATTGAACGGGATCGAGAAGGTGTCCGGCAGCAACGGTCCGAAGCCGTCACGGAAATTCTTGTCGCCGGTCAGCGACAGCGAACCGTAGGACAGGCCGTGATACGCATGGTCGCAATAAACGATGCCGGTCCGGCCGGTCGCACCGCGCGCGAACTTGATGGCGGCTTCGACACACTCCGTCCCTGAATTCGCAAAAAATACCTTGTCCAGATACGGCACGTGCGCGATCAGGCGCTCGGCCAGAATGCCGGCCAGCGTGGACAGATCGAGCTGAACGAGGTTTGGAAGATCGCTGTCCAGGACGCTCTTGAGGGCGTCCTTGACGGTCGGATGATTGCGGCCAAGAGCAAAGACGCCGAACCCGCTCAACAGATCGAGGTAACGATCATCGTTGCGGTCGAACAGATACTGGCCCTGCCCGCGTTGAAAGCCGACGTCGTAGCCGATGGTTTTGAGCACCCGGACGAGTTGCTCATTGAGATATCGCGTGTGCAGAGCGTTGCGCTGAAACTGGCGATCCGCGAACATCTCTGAAATGTCTAGATTTGGCTGCATGATGTCATACATACTTCGTTTGTCAGGCTTCTAGTCAACTGAAATTAGTGTATGCGTCGTTTTGTCAATCTCTGGAACAATGCACGGCCTTTGTGTTTAAATTGGTTGCAATGCACGCGAGGATTCATGCGGAAACTAGCCTTTAGTGGAATGTTCTTGCTCGCTGCCGCCGGAGCTGCCTCTGCTGCCGAACCGCTGGGCGAGTGGAAGGTCGAGGATGACAAGGCGACGATCCGAATCGTTGAGTGCAACTCCAGGCTTTGGGGGGTCATCGCCTCTGAACAAATTCCGGGCAACCTCGACAGCAAGAACCCTGACAAGACCAAGCGGACGCGTCCCACCCTGGGCATCCCCATCCTTCTGAACATGAAGAAAGCGGATGACGAGAAAGACAAGTGGGAAGGCCAGATCTACGACGCCACCAGCGGCAAGACCTATGACGCCAATATCCAGCTCAAGTCGTCCAATTCGCTGCGCGTCGAAGGCTGCGTCGCCATGATCCTGTGCGGCGGCCAGACCTGGACGCGCGTGGCTGAGGGCTCCGCCGCTCCCGGTGGGGCCAAGGCCGGCGCGGCAGCTCCGGGCGCTCCCAAAACAACAGGAAACCCACCGGCTCCGAAGACAACGGCCGCACCACCGTTCCCGACCCCTGTCGGCGCGCCGAAGACTGCGGCTCCGAAAGGCGCGAAGGCTGGCGATCAGGCCACTTCCGAAATTTGCCTCCTCCCCGAGATTGCATCAGCGCCTGCCAAATAATCCGGCAGGCCTTTATTTCTGCTCTGTGTCGCGCGGCTTGCCCATGAGCGCTGGCTGAAACAGCACTGCCGCTGCCAGCGTCGTCACCAGCGACAGCGCCAGCAATTTGCCCATGCTTGACGTGCCGGGGTGGCTCGACAGCCAAAGGCTGCCGAACGCTGTCGCGGTCGTCATCGCGCTGAAGAAGATCGCACGCGTCAGGCTCGATTGCAGCAGGTCGGTCTGCCCGGCCCGCCATGCGGTCACATAGTAGATCTTGAACGCGACGCCGATGCCAAGCAGCAGCGGCAGCGCGATGATGTTGGCGAAGTTCATCGGCAGTCCGATCAGGACGCAGATCTCGAGCGTCACGACACCTGCCAAAACCAATGGGACCAGCGTCAACAGCACATCGCCGACCCGCTTGAGCACGATCCAGAGCAGGATCGCAATCGACAGCAGGGCCCAGAAACCGGCATGGATGAACGCTTTGACGATGGTATCGCCGGATTTCAGAATCGAGATCGGCCCGCCAATCGCGTCAGGCTGAACTTTCAGAACAGCACCCGCGAAGGCGCGCAATGTATCGTTGTCATTGGGATCGCCCTTCGGCTGAGCTTCGACGCGCGTTCTGCCGTCTGCAGACGTCCAATCGTGCAGGATGTCCGGCGGAAGGGTTTTTACACTCACCGACTGGGCCTTGAGCAGACCCCGAACCTGATCCAGCGCAACATTCAGAGGCGAAATGAAGGTTGCCGTCGCCTTCTCGCGCGTGGCTTTTTCAGCCTGAGCAAGCTTGTCCAGTGCTGCCGCAAGCCGCCGTGCGGCCACCGCCCCCGGTCCCTTGTCGTCGCCCGCGGTCTTGCGCAGGCTTTCCGCCGAGCCCTTCAGCGCAGCGACATTTTCCTCGTCGGACGGCGCGGAGCCGCGCGATGTCTCATTCAGAATCGGATTGAGCGATGCCGCCGCCTTGCGGATGATCGCAAGCTTGGCCGGCTGGTCATCAGGAATGAAGGTATCCAGCGAGATCGTGCGCGATACTTCAGGAAGCTTGGCGAGCCGTTCCTGAATTTCCTTAGCCGCAGCCGCGGAAGGAGCCATGACTTCGACGGCGTTGGTGCCGGTGTTGGGATCTCGGCGGAGATCCAGATACGTCGCCACCGACTCGACCTTCGCGCTGCGCAGGTTCATGGGATTGAAGTCAAACTGCAGGAAATACAGCAACGGCAGACCCAAAACGGCCACCCCGAGCGTCGCGGCAACAACACCGACGCGATGCCGCTCCAGGAAACTGTCGACCGGCGCCAGGAATTTGAAACCGAGCGGTTCGGCTTCGCCCGGAGGATTGAAAATCTTGAGCAGCGCGGGCAGCACGGTGATGGCGGCGATGAATGCGATGATCATGCCCGCGCCGGCGATCTTTCCGAGTTCCGACACGCCTTTGTAATCGGTTGGCAGAAACGACAGGAATCCGGCCGCCGTGGCCACCGCCGCAAGCGTGAGCGGAACGGCGGAATACTCGGCGGCCTTCTCGAGCGCCGGATCAAGCTGATCGATTTCATGGCGCTCGGCGCGATAGCGCACACTGTACTGAATGCCGAAATCCACACCGAGACCAACAAACAGGACGAAGAACGCAATCGAAATCAGATTGAACGCGCCGACCAGCATCAGTCCGACGGCGGTGGTGATCGACAGACCGATGACAAGCGTGATGAACACCGAACCGATGATCTTGGATGACTTCAGGGCGCACCACAGGATGAAGAGCACGATCAGGACCGTCCCCGTGTGGGTGACGAGCGCCCCCTCCTGCACCGTCGCGAACTCATCGTTTGCGATCGGAACTGGCCCCGTGAGACGGACCTTGGCGCTGTAATCCACCGCGAGTTTGGCGTCTTCGGCCGCCTTGCGAATGGCATCGACCGCGGCGCCGCCCGGCTCCAGCGCCTTGAAGTCGAGCACAGGCCGTATCAGGAGAAGCGTGCGGGTGTCAGCAGGCGTCAACGCCTCGTTGCTGGACAGTTCCTTCCAGGAGAAGGTCGCTGGCTTGTTCGCGACGACTTTCTCGACAGTATCGGCCACCAGGTTCAGCGGGCGGGCCATGGAATCGCGCGAATACTGCCCCCGCTGGGAACCCGCCAGACCGAATTCCAGGACGCCTGTCAGGCCCCGCAGGCTGGGATCGTCCACCAGAATGTCGAAAAGCGGGGCCGCCGAGGCCAGTTGCCCGGTCTGCTTGGCCACTTCCGGGGTCGGCAAGAACAAAAGACCGTTATTGTCAAAGAAGGGCCCACCGCCGGGTCGCCGGATCGAAATGAACCTTTCGGTCTGTGGCCGCAACTTCTTCTCAAGGGCGTCGCCAGCCTGCCGGGCGAGTTCCGGGGTCGGCGCCTCTACAACGGCCAAAATCGAGTCATTTCGGCCCGGAAAGGCCTTTTCGAAGTCGATTTCGCGCTTTCGCCAGTCCAGATTAGGGGAGATCAGCGTCGCAACATCGGTATTGATGGCAAAGTTCCGGTGGGAATAGACGCCCGCCACGGCAGCCAAAGCCAAGCCAGCCACGAGGACCAGCCATGCATGGCGCGTGCAAAAACGAACAAGCGATACAATAGTCCTTGTCAGCACAGGTTTTCTTTCTATTTCTGGCGGCCAGCTTGGGGTAAAGGCAACTGCCGGGGAGGCAAGCCGTTAACTTACTGATGCCTCAAACGATGCCCTTAAGTCACACAATAGTGGCATTTAACCAGCAGTTCCTCAGAACTACTGCTGCATAGCTGCAATAATGCTACACTGCAAAATGTTCTCGTCTTGTTCCACAGTCGCATTGGAAGCCTTGGTATGACCTCTTCAACCCCATTGCTCGACGCAATCAAGTCGCCCGCCGACCTTCGGAAGATGAAGGAAAGCGACCTGCCTCAAGTTGCGGCAGAACTTCGCGCCGAAACGATCAGCGCGGTTGCGGTAACTGGTGGTCATCTCGGCTCCGGTCTTGGTGTCGTTGAACTGACGGTTGCAATACATCATGTTTTTAATACGCCCTCAGATCGCGTCATCTGGGATGTCGGGCATCAGGCCTATCCCCATAAGATTCTGACGGAACGGCGCGACCGGATTCGCACCCTGCGTCAGGGCGGAGGTCTTTCGGGTTTCACCAAGCGCGCAGAGAGCGAATACGATTGTTTCGGCGCTGCGCATTCGTCGACGTCCATTTCAGCAGGGCTCGGCATGGCCGTCGCGCGGGATCTCGCCGGCGAGGAGCGAAATATCGTCGCAGTAATCGGCGATGGCGCGATGTCTGCCGGCATGGCCTATGAGGCAATGAACAATGCCGGCGCGATGGATTCGCGCCTGATCGTCATTCTCAATGACAACGAGATGTCGATTGCGCCCCCAGTCGGCGCCATGTCGGCTTATCTGTCACGCCTGACGTCCAGCAACACCTACCGGTCGCTGCGCGAGATCGGCAAGCAGGTCGCCAAGCGCCTTCCGAAGTTCATCGAGAAGGGCGCGCAGCGCGCCGAGGAATATGCCCGCGGCTTCCTGTCCGGCGGAACCCTGTTCGAGGAACTCGGCTTCTTCTATGTCGGCCCGATCGACGGTCACAACCTGGACCATCTGCTTCCTGTCCTCAAGAACGTGCGGGATTCGAAAGTCGGCCCGACCCTGATCCACGTCGTCACCGAAAAGGGCAAGGGCTACACCCCGGCCGAGACATCCGCCGACAAGTATCACGGCGTGGTCAAATTCGATGTTGCGACGGGCAAGCAGGCGAAGGCTCAGGCCAACGCCCCCGCCTATACCAAGGTGTTCGGCCAGAGCCTGGTCCAGGAAGCCGAGAAAGACGACAAGATCGTCGCGATCACGGCCGCCATGCCATCCGGCACCGGCGTCGATATTTTCGGCAAGGCCTTCCCCAAGCGGACCTTCGACGTGGGTATCGCCGAGCAGCATGGCGTGACTTTCGCCGCCGGCCTTGCTTCCGAAGGACTGAAGCCATTCGTTGCCATCTATTCCACGTTCCTGCAGCGCGCCTACGACCAGGTCGTGCATGACGTCGCCATTCAGGGTCTGCCGGTCCGGTTCATCATTGACCGTGCGGGCCTCGTGGGCGCAGACGGACCGACCCACGCGGGCTCGTTCGATCTCGCCTATCTCGGCTGTCTGCCGGGGATGGTTCTGATGGCCGCGGCCGATGAGGCCGAACTGGTTCACATGGTCGCGACTGCCGCTGCAATTAATGATCGCCCGTCCGCCATCCGCTTCCCGCGCGGCGACGGTGTCGGCGTCGACCTGCCGTCGGTCGGCGTTCCGCTGGAGATCGGCAAAGGCCGCATCGTCCGCGAAGGTAGCTCTGTAGCGCTGGTGTCTCTCGGCACCCGCCTTCAGGAATGCCTGAAAGCTGCAGACATTCTAAAAACCCATGGCTTAACGACGACCGTCGCTGATGCCAGATTTGCCAAGCCGATCGACGCGGATCTGATCCTGCGTCTGGCGCGCGATCATGGCGTGCTCGTCACTATCGAGGAAGGCTCGATCGGCGGCTTCGGGGCGCAGGTCTTGCATACCCTTGCAGAGAACGGCGCGCTCGATAAAGGACTGAAGGTTCGCTCCATGGTTCTTCCGGATACATTCATCGATCAGGACAGTCCGGCTGCGATGTACGCAAAGGCTGGCCTCGACGCCAAGGGCATCGTGACGCGCGTCTTCGAGGCGCTGGGCCGCGAAGGCGAGATCAGCGCGGTGCAGCTTGCTTGATCACGTGCCCATGAAATCCGAAATGAAAATCCTGCTGGCTCAGCCGCGCGGATTTTGCGCCGGAGTCGTGCGCGCGATCGAGATCGTCGAACGTGCGCTCGAGAAGTATGGGCCGCCGGTCTACGTCCGCCACGAAATCGTGCACAACAAGTACGTGGTCGAAAGCCTGAAAGCCAAGGGCGCGGTATTCGTCGAGGATCTGCACGAAGTGCCGGCGAATGCCATCACCGTGTTCAGCGCCCATGGCGTCGCCAAGAGCGTCGAGGAAGAAGCTGCCGCACGCGGTCTCCCCGTTCTCAACGCCACCTGCCCGCTCGTGACCAAGGTCCATAACCAGGGCAAGCGCTATGTTTCCAAGGGACGCAAGCTCGTTCTGATCGGCCATGAAGGTCACCCTGAAGTCGTCGGCACCATGGGTCAGGTCCCCGGCCCCGTGATCCTCGTGCAGAGCGTCGAGGACGTGGCGGCGCTCGATCTGCCGAGCGACGAGCCGATGGCCTACATCACGCAGACCACGCTGAGCGTCGACGACACCCGCGATATCATCGCGGCTCTTGAAGACCGCTTCAGCGACCTCGAAGGCCCCGATACCCGCGACATCTGCTACGCGACACAAAACCGCCAGTCTTCGGTGCGAGATCTCAGCAAGCTCGTCGATGTCATCCTGGTTGTCGGCGCGACGAACAGTTCCAACTCCAACCGCCTCCGCGAGATCGGGACCGAAGTCGGCGTCCCGAGCTACCTCATCGCCGACGGCAGCCAGCTCAATCCTGAATGGTTGAAAGACGCGAAGACCGTCGGCATCACCGCGGGCGCCTCGGCGCCTGAGGTGCTGGTGGACGATGTGATTGACGCCCTGCGGAGAATCGGACCGGTGACAGTGTCCGTGCTGCCGGGCCGGGAGGAAAATATCGAGTTCAGACTGCCCGCGGAGCTGACCCAACGTCAACCGCGCCTCTCTCCTGCGATGCAAGAAAGATAAACGTTCATGGCGATACCGTTTTTCAAAGAGATCAAGATCGGCTCGTACCTCGTAAAGCAGAAGCTGCTTGGACGTAAGCGTTATCCTCTGGTGCTGATGCTGGAGCCGCTTTTCCGTTGCAACCTCGCCTGCGTCGGTTGCGGCAAGATCGATTACCCCGATGCGATCCTGAACCGCCGCATGTCGGCGCAGGAGTGCTGGGATGCCGCCGACGAGTGCGGCGCGCCGATGGTCGCAATCCCGGGCGGCGAGCCGCTGATCCACAAGGAGATCGGCGAGATCGTGCGCGGCCTGGTCGAGCGCAAGAAGTTCGTCTCGCTCTGCACCAACGCGCTGCTGCTCGAGAAGAAGCTCGATCTGTTCGAGCCCTCGCCTTATCTGTTCTTCTCCGTCCATCTCGATGGATTGAAGGATCACCACGACAAGGCTGTGTCGCAGAAGGGCGTGTTCGACCGCGCCGTGTCCGCGATCAAGGCTGCCAAGGCACGCGGCTTCACCGTCAACGTCAACGCGACCATCTTCGACGGCCATCCGGCCGAGGAGATCGCTAAGTTCCTCGACTTCACGACCGAGCTTGGGGTCGGCGTCTCGATGTCGCCCGGCTACGCCTACGAGCGCGCGCCGGATCAGGAGCACTTCCTGAACCGCACCAAGACCAAGAAGCTGTTCCGCGACGTGTTCGCGCTCGGCAAGGGCAAGAAGTGGAATTTCATGCACTCCGGCCTGTTCCTCGACTTCCTCGCCGGCAACCAGAACTTCGAGTGCGAGCCGTGGGGCATGCCTGCCCGCAACATCTTCGGCTGGCAGAAGCCCTGCTACCTGCTCGGTGAAGGCTATACCAAGACCTTCAAGGAGCTGATGGAAACCACCGATTGGGACACCTACGGCACCGGCAAGTACGAGAAGTGCGCCGACTGCATGGCCCATTGCGGCTACGAGCCGACCGCTGCAAACGCTGCTGTCAGCAACCCGTTCAAGGCATTGAAGGTCTCGCTGTTCGGCATCAAAACCAGCGGGCCTATGGCGCCTGAGATCGACCTGTCGAAGCAGCGTCCGGCACAATACGTGTTCTCGTCGGAAGTGCAGAAGCGCCTGTCGGAAATCCGTGCCGACGAAGCGAAAGCAGCGGAAGCCAAGGCAGCGAAGCTCGCTGCGCAGACTGCGGCTCCAGCAACCAACGCATCGACCGCGGCCTGATTTTCAGACCGCACTCATTCAAAAGGCGCGAGCATCGCTCGCGCCTTTTTTGTTTCCTTATGCTCTTGCTTAAAGAAAGGCTCGGGTCAGCCCAGAGCCTCACGGCAACCTTTCAGCGAACGGAGCGCGCGGCTGAAGTCGCGTCCCGTCGAAATCAGATGCGGAATCGATTTCGGGTTACGCGCGATCCCGCGCATCACCTTCCACATATCGACGTTGCCGTTCGGCTTGATGGCGCTCATCGTCAATTCCGGCAGCGCACGGTGCGCCGGATCGCTGATCACGCGCACCGCCGCAAACGGCAGGCCGTTGTATTCGGCGTATCTCGCGGCGATATGGCTCTCCATATCGACCGCATCGGCGCCGGTGGTGGCGCGCAGCGCAGCCTTGGCCACCTGACCGGTGACAACCTCTTCGACACCGGCAAGGACGCCCGAAACGATCGAGCGGCGGCGCCTCGTCGGCAATGCGACGAGATTTTCCGTCAGCGACCCCTCGGTCGACCAGCGCCGTTTCGCGGTGACGATATGAGAGGCGACAACGACGTCACCTGACTTGAGCGAAGGGTTGAGGCCGCCGGCGACGCCGAAGCTCACGATGCCGCGAATGCTCGCCGGATCGAACGACGTCATCATTTCGCGCAACTGAACTGGATTGCTTGAACTGCAGATGACGGTGAGACCGGGGCCGGCAGCGATGCGGGCCTCCTGTTTCAAGCCAGTAACAATCAGGACTGGCAGCCCGTCGTGTGCGGCGTCCCCGCCCGCGCCAATAATCACATTCCGATCCCCACGAAGCGGCTGTTAGTATTACGCAAATTCCGGTACCGCGCCAGCGCCCACAAGGGGAAGAACTTAGAATATCCGTGGTATCGCAAATAGAACACACGTGGGAACCCGCCCCCGGTGTACTGCGGCTCGCTCCAAAGCCCGTCTTTGCCCTGGAACTGAATCAAATAGGCGATTCCGCGCTGAGTCGCGGGATGGTCCACCTTCCCAGCCGCCATCAGCGCCAGCGTCGCCCAGGCCGTCTGCGAGGCGGTCGAATCAGCCTTCTCATAGCCCCGGTAGTCGAGCCGGTAGCTGTTGCCGTCCTCGCCCCAGCCGCCGTCGCTGTTCTGGATCGCGATCAGCCAGTCCGCGGCTTTCGCCATCACGGGGTCCGCGTGATCGACGCCGGCGGCGTTCAGAGCGCAGAGCACCGACCATGTGCCGTAGATGTAGTTCACGCCCCAGCGCCCGAACCATGACCCATCTGGCAACTGCGTCCGGCGCAAGTACTCGACGCCCCGCGCCAGAGCCTCACTGGTCTTCACGGTCTCGCCGAGTTGCGCCAGCATCGAAACGCAGCGCGCGGTGACATCCTCGGTCGGCGGGTCGAGCAGCGCGCCGTGGTCCGAGAACGGAATGTTGTTCAGATAGTATTCGAGGTTATCCGCGTCGAACGCTGCCCAGCCGCCGTCCTTGCTTTGCAGACCGTCGATCCACTCGCGGCCGCGCGCGATCGACTCGTCGTACTTGGTGCCGGCGTTGAGCGTTCCGCGCGCACGGTCCATCGCCATGACGACAACGGCGGTGTCGTCGAGATCGGGATAGTGCGCATTGTTGTACTGGAAAGCCCAGCCGCCAGGGCGCACGCCCGGCCGCTTCTCGATCCAGTCGCCCTCGACGTCGAGCACCTGTTTCGGCTTGAGCCAGTCCAGCGCCGCCTTTGCCGACGCAACTTCCTTCTCGCCGCCGACCTCGATCATCGCGTGTGCGGTCAGCGCGGTATCCCAGATCGGCGAGACGCACGGCTGGCAGTAAGCTTCGTCATCCTTGATGACGAGCAGGTTCTCGATCGACTGCCGCGCCAGAACGTAATGCGGATGATCCTTCGGATAACCGAGCAGATCATACATCATCACGGTGTTGGCCATCGCCGGGAAGATCGCGCCAAGACCATCGACGCCGTTGAGGCGCTCGGTGACAAACGCCACGGCCTTGTCGATGGCACGCTGGCGTGGGGCTTTCGGAAACAGCGGATCGACAACGCGCAGGACCTTGTCGAGAAGATTGAAGCCCGTGAACCAGAGCTGGCTCTGATGCGGCGCTTTCGCCGTCATACCGATGGATTTCGGGTCTTCCAGAAAGAGCTCATCGATGCCGACGCCGAGCGGATTGCGCGCACGCGGCTTCTTGTTCATCAGCACCAGCAGCGGCACGATCACCGTGCGCGCCCAGTACGAAATCTTGGTCAGGTGAATCGGAAACCAGCGCGGCAGCAGCATGATCTCGACAGGCATCATCGGCGCGGCACGCCATGTCACGACGCCGAACAGCGCCAGCATGATGCGCGTGAACACGTTGCTCTTGATCGCTCCGCCGCGGCGAAGCATCTCCTCGCGCGCCTTCTTCATATGCGGCGCGTCCGGCGAGTCGCCGATCATCTTCAGCGCGAAGTAGGCCTTCACGCTGGCGCTCATATCGAACTCATGGCCGTAGAACAGCGACCAGCCGCCGTTCTCGTTCTGGATGCGGCGCAGATAATTCGCGATCTTGCCTTCCAGTACAGTGTCGATCGGCTCGGCCAGATAATGGCGCAGCAGGACATACTCGGCCGGAATCGTGGCGTCGGCTTCAAGCTCGAACACCCAATGGCCGTCGGGCTTGCGATAGTCCAGCACGGCGCTGCTCGCGGCCGCGATGCTGGCATCGACAGCCGCCGCTGACGGTGCGGCGGCTCCGGCGTTGTGATCTTCGAGAGTCATGCCCTGCATGTCTGTCCGCTATCGCATTTGCAGCGCCAGATCGGCGGCGCGATCGCCAGAGCGGATCGAGCCTTCGATGGTCGCTGGCAGTCCCGTATCAGTCCAGTCCCCGGCGAGGAATAGGTTTTTCCACTCAGTGACCGGCCCTGGGCGCATGGCATTCTGTTCCGGAGTTGCCTCAAATGTGGCACGGCGCTCTCGCACGATCTGCCACGGCGGCAGCGCCCCCTCCGCCACCTCATCACTGATGCCCGCAGCCTTGCAGATGTCGCGCCAGATGTCGCGGGCAAGCTGCTCGCGCGGCACATTCACCAGCCGGTCGGCATCGCTGATTGTGATGGACAGCCGCTGCGGAAATGCGAACAGCCATTCGATGAGGCCGCCGATCACGCCCATCATTGGCGGCATGTTGTCCGGCGGATCGTAGCGGAAATGTGCGTTGACGATGGCGCGGAACTTGGTGGGCGTCTTGAGACCCGGCAGGATCGACGATGCGGAGCGCGGCGGAACCGCCAGCACGACAACATCGCCTGGCGCAACGACAATCGTGTCGTCACCGAATTCCAGCATCGAAATGGACTCGCCAGCCATCAGCATCTGGCGCAGTTCGTGGCCAAGATTGACTGTACCGCCCTTCTCCCGGATCAGCTTCAACGCCGGATCGACCAGCACCGTGCTCAATCCTTCGCGCGCAATCAGCGGACGGCAGGACTTGCCGCCTGCAAGCAACGTCTCACGCACGATGGCACCAGCGAGGCCCGCGGAGCCATCCGGCGGATCGACGTTCAGCGCCGCAAGCATCAAGGGCTGTACAAGCCTCTCATAAAGCTTGCCCTCGCATTTGATCGTGTTGCCAATCAGTGCATCGTTGCCGGCCCAGGCGAGCGGAGCCAACGCGAGATAATCGCCCACGCCCGTTTCCGGCACGCGGCGTGACTTATCGAATACCCATGTCGGCAAACGGCCATTGCCGAGATCGAGCATCCAGCGCTTGCCCGCTTTCAGATCGACGAAATCGAACTGCGCGCGCTCCGGGCCGACGAGACCGTGCTCGCTCCCGATCGACAACGCATAGGAGCGTGCATGAAGATTGCCCGACAGCAGCAAATGGTTGCCGTTGTCGATGACCATGTCCGTCGCGCCATCATAATAAGAACGGCAGCGGCCACCGGCCTGCTGGGTCGCTTCGTGGACGTGAACCTCGAATCCTTCATTCGCGAGCCGTACACCCGCGGACAGGCCGGAGACCCCGGCGCCGATGATATGAGCTTTTGCCATCAGATGAATGCGTACCGAATGAGAATGAAAATCTTGGCCGCCTTGCTGAGCTTGACCGGCTTGCGCGGCAGAGCGAAGCCGCGCTCCACGAGCTTCTCGAGGATCGCGTGGTAGTATTCCGACATGATCTTCGGCGCACGGACCACGCGCCGCGAATTGCGCGCCATGATGTCGTTCGACTTGGCGAAATGATCTCGCGCCTGCTTCAGAATGCCTTCGCAGGCACGCGGCAGCCGCGGGTCGGAGGCAACCACCAACGGATCGTTGGACATGATGCCGGCGGCGTTGAGGCTTTCGCGCGGCAGATAAAGCCGGCCGATACCGGCGTCCTCATCGATGTCGCGCAGGATGTTGGTGAGTTGAAGCGCGCGGCCAAGATGATGCGCCAGCAGGATGCCGTCCTCCTCGCCGAGGCCGAATACCCTCACCGACAGCCGCCCCACCGCGCTCGCCACGCGATCGCAGTAAAGATCGAGCGTCCGCGCATCAGGCGCGCGAATGTCGGCGGGGACGTCCATTTCCATGCCATCGATGATGGCGATGAAGTCTTCGCGCCGAAGACCGAACCGTTTCACCGACGGCACATAGTCGCGCAGATGTTGAGGTGGTTTCCCGGCATAAAGCGCATCGATGTCGCGCCGCCATTGATCCAGCGCCTTGAGGCGTTCAGGGCGCGGACCATCGGAGTCGGCGATGTCATCGACCTGACGGCAGAAACTGTAAATATAGAACATCGCCTCGCGCTGCTCGCGCGGCAGGATGCGCATCGCCGCGTAGAACGAGCTGCCCGAGGCAACGCCCTGAACATTCGCTTCCGGCGCGGCGGCGTGCGGCGCTGTGCTCGTTGAGGTCATGTCAGATCACACGTCCGGTGCTGGCCGGACGTGGCATTTGCCCCGTCACGCGCCGGAACAAGCCACCCGCCATCGCGGATAGCGCAACGCCCGCCATCTGCCCCTTCGACAGATGGACATTCTCGCTGAGCGGATCGCGCACTTTCAACAAGTTCACGATCTTGTCGGCGAAAGCATCGATCACGCAGACCTCCAGCGAGAACCGGGTGTCCTTGATCTCGCCTGGAAGCGAACGGCCCTCGTGCAAGAGCGTCTCGGTGCGCCGCGCCAGCGCCTGCAGACATTTCAGCAACGCTGGCGTGGAACGCGCCTCTCCGAGCATCTCGACAGTAGCACCCGATGCCGCCAGTGCGTCGCGCGGAATGTAGACCCGATTGAGATTACGATAGTCCTTGCCGCAATCCTGCAGATGGTTGTTGATCTGCAACGCGGCGCAGATGGCGTCGGACGCCGCCCACGTCGAGCGGTCCTCGCCATGAACGTCGAGCATAAAGCGGCCGACCGGCATCGCCGAGAGCGAGCAGTAGTGGATCAGTTCGTCCCAGTTCTCGTAGCGCAGCTTGGTGACATCGAGACGAAACGCGTTCAGCAAATCCTGCGCATGCTTCGGGGACATTCCGCGTTCGGCAAACGCCTTGCGCAGCGCCACCGCTTCCGGCTGCGTGTCGCCCTTACCCAGCAGTTCGGCTTCCAGCAGATCGAGCTTGTCGAGCTTCTCCTGCGCGGGCAGCGTCGCATGATCGGCGACGTCGTCGCCGGTGCGCACAAAATTATAGAACGCAAGGATCAGCGCCCGGTGGCGCGGATGGATGATCCATGACGCGACCGGGAAGTTTTCGTCCTTGTGGCTTTTGCCTGAACGCAATTCGCCTGCTGTTGTCATTGCGAGCTGGATACCTGTGCCTGGGCGCGGCCTTTCCACATTCCGCCACGCCCCTGAAAATGCTGGATCGCGGAGTTGACCGTGAACACCATGTAAGCGACTGCGATTGCGGGAAGCGCCGGTCCCCAGAGAGCCGACTGCCCATAGTATCGCAGCGTGGGCTGGAACGCGAGGGCCATCAGCAGCCACGCGGCGGCCGCAAATACCGCCGCAAGGCCGTGACCGAACAGCACAATAAGGACCGGTGCGAGGAACACGATTGTCATCGCAAAGATGGTTCCGATCAAAAGCGCCAGCGAATAGTGCAACTGCGCATAGGCTGAACGTGAGATCATCTGTCCCACGTCACCAACGGTATCCGATGCACGAACGCTGACGACGTTCTGCGAGAAACCAAGCCATACCGGTCCCTGCGTCTTCAGCCGTACACCAAGTGCGCAGTCATCGATCAGCGACCCGCGAATGGCGTCGATACCGCCGGCATTCTTCAGCGCGTCCCATCGCGCCAGAATGCATCCGCCGGCGGCCGCACCGGTCGCGCGCGTGCGGCTGCGCACCCAACCGAACGGATAAAGCATCCCGAAGAAGAAGATGAAGGCCGGGATCAGATATTTCTCGGCCAAGCTCTCGCAGCGAAGTTTCGCCATGATCGACGTCATCGCGAGCTTTTCGTTTTGTGCGCGAGCCACCAGCCGCATCAACAAATCGCCGGAGTAAACGATGTCGGCATCCGTCAGAAGAACATATTCAGGCTGCGTTGCACTGCTTTCGACCAGCGTGAGCCCCTGCTTCACCGCCCAGAGCTTGCCCGTCCAGCCCGACGGCAACGGGCGGCCCTGTAAAACCGTCAGACGATCCGATGCGCCGATCTTTGCCGCGGCTTCGCTTGCGATCTGCGAGGTGCCGTCCTGGCTTTGATCATCGACCAGGATCATCGACAGCGCGCCGGGATAAGACTGGCTGAGGATCGAGGTCACGCAGGCACCGACGCCCGCAGCCTCATCGCGTGCCGGCACGACGACGGCGACCGGCGGCCAGTTCATGAAGCCGGGCGCAGGCGCAAGGTCATCGAACTTCTGCGTTCGCCAGAAGTCGCCCCGGGCCACAATCAGATAGACCCAGATCGCCAAGGCTACGGCAGCGGTGACCAATGGTATTTCAGCTGACAATTCAGGCTCGCGAGCAGGTTTGGGACGGCGGCAACCGTGGGCCTCCGCCGCAGTCGATTAGCAGGTTCGCGCCCCTGAAGACAATCCTCCATTCTGACGAAATATTCGTGCAATTTCAGGTGTTTATAGGGAGGTTTGGGCTGAAAACCCGTCTCGATAGCTTCCAGGGAACCGGTCAGACGATTTGGCCGGCGGCAAACCCCGACGACCAGGCCCACTGGAAGTTGAAACCGCCAAGATGGCCGGTGACGTCGATCACCTCGCCAATGAAAAACAAACCGGGGACCGACCTGGATTCAAAGGTCTTCGACGACAATTCCGCCGTATCCACCCCGCCCAGCGTGACTTCCGCTGTACGGTAGCCTTCGGTCCCGCGCGGCGTCACCTGCCACTTGTTCACGAGCGCAGCCACCGCCTGCAACTGGCGATCGGACATGTCCGCCATTCGCGACATTCCACCACCCGCCTCCGCGATCCTCTGCGCAAGCCGCGACGGCAATAGCCGCGCAAGCCCGGTCGCCAGCTCCTGGCGAGGATGATCCCGCCGCAACTCTTTCAGCGCGGCGAAAACATCAACACCCGGCGCCATATCGATCTGAATATCGTCGCCGTCGCGCCAATAGGATGAAATTTGCAGGATCGCCGGGCCGCTCAATCCCCGATGGGTAAACAGCATCGCCTCATCGAATTGCACCCCATCGCAACTCACCACCGCATCGACAGCAACGCCCGCGAGGTCTTTGGACCGCGCCAGCAAAGCCTCATCGAATGTCAGCGGCACCAGCCCCGCGCGCGGGGGGACGATCTTAAGACCGAACTGCTCGGCGATTTTGTAGCCGAAACCGCTCGATCCCATTTTCGGAATCGAAGGACCGCCGGTCGCGATCACCAGCGATTGCCCGCGGATCTCGCCGCGATCGGTGACGACCGTGAAGCCACTCTCACCCTTCGCAACAGATGAGATTTTCGTGCCCGGATGCAGCGTCACACCCGCAGCTCCGCATTCATCGAGCAGCATGTCGATGATCTGCTGCGAGGAGTCGTCGCAGAACAGTTGTCCGCGCGTCTTCTCGTGATAGGCGATGCGGTGCTTCTCGACCAGCGCAATGAAATCGTGCTGCGTATAGCCGCTCAGCGCAGACTTGCAGAAGTGCGGATTGCGCGACAGGAAATTCGCAGGCGTCGCGTGCAGATTGGTGAAATTGCAGCGCCCGCCGCCAGAAATGCGGATCTTCTCGGCAGGCCGCTTCGCCTGTTCGATCACCACCACGCGCCGGCCGCGGCTTCCCGCAACGCTGGCGCACATCAAGCCCGCCGCGCCTCCACCGAGGACAACGACGTCGTAAACCAGCGGCTGTTTCATGAATGCCCGGACGACAAGGCGGCTGGCGATGCCGTCAGGCGCGCATCACTCAGCAGCGACGGACATATCCCGCAATCTTGTCGAATAATATGAAGCATTCTGCTGCCCGCTTGAAGCGTCCCGGGCAAATACTATCAGATGGTGCGCGACCAGACCAACGCTGATGACCCGCTCGATATCGCCTGTTTTAAGGCGCGGCCATGCGAACTTCCAGAACTCGCGGCGATAGTCGCCCTTCACACCGACGCGCCAGATGATGTTCGAGAGCATCGTCATGCCGCGTTTGATGTTGCTCCATGACAGCCGCTGCTTGCTGTTTGGCGGCTGAAACCGGTTCGGATAGGTTTCGCGCACCTGATGCTCGAACCGCGCGAACAGTTTCCCCGGCGTGTAAGCCCGGCCCATACATTCCCGCCATGTCGAGACGACGTGTTCGTAGGGCAGGAAGAAATCGACGTTGGAATCGCGATCGCTGTCCTCGATCAGACGGCCCTCGCGCTTCAGGCGATCGTACAGAGGCGTGCGCGGCAACGCCTGCAACAGATTGATGGTCAGCAGTGGAATCTGGGACTGGTCGATGAATTCGAGAATGCCCTCGCCGGCATCGAGCTTGTCGGTGTCGAGACCGAGAATGATGCCGGACACCACCTCCAGCCCGTAACTGTTCAACGTTCGCACGCCCTCCAGGATCGGGACCATCATATTGTGCTGCTTCGACATCGCCTTCAGCGCGTCAGGATCCGGCGTCTCAATGCCCGCGAACAGCGTCGTGAAGTACGCCTCGCGCATCAGCGACAGGATTTCCGGGCGCTTCGCGATGTTCAGCGTCGCTTCGCAGGCAAACTGGATCGCGTATCCGTTACGCTTCTGCCATTCGACCAGATGCGGAAGCAGGTCCAACGTCGCCTTCCGGTTGCCGATGAAATTGTCATCGACGAAATAGACCGCGCCCGCGAGGCCGCATTCCAGCATCTTGTCGAGTTCGGCGATCACCTGCTCTGGAGACTTGAGGCGCGGGTTGCGGCCATACAGCGCCGGAATGTCGCAGAACTCGCACTGATACGGACAGCCCGACGAAAACTGGATGCTGCCGATGAAATACTTGTTGAGCGGAAGCAGCTCATAGGCTGGAAGCGGAAACGCCGCCATATCCCGACGCTCTTTGGTCGTCAGGATCACCTGACGATCGGGCCGCGCGGAATCCCTTCCCAGACGCCGGAAGAGTTCATAGGTCGCGTCGCCAAGTTCGCCGACATGCAGGTAATCGAAGTCCGGGTAATATTCCGGGCACGCGCTCACGGAAGGACCGCCCAGCGCCACGGCTAAGTCATGCTGATGCGCCCGCCGGCAGATATCGTTGATCTGCGGCCGCTGGATATGCATGCCGCTGACGAACGCAGCGTCCGCCCAAATGAAGTCCTCGTCGGTTGCCGCCCTGATGTTCTCGTCGATAAAGCGGACCTCCCACCCGGCCGGAAGCGAGGCCGCGATCAGCAGGAGGCCCTGCGGGGGCATGAAAGCCTGAACGCCATCGGTCAGAGGGTATGCGTATTCGAAAGTGCCAAATGAGGGGGAATATCGGGGAAAAACACAAAGAATGCGCCGTAGGGAAGGACTTACCACGTCTCTCATCAGGCCCCCTGCTCTCGAAATATGCAGTTGCGCTAAGAACGGGCCACAATTCCGGTGAGATTAGGGCACTTCCGAGGACGCAGACCCGCTCTCAGCGCGGCCATACTCAGACAAGCAAGCTGCGGTCCACTCCGAGAAGAACGCCCTCAACATGGCTCGGTTCCACCCCGTTCCAATCCCGGATCAAAGGCTGCTATCGTCGCGGGATAAAAAGACACAAGCCCTGCGGAGGAATGCCTATGACACAGACCAATCGTCAGATTCTGCTGGTCGAGAAGCCGACCGGAAAGCTGCTGCCCCAGAATTTCAAGATGGCGGAAGCAGCCATTCCCGAACCCAAGGACGGCGAGGTTCTGCTGCGGGTGCTTTACATCTCGCTCGATGCGGCCAACCGCGCCTGGATGCAGGGTGCGACCTACCGTGCAGCCGTCGAGGCCAATACCGTGATGGCGGGCGGCGCCATTGCCGAAGTGGTGAAATCCAATGCGCCGGGCTTCACCGCCGGCGATCTGGTGTTCGGCGATACCGGCTGGCAGGACTACGCCGTGGTCCGCGCAAAACATCTGGTCAAGGTGCCGCGCATCGATCCGATCACCAACCTGCTCAGCGTGTACGGCGTGGCAGGTCTCACCGCCTATTTCGGCCTGCTCAACGTCGGCAAGCCGAAGGCAGGCGAAACCGTCGTGGTATCCGCCGCCGCAGGATCGGTCGGCTCCTTCGTCGGGCAGATTGCCAAGATCAAGGGCTGCCGCGTGGTCGGCATCGCGGGCGGCAAGGAGAAGTGCAACTGGCTGGTCTCGGAGCTCGGTTTCGATGCGGCGGTGGACTACAAGTCCGAGCCCGTGTTCAAAGCGCTGAAGGCGGCCGCACCGAACGGCATCGACGTTTACTTCGACAATGTCGGCGGCGATATTTTCGAAGCCTGCCTGCCGCAGATGAACCAGCACGGCCGTATCTCCTGCTGTGGAGCCGTGTCGGCCTATGACGGCACGCCGCCAGCCCACGGCCCCCGGGGCGTCCCAGGACTGATCGTCGTCAAGCGCCTGATCGTGCAAGGCTTCATCTTCACCGACTTCAATGATCAGCGTGACGCCGCGATGGCTGACCTCCAGTCGTGGGTGAAGGCCGGCAAGATCAAGGTGCAGGAAGACATCATCAACGGCCTGGAAAACACGCCGAACGCGCTGATCGGACTTCTCGCCGGCGAGAATCGCGGCAAGCGAATGGTCAAGGTGTAAGGAACACTTCGACCACGGATTCATTCCGTTCAAAAATGCATGTGCCACCACCCCACAAACGCATAACGCCGATAAGGTGAGTGGCACGTACATTGCTGTGTTTTCTCCAACCATGGAGAAAACCGGCATGAGTCTCACCACCGATCTCAAGGCAAGCAACGCACGCTGGATTCAACTGTTGCTGGGCGTCATCGCGATGATGGCGATCTCCAGCCCGCAATACGTCTGGACGCTGTTCGTCAAATCCTTCCAGACCACAACGGGCGCAACGCTTCCCGCGATCCAGATCACCTTCTCGTTGCTGATCGTCCTGCAAACATGGCTGTCGCCGGCACAGGGCTGGCTGATCGACCGTTTCGGACCAAAGCTCCTGATCGCCGCAGGCACCGTTCTGAGCGGACTGGGATGGGTACTCTCGGCCTATGCAACATCGCTGACCGCGCTTTATGCAACCTATGGCTTGTTTTGCGGCATCGGCACCGGCATCGTTTATGTCGGCATTGTCGGCCTGATGGTGCGCTGGTTCCCGGACCGGCGCGGTTTCGCCACGGGGATGGTTGCCGCCGGATATGGGTTCGGCGCGATCCTGACCACGTTCCCGATCGACGCCATGCTGAAGAGTTCGACATATCAGTCGACGCTGATCACCTTCGGCATCATTCTCGGCGCCGTTGGCCTTCTGGCCGCGCTCGGTTTACGCAATCCCAAAGCCGGAGAGACCGCGGCAGCGGCGACCTCGATCAAGGTCGCAACCTCGGCCGTGGATTACGAACCGAAGCAGATGCTGAAGACACCGATCTTCTGGCTGATGTTCGTCATGATGACGATGATGTCCACCGGCGGGCTGATGGTGATTTCGCAGTTCGCAAATTTTACCAAGGATTTTGGCGTCGCCAATGTGATGGTCTGGGGTCTGGCGGCACTGCCGCTCGCGCTCACCATCGATCGCATCACCAATGGACTGACCCGGCCATTCTTCGGCTGGGTATCGGATCGCATCGGACGTGAGAATACGATGGGCCTCGCGTTTATCTTCGAAGGCATCGCCATCGCATTGATGGTCGCCTTCCGCGACAACGCGCTTGCGTTCGTGCTGCTGTCGGGCGTCGTGTTCTTCGGCTGGGGCGAGATATTTTCGCTGTTCCCCTCCACCCTGACCGACACCTTCGGCACCAAGAACGCGACCACGAATTATGGATTTCTCTACATGGCCCAGGGTATCGGTTCTGTGCTCGGCGGCCCGGTTGCAGCAATGATCCGTGAATCCACCGGGAGCTGGATGCCGGTTTTCGGCCTGATCATCGTCATGGATGTGTTGACCGGCCTGCTCGCCCTGTTCGTCTTGAAACCATGGCGGATGGCATGGTTCGGGCACGCCGCACCCGGCACACCTCTGGCTGCCCCCGCCGAATAGGTTTCTTAGCGATCCACGCCAAAATACCCGGCGAAAGCCGGTTATTTTGCGGTTTGCCAAAAGTGAAGTATTCACTTACATATGGCATAGCGTCCATTGTCGGCGCGTCAACGCTAGACCATGGATACGATCAATGCTGAATACGCCTCGCTCCCGCCGCGGCATGGTAACCTCGCCGCACCATCTCGCCAGCGAAGCCGGGCTGCGCGTGCTGCGCGAAGGCGGCAACGCCATCGAGGCAACGCTGGCCATGGCAGCGAGCCTGCCGGTTGTCTATCCGCACATGAACTCGATCGGCGGTGATGGCTTCTGGCTGATTTCCGCCAGCGGCAAGCCACCGATTGCAGTGGACGGCTGCGGCGCAGCGGGACAGGCTGCGACTGTTGAATTCTACAAGGGCAAGGGTCTGTCCGCAATTCCATCACGCGGTCCCCTCGCCGCCAATACAGTCGCTGGCACGCTGTCCGGCTGGGCCGAGGTGATCGCGATCAACAAGGAGATGGGCGGAAAACTTCCGCTGTCCCGGCTTGTGGAAGATGGGGCGTGGTCCGCCGAGAACGGCTTTGCCATCACCGCGACACAGCAGGAATTGACCGAGACGAAATTCGCCGAACTGAAAGACTCGCCGGGCTTTGTCGATACATTCCTGCTTGGCGGCAAGCTGCCGAAGGAAGGCCAGTTGATGAAGCTGCCCGCGCTCGGCGCAACGCTGAAGCGGCTCGGCCAGCACGGCCCAATGGATTTCTACACCGGCGCACTGGCGAAGGAGATCGCCGCGGATCTGGCGCGCTGTGGCTCTCCGGTCACGCTGGCCGATCTTGCTGCACAGAAAGCGCAGCGCCGTCAGGCGCTGTCGGTCGCGGTCAAGGGCGCGACGCTGTACAACTTCCCGCCGCCGACGCAGGGCCTCGCCTCGCTGATGATCCTCGCGATCTTCGAGCGGCTCGGCGTCAAGGAAGCCGAAACGTTCGAGTATCTCCATTGCGTTGTCGAAGCCACCAAGCAGGCGTTTCTCGTGCGGGACCGCATCGTGGGCGACCCTGCATTGATGGAGGAAAAGGCCGAACACTACCTGACCTCCGCGACGCTCGACGGACTCGCGGCCAACGTCAACCGTAAGCGCGCGCTGCCATGGCCGATGCCGGTCAATCCGGGCGACACCGTGTGGCTGGGCGCCGTGGACAAGGACGGCATCGCTGTCAGCTTCATCCAGAGCATCTACTTCGAATTCGGCTCCGGCTGCGTGCTGGAGAATTCCGGCATCGTCTGGCAGAACCGCGGCTCGAGCTTCCTGCTCGATGGCGATGGACCGCGCGCGCTGCGTCCCGGCCGCAAGCCGTTCCATACCCTCAACCCGGCGATGGCGTTGTTCGACGATGGCCGCCGCATGGTCTATGGCAACATGGGCGGCGAAGGGCAGCCCCAGAGCCAGTCCGCCGTGTTCAGCCGCTATGCCATGTACGGTCAGGGCTTGCAGGCCGCGATCACCGCGCCGCGCTGGCTGCTCGGCAAGACATGGGGCGACGCCACAGTAACGCTCAAGCTGGAAGACCGTTTCGATCCGGCGGTGGTTCAGGCCATGCGAGATGCCGGTCACGACATCGAGATCCTGCCGGCTTTCACCTCGACCATGGGCCACGCCGGCGCTGTCGTACGTCACGCCGACGGAATGTTCGAGGGAGCGACCGATCCACGCAGCGACGGCGCAGCGATGGGATTTTGAGAGTCGGGACGAGTCTTTAAGAGGCGGGATTCGTCTTCACGATGAACTTGAACGTCCGTTTCGCGCGAGGTTGCGATATGAGTCGCAACCCGTTCACCGGACTCAGGTTTTTCGAATTGAGGCCCACCCATATGATGTCCTCCCCGCGAAAGCGGGGACGACATCGAGAGCGGCGGTAGCGCGTAAACGGGGAGAGGTGACAAAACGGAAGCTACTTTCGCCGCAGCGATTTCATCGCGTCGACGCAGCGCCCGGTGATGACCTCCCAGTTCCCCGCTTTGACGTCCGATGCCGGGCATAGCCACGACCCGCCGACCGCGATGACATTCGGCTCAGCCAGCCATGTTGCGGCGTTGGCGGCGCTGACACCACCGGTCGGGCAAAAGCGCGTATGGGGGAACGGTCCGGCCAGAGCGCGCAGCATCGGAATGCCGCCGGATTGCTCGGCGGGAAAGAATTTCAGCAGATCAAATCCCCGCGCCCGCGCCTGCATCAGCTCAGATGCTGTAGCGACACCCGGCAGCAGCGGAAGGTCGCTCGCCGCTGCGGCGTCGAGCAACTCCGGCGTAGCGCCGGGACTGACCGCGAACCGCGCGCCGAGGGCCTGCGCTCGGCGCAGGTCGTCGGCGTTGAGGACGGTGCCGATTCCGACTACGGCCTCCGGGATCTCGGCGATAATCGCCCTGGCGGCATCGGCTGCTGCCTCTGTGCGGAACGTGATTTCGAGCGTTTTCACACCACCCGCCACCAGCGCACGGGCCAGAGGCACGCCATCCTCGACGCGGCCGATGGTCAATACCGGAATAATCCGCGCAGGCATCAGGATCTTCTCCAGGGCGGCCTGCCTTTCAGAGCCCGACATGCCCGTCATGATGATCGCTCCATCCCGGCCGCGCTGGCCGTCCCGTTAGACGGCATCGCGGCGCGCGGAATGATTGCGCCCCGGTGACCGATCACCACACCGGCCAGACGATGCCCGGCCAGTGCCGCCTCAACAGGCGCTATTCCGTCCAGCCGCGCGGCAAGATAGGCGGCTGCGAAACTGTCACCCGCCGCTGTCGTATCCACCACTTTGCTAACCGGGTCCGCCTTCACGGCGTGCTCCACGCCATCATGCCTGACAACGCTGCCCGGCGTTGCAAGTTTGAGCACGACCTCGCGGGCGGCCATGCGGTCAATCAGTTCACCGTGCATGCGCGCTCCGAATAATGGAGTGAGGTCATCGACGGACGCCAGAACGATATCCGCGACGGCAAGGATATCGCGATAGACCTGACGCGCGGTATCCAGCACCGGCCAGCCTTGAACGCGGAAATTGGTGTCGAACGCCACGCGCGTCGAGCCCTCGCGAGCCTTCCGGAGCGCATCGATCAGCCGCTGACGGCCATCGGGGCTATAGAGCGACAGCGTAACGCCTGAGAGATAGATCAGATCATAGCTTGCCAGCGCCGCCAGGATTGCATCGGTCTGCGGCAAATCGAGCAGCATCCGCGCCGCCGCGCTCTCGCGCCAGTAGTAGAATGACCGTTCACCCGCCTCGCTGGTCCGTATCACATAGAGGCCGGGCAGCTTGCCGTCGATCCGCGCAACGCGCGCGGTACCAACGTCCTCGCCCTTCCAGGCTTTAACCATTTCGTCGCTGAATGGATCGATCCCAAGCGCAGTCACGTAGTCCACGCTCACACCAAGACGCGCAAGATAGACCGCCGTGTTCAGGGTATCGCCGCCATAGCTACGCGTCAGTTGACCACCGGCGCCCTGCGAAAGTTCGATCATGCATTCGCCAATGCAGGCGACAGTCGTCATCGCTGCACCGGCGTTGTGTCAGGACACGAATGAACCGTCGAGTTCGTCTTCAATATGAATGCGGATGACGTCATCGAAGGTCTTTTCGGCCGTGGTGAAACCGAGTTTGAGCGCGCGATCGGTGACGAAATCGCGCGGCCAGCCGGCCACAATGCCGACAATGGTCGGGTCTGGCTCGCGCTTGATCCGTGCCGTCACGTTCGGCCCTGCCACGCGTGTCAGCGCGGCGATCTGCTCACCGACCGTCACCGAGAGTCCCGGCATGCTGAGCGCCCGGCGCGGACCGATGGTGCCGGTGTCCATGGTCGCGGCGTGCAGCAGGAAGCCGACTGCGGAGCGCGGCGATGCGTGCCAGTGGCGCACATCTTCGGACACCGGCAGAACCGCTTCCTTGCCGGCCAGCGGCTCGCGGATGATGTTGGAGAAAAAGCCGGACGCCGCCTTGTTCGGCAGCCCGGGCCGCACACAAATGGTCGGCAGACGGATGCTGACGCCGTCGAGCAGGCCCTTACGGGAGTAGTCGGAAACCAGAAGCTCGCCGATCGCTTTCTGCGTGCCATAGCTCGTCAGCGGTGTGGTGAAAAACTCGTCACCGATTTTGTCCGGGAACGGCGCGCCGAACACTGCAATAGATGATGTAAACACCACGCGAGGCTTGTAGTCACCGCCGATGGCGCGGATGGCGTCGATCAGATAACGCGTGCCGTCGAGATTGATGCGGTAGCCCTTGTCGAAGTCTGCTTCAGCCTCACCCGAGACAATGGCCGCGAGATGGAAAATCACATCCGGTTTTGCCGCCACAAGCTTGGTCACCGCAGCCTGATCCGCGACGTCGCAGGTCACCGTCTCGACGGGAATGGAAGTATTCGGCTTTGCCGGGGCGACGACATCCTGCAACGTCATGCGGGTGATGTCGGACTTTCCGAGCCTGCCGTCGCGGAGCAACCGATCGACAAGTTTGCGCCCCACCATGCCGGCCGCGCCGAGAACCAGAATATGCAAAGCCTTCGCCCCTTCTTTGGAGTTTCTTCTTGATGTCGAGGTCTATTCCTTGACCGCGCCGGTCATGGCGGACACGTAGTGCTCCACGAAGAACGCGTAAAGAATGACCAGCGGCAGTGAGCCGACCAGCGCGCCTGCCATCAGCGATCCCCACTTGTAGATATCGCCGTCGACGAATTCGTTGACGATGGCGACGGGGACCGTCTTGTTCTGTGTCGAGGACAGAAAAGTCAGCGCGTAGATGAACTCGTTCCAGCAGAGCGTGAACGAGAAGATGAAAGCCGAGATCAGCCCGGGCACCGCAAGCGGCAGCACGATCTTGGTCAGGATCTGCCAGCGGCTGGCGCCGTCGATCAGAGCGCATTCTTCAAGTTCGTACGGAATGGTCTTGAAGTAGCCCATCAGCAGCCAGGTCGAGAATGGGATCAGCAGTGTCGGATACACCAGGATCAGCGACAGCGGGGAATCGAACAGTCCGTAGGAATGGATCACCGACGCCAGCGGAATGAACAGGATCGACGGCGGAATGAGATAGGCCAGGAAAATCGAGGCGCTGACGACATTGGCGCCCTTAAACCGCAGGCGGACGATGGCGTAGGCCGCCAGCACACTCGCGACAATCGAGATAAACGTTGCCGCAGCGGCGACATACATCGTGTTCCACAGCCAGCGCGGATACTGCGTCTCGAACAGCAGCTTCTGGATATGCTTCAAGGTCGGCTTCACAACCCAGAATGGGTTGTAAGTCTCCATATCGATCAACTGTTCATCCGGTTTGATCGAGGTCAGCGCCATCCAGTAAAACGGAAACAGCAGGATGACGACCATGATGAACAGCGGAATGTAGAGCGTCACGATCTTGCTGGGCAGTGTCTCGAGATAGCTCATGCCCTCGCTGTTGTCGGTCGACGACTGCGCTGTCGCGGCTGGCGGATGTGCTGCGTGATCGGTCATTGTCAGATCCTTGCTGCCATTTGCGCCATTCGCGCGCGGGCCTTGCCCCGACCGCGCAAAACCAAAGACTTCACCGGAGCGACGTCATCAGTCATTGTCAGACCCCTGCTGCCATTTGCGCCGCTGCATGCCGAACCACGAGATGGTAATGGCCGCGAGCAGGAACGGAATCATTGCGGTTGCGATCGCCGCGCCCTCGCCGAGCCGACCGCTGAGAATGCCGCGCTGATAACTCAACGTCGCCATCAGATGCGTGGCGTTGACCGGGCCGCCGCGCGTCAGCGCCCAGATCAACTGGAAATCGGTGAAGGTGAACAGCACCGAGAATGTCATGACAACTGCGATGATCGGCGTCAGCAGCGGATAGGTGATGTAGCGGAAACGCTGCCAGTTGGTCGCGCCGTCGAGAGTCGCGGCCTCATAGAGCGATGGCGACACCGTCTGCAAACCTGCGAGCAGCGTAATGGCGACGAACGGCACGCCGCGCCAGATATTGGCAATGATGACGCTCACCCGCGCCCAGGTGGAGTCGCCCAGAAAATTGATGTTCTGGTGGATCAAGCCCATCTTGGTGAGCGACCAGGAAATGATCGAGAATTGCGAGTCGTAGATCCACCAGAATGCGATCGCGGACAAAACTGTGGGCACGATGAACGGGATCAGGACGGCGGCGCGGATCAGCGCCTTGAAGGGCATACTGCGGTTGAGCAGCAGCGCAAGATAAAGTCCGAGTGCGAATTTGATGGCGCTGGCCACGATCGTGTAAACGAGGGTGTTGAACACCGACAGCCAGAAGACGCCGTCCTCCCACAACCATTCATAATTCTCGATACCAATGAACTGTCCGGCGCGGCCGATGCGAACATCGGTAAAACTCATCCAGACGCCAAGGCCGAGAGGATAAGCCAGAAACAGGATCAAAAAGCCCGCCGCGGGCAGCATGAACCAGAGTGCGATCCAGTTGCGATTCGTCATGAGGCGCCGCCAGGCCGACAGCGAACTGACGTAAGGCTTGGTGGAGACGGTTGCTGGAATCGTGGTCATGGTTCCGAACCCTTGTCGCGCTTTTCGCAAAAGTGGAAACCAGTTTTGCGAACAATACGCGCAGATGGTTGATCGATAAAGCGCCGGCGCGGAAGTTCCGCGCCGGCAATGTCAATTATCAGCGATAAAGCCGCTTGGCCTGACGCTCAGCGAAGGCAATCGAGCCCTTCGCATCTTCACGGCCGGTGCAGTAGTTCGCGAACATGTCGACGACGAGGAAGTCCGCGATCGCCGCTGCGGCGTTCTCTCCGAGCGTACCGAGACCACCTGGCGTCAGGGTGCGCTTGGCGACGTCGCGGTACACCGTGTTCTTCGGATCCGACGTCCAGACCGGATTGTTGTCGTAGCCGTTGAGGAATGGCGACAGATAGCCGGACGCAGACGTCAGCCACGGATTGAACTGGTCGGCCTCCATCATGAACGCGGTCAGCGCCTTGCACGCCTGCGGGAACTTCGTGAAGTTGAAGGTCAGCATCGTGAAAGGCAGATGCAGTTCGGTCGGCTTTCCGGCTGGGCCGATCGGCATGTAAGCATGATTCATGTCTTCGGCGATGTTCTTCGCCTCGCGCTTGGCGGTGACATAAACCGAGATGCCGTTGCAGGTCGCGTGCAACTGGCCGGCAAGGAACGCCTTGTTGTTCGACGAGTCGTTCCACGACGCGGTGCCGGGAATGAAGTTGTCGTACAGCGCCTTGACGTATTCCAGCGCCTTCATCGTCTCGGGCGAGTTGATGATGACCTTGTCGTTCTTGTCGACGAGATAGCCGCCATGGGTCCACAGCGCCCAGTGCAGCCAGGTGTTGGCATCGCCCGAGGCGTGGCCGAGCGCCATACCGGCCGGCGTGCCGTTCTTGTTGAGAGCCTTGCACAGTTCGAGGAAACCCGCCGTGTCCTTCGGGAACTCCTTGAAGCCGGCCTTCTCCATTGAGCTGATACGATAGTTCATCAATGCACCGGTGCAGGCGACCGGAATGCCGATCCACTTGCCGTTCTTGTCCTTGCCGTAGGCATTGGCCGAGTCGGCCCAGCCGCCGTACTTCTTGCCGAGATAATCGGCAACGTCGCTCACGTCGACGCACTTCGTCGGCAACAGATGCGGCAGCGAATACAAACCCCAGACCATGTCGAGGCCCTGCCCGGTGTTGGCCGCGACCGACGCCTTCGGCTGAATGTCGTCATACGATTCGTTGGAAACGTTGACCTCGACACCGGTGGCCTTGGTGAAGGCCGCAATGATGTCCATGAAGGCCTTGTCTTCGGCTTCCACGAAACGCTTCCACCGCAGCAGGTTGATCTTGGCGCCGGCCTCAGGCTTCCACTGCGTGGTCTGCGCCCAGGCCTTTGCGAAGCCAAGAAGCTGATCGGCTGAAACCGTCGCCGCGCCGGCGAGCACCGATGCGCCACCTTTCAGAAGCGCACGGCGATTTGGCAAAAATTTATCCATTACTTCATCTCCCTGTTGTACCGGCTCTTCGTTGTCGTGGCCGGCTGTTGGTTATGATTTTAGTGAAGCGCGATTTTTAGTTGATCAGACGCTTTCCGGTCTCCTTGTCGAAGACATGGGCTGCAGCCGGATTCGGCCGCAGCCTCACCTTGTCGCCCGGCTTCACCGGGCGGCGATCGCGGATGACGGCGATCAGATCCTGCTGGCCGATGCGTGCCACGATCTGGGTTTCCGATCCGGTCGGCTCGACCACGATGACGTCGGCTTCGATTCCGTCATCGGCGAATTCGAGATGCTCGGGACGAATGCCGTAAGTCACCGGCTTGCCGTCGAGACCGGTGCGCGAAGCCACCAGCGGCAGCTTTGCGCCGTTCGCGGTCTCGACATGCGGCGTATTACTGCCGACCAGTTTGCCGTCGAGGAAATTCATCGCCGGTGAGCCGATGAACCCTGCGACGAACTTGTTGTCCGGATGATCATAAAGCTCGAGCGGCGAACCCATCTGCTCGACAATGCCGTCATGCATGACGACGATCTTGTCGGCCATGGTCATGGCCTCGATCTGGTCGTGCGTGACGTAGACCGTGGTCGTCTTGAGCCGCTGATGCAATTCCTTGATCTCGGTGCGCATGGCCACGCGCAGCTTGGCATCCAGATTGGACAGCGGCTCGTCGAACAAAAATACCTGGGGATCGCGCACGATGGCCCGGCCCATGGCGACGCGCTGGCGCTGACCGCCGGACAACTGCCTCGGATAGCGGTCGAGCAGCGGCGTAAGTGCGAGAATATCGGCGGCGCGGTGCACCAGCTTGTCGATCTCACCCTGCGGCGCGTCGCGTAGCTTGAGCGAGAAGCCCATGTTCTTGGCGACTGTCATGTGCGGATAGAGCGCATAGTTCTGGAACACCATGGCGATGTCCCGCTCCTTGGGTTGCACGTCGTTGACCACGCGGTCGCCGATCGAGATTGTTCCCGAGGTGATGTTTTCCAGACCCGCCAGCATCCGCAGCAAGGTCGACTTGCCGCAGCCGGAGGGACCAACCAGAACGACAAATTGTCCGTCCTCGATCGGAACCGTCACGCCGTGCAGGACTTCAAATCCGCCAAACGATTTTCGCACGTCGTGAATATGCACAGACGCCATAAACTCTCCTCCCTGTGGTCCCGGCGTCGTCCGGCGGAAGCCGTCGCTGCTCTGTTTTTTCTGAACTTCGATGCTCGGAAGTTTGCCGAACGTAGTCTCTGCGGGTTACCCGTTCTTGCTATTAGACCGAGGTCTTAGCAGAGATTTTCGGCTTTGTCCCAAAGATCGGATGTTTGAGCCGCGAGCGTTGCAGATGACGCTTCGACATGCAAACATTACCAACGCCGACACAAGCATGTGTGCAGTGCGGGAGAAATCTTGTGAAAAAAAACGACGATAACGCCGCAACAAAAAACGGCGGAAAGCGCAAACTCCGGTCCCAGCTCTGGTTCGATAATCCTGATAATCCGGGAATGACGGCCCTTTATCTTGAGCGGTATCTGAATTACGGGCTGACGCGGCACGAACTGCAATCCGGCAAGCCTATTATCGGCATCGCCCAGACCGGCAACGATCTGTCGCCCTGCAACCGCCATCATATCGAGCTCGCGCAGCGCGTGCGCGAGGGCATCCGCGAGGCCGGCGGCATTGCGATGGAGTTTCCAACCCACCCCATTCAGGAAACAGGCAAGCGGCCGACGGCGGCGCTGGACCGCAACCTTGCCTATCTCGGCCTCGTCGAAATCCTGTTCGGCTATCCGCTGGACGGCGTGGTGCTGACCACGGGCTGCGACAAGACTACACCCGCCTGCATGATGGCGGCGGCGACCGTCAACATTCCTGCTATCGTGCTGTCGGGCGGGCCGATGCTGAACGGCTGGTTCAATGGCGAGCGAACCGGTTCCGGCACCGTGGTCTGGAAATCGCGCGAGGAAATGGCCGCCGGCAAGATCGACTATGACGAGTTCATGGAGATCGTGGCGTCGTCCGCGCCATCGGTCGGCCATTGCAACACCATGGGTACCGCCTCGACCATGAATTCGCTGGCTGAAGCGCTCGGATTTTCGCTCCCGGGCTGCGCTGCGATTCCGGCGCCCTACCGCGAACGCGGCCAGATTGCGTACGAGACCGGCAAGCGCGCCGTCGAGATGGTGTGGGAGGACCTCAAGCCCTCCGACTTCCTGACCCGGAAAGCATTCGAGAACTGCATCGTGGTCAACTCGGCAATCGGCGGCTCAACTAACGCCCCGATTCATATCAATGCGCTGGCCCGTCACATCGGCGTCGATCTCACCATCGAGGACTGGCAGACCATCGGCCACGATGTCCCGCTGCTGGTCAACATGCAGCCCGCCGGCTTCTACCTCGGCGAGGAGTATCACCGCGCCGGCGGCGTCCCCTCCGTGGTGCGCGAACTGATCAAGCACAAGCGCATCCACGAGGATACGCTCACTGTCAACGGCAAGACCATCGGCGAGAACTGCAAGGCCGCGCCCGCACCGGACAGCGACGTGATCCGCACCTACGACAAGCCATTGGTGAAAGATGCCGGCTTCATCGTCCTGCGCGGCAACCTGTTCGATTCGGCGATCATGAAGACCAGCGTGATTTCGAAGGAATTCCGCGACCGCTATCTGTCCAACCCGAAAGACCCCGAAGCCTTCGAAGGCCGCGCGATCGTCTTCGAGGGACCGGAAGACTATCATCACCGTATCGACGATGAATCCCTGAACATCGACGAACACTGCATGCTGTTCGTGCGCGGCGTCGGGCCGATCGGTTATCCCGGCGGCGCGGAGGTCGTGAACATGCAGCCGCCCGCGGCGCTGATCAAGAAGGGCATTACGTCCCTGCCGTGCATCGGCGACGGGCGACAGTCCGGCACGTCGGGCTCACCCTCGATCCTCAACGCCTCACCGGAAGCAGCTGCCAATGGCGGACTTGCGATTCTCCGAACCGGCGACCGGGTGCGCATCGACCTCAACAAGGGCGAAGCGAATATCTTGATCTCGGACGCCGAGGTGAAGCAGCGCCACGCGGACCTGTTGGCCAAGGGCGGTTTCCCCTACCCGAAGAACCAGACGCCGTGGCAGGAGCTTTATCGCGACACGGTCGGTCAGCAGGCCACTGGCGCCTGTCTTGAACTGGCAACCCGCTATCGCAACATCGCCGGCACCGTCGGCGTGGCGCGCGACAATCACTAACGTCGGGGCTTTGATATGTCTGATCGACTGAAGGGCAAGCGCGCGTTCATCACCGCGGGCGCAGCCGGCATCGGCCGCGCCTGCGCCCTCGCCTTCACAAAGGAAGGCGCGACGGTGATTGCGACCGACATCGATGACAAGGGGCTGGCCGCGCTCGCCAGGGATGGCGTGGCCGAAACGCACAAACTCGATGTGCGCGATACCGCGGCGGTCGAAGCGATGGCGAAGAAGGTCGGCAGGGTCGATATTCTGCTCAATGCCGCCGGATTCGTCCACAACGGCACCGTGCTGGATTGCGCCGACAGCGACTGGGATTTTTCGTTCGACCTCAACGTCAAATCAATGCACCGGACGATTCGCGCCTTCCTTCCGCTGATGCTTGAAGGCGGCGGCGGCTCGATCGTGAATGTCGCCTCCGCCGCTGGCGTATTCAAGGCTGCGCCCAACCGCTACGTTTACAGCGCGACGAAAGCTGCTGTGGCGGCTCTCACCCGCGCCGTCGCGGTCGATTTCATCACCAAGGGCATCCGCTGCAACAGCATTTGCCCTGGCACCATCGAAACGCCATCGATGCTCGGACGTGCCGCCGCGCTTGGAGCCGGCGGGCGCGAAATGTTCGTCAGCCGCCAGCCAATGGGCCGCCTCGGCACCGCGGACGAAATCGCGTCGCTCGCGGTCTACCTTGCCAGCGATGAAAGCGCCTTTACCACGGGCGTCGCGCACATCATTGACGGCGGCTGGACGCTGTGATTTCGACGCTCCACCAAAAGCGAAATAGAGTGAGTTATTCACCTCTCCCATGGGGAGAGGTCGGATTGCGAAGCAATCCGGGTGAGGGCGTAGAATCTCCCGATAGATTTAGTGCCCCTCACCCCACCCCTCTCCCCACCGGGGAGAGGGAGCAGTCCGCAGTTGTCGCAGCAATATCCTCATAAGAAACCTCGGGAGAGCCACCGTGAACAAGATCGATCTCAACGGACGGTTCGCCGTCGTCACCGGCGGCGCGCAGGGCTTTGGCCGCGCCATCACCGAACGCTTTGTGGCCTCCGGCGCCAAGGTTGGGATCTGGGATTTCGACCAGGCGCTGGCGGACAAAACCGCGAAAGAGATCGGCTCCGCAGTCACCGTTCTGAAGGTCGACGTTACCGACCCGGCCGCCGTGGAGGCCGCGCGCGACGCAACGCTGAAGGCGTTCGGCCGCATCGACATTCTGGTCAACAATGCGGGTATCGCGGGCGTGAACAAGACCGTCGCCGATCTCTCCTACGACGAGTGGCGTCAGGTGATGAAGATCAACCTCGACGGCCCCTTCATCTGCTGCAAGGCCATCGTGCCCGTGATGATGAAGCAGAACTACGGGCGGATCGTGAACATTGCCTCCATCGCAGGCAAGGAAGGCAACCCGAACGCGTCGCACTACTCGGCCTCGAAGGCCGGCGTGATCGCGCTGACAAAATCGCTCGGCAAGGAACTGGCTGGCACCGACATCGCAGTGAATGCCGTGACTCCCGCTGCCGCGAAGACAGCGATTTTCGATCAGATGACGCAGCAGCATATCGACTTCATGCTGTCGAAAATTCCGCGCGGACGCTTCCTGAAGGTGGAAGAGCTGGCATCGCTTGTGGCGTGGATGGCATCCGAGGAATGTCTCTACACCACCGGTGCCGTGTTCGATATTTCCGGTGGCCGCGCGACCTATTGAGGATGTCCGTCATCCTGAGGTGCGAGCGCTTGCGAGCCTCGAAGGATGACGCGCAACTATCGCCGTCGCCCTTCGAGGCCTCCGCTTTGCTTCGGCACCTCAGGGTGACGGCACGCTGTGTCCTGACCTAATCCGGATCCGACTCGTGACCGTGCAGATAGCCCTTGACCTTGGGGTCAGGCATCAGGATCGCCGCGAGCAACGCAAGAGCGCACATCACAGTTACGTACCAGAAGAAGTCCGATTCGATTCCGTGATCCTTGAACCACAACGCGACATATTCCGCGGTGCCGCCAAATCCCGCATTGGCAATGGCATAGGCAAAACCGACGCTGAGCGCCCTCACCTCCGGCGGAAACATCTCGGCCTTCACCACGCCGCTGATTGATGTGTAGAGCGACACGATCGCCAGCGCGATGACGATCAGCAGATAGGCCATGTAGGGACTTTTTACGCTGCCGATCGCATGCATAAGCGGAACGACAGTCAGGACCGTCAGCACACCGAACAGCCGCATTTGCGTGCGCCGCCCGATCCGGTCCGACAACGCGCCGAATGGCGGTTGCATGATCATGTAGGTGAACAGCACCGCGCTCATCACAATGTTCACGGTGCGATGGTCCATGTGCGCCGTGTTCACCAGATACTTCTGCATGTAGGTCGTGAACGTATAGAAGATCAGCGACCCGCCCGCGGTGTAGCCGAGCACCAGCAGAAACGGCTTCATGTGATGCGTAAAGATGTTGCGCAGGGTCCCTGCGCCCTCCTGCGAGCGGCTCTTTTCGGACGATGTTTCGTGCAGCGACATGCGCAGATAAAGTGCAACGATCGCACAGAGCGCACCGATCAGGAATGGAATACGCCAGCCCCAGGCCCGCAGTTCCGCGTCCGTCAGTGAAAGCTGGACGATCAGCACGACCAGCGAGGCGAGCAACGGCCCGCCGATCAGCGTGACGTACTGGAACGATGCGTAGAAACCACGCTTGCCGGGCAGCGAAACCTCGCTCATGTAGGTCGCGGTCGTGCCATATTCACCGCCGACCGAGAGCCCCTGCACCATGCGCGCAAGCAGCAGCAGGATCGGCGCTGCAACACCAATGGTGTCGTGGGTCGGCAGCAGGCCGATGGCCAGCGAGCCGCCGCACATCATCAAAATGGAGGTGACCATCGAGGTCTTGCGGCCGTATTTGTCGGCAATCCTGCCGAAAATATATCCGCCGATCGGCCGCATCAGGAAGCCGATGGCAAACACCGCCGCCGTTTGCAGCAATTGCGTGGTCTGGTTGCCCGCGGGAAAAAACGCGTGAGCGAAATAAAGCGCCGTGAACGCGTAGGCGTAAAAATCGTACCACTCCACAAGATTGCCAGATGAGCTTCCGACGATGGCCCATATCCGGCGGCGGCGGTCGGCGTACTGTTCCGCCGTCATTGTCATGGTGCTCATCGCTCTCTCCTTGTGAAAACGGTTCAAACGAAACGGTGCGCTGTTCAGACCTCGCCGGGACCCTCCCGCCGCATGAAATCAAAATCGCAGCCCTCGTCGGCCTGCGTGATCGTCTCATGGAACAAATGCGCATAGCCGCGAGACGCCCAGTCCGGCGTTGACGGCTTCGGCAAGGCTTTCTGGCGCATGGTCAGTTCGACCTCATCCACCAGAAGATCGATGCGCCGCTTCGCGACATCGAGCCGGATCATGTCGCCGGTCTGCACCAACGCCAGCGGGCCGCCGACGGCAGATTCCGGCGTGATGTGCAACACAATGGTGCCGAATGCTGTGCCGCTCATGCGGGCATCCGAAATGCGCACCATGTCCTTGACCCCCGTGCGCAGGATTTTTTGCGGAATCGGCAGATAGCCGGCCTCCGGCATGCCCGGCGCGCCCTTCGGCCCGGCATTGCGCAACACCAGCACGTCATCGGCTTTGACGTCCAGCTCTGGATCGTCAACGCGGAGCGTCATGTCCTCGACCGACTCGAACACAACCGCACGTCCGGTGTGCTGAAGCAGCGAAGGCGTCGCCGCCGACTGCTTGATGACCGCGCCGCGTGGCGCGAGATTGCCGTGGAGGACCGCCATCGCGCCTTCGCGGTTGATCGGATTGTCGCGCGGACGGATAGCGTCCTGCCCGGGCACTTCCTCCGCATTGGCGACGACATCGCGCAGCGTACCGCCGGCGATGGTCTTCGCATCAAGATCGATCAGGTCGCCAAGTTGCTTCATCAGCTTCGGCACACCGCCCGCGTGATGGAAATGCTCCATGTAATGAGCACCAGACGGCTTCAGGTCGATCAGCACCGGCACCTCGCGGCCAAGCTGATCGAACGCGGCGAGATCGATGCGATGCGGCGTCCGATTGGCTATCGCCGTCAGATGAATCAGCCCGTTGGTCGAGCCGCCGATCGCCTGCAACACCACCTGCGCATTGCGAAACGCGGCAGGCGTCAGCAATTCACTGGGACGAGGTCCGCCGGTAACTGCCATTTCAGCGGCGCGCTTGCCGCTCAATTCGGCCGAGCGTATCCGCTCGGAATGTGGCGCAGGAATTGTCGCGCTCATCGGCAACGACAGGCCCAGCGTCTCGGTGATGCAGGCCATGGTGCTGGCGGTGCCCATGACCATGCATGTTCCCACCGATGGCGCGAGGCGGCCGTTGACGGCCTCAATTTCGGCCTGATCGATTTCGCCCGCGCGGAATTTTCCCCACATGCGGCGGCAGTCGGTGCATGCGCCCAGCACCTCGCCCTTGTGATGACCCACCACCATCGGCCCCACCGGGATGACGACCGTCGGCAGGTCGGCACTCACCGCGGCCATGATTTGCGCCGGCAGCGTCTTGTCGCAACCGCCGATGACAACGATCGCGTCCATCGGCTGCGCGCGGATCATCTCTTCCGTGTCCATCGCCATCAGGTTGCGCAGGTACATCGAGGTCGGGAACGAAAAACTTTCGGCGATCGAAATGGTCGGAAACACCATCGGCATCGCGCCGGCCAGCATGACGCCGCGCTTCACGGCCTCGATGATCTGGGGGACGTTGCCGTGGCAGGGATTGTAATCGCTGTAGGTGTTGGTGATGCCGACAATCGGGCGCTCCAGCGCATCGTCGGAATAGCCCATCGCCTTGATGAAGGCCTTGCGCAGGAACAGCGAAAATCCCGGATCGCCGTAGCTGGTCAGCCCTTTCTTGAGACCCTTTGTCATTCTGCCTTCCCGTCCTTATGCGATGGGCACTTAAGAACATTTCGGGATGGATGGCAAAGGCAGTGTCATTCGACCTTGAGGTCTGCGTCCTTGGCGACCTTGCGCCATTTCGCGGTCTCTGATGCGATAAATTTAGTAAACTCCGCAGGCGGCTGCCCGCCCGGCTCCGCCGCCAGATCCTTGAGGCGGTCGGCGATCAGCGGCTGTTTCAGGACATCGACGATGGCCGCGTAAAGCTTGTCGCGAATGGCAATTGGCGTCCCCTTCGGCAACAAGACGCCGTACCAGGTCGTGATCTCATAACCCTTGAGCCCCGCTTCATCGAGCGTCGGAAGCTCCGGGAAGTAAGGAGAACGCGCAAGCGTGCTCACCGCCAGTGCCCGGACGGTGCCGCTCTGGATATGTGGCCGTGCCGATCCGCTGGTCTCGATCGCCATCTGGATCTGGCCGGCGATCAAATCGGTCATCATCGGCGCGCCGCCCTTATAGGGAACATGCACGATGTCGACGCCGAGGCTCGCGCGAAACATCTCGCCGGACATATGCTCGGTGCTGCCAAGTCCCGCCGAGCCGAAATTCACCTTGCCGGGATTCGCCTTGATCCAGGCAATCAGTTCACTGACGGTTTTCGCTGGCACCGAGGGATTGACGATCAGGATGTTCGGCACCTTCGCAGCAATCGTAACTGGCTCAAGATCCTTCTCGAAGTCATACGGTAATGCTTTGTAAAGGCTCGGCGCGATCGTATGCGCGATGGTCGAGAAGAATACCGTGTAGCCGTCGGGCGGCGATTTCGCGACGATGCCGGCTGCGAGCGTGCCTCCCGCACCGGCCTTGTTCTCCACCACGACGGATTGGCCAAGCTTTTCTGTCAGCCCTTGCGCGATCGGCCGCGCGACCAGATCGGCTGTACCACCCGCCGCGAACGGAACCACCAGCGTAATCGGCCGCGTCGGCCATTCCTGCGCCTGCGCGAGCGTGGTGGCAAACAGCGATGCGACGAGAGCGATTGTGATCCGTGCGGCGGTCATGCTGCGGAAGCAGGCCGCGCGCGCGACGTCGCAAGGCGCAGGACGTCGAGATAGCCAGCAGCGACGTCAACCCGCTGGATCAGGCCCTTCTCGGTCAGCAAGCGGTGCGCTTCTTCCAGCCGGTAGCACGGCAGATACATGAACAGATGGTGCTCGGCGTGATAGTTCACCCAATAAGGTGCGATCAGTGCGCGCTCGATGATGTTTGCATGGGTCGTGCGCGCATGGCTGAACGGATCGGGACCGGTCGAAGTGCAGGCATGCTCGGCGATGTTGCGCACCCGCGTCACCAGCGGAAACCACGTCGCCATCGCAACGATCCAGACGCCGAAGAACCAAATGCCTGCGCCGGCAAGCCAGAACAGGCCGAACAGCAGCGCGTTGACGGCGAGAAACCGCTGCATGGCGATCCGGCCGCTGGTCAGGAAGTTCTCAGTCTCCTCATCGCGCATCGCGTCCGTCAGCACCGGATCATGCCGCGCGAACAGCGCCTTGAACGATGGCCTGCGCTGCTTGATGAAGGTTTGCCCTGTGAGATCGCGGAACGCCTTCCGATAGAAGCTGTCCTTCGAGATCGGAAACGGCGCGGAAAGCCCGAGGTCGGGATCTTCCGGCTGCTGCGTGAACCGATGATGCTTGAGATGGTAAGTGCGATAGCCTGCCAGCGTCGCGCGACCGGCACGGCACAAATCCAGTTTCCGACGAACTCGTTGATCTTCTGGTTTGTGTGCAGCCCGCCATGTGCGGCCTCGTGCATCAGGATCGCCAGCCCAAGCTGCCGCGTGCCGACGATCATCACCGCGAGCAGCCAGGTGAACGGGTTCGGCCAGAGGGTCACGAGGGCGACGGCAGCGGCGATGGTGCCCCAGCAATGCACGACCAGCCACATGCCGCGCCATGAATCGCGCGCGGTCAGCCGCGCCCATTCCTCGGCAGAGAAGATCGTCTTTGGGTCAATGCGTTCAACGGCCGGCATGTCCAGAATCCCCGCGGTCGATGGCTACATCGTAGCGCCTAATACCCACGGCGCAAATTCCGCAGCGCCGAAATCGAACGCTTCGCTCTTGGTCTGTTCTCCGGAGGCCACTCGCAGGATCAGCTCGAAAATACGCTGGCCGCATTGCTGCACGGTTTCGTCGCCGTCCAGAATGGTTCCGCAGTTCACATCCATGTCCTCTTCCATGCGGCGGAACATCGGCGTGTTGGTCGCGAGCTTGATCGACGGCGATGGTTTGCAGCCGAACACGCTGCCGCGCCCCGTGGTGAAACACACCAGATTGGCACCGCCCGCGACCTGCCCGGTCGCAGCCACCGGATCGAAGCCTGGCGTATCCATAAAGGTGAAGCCCTTCTTGGTGACTGGCTCGGCATAGCCAACCACGTCGACAAGGTTGGTGCTGCCGGCCTTGGCCATCGCGCCAAGCGATTTCTCCAGGATCGTCGTGAGGCCGCCCGCCTTGTTGCCGGGGCTGGGATTGGAATCCATCTCCGCGCCGTTGCGCTGGGTGTAGTCCTCCCACCACCGCATCAAGGCGACAAGCTTCTCGCCTACCTCGGGACTGACCGCGCGGCGCGTCAGAAGATGTTCCGCACCATAGGTCTCGGGTGTTTCGGACAGGATCACCGAGCCACCGTGGCGCACCAGCAGATCGCTGGCCGCGCCGAGCGCCGGATTGGCCGACACGCCGGAGTAGCCATCTGAACCGCCGCATTGAAGCGCGACCATCAACTCGCTCGCCGGACACGGTTCGCGCTTGATGTTGTTCGATTCCGCGAGAACTTCGCGCACAAATGCGACAGCCTTCTCGACCGTCTTGCGCGATCCACCAACATCCTGGATGTCCAGCGACCGCAGACGGCCCGCCAGCCGCTGCTCCTCGAGAAATCCGCCGATCTGATTCATCTCGCAGCCGAGACCGAGAATGATCACATGCGAGAAATTCACATGGCGTGCATAACCGCCGAGTGTTCGCCGTAGAACCGTCAGCGGCTCAAGCTGCGTCATGCCGCAGCCGGTCTTGTGGGTCAGCGCGACGACGCCATCCACATTGGGATAATCGGCGAGCGGATCGTGACCGGTGAACGGATTTTTCTTGAACACGTCAGCGACCAGGCCAGCGACATGCGCGCTGCAATTCACCGAAGTGAGAATGCCAATGTAATTGCGCGTCGCCACGCGCCCGTCCGGACGGCGAATGCCCTGAAATGTCGCAGGCAGATCGAAGTTTGGCGTCGGCTTGACGTCGACACCGTAGGCATAGTCCTTGGAAAACTCCCCCATGCCGATATTCTGCACATGGACATGCTGTCCCGGCGCGATCGGAACGATGGCGAAACCGATGATCTGGCCGTAGCGCTTGACGGGCTCTCCGACCGCAATCGGCTTCACCGCAACCTTGTGACCTGCGGGAATGCGTTCCGTCGCAGCAACACCCTGCGCGATCTCGGCGCCCGGCAGCAGCGCCGTCCGCGCGATCACCACGCTGTCATCGGAATGCAGGCGGATCACGGGTGTCGGGGCCATGGCTGTTATCCTTGTTTGGCTCTGGCTTTCGGTTCACTTCGCGCAAATCTCGTCTCGTCATTGCGAGCGAAGCGAAGCAATCCACCCTTTAAAGAGACTGGATTGCTTCGTCGCTACGCTCCTCGCAATGACGCGCACGCATGCCTGCGCTCGTTAAGCCTTGCCGCCGGAATTTTTCCGCGTCTCGGCGATGTGACTCTTCGCAGACATGGCCAGCAGCCCGCTATCGTTCATGATCGTGACGAGCTTGAAACCGCGCTCGATGGCGAGTGCCGCGCCCGCCGCACCGCTGCAATGGATTCCGGGAAAGATGCCGCGTTTGTCGCATTCCTTCACGATCCGCTCATAGATCTTGATGATCTCCGGCTCGGTCCGATCCAGTGTCGGATGCAAGCCGTAGGAGAAGCCGAGATCTGACGGACCGATATAGACACCCGCTATGCCCTTCACATCAAGGATCGCTTCGAGGTTTTCGATCGCAGTCTTGGTCTCGATCATCGGAATGCAGAGCGTCTCTTCATTCGCAGTCTGCTGATAGGTGCCGGCGGAGCCATACATCATGGCGCGGATCGGACCGTTGCTGCGAGTGCCGCGTGGCGGATACTTCGCATACTGCACGAAGCGCTCGGCTTCCTCTTTCGTGTTGATCATCGGACAGATAACGCCGTAAGCGCCGCCATCCAGCACCTTGCCGATAATGCCGGGCTCGTTCCACGGCACGCGAACCATCGGCGTGACCGGATGCGCCTGCATCGCCTGGAAGCACTGGATCATTGACTGATAATCCTGCACGCCATGCTGCATATCGACGGTGACGCTGTCGAAACCGCATTGCGCCATCACCTCGGCTGAAAAACCTGAGGGGATGGCAAGCCAGCCGTTGACGACCACCTTGCCCGCAGCCCAGATTTCCTTGACCTTGTTTGCCATTCGATCGTTTCCCGTTTCTGTTTTGATTGTTGTCGCTTGGTTTGGGCGCGGGTCATGCATGAGCTGCCCTCCGGCTAAACCCGATCCTCGACCTACCCGGTTGCGTTGGCAATGGCGTCTTCGCCGATTCCGAGGGACCGGGCCGTAGCCGCGATGGAATTCCAGGTCTCGTCGGTCAGCGGGACGCCATTCTTTGTGCGTTCGGCCCGCGTCGCCGCTTCCGGCTCGCCCGGAATCAGCACCGCTTCGTGGCCCTGCGCGAGCTTGCTGTCCTTGAAGTAGGCGATGTAGCGGGCGACCTCGCCGTCGAAGAAATGCGCAGGATCGACGACCTTGGGGTCGATGAAGATCGCAAGCATGCCGTTGGAGAAGCGCCGGTCTGTCTTGGTCGCCCCGTTCCCGGTCAGCGCGCCTCCTAACAATTCGCACATCAACGCGAGACCTGAACCCTTGTGCTCGCCGAACGCGCGGATCGCGCCTGTCCCAAGGGCATGATTTCTTGGCCCTTCGGCGTCATAGGGCCCGTAAAGAACATGCGGGTCCTCGGTAAGCGCACCGTTTTCATCGACCAACGCGCCTTTCGGCAGCTTCTTGCCGCCTCGGCTCGCGACCATCACCTTGCCTTCGGCGACAATGGAGGTCGCAAAATCCAGCACCACCGGCCCCTGCTCCGGACGCGGAATGCCGACGCAATAGGGCGCGGTCGAGAGTTTGCGGCCGACGCCGCCATAAGGCGCAACGAGCACCGATCCTGCGGCGTTGACGAAAAAGATCGAGATCAATCCTTCCGCCGCCGCCATTTCGGCCCAATCGCCGACCCGGCCGAGATGTCCGGAATTTTTCAGCGTCATCACCGCGACGCCATTCGCCTTGCACTTCTCGATGCCGATCTTCACCGCCTGCGGTGTGACCGTCTGTCCATAGCCGAAGCCGCCGTCGATCACCGCCAGCGATGGCGTGTCGACGTCGATCTTGATCTTCTGGTCAGGGATGATGGAGCCGTCCTGCACCCAGGCGACATATTTTGGCACGCGGATGACGCCGTGGCTGTCATGGCCGGTGAGGTTTGCCGTCGTAAGATAAGTGGCGATGCGATCCGCCTCCGCCTTTGACGAGCCGGCGCGGGAAAAAATCTCGGAGACGAAGCCGATGAGCTTCTGGGAGTTTATAGTGACCATTTAGACAGTTGCCTTGGTATGGCCGCCTAGGTAAGCGGCTCTGATTGCTTCGTTGCTCCACAGTTCGTCGGGTTTGCCGCCCAGAGCAAGGCGGCCCGTTTCCAGCACGTAGCCATGATCTGCAACGGACAATCCCATTCGCGCATTCTGCTCGACAAGTAAAACAGTCGTTTCCTTGCGGATTTCGGCGATGATGCGAAACACCGCCTGCACGATCACCGGCGCAAGGCCGAGCGACGGCTCATCCAGCAGCAGGAGACGCGGCTTGGCCATCAGTCCGCGCGCGACCGCGACCATTTGCAACTGACCGCCTGACAGCGTCCAGCCGAGTTTGTCGGAGAACGCACGAATATCCGGAAACAGATCGAACATCGCATCGGCTTCGCGCGAAAGCTGAGCCTTTGCGACCTTGCGGTTCGACGCGCCAAGCATGATGTTTTCTTTCACGGTGAGGCCGGGAAACACCCGCCGCCCCTCCGGAACGTGCGAAATACCGAGACGCACAATGGCTTCCGGTCCGAGGCCCACAATCGACTTGCCGTCGAACAGGATTTCTCCGGCCGCCGGCTTGGCGAGGCCTGATATCGCACGCAGCGTGGTGGACTTGCCCGCCCCGTTGGAGCCGAGCAGCGTCACTACCTGCCCCTGCTCCACCTTAAGCGAAACACCGCGCAACGCTTCGATTTCGCCGTAGAGGACTATAAGGTCGTTGATCTCGAGCAGCGCCATGATTCACTCCGTCCCGAGATAAGCAGAGATGACATCGGGATGCTGCAATACCGCCAGCGACTCGCCATCGGCGATCCGCTTGCCGAAGTTGAGCACGGTGATGTGCTGCGCCGCCTCGCGTACCAGCGTCATGTCGTGATCGATAATCAGAATGGTGAGCCCCTGAGCCGCGATCCGCTTGAGCAGGTCATGCAATTCGACCTTCTCGCTCGAGTTCAGGCCTGCCGCCGGTTCGTCCAGCAACAACAGTGTCGGATTTCCTGCCAGCGCGCGGGCGATTTCGATCAGGCGCTGGTGACCATAGGAGAAACTAGACACCAGCTCATTGGCACGCCCGCCGAGACCGACAAATGTCAGCGCAGACATCGCGCGCTGGGTCAACGCGTCCTGACCGCCCTTGCCGATCAACGTATTGCCCGGACGCTCCGCGCCTATCACCACGTTCTCCAGCGCGCTCATCGAACGGAACAGCCGGATATTCTGGAAGGTGCGCCCCAGCCCCGCAGCGGTACGCTGGTGCGCGGGCATATCGGTGACGTCGGTACCGTCGAGCACGATCCTGCCGGCAGTCGTCTTGTAGAGGCCCGACAGCATGTTGAGTGTGGTCGTCTTGCCCGAGCCATTCGGTCCGATCAGCGCATGGACGCTGCCACGGCGCACGGAAATATCCACCTTATCGACGGCCTTGAGACCCCCGAAGTGTTTGGACAGGCCCGTCACCTCAAGCACCATATCGCCGCCGGTCTTGGCCGGCGCGAGTTGTAGCGCGGGACTTGCGATATGAGGCGCGGCTTTCGCCCGCCACCTCGTGATGACGTCCTGCACGAAGCCCCAGATGCCGTCCGGCATGAAGCGCACGATGAGGATGACGAACAGCCCGTAGATCGCAAGATACAGCCCCGGGATGTTCTTCAGAAAGCGCAGCCATTCCGGAATCAGGATCAGCAAGCCGGTGCCGATCACGGCGCCGATCGGGGATCCGACACCGCCCAGCAGCGCCATGGTGAGAAAGACAATCGACTCTGCGAACGAGAACTGGTCCGGGCTGACATAAGAGAAGCCACCCGCGAACAGTCCGCCGCCGATTCCGCCAAGCAGTGCGGAGAGCGCAAACGCCGCCACCTTGGTGCGGAAGATGTCGATGCCCGCGACGCCAGCAGCAAGTTCATTGTCACGTACCGCGCGCATGGCGCGGCCGATCCGTGTGTCCGGTAGATGCCAAACGATATAGCCGATCACTGCGAGCGCCGCGACGCAGAACGCCAGAAACGACTGCTGCGACTGGAACAGCGCCGGCCGCCCGATCTTCGAGATGCCGTCGGGGCCGCGCGTGAGCCAGATCGCATTGATCATGACCAGCGTGACGATCTGCTGGAACGAGATCGTGACCATGGCGAGGTAATGACCGCCGAGCTTGAGCGTGCTCATGCCGAGCAATGCTCCGGCCGCCAGCGCCAGTAGCGAACCGGCCACAAGGCAAATCCAGAAATTGATCTGGTAATCAGCCGTGCCCAATCCGACGGCATAGGCGCCCAATCCGAAGAACGCCGCCTGTGCCAGATTGATCTGTCCGCACAACCCGAGCACGACCGTCAGACCGAATACCGCGATGGCAAACGTCGCCGCCTGCATCAGAATATTGAGGACGTAACCATCGAAGTTCATGGTCGCCGCGGCGAACACGGCAACCGCAGCGAGGAGGAAGTACGGCAGATGTCGGAGCACAAGCGGCGTCGAGCGCAGGGTCGCGGTGACAGGTATGTTCTGGCTCGGCATGCTCATGCTTTTTCCGCCACGCGTTCGCCGAAGATGCCTTGCGGACGGAAGACCAGGAACGCGATCAGCACGAGGAATGCGAACGCATCCTTGTACGGAACCGACACATAGGCTGCACCGAAGGTCTCAATGATGCCGAGTGCGACACCGCCGATGATTGCGCCCGTGACATCGCCAAAGCCGCCGATAATGGTGGCTGCGAAAGCCTTCAGCGCGATTGTCGCCCCCATCTGGATCGAGACGAACAGGATGGGCGCGACAAGGATGCCGGCCAGTCCACCCAGGACCGCGGAATAGATGAAGGTGATCATGATCATGCTCGACACGGAGATACCGAGCAGCGACGCCATTTCCTTGTCCTGCGACGTCGCCTGTAGCTTCTTGCCGAGCATCGTGTGCTCGAAGAACCAGTAATTCAGAATCACAAGCGCGATGGTGACCGCGATAATCAGCAGATACTGGCTGTCGAGATAGACCGGCCCCAACTGGATGCCCGGCGTCTCGAACCAGCCTTCCAACACCTGCGGCGCGGGTCCGTAGATCGCCAGCACCGAATTCGCCAGAAAGATCGATGCGCCGATGGTGGCGATGATGACCGGCAGAAAGGTGCGGTGGCGCAGCGGATAATACACCCCGAGATTGAAGATCACGCCGAACAGCGCCATGCCGGCGAGCGAGATCAGGAACGACAGCCAGTAAGGCCATTGCAGGTCGACCGCGAACACAACCATCAGAAACGCCGCCACCATCGAGAACTCGCCCTGCGCGAAGTTCACGACATTGGTCGCGCGGAAGATCAGCACGAAACCGAGCGCGACGAGCGCATAGACGGAGCCGATGCCGATGCCCGTAAAGAGCAATTGAAGAATCTGATCCATGAGACACTCTACCCGAGAGACGGAGGTGAATGGTCTTGGTCTCGTCATTGCGAGCGAAGCGAAGCAATCCAGAACTACAAAAGAAGCTGGATTGCTTCGTCGCTGCGCTCCTCGCAATGACGAAGGGCGGCCTATCGCTTCGCTTCGATATGCTTCTCGAAGACGATGTTGCCCTTGTCGTTCTTCACGATGTTGTAGCCGTGAAGGCCATCCCCGTTTTCATCGAAGTTGTATTGACCTTCCGCGCCTTCGAATCCCTTGATCGCCAGGATCGCAGTGCGAACCTTCTCCGGCTCGGTGGACTTTGCCGTGTTCATCGCCTTTGCGAGCACGGTAACAGCGTCATAGGTCCATGCGCTCTGATTGTCCGGCGCGAGCTTGTAGGCATCGCGGTAAGCCTTGCCGTAAGCCTTGGCTGTAGGACTTGAATCTTCCGCGTAATCCGCGACCCCGTAGGTTCCAAAGAGCGAGGCGCCCGCTAGTCTTGTCGATGACACGCCGACGATCGACGGCGATCCCACCCACGGGATGTTGACGCCAAGCTGGCGCAACTGACGCGCGAAGATGCCGAGATCGTTCTCGAACGTGAAGTAGGAGCCGAGAACATCCGCGCCGGATTGCTTGATCGCCAGCACCACCGGGGTAAAGTCCTGGCTTTGGTTGGCATAGCCTTGGTCAAGAACCGGGGTAATGCCGAGCTTGCTCAATCCTTCGGTCAGCGCCTTGCCGCCGGCCGTACCGAACGCGTCGGTGGAATGGAGCACAGCCCACTTTTTCTTGCCGAGGGTGTTGGTGCCATAGTCGGCGATCACGCTGCCGGAATAACTGTCGTTCGGACGGAAGCGAAACAGCCACTTATTGCCCATGTGAGTCAGGTTCGGATCGGTTCCCCCGATCGCCATCGGCTTGCCGAGTTTCAGCACATCCGGCGCCATGGCATGCACCTGCGTCGAACGGATCGAACCGAGAAATGCGACGATGTCCTGCTGCGCAGCGAGCTTGGAGAATGCGAGCACAACACCCGGATTGGTGGTCTGATCATCTTCGGTGACAAGTTCGACCTGCTTGCCGAGAACGCCGCCGGCCTTGTTGACGGCCTCCAGCGCCAGTTTGGCGCCGTTCAGTGCGAACTTGCCTTGCTCTGCGGCTGATCCTGTAACGGGAAGCACCATGCCGATCTTGATGGTCGCGCCTTGCGCTCCGGCGCTTTTTATCACGGCAGGCGCCGCAAGGACGGCACCAACGCCCACGGAAAACTCACGTCTCGTCAATTTCATCGTCGTCCTCCCAAATGGCCATGCTTTTTTCCGCCGGCCTTGGGGAGGATTAGAAGTCCGAAAAACGGGATTGTCTACCGCTCCGGGGAGGAATTATCCCAAACATCCGATCATTGCGCTGCAGCGCGCGAAATGGCCGAAAGCGTCCAGTCATGGACGAATGAGCCGATGTCACAAGACTTACAAGGAGTCCGTCATCGCGATTTTCTCGTTTTGGTGCACTGCGCCACGTTTTCCAATGAACCAAAGCGTGATATGAGCGACAAATACTTATCGCCCGCCAACGATGGTGTTTAGAGATGTCTTTCCCCGCTTCGCGTTTTGATTTTCGTAGTTTTCGCGGCGCTACCCTGGCTGCAGCCTTCCTGATGGCTCCTGCGCTCGCGCATGCCGAAACCGCGCCATTTGCCAATTATGCAGGCAACTGGTCCGGCAACGGCACGATCACCATCGCCGAGGGCGGTACCGAGCGCATCCGTTGCCGCGGCACCTACTCCGTCGACGACAGCGGCAACAACCTTCGTCAGGTCCTGCGCTGCGCCAGCGACAGCTACAAGTTCGAACTCACAAGCAATATCCTGGCCAGGGGCAGCAACATTACCGGTTCTTGGAGCGAAGCCAGCCGCGGCGTCAACGGCACCGTCGAGGGAAGTATTGTAAATGGCCAGGTTACCGCACTGGTCCAGACCAACGGCTATGCAGCGACCTTCAACGTCGTGACCCGCGGCAACAAGCAGTCGGTCAACATCAGTTCGAAGGGCGAGTTGCGCGGCGTGACTATCAGCCTGTCGAGAAGCAACTAGGATCTCATACTCAAAAGCCCGCCGATGATGAGTCGGCGGGCTTTTTGCTGACTGAAGCCGAGAGACGCCTCGGGGGTTATTTCCTGCCCCACGCCGCCTTGATGCGGTCAGAGGTGCTGATGAGCCACATCGCCGTCGGCCGCAAAATGAAAAGGTCGGCGATCAACGCCGCGATCATGGCGAAAGCGCTGAGCCATCCGAACAGGCGCAGCGACGGCAGATCGGAAAACACCGTCACCACCAGACCGCAGGCCAGCACCACCGTGGTCAGGATCAAGGCCGGGCCGACCAGAACCGTGGCGCGTTCGACCGCCTGCGCCTCGTCGACGCCAGGTTTCTCTTCCAGCCGCAAGCGGTTGAGGAAATGAATTGTCGCACTCAATCCCAGGCCGAATGACACGGTCAGCGCGACCACGCTTGCAAACTGCAGCCCCTCGCCCATGAACCACAATACCGTGCCCGAGAGCACAACCGGGAAGATGCCGGGCAGGATGCTCGCGAACATCACCACCACCGAGCGGAACGCCAGACCGATAAAAGCCGCAACCAGAATGAACTCGATGGTCAGACCGTGGTTGAGTTTTCCAATCATGCTGGCGCTGTTGCGCGCGGCGATGGCGGACAGGCCGGTCACCGCAATATTGTAGCCTGGATGCGCCTGACGGACCGTCCCCATCGCTGCATCGAGCTTCTCGACCGTCGGCAGGATCTGGCTGGAGTCGAGATCAGGCACGCGTCCCGACACCACGACCGCGTCCTGCTGCTCGGAAATAAAGCGCCTGACCAGATAGGCCGGCAGCAGGTCGACATATTCTTTCAGGATCGCCACGTCAGAGCGGCCGGCTTTTTCCGCCAGCCAGCGCCGCAGCGTCTCGATCGACCAGACGTTGCCGACACCCGCCTGCTTCTCGATGATCGAGTGAACGGCTGCGATGGTATCGAGCGTATCCTGATCATAGAGCGACTTGCCCTTCGGGAATTCGATCAGCACATCGATCGGATTGGCGCCGGTCAGCTTGGCATCAAGGCGGCTCGAGGCTTCAACGGCCTGCTGCTTGTCCGGCACCTGATCGGCCAGACGATAGCGCGGCTCAAGGCTCGCGTAGATAATACCGAGACCGAGCACCACGAGCAGCGCAATCAGACTGAAAAGTCCGGGGTGCCCGACCATCCGCTTGGCGATAAACGCGCAGAACGCACGCAGGGCTTCGACGCCACGGTCCGCCCCCTTCACCTTGGTGGCGAGGAGGTTCTCCTTGCGCACCAGCAGAACGCCAAACACCGGCACCAGCGACAACACCGCGAGCAGTGCGATGACGGTCGCCATCAATCCGGCCTCGCCGAAGGTGCGGATCAGGTCGGAATCGGAAAACTGCAAGGCAAGGAATGACAACGCCGCCGTGCCGTGGGTCAGCACGCAGGCTGGCCCGACCACCAGCACGGCGTTACGAAAGGCGGTGTATTTATCCTCGCCCGCGATCAGACGATCTCGAGCCGCGAACGTAAGCTGCATCGAGTCGGCGAAACTGATGACCATAATGAGCGGCGTCATCACGTTCAGGAACATGTTGAGGCTGAAACCGAGCCAGCCCAGCGTGCCGATCGACAGCAGGATCGCCAGCAGCGGCGGAAACGCCGCGACGATCATGAACGAGATGCGGCGGAAAAAGATGATCGCTATGATGCAACCAGCCAGAATGCCCGCGATGTTGTAGGTCAGGCCGTCCCGCTCGACCGCGTTGCGGATTTCGAGCTGCATCACCGGCACGCCGGACAACTGGCTATTCAAACCGGTGTCGGCGAGATCTTCGCTCATCAGCTTGCGAACTTCGCCGATGGTCGCGTTGAGGCCCTTGTTGCCGACAATCTTCGGGTCGAGCGCGAGCACGATCAGCGCCAGCGTGCCGTCCTCAGACAGCAGCTTGCCCTTGATGACCTCGTTTTCCTTTACGCGCTTGATAAAGGCATCATACGCCGCGCCTTCCGGCAGGGTTTCAGGAAACAGGGCCGCAGGCAGCCGTCCGCCCTCGGGCGGCTGGCGGGCGGAGAACAGCGAGATAATGCCGCGGGTGCCGTCCACAAGTTGCAGGTCTGTGACCAGGTCGCGCAGCTTTTCGAGGGACGAGCGCTCCAGCAGCGACTTGCCCTCCACCACGACCAACACATCATATTCGCTGGACGGGAAGCGCTTGGTCACTTCCTCATATTGCTTGTATTCGGGCGTATCGGACCGGAACAACTGGCTCAGCGAATCGTCGATCTTGATGCGCTGGATGCCGAACACCGCGATCACGCACAGTGCAAGCAGGACGACCGCCGCCGTGCGCGGCGCGCGCAGCGCAATCAGCCCGATCCGTTCCAAGCCGAACGCGATACTGAAGTTCTTTTTTGCGGGATCGCTGTGAACGGGCTCTTTTGAAATCTGATGCAACGGGACGGTTCCGATTCGAAGGTAAGCCAGCGTTTTATCTAGCAGATTTCCCTGTCATGGGGCATGCCCGCCAAATAAAGCAGCATTAAGTAGCCTTTGCGACACACCTCGCCGGTTCGGCGCAAACCTGGCCGGAACACGACACTGCCGGTCGGCCAGAATTTGCCCCAAAATGCGGCAAAACCCGGCCGTCTGCTCCCGCCCGGCCTGACGTTGAATACGGGTTTTGGGGCTAGGCCTCGTGCGATATAACCCCCGCCATGTCGTACAAGGTCGCCGCATTTTATCAGTTCGTCGCGCTCCCGGATTTTGAGGCGCTCAGGGAGCCCCTGCGCAATATGTGCGTGGCGCTCGATATCAAGGGCATCATCCTGCTGGCGGCGGAGGGCATCAACGGGACCGTCGCAGGCCGCGAGGCTTCCATCGATGCCTTGATGAACCAGTTGCAGAATGGCGCGCTTTTCAATGGCCGCCTCGACAATCTGGAACTGAAATTCTCCAGCGCGAGCGAGATGCCGTTCAACCGGATGAAGGTCCGGCTGAAAAAGGAGATCGTCAGGCTCGGCGACCCGGAAACCGATCCAAACGCCCGGGTCGGCATCTACGTCGATGCCGCCGACTGGAACGCGCTCATCAGGCAGGACGATGTGCTGCTGCTCGACACCCGCAACGGCTTCGAAGTCGAGATGGGCACATTCGAAGGCGCGGTCGATCCGAAGATCACCCGCTTTGGCGAGTTTCCCGATTTCGCCGGCCGCACACTCGACTCCAGCAAGCACAAGAAAATAGCGATGTTCTGCACCGGCGGCATCCGCTGCGAAAAGGCCAGTTCCTACTTGCTGTCGCAAGGCTTCGAGGAGGTCTATCACCTCAAGGGCGGCATCCTGAAGTATCTCGAGGAGATCCCCGAAGAGCAAAGTCTGTGGCGCGGCGAATGCTTCGTGTTCGACCAGCGCATCGCGCTCGGTCACGGGCTGAGCGAGCGTCAGGCCCTGCGTGGGGATGGAGCGGATCACACCGACGCGACAGAGATCGACATGAGCGAGCAAGCCGATGACTGAGCCCACCTCGCCCGCCACGCGCATCGACGCGTTGGAAATCCGCATCGCGTATCTCGACGAAACCATCGAGACGCTGAACAGTACCATTACCGCGCAATGGAAGCAGATCGACGCCCTGAGCCGGGAGATGCTGGCGCTGCGCGAGCGGCTTGATGACGCCGAGGCCAAATCGGGCTCACCCATCACGAACGAGCCGCCGCCCCATTACTGAGCGGCGTCATGGCTGTGACACACGGCCGGTCGGTTACGGCCCGCAGGGAAATTTCCGCAAAAAAATTGGTAATTCCGATCCGTGTATGTATGGTCCGCTCTGAGGAAAATCGGGGAGGACAATAATGCGTAAAATTGCAATTCTCGCGGGCGTCGCCGCCGCGCTGGCAGTAGCACCGGCGTCAGCCGACGATCTCAAGATCGCGCTGATCTACGGCAAGACCGGACCGCTGGAGGCCTATGCCAAGCAGACCGAAAACGGCCTGCGCATGGGTCTGGAATACGCCACCAAGAACACGATGACGGTCGATGGCCGCAAGATCGTCCTGATCACCAAGGACGACCAGGGCAAGCCGGACCTCGCCAAGGCGGCGCTGGCCGAAGCCTATCAGGACGACAAGGTCGATCTCGCCATCGGCACCACCGCCTCTGGCGCGGCGCTGGCCATGCTGCCGATCGCCGAAGAAAACAAGAAGGTGCTGATCGTCGAGCCGGCGGTGGCCGACGCCATCACCGGCGAGAAGTGGAATCGCTACATCTTCCGCACTGGCCGCAACTCGTCGCAGGACGCGATCTCGAACGCGGTCGCTATCGGCAAGCAGGGCGTCACTGTCGCCACGCTCGGTCAGGACAACGCGTTCGGCAAGGACGGCGTCGCCGCGTTCAAGGAAGCACTCGGCAAGACCGGCGCGACATTGGCAGCGGAAGAATATGTTCCGGCAGCTACGACCGACTTCACCGCGGCAGCCCAGCGCCTGTTCGATGCGCTGAAGGACAAGCCCGGCCGCAAGATCATCTGGGTGATCTGGGCCGGCGGCGGCGATCCTCTGACCAAGATCCAGGACATGGACCCGAAGCGTTACAACATCGAACTGTCGAGCGGCGGCAACATTCTCCCGGCGCTGGCTGCCTACAAGCGCCTGCCGGGCCTCGAAGGCGCAACTTACTACTACTACGCAATCCCGAAGAACCCGATCAACGACTGGCTCGTCGCCGAGCATCAGAAGCGCTTCAACGCGCCGCCGGACTTCTTCACCGCGGGCGGTTTCGCCGCGGCGATGGCTGCGGTGACCGCTGTTCAGAAGGCGAAATCGACCGACACCGAGAAGCTGATCGCGGCGATGGAAGGCATGGAATTCGATACGCCGAAGGGCAAGATGATGTTCCGCAAGGAAGACCATCAGGCGCTGCAGAGCATGTATCACTTCCGCGTCAAGGTCGATCCGAACCTCGCTTGGGCGGATAACGAACTGGTCCGCGAGCTCAAGATCGAGGACATGCAGATCCCGATCAAGAACAAGCGGTAACAAGCACGTCGTCCTTGCGAGCGAAGTGAAGCAATCCAGTCTTCAAAAGCTGGATTGCTTCGTCGCTTCGCTCCTCGCAATGACGAACGACGAGACTCGAAACATGCCCCTCACCCTAGAGACCCGCGACCTGACCATCCGTTTCGGCGGCCACGTTGCCGTCAACAAGGTGAGTTGCACATTTCGCCCCGGCGAACTGACCGCCATTGTCGGACCGAACGGCGCCGGCAAGACCACCTACTTCAATCTGATCTCGGGACAGTTACGGCCGACCGCCGGCGAAGTACTGCTTGCGGACGAGAACATCACACGCCTGACTGCCCCCCTGCGCACCCGCAAGGGGCTCGGCCGCGCGTTTCAGCTCACCAATCTTTTCCCGAACCTGAGCGTCGAGGAAAATGTCCGCCTTGCCGTGCAGGCGGCCAGCGGCGTGCATTACGAGATGCTGCGGCCGTGGATGAAGCGCCGTGACCTGATCGAACGCGCCGATGCGATCCTCGATTCCATCGCGCTCGGCAACCGCCGCGCGGTCGCAGCGGCGGCCCTCTCCCATGGTGACCAGCGCAAACTTGAAGTTGCGCTGATGATGGCGCTGGAGCCGAAAGTCTTCATGTTCGACGAGCCGACCGCGGGCATGAGCGTGGACGAAGTGCCGGTGGTGCTGGATCTCATCGCGCGGCTGAAGCAGGACACCAGCAAGATCATCCTGCTGGTCGAGCACAAGATGGACGTGGTGCGCTCCCTCGCCGACCGCATCATCGTCCTGCACAACGGACAACTGGTCGCCGACGGCAAGCCAGCCGAGGTGATCGCCTCGCCGATCGTGCAGGAAGCTTATCTGGGCATCGCGCCCGGAAAGAGTGCGGCATGACTTTCACAATGCACCCGCAACCAACTCAGCGCAGCTCCCTCCCCCCTTGCGGGGGAGGGTTAGGGTGGGGGGTAAACCACAAGCGCAATCTTCGTGATACCCCCCACCCCCGACCCCTCCCCGCAAGGGGGAGGGTTGCAGTAAGCGCAACCATCGCAATTCATGCACAAGAGACCGCGGCATGAGCGACATGCTGACTCTCACCGGCGTCCACACCCACATCGCGCAGTATCACATCCTGCATGGCGTCGATCTCAATGTGCCGGAAGGCCAGATCACCATGCTGCTCGGCCGCAACGGCGCGGGCAAGACCACGACACTGCGCACCATCATGGGTCTATCACCGCCCTCCTCCGGCACAATCACGCTCGCAGGCCAGCGCACCGAAAAGAAACTGACGCCCGACATCGCAACCCTCGGCGTCGGCTACGTGCCCGAAACCATGTCCGTGTTCTCGGACCTGACCGTGAAGGAGAACCTGATCCTCGCCGCGCGCGAAGGTCCACTCGACGACACGCGGCTGCAATGGATTTTCGGATTCTTCCCGGCGCTGAAACGCTTCTGGCTGTCGCGCGCGGGATCTTTGTCCGGCGGGCAGAAGCAGATGCTGTCCATCGCCCGCGCCATCGTCGAGCCACGCAAGCTGCTCCTCATTGATGAGCCGACCAAGGGTCTTGCGCCCGCCATCGTCGTCAACCTGATCGAATGTCTCGCTGAAGTGAAGAAGCGCGGCGCGACCATCCTGCTGGTGGAACAGAATTTCCGCGTGGCGCAGGAAGTCGGCGACAATGTGCTGGTGATGGACAACGGCAAGATCGTGCATCGCGGCGCGATGGCCGACCTCGCCAAGGATACCTCGTTGCAGGAAAAGCTGCTGGGTCTCAGCCTCGAGGCGCATCAATGACCGACACGACGACACCACCGGCTGCCGTTGAACCGCTGCCCCAAGCCAATCGCGATTTCATTCCGCTGTTGCTGCCAATCGCACTTGCCCTCGCCATGATCCCGCTGATCGGCTCGCCTTCGACCTGGGTGACGCTGACAATCGCGAGCCTCGCCATGGGCATGATGATTTTCATCATGGCCTCGGGGCTGACTTTGGTGTTCGGCCTGATGGATGTCCTGAACTTCGGACACGGCGCATTCATCGCGGTCGGCGCCTATGTCGCGACGCTGGTGCTGGCGCCGATGGCCGGATACGTCCAGGCCGACTCGCTGTGGCTTAATCTGCTCGCGCTGGCCCCAGCCGCGCTGCTGTCGATGGCGGTCTCAGGCGCGCTCGGCCTCGTGTTCGAACGGGTGCTGATCCTTCCCGTCTACGGCAACCATCTCAAGCAGATCTTGATCACCATGGGCGGCCTCATCGTAGCTGAACAACTTCTCTATGCGCTGTGGGGTCCGGAGCGCATTCCGCTGCCGCTACCCTCGGCGCTGCGCGGGTCCTTCATTCTCGGCGACATTGCCATCGCCAAATACCGCGTGCTGGCGATGGTCGTCGGCCTGGTGGTGTTCAGCCTTGTGCTTCTGGTCTTGAACCGCACAAAGATCGGCTTGCTGATCCGCGCCGGTGTCGAAAATCGCGAGATGGTCGAGGCGCTGGGCTATCGCATCAAGCGGCTTTTTCTCGGCGTCTTTATGACAGGCTCCGCGCTGGCCGGCCTCGGAGGCATCATGTGGGCGCTCTATCGCGAGGAAGTTCACGCCTCTATCGGCGGCGAACTGACGGTGCTGATATTCATTGTGATCATCATCGGCGGCCTCGGCTCTATCGGCGGATGTTTCATCGGCGCGATCCTGGTCGCCATGGTCGCGAACTATGGAGGCTTCCTGGTGCCGAAGCTGGCGCTGATCTCGAACATCCTGCTGATGGTGGCAATCCTGATGTGGCGGCCGCGCGGACTCTATCCGGTAACAAATCGATGATGATCCTTTCCGGCGATCCGCCGCGCAGCCGCGTTCTCTCTCTCCTGCTCATCGTCATCGTGACGGTGCTGGCGCTGGCTCCGTTCCTGTTTCCCGGCGCCAAGGCGATGAATGTCGCCACCAAGATCTGCATCTTCGCGCTGCTGGTGGCGTCCTACGATCTGCTTCTCGGCTACACCGGCACGGTGTCGTTCGCGCATACAATGTTCTATGGCATCGGCAGCTACGGCATCGCCATTGCGCTCTACGCGATGGGGCCGACGTGGTCGGCGGTAGCCACCGGCATTGTCATTGGCCTGCCGCTGGCCGCGCTCCTCGCGCTTTGTATCGGACTGTTCTCGCTGCGGGTGCAGGCAATCTTCTTTGCCATGATCACGCTGGCCGTTGCGTCAGCGTTTCAGGTGCTGGCCTCGCAACTGTCGTGGCTGACCGGTGGCGATGATGGCCGCAGCTTCCGTTTGCCGGAGTTGCTGCGTCCCGGCACCGTGATCATTCCGAAAGATGTATTCGGCTTCGAATTCAACGGACGCATACTGACCTACTACATCGTCTTCGTGATCGCGGCTGCGCTGATCCTCACGCTGCTGCGCATCGTGAACTCGCCGTTCGGCCGCGTGTTGCAGGCGGTGCGCGAAAACCGTTTCCGCGCCGAGGCGCTCGGCTATCGCACGGTGTTTCACCTGACCTGGGCCAACGTGATTGCCGCTCTGGTCGCCGCCTGCGCCGGCGTGCTGAATGCGTTGTGGCTGCGCTATGCCGGACCGGAGACGCTCTCCTTCACGATCATGATCGACATTCTGCTGATGGTGGTGATCGGCGGCATGGGCACGATGTACGGCGCGATCATCGGCGCGGCGATTTTCATTCTCGCTGAAAACTACCTTCAGGCGCTGATGGGTGCGGCCTCGCAGGCGACCGCCGGTGCGGGCATTCCTGTGTTGCCTGCCCTGCTGCATCCCGACCGCTGGCTGCTGTGGCTCGGTCTGCTGTTCATCGCCAGCGTGTACTTCTTCCCGACGGGAGTGGTCGGCAAACTGCGCGGGAAAGGCTGACGAGAAAATGGCCGGAACATCGGCGTTCTTAGAACGCCGTTCTTCAAGGGCTATGCCCGGCCGTGACGATTTATGAAAGCATCACCCGAGACCAGGGCTCTCGGCTCCGTTCAGATTCTAATTGCCTTTGCGTGGATCATCGGCCGGATTGACATAAATGATCCCCTGCGGCCCCATCCCGTGCAACTGGATGATGGAGTCCTCGGTGAACCACGCGTAATGCTGCATGCCTTTCGGAGCGAACGCAAAACCTCCAGCCTTGAGAGCGCTGCCATTCTTATCGTTGAACGTGCCACCCATTCCAATGTTGAACGTGCCGGAGATGACGGTGACATTTTCATCGTTAGGATGTGTATGCGGCGGCACCTTGTATCCGGCAGGTACCTTCACCCTAACAACATAAAGCCCTTCCTTCGACGGATCACCGCTCAGCACGGCCATCTGTGCGCCCTTCGGGAAAGCCGGCGGTGCCGGGGCCCATTTCAGTTGATCAGGGGATACAACAGCGTGGTTGTCGGCAGCCGTCGCGGGGAACGGAAACAAAATGATCAGCGACAGGGCGGCGATCAGAGAGACGCGCTTCATAGCACTCCTCCTGACGTGTTGCCGCGCATCAACGTGCGCAGGCCCCCACCAGCCAGGCCCACATAATCCGCGCCTGGCATGAATGCCAGCACCCGATAGGATTATGCGAGACTAAAAGCATGCTCCCGGAACACCGCCCTGAGGCGGTTCCCGGGACGGGAATATCCGCCGAGATCAACCGTTCAGCGGCTCGGATCGGGATAAACCAGGCTGCGCCAGCCGCTGCGATCGAACGGCTTCCATTCGCCTTCCGCCTGCGCAAGACGATCGGCGACGGCATAAACGATCGCCGGATGGTGACCCATGCCGCAATGGCTGGCGCCCTGCACCTCGATGTTCTCGGCATACGTGCCCGGCTGCTCGATGCAGCTTTGCCACGCGCAAATGCCGTCGGTGCGGCTGAAGATCGCGGTGGTCGGCACCGGCGGTGTCCTCGCCATCTCGCCGCCGAAGGTCGTATCGTGCTGGTCGGCGCGGCGGCCGCTGACAGTCTCATAAGTGCGCCACGCATTGGTCGCCCGCGGATTCCCCGCGAACGGGCTGCCGAGCGTGATCACCGAGCGCACACGGTCCGGCATCATCTTCGACAACTGCCGTGCATAGATTCCGCCGAGGCTCCATCCCACAAGACTGACCTTGCGGCCGTGCGTCTCGTTGAGATCCTGCACGAGATTGATCATGGCGTCCTGCACACCGGCGCGCGGACCGAAGTTGCGGCCAAGGCCCCAGCCGCTCACGGCATAGCCGCGGCTCTTCAGGAACGAGCGCAGCGGACGCGTCGCGTTGTCGCTGGTGATCAATCCCGGCAGCACCAGCACGGGATGACCATCACCCTTGGGCGCGAGGCTGAGCAAGGGAAGCGCGCCGAGGAAGGCGCCGAATTCGTTAATGGCGCGCGCCTCCATCAGCATCAGCAATCTGGATGGCGGGCGAAGCGTCTGGGTAGCAACGGACATTCGATTTCCTTTTCGTCAGTACGTTTCCGGCTTTCGGCCGGCGCGACAAAATCAACTCCAATGCGAAACGAATCAGGACAACACGTCAATCAACGCACATTGGTTCAAGCTATGGGTCAAATTCCGGCATTTCAAGCCGCCCTCGTCGCGTTTGAAACGAGTGTTGCAAATAGCCGACAGGCTGAATTTTCGCGTGGACTATCAGAACGTTTTGATCACCACTTCCGCGGTGTGCAGTGCAACACCTGCGAGTCCTCCGATCAGCGCGCCATTGAATCGGATGTATTGCAGATCTTTGCCGATGTTGATCTCGATCAGGTTGATCAACTGCTTCATGTCCCACGACTTGACCTGATCGGCGATGAAACGCGACACGCCGCTCTTCTGATCGGCGATGAAGCTGCGAAGCACAGCAACGATGCCACCGTTGATCTCTGCGCGCATTTCGCTGTCGGCGGCGAGTTGCCGGCCCGCCTCCAGGAACACGTTGGCGAGATGATGCTGCAGCACGTTACTCTCGCCGCTCGCGCTTCGGTCAATGAATGTCTTGATGTTGGCCCAGATGTCGCGCGTCAGCGCAGCAAGCTCGGGACGCGCCAGCAGGTCGCGCTTCAATCCGTCGATGCGATCTGCGTAAGTCTTGTCGTTCGCCAGCTTGTCGGGGAGTGTCAGCAGGATGCGATCGACCTCGCCGCGAAACGGGTGCTGCGGATCAGAGCGCACTTCTTCAAAGAACGATGTGGCCGACGCCGCAACCCTCTTCAGCAGGAACTTGTCGGCGCGATAAAACTTCAGCAGCGTCGGAAGCTCGTTGCGGATTTTCTCCCGGATCAGTTCAAGCGTCTCCGGCTTGTTGATGGACTCGTGAATTGCCTGCAGCAGATCGTCGAGCATGCCCTTGTGGCGTCCCTCGGCGATAAAGCCGCGGAGCGTTCCCGCGGCCAATGGCGCGAGATCGACAGACTGAAGCTGCGTCACGATGCGGCGTGTGAAGTACGACTTCAATCCCGAGGTTTCCGCGGCCGCAAGCGCCTCCGGCAACAGACGCAGAACGAAACGCGCCAGATCCGAACTTTTCTTCTGATCTGTCAGCCAGGCTGAAATGAAGGATGCGAAATCGACCTCACGCAACTTCGCGTCGACCGGCGCCGGGCTCAGAAAATGCACCTCGATGAATTCGCCAAGTTTGTCAGCGATTCTGTGCTGATTCTGCTGGATGATGGCGGTGTGCGGGATCGGCAGCCCCAGCGGACGCCGGAACAGTGCCACCACGGCGTACCAATCCGCCAGCCCGCCGATCGTCGCTGCCTCCGCGAAGGCTGCGAGAAATCCGAATCCCGGATGCACGCGCTCCATCGCCTTGGCGATGATCAGCACGACGACACAGCCCACGAGCACGAGCGTGGCGAGCATCTTGACCCGGCGCAGTTCCGCGGCGCGCGCGATGTCGCCGGTATCCGCGACCAGCACGAATTTTCCGTTGTCAGCCATGATCGATCCCGGTCAACCGACATTGCATCGCGAACCCGCTCCCGTCAAAGGATGGAGAGGCGCGGCAAACAAAGGCCCGCTCGAAGCGGGCCTTTGGTCGTCGAATTGTAGGGTGGTCGAGGCCGGCTATCAGGCCGACTTGGTGTAGGACGCGACCTTCGCGAAGTTGTCCTGCGCGGTCTTCGCACCGTCGGCGATCAGCTTGCCGAAGTATTCGGTGGTCGCCTTGGCGCGCGACATCACCACTTCGCCCTGAGCGCGGAGCAGATCGCCCTGGATCGTGACGGCTTCGTTCAGCGACTTCGCCGACGCCAGCTTGTCGATGCCCGAGAACAGCGCCTGCGCGTCTTCGTAAACGGCCTGCTGGATGCTGCGGGAGATCTTCGCGGTCTCGCTGACCGAACCGGCGACAGCGGTTTCGATCGCAGAGGTCACCTTCTCCGAACCGGTGTGGATTTCAGCAGCACGGTCCTTGGCGGTGCCGGCGGCCTTCTTCACGAACTCACGAGCAGCTTCAGGAACTTCCACGTTCGGGAAATTCTTCAGCGCGTCGGTGACGGGCGCGAAAGCGGACTTCACGGTGTTCAGCACGGACTCGGTGTTGAAAGAATTCGTCATTGTCTGTCTCCATCCTCAAGGTTGCGAGCTATGGGCTCATCCCCGTCCGGTATGGCCCGGGGCAAGGTAGTTATGCCAAAGTCTTAGATGCACTGCAACAGAAATGTTGCACTGCGCCATCACGAGCCCGTGATAAGATAACATTTAAGTTATTTCAATAGCTTACCCGACAGCTTCGGACACCCCATAGGCCTCGAGCTGGGCACGGACCTTGGAAACATTGTGACCGAGAACCACGATATCGTGGGTTTTCCCGACCAGGTCCCTCACCTGATCGTGCAGCAGGGCCTCCGCCTTGAAGCCGAGGCTCTCGAACAGGGCGATGGCGCCAGTCTGATCGACCGTCATCTGGGCCACGATCTTTTCCAGCCCTGATCCCAACGCGAGCGCGAAGGTTTCCTGCGACAGCGCACGGCCTACACCGAGACCGCGGACGTCCTTGGACACCACCATGCGGATTTCGCCGACATGCGGCGACCACGACAGAAGATCCCGGACGATGGTGCCGCAGCCCACCACCGTACTCCCCTTCACTGCCAGAAGACTCACCAAACCGCCGCGCTCGAGCTCCTTGATCCAGGCGGAGAGCACCTTCGGCTCGCTGATGTTGCGCGGAATGAAGAGCAGGTCATGAACCGGGAGCTTTTGCGCGAACGCAAGGACAGCCGCCTCGTCCGCCGCCGTCATGTGACGAAATTCGATCTCGCCGCCTTCGGTCATGACGCGACGCGGATAGGAACGCATTTCAGTGCTGCTCATGTTGATCGCTCACTTAACCAGGAATCGAGTTTGGGCCAAAGGCGCTTGATGGCATTCGCGCCGGCGACGAGACTGACGTGACCGCCCTTGAGAATGATCTCGGTCTTGTCAGTCGATCCGATCATCTGCATCAGATGCTTTGCCGCATCGTAAGGCACAATGTGATCGTGCTCAGCGACAGCGTGAAGCAACGGGACTTTGATCTTTGAGATGTCCGCAGGACGCCCGCCAACAGTCATCGTGCCGTTGAAGAGCTTATTGTCCCACATGAGATCTTTCGTGGTCTGCCGGAAATATTCACCGGCCAGCGGCAGCGTATCCTGCCCCCAACGATCAAACATCTGGAAGGATTTCACGTACTCATCATTCCAGATGTTTTCCCATAGCTGTATCTGCCCGACAGCGCGCGACGCCGGCCGCAGCATTTCAAACGACGACCGGATCATTTCGGGCGAGACATTGCCGGCCTTGTCGATCAAGCCATCCACGTCGAAATAACGCCGGTCGGCGAAATTCTGGAACAATTTCATCTGGCGGAAATCGATCGGCGTGGTGAAGCATACGAGGTTCTTCATCGGCCCATCGTTGAAAATCGAGCCATAAAGCAAGGACAGCACACCGCCGAAACAATACCCGATGACGTTGACATCGGTCTCGCCGGAATCCTCCTGCACGCGCCGAATGCACTCCGGAATGAAGCCGAGCACATAGTCTTCCATGCGCAGCGACTTTTCTTCCGGACGCGGCGCGTTCCAGTCGAGCATGTAGACATCGTAACCCTGCTTCAGCAGGAATTCGATGAAGCTCTGACCCGGCACCAGATCGAGGATGTAACCGCGGTTGGTCGTCGCCATCACGATCAGGATCGGGATGCGATAGATCTCATCCGCCAGCGGCCGATAGTGATAAAGATTCATCGTGCCTCTGGAGATCAGCACATCTTTCGGCGTCGATCCGAGCGAAGGCCCGGACGATGCGAAATACTCCACACCCTTGATGCTGCGCTGAATTGCACGCTGGACTTCGGTCTGGATGCGCTCTCCGATCTGCGCGACGTCCGGCAGAGCGCTTGCGTTGGCCTGCGCGTTCATGGCGTGCCTCCCTTGGCTGCAGATGGAGGCTGCTTGGTGCGCGGAGGCCGCGGCGCGGCCGTCCCGTTGCTCTGCGAGACAGGATCGCCATGCACGCGATTGAGAAGCGCCCTGATTTCGCTCAGTTGCCCTTCGATCGATTGCAGCCGGTCAGCCATATCCGTCATCTGCGCACGGCTGGGCAGGTTCATACTGACCAGATAGCGCTCCATCAGGTCGCCGACGGTTTTTTGCGCACCGACCGAAGCGCCGGTGAGCTGATGTGTGACCCGGCTGAACTGCTCCGAACCCATGACCTGATTGGCCATGGCGTTGAAACCTTTTTCCATCTCGGCAAGCATGGTGTGCCACACCTGCACCGGATCGGTGGGTTTGTCGGACATATAAGGCGCCCCTCCGGAAACGTTAACGAATAGCCGTTGGGCCGGCTTTTTTTGCTATTCCATACCGTTGCGTGGGTTCGGTCAACCGACCCGTCGTTTAAAACAGGCGCGACACCGTTCGCGGCTTCTGCAAGCCCCAAAAGCATGTAATAGGGGTTTTAACTTTATTTCATTTCGAGAGGGACGACGTGGACGCAATTGCACACCAGCCTCCGCAGATGGCGAAGGCCAACGGAATCGAACTTTGCTACGAAATCTTCGGTGCGCCGGATGCAGAACCGCTGGTCCTCATCATGGGTCTTGGCGCGCAGATGATTCACTGGGATGACGAGTTCTGCGAGCAGCTCGCCGGGCGCGGCTTTCGCGTGATCCGTTTCGACAACCGCGACATCGGAAAATCGACCAGGCTTTCGGGCGGAAAGCCGCTGCGGCGGATGGAACTGATCAAGCTCCGGCTTTTCAAGATCGCTCCTGAAGCGCCCTACAAGCTGTGGGACATGGCCCGTGACGTCGTGGGCCTGCTCGATACACTCGGAATCAAAAAGGCGCATATCGTCGGCGCCTCGATGGGCGGCATGATCGCGCAGGAAATTGCGATGCAGCATCCTGACCGGGTACTGTCGCTTACATCGATCATGTCATCGACGGGCAATCCCAAGCTGCCTCAGCCGACCCGTGAGGCGTCGGCCATTCTGTTCGCACCTCCGCCGACTTCCAAAGAGGAATATATCGAGCGTTTCGGCAAGACGTGGAAAGTTCTACGCGGCGGTTCATTCCCGCAGGACGAAGCAAAAGACCTTCACCGCGCAGAGGCAACATATGCGCGCGGCCTCAATCCGGCGGGCGTCGGACGGCAACTGCGCGCCATTCTCGCCTCGGGCAATCGCAAGGATCGGCTGCGGTCGGTCAGGGCGCCAACGCTGGTCATTCACGGCACCATCGATCCGCTGGTGCGGGTGGAAGCGGGAAAAGACACGGCCGCGTCCATTCCCGGCGCGAAGCTGCTGCTGATCGACGGCATGGGCCATGCACTGCCGATTCCGATGTGGCCGACAATCATCAATGCGATCGCCGAACACGCGCGCGGAATCAACAGGAACTAACAAGAAAGCGTGCGGAGGCGGCCGGCAGAGATCCGGCCGGCGGAAATCTCAGCTCCCCGCCCAGACGTCGAGTACATAACGGTTCTGCGTCCCCATGGTGTCGATCCATTGCAGGGCGGCGGCCTCGCCGGCTCCGGTCCGCTCGCGGTAGATTGTCGTGAGCACGCGCTTGACGTCCGGCTCCATCTTGCTGCCGTCACCGCACACGTAAATGATCGCGCCGGCCTCGATCAGTTTCCAGACCTTGTCCTTCTGGGCGGCGATCAAGTCCTGCACATAGCTCTTCGGCGTGTCCGCGCGCGAGAAGGCGACGTGAAGATCGGTGATCCCCTTCTCGGCGTAACCCTTGAGTTCATCCGCATAGAGGAAATCCTGCTCCGGGTGACGGCAGCCGAAGAACAGCATCGAGGGACCGAGCGTCTGCCCCTTCTCCTTCATCGCCGCGCGTTCCTGCAGGAAGCCGCGGAACGGAGCGAGACCGGTGCCCGGGCCGATCATGATGATCGGCGTCAGGGGATTATCGGGTAGCCGGAAGCCGGCCTTGGTTTCGCGAACGATGGCATGAACCACATCGCCCGGACGCCGGCTGGCGAGATAATTCGAGCAGACGCCCTTGTAGATGCCGCGTCCGGAGGTCGCGGGCGCATCGACCACACCGACGGTCACGCTGCACTTGTTGCTACCGAGCGCCGCCGGCGACGACGAGATGGAATAGTAGCGCGGCGACAGCAGCGAGAGCATTTCCAGATAGGTGTGGAACGGCAGCTCGCACGCCGGATATTCCTCCAGCAGGCTGTAGACCGACCTGCGCTTGCCCAGGATTTCCGAACGGTAGAGTTCGGTCGAGACAGGATCGTCACCGATAAAGGCTTCCAGCTTCGGTTTGGTCCTCGGGCAGCGTGTATTCTCCGCCATGATCTGGATCTGCTTGCGGGTCGCGATCTGCTGCAATTCCACGAACTCGGTCAGCAGCCGCCCGACCGACACGGCATTGTCGACCGGCAACTGCGCCCGGCGTCCGGCGGCGACATGCAGCCGCACCTGATCGGCAGGCAGGAAGCCGAAGCGCCGCGCCACGGCGTCCACCAGAACCGGGTCGTTCCGCGGAATGACGCTGAGGTGATCGCCAACGCGATAGGAAAGATCATCCGGCAGCTCGATTTCGATATGCCGCGTCGAGCGTGCGGACGGATTGGCGCCGGATTTGTTCTGCAACTCGTCGTTGGCAAGAACCCTCATGGGAACGACGCCACCCTGAACGACAATGGTGTTGACCGCCGTCGCCGCGACAGGCTCGAGCTGATAGAGCGGCGCATCGTCCGCGCTGCGCGCGAAACTCGCGCCCGATCCCGCGTCGAGACCGAACTCCTTCATCGACGCCGCGCCGAGTTTTGCGAACCATCTCTCGAACTGGCCGTCGAGATCGTCCCGCGCATCGCCCTCGCCGCGCACATAGACCGGTTTCGCGCCATGCGCCGCAAGCTGCTCGTCGAGCATGCGCGGAACCGACTGGTATGTCGCGGCCCAGTCGCTGTTGCCGCAGCCGAAGACGGCATAGCGCACACCGGCCAGCGCATCCTTCGCGAGATCGCCCGAAAGCCATTTGACGAACTGCGTGGCGTTGTCAGGCGCGGCGCCATTGTAGGATGCGCAGAAGATCAGGACGCCGCCCTTATCGGGCAGATGACCGGCATATTCATCCAGTGTCCCGAGCCTGGTGTCGAAGCCATTGACCTCGGCAAGGTCGGCAACCCGCGTCGCCAGTTCCTCGGCGGTGCCGAGATTCGATCCATAAAGGACGAGAAGCGGAGTGTTGTGACCGGGCCGCGCACGGCTTGGCGTGGCCGGCGCCGCGGTCCCGGCCGACACAGCCGTGGGTTTTGCTGCACTGACCTTGCGATCACCGTCGGGGCGCGGCCGCACCTTGATCTTGAAGCCGTCCGGCTTGATGGTCAGCGTTTCCTTCATGTGCATCTGATAACGCTCATGATCGATCAGCCGGAAACGCTGAAGGATCATGCCGATCGCCAGTGCGGCTTCATGCATCGCAAAGCCGCGGCCGATGCAGGCGCGCTGGCCATTCCCGAACGGTTTCCAGGCATTGACCGGGCGAGCGGCCTCCGCCTCGCGCGTGAAATGGTCCGGGTTGAAGACGTCCGGATGCGGCCCCCAGATCTTTGGATCGCGATGCAACGCGAGCGCCAGAACCGCGATGAAGGTGCCCTTCTTCAGCTTGTACTTGCCGCCGATCACCTCGTCCTTGAGCGGCATGATTCCGTAGATCGGCGCCGGCGGCCAGAGCCGCAGACATTCCTTCAGGATCTGCGAAATGTAGGTGAGCTGCGTCACCTGCTGATATGTCGGCTTCGCAGCGATGTCCGAACCAAGGACGCGATCAACTTCCTCGTAAGCCTTGGCCAGCACATTCGGATGCTTCAGCAACGCATAGATCGCGCAGGACAAAAGGCCGCTGGTCGTCTCATGGCCCGCGATCAGGAAAGTGTTGATCTGGTAACGGATATTTACGTCGTCCAGCGTTTCACCGGTGATCTTGTCGACACCGGTCATCATGGCGTTGAGCATGTCCTTCTTGCCGGCGGTCGTCTCGGCGTTCTTGCGCCGCTCCGCGACAATCTCGTCGACCATGGAATTCATGAACTTCACATCTTCCACGAGGTCGTGATTCCGCTTCTTCATCCAGAGTTTTTCAAGCGGCAGGCCGCGCGTCATCATGATGGTTTCGAGCGAACGCACCATGGACTCGACGAACGGGTGATAGTCCTTGCGATAAAACGAATTGAACCGGTAATCGAATCCGCAGAGACCGATGGTATCGAGCGTCAGCGCGGTCATGTCGTGCACGACGTCGATCTCGTCATCGGCGTTGAGACGCTCCCACTTCTTGACGAGTTGTTCGGCGATATCGACCATCATCGGGTGATAGGACGTCATCGCCCGGTTGCCGAACGGCTGCATCAGGATGTTGTGCGCCTTGCTCCAGTTCGGCTCGTTGGTGTGCGCCGTGAACAGCCCGTCGCCGCCGATCGCGCGAACACGCCGCAACGAGCCACGCACCGACTTGTCGAAACGGGTCTCGTCGCTCAGTTCATCGACGAGGTCTGCGCCGGAGACGACGACGAACGGCGCGCCCATCATGTCGAGCCAGAAGATCGGGCCCAATTCCTTCGCCATCTTCGCCAGATGCTGTGCGGGCGCATTGGCGTCAACCGACAGCATGTTGCCGACGACCGGTTTCTTCGGCGGATGCGGAATGGGATTCAGCTTATTCTGGGACGCCATCGCTCGGATATCTCCTGCCCACGTGACTTATTGATGCCCGGCTGGCCCGGAGCTTTTCTCCGAAGCTACTGTTCCGGCGCATCTTTTGCAAAGAACTTATACTGCAAGGGCTTTGACTGGCCTCCCGGCGGCGTTACCCGAAACGCCGCCTCCGCCATTCGAGGATTTTGGCGCTGACCTCACGGGGCTGCTCCTGCTGAGTCCAGTGGCCGCTGTCTCTGATCAGGTGTTTTTCGAGATCAGGAACAATATTCTCCATCCCGTCGCATGACGACGGCGGAAGAACCGCATCGTTCTCCGCCATGATCATCAGCGAGGGCACGCGCACGGTGTGGTCGATATGCGCCGAACGCTCCCAGTTTCGGGTCATGTTGCGATACCAGTTGATGCCGCCGGTGAAGCCCGAGCCTTTGAAAGCATCCACGAACACCTGCATTTCCTCGGGCGTCAGGATTTTCTCGCGAGGATCGAGCTTGCCATCGTAACCCGCGACCATCTGCGGAAACGCCATGTTCAGCTTCGGTGACGCACCGAGACCCGCCGCTGGCGGCCCTTCGCCGGCTTCCGGCGCTTTCTTTTGCGGCATCGGCTTGCGCATGAAGAAATCGAAGGTCTGCTCGACACGGCTGTCGAATATCTTGTCGGCGCGGCGTTCAGGGTCCTGAAACTGCGCGATATAGAGATGGTCGCCGTACCGCTGGCGCAGAAGTCCGATCGGATCGCTTGCCGTTCGCGGGGTGTGCGGCGTGTTGACGCCGATGACGCCTGCGACACGGGATGGATGCCGCAGCGGCATCTGCCAGACGATAAACCCGCCCCAGTCGTGGCCGACAAAGATCGCCTTGTCGATGTTGAGATGATCCAGCAGGCCGACCAGATCGCCGGTGAGGTGTTCAATATCGTAAGCTTCGACCTGCTCCGGACGGTCCGTCGCGCCATATCCGCGCTGGTCTGGCGCAATAACCCGGACACCCGCCTCGCTCAGCGCCTTGATCTGATGCCGCCAGGAAAATGCGATCTCCGGCCATCCATGGCATAGCACCAGCGGCGGCTTGTCTGACTTGGGACCGGCTTCATAGAAGCCCATGCGTATGCCATTGACCTCGGCATACTGAAGCGGCGGCATTTCCGTCATTGCAGGTGCCACGTCTCAGCTTGCCGCGCTTGCGTGATTGCCGGGCGCTACGGCTGCAGCGAGCAGCTCGAACTCCTTGGGCAGCATGTTCGCCAGGACTTCCACATGCGGAATGATGTTGGCTCCGGCGATAAAGCCGAAATCGAGCTGGTCGCGATAGCTTTGCACGGTAATGTTCAATGCGAGGCCATGGGTCGCGATCGAGACCGGGAAAATATGAAGCAATTCCGCGCCCACCGCATAAAGCGTCTGCCGCGGACCCGGCACATTCGAGATCGTGACGTTTGCGCTCGGCGGAAGCACATCGGACAGATTCGAGCGGCTGTAGAGCAAGGCCAGCACCTGAATCAGGATCGGCGCGCCCAACATCGAAATGTTGGAAATTGAGGGCATCAGCGCCCGCAGCGGATGCGACATTTCCTTCGATTTGGCCGACTGGGCGATGATCGCCTGAAGGCGCTCCTTCGGGTCCTCGATATTGGTCGCCAGCGAGCAGATCATCCCGAACACCTGATTGTTGGCTTCGGTGTTGCCCTCCTCGCGCAGCGAGATCGGCACCGCTGCCGTCAGTGACCGGCTCGGCAATCCGCCATGCTCGAGCAGATACCTTCGCAGCACGCCGCTCGACAGCGCCATCACAACGTCATTGAGTTTGCCGCCGGCCTGCTTTGCGATCGCCTTGGCTTCAGGCAGCGAGACCGAGACGCCGGCGAAGCTGCGTTCCGACGAAATCGTCTTGTTCAGCATTGTCGATGGCGAGACCATGCTCGCCAGACTGTCCCGCGATTTCGGGTCGGAAACCTTCGCGATCATGTCGCGGATGCTCTTGACGGTTTCCGGAACTCCGCCAAGCATCCTGATGCCGCTCTCGATCTGGAACATCGCGTTGTCGAACAGGACAGACCCGAGATCGCTTTTGCCGCTGCGCGGCAGGTCGAAGCTTTTGGCCTTTGACGCATCGAGCGGCTGACGCCAGAGCTGGGTATAGGAATCCAGCATGTTGGCCGCGATATCCCGCGGCTCGTTGGCAGGCTTGTTCGGAACGACCTTCGGAAATTCACGCGGCACCGGCGTGATGTCATAGATCATGTTGGTGAGCGCAGCGCCGGCGCCGCCATCGATGCAGGCATGGTGCATCTTGGAATAAAGCCCGATCTCGTTGTTCTCCATGCCCTCGAACACGTAAAACTCCCAGAGCGGACGCGCCCTGTTGAGCAGCTTGGCATGTATCCAGCCCACCGTTCGTTCCAGCATCGCCCGGTTATGCGGTGCTGGCAAACTCGCCCGGAAAATATGACGGTCGATGTCGAACTGATCGTCCTCGACCCAGCTCGGATTGTCGATGTCTAGCGGAGCTTTCTCCAGCCGCGCTTTGAGGATCGGGGCAACATGAATCCGGTCCGCGATCATCTTCTTGAAGTCTTCGAAGAAATCGCCGTGATAACCGTCCTTCAGCTTGAAGATCGCCATGCTTCCGACATGCATCGGCATCTCGGGCGTCTCGAGATAAAGGAACGACGCGTCCATCGAGGACAGCTTCCTGGCGTGACTCATAGTACCCTCCCGTTTCAGGCGAGATCACGACGCCCCGGAAATTCGTTTTCCGTTCTCCTGCACCGTGCTCCGACAGCCGCTGTCGCCTTTCCGGCGATCTCATCCGGCAGTATTCTCTTTCTCCGGTCGTGCATAGGCCAGCGCGAACGGCCCCGAGCGATCGAACGGATGAAATTCCCCTTCTTTCTGCGCGAGACGATCAGCAACCGCCCACAGCGCAGCAGCATTCACGCCGATGCCGATATGGCTCGCGAGAGTGATCTCGATGTTTTCCGCTGTATCGGCTTCACGCACGAGGCAAGTCCGCCAGTTCACGATCCCGTCGGTGCGGGTATAGAGCGATGACGTCGGCACCGGCAAATCGCCGGATAGCGCCTGAATATCCTTGATGTCAGCGTCTTCAATGGTTTCGCCCGACACCATCTCGTAGACGCGCTTGGCATTGGTCGCGGAGATGTCACCAGCGAAGGGACTGCCCAGCGTCACGACATAACGAACCATCTGTGGCATTCGGAGCGCGAGATCACGCGCGTAAACGCCGCCAAGGCTCCAGCCGACCAAGCTGACCTTGCGGCCGGTTGCGTTGTGAACGCTGGCGAGCAGCTTGCCGAGCTTGTCGCGCATGCTGTAGACGCCCCCGGTGTTCCGGCCGAATCCCCAGGGATGGGTCGAGAACCCGAGCAGATCGAGATAGCGCCGCAGGATGAGTGTCGAGACATCGCTTGCCAGCAGGCCTGGCAGGACCAACACGGGATGCCCGTCGCCGCGGGGAGCCGTCAAAAGCGCGGGCGCCATCAACAACGTGGCGTTCAGTTCGAACACCCCTCGCCCCTCGGCAAGAAACAGACCGAGATTTGGCGGCCGTAATCGGCCCTTTGTAGCGAGGTGGCTCTCGTTAACTGTCATTGCGACCTGCCCGGGCAAACAGCTTCATCACACAACGCTCTTACTGCTTCGCACTGAGGCAGTCCGCATAGTCTAGAAGCATGTCGGGCCTCATGCCAATCGGGTTTCGGTGAAAACGGCTGCGTGGTGAATTTTATTGCTCTGCACCATGTTCCGTAACAAGGTGGACGCGGCGGCGGCCTGAGGAATCGCGGCATGCGACCTCATGCCCTTGGACCGGCACCGGCGCATTTGCCGCCCAATTGCGATAGCCTGTGACGACGATGGCCCGAGACCTTCCATGAGCACGTACCGCCTCGACCACCTGTTTTCGCCACGTTCGATCGCAATCGTCGGCGGAAGCTCGAAGCCCGCGTCCGTTGGCGGCGCAACGTTGCGCAACCTGCTCGCTGGCGGTTTCAGCGGACCGATCTACATCGTCAACCGCAAGCATTCCGAAATCGAAGGCATCAAGACGTTCCGCGACATCAAGGATATTCCCGAGATACCCGATCTCACAATCATCTCGACGCCGCCCTCTGCCATTCCGGATATCGTGAAAACCGCAGGCGCCCGCGGACACCCGGCCGCGATGGTGCTCTCCGCCGGCCTCGGCGTCGGCACAGGATCTTACACGGAGGCGATCGCACAGGCGGCTCGAAAAACCGGCTTGCGCCTGATCGGACCATCGCTCGGCGTTCTGGTGCCTCGCGTGAAGCTGAACGCCAGTTTTGGATCGCGTTTGCCGCAAAACGGCGATCTCGCTCTGATTTCGCAGTCCGGCGCGATTTCGACCGCACTGGTCGAATGGGCCGCGAACCGTAATGTCGGTTTCTCCGCCATCGTTTCGACGAGTGAAAATCTCGACGTGGATTTCGGCGATCTGCTCGACTATTTCGCACTCGACTCCGACACGCGCGCCATCCTGCTCTACGTGGAGTCGATCAGCGACGTGCGAAAATTCATGTCGGCGGCGCGCGCCGCCGCGCGCGTCAAACCCGTGGTCGCCATCAAGTCGGGGCGTCATTCGCAAGGCGCGCGCGCGGCTGCAACCCATACCGGCGCGCTGGCCGGGTCGGATGCCGTCTACGATGCCGCGTTTCGCCGCGCCGGCCTGCTGCGCGTGCTTGACCTCGACGAGCTGTTCTCCGCCGCTGAAACACTGGGACATCTGCAATCGTCCCATGGACACCGCCTTGCGATCGTCACCAATGGTGGAGGCCTTGGCGTGCTCGCGGTCGATCGGCTGATCGACCTCGGCGGTGAGCTTGCGGGCTTGTCCGAAGACGTCAAGAAAAGCCTCGACAAGGTTCTGCCTGAGCGATGGTCCGGCGCAAATCCTGTCGACATTCTGGGTGATGCGGATGGCGAACGCTATGCGAACGCCTGCGAGCTTGTGCTTGGGGATACGGCGAACAATGCGGTCCTGATCATGAACTCGCCAAACACGTTGGCCTCACCGGTTGAGTGCGCGAAGGGCGTGGTCGCTGCCGTGAAGAAGTTCCGCGCCGAGACCTATTCCCGCAAACCGGTCTTCGCCGCCTGGGTCGGTGACAACGGAGCCGCCTCCGCAGTGTTCGGGGAAGCGGGAATTCCGCATTTTCCCAGCGAAGCCGATGCCGTGCGCGGCTTCATGCACATCGTGCGCTATCGCGAAGCTCTCGACGTCGCGATGCAGACGCCGCCCAGCCTGCCGGAAGACTTCGTGCCGGATGTGGCCGCGGGGCGTGAGATCATTCAGAACGCGTTGCGAGACCGGCGCAGTTGGCTCAATCCGATCGAAATCAATGACCTGTTCGCAGCCTATTCGATCCCCATCGCATCAGCAGTGCTCGCGCAGGATCCGGATCAGGCGGCGCGTGCAGCGACACCTATCCTGGCGGAAGGCAATACAGTTGTCGTCAAGATCAGCTCGCCGGACATTCTGAACAAGTCCGATGTCGGCGGCGTGCGCCTGAACCTGACCAGCGAGCGCGCGGTTCACGACGCAACCGACGATATCCTGCAACGGGCCCGCAAGATGCGGCCGAAAGCCCGCATCGACGGCGTGACGATCCATCCAATGATCTTGCGTCCGCGTGCGCGAGAGCTGATCGCGGGTCTCGCCGACGACCCGACCTTCGGACCGGTGGTCGTGTTCGGACGCGGCGGTACGGCGGTGGAGGTCATCAACGACAAGGCGCTGGCGCTTCCGCCGCTGGACCTCAATTTGGCAAAGAGCCTGATTGCCCGCACCCGTGTCTCGCGGATCCTCAAGAGCTACCGCGACGTTCCTGCAGCGGATGAAGGCGCGGTCGCGCTGATCCTCGTCAAGATCGCGCAAATGGCAGCAGACCTGCCGGAAATCCGCGAGCTCGACATCAATCCGCTGCTGGCCGACAAGGATGGCGTCATCGCTGCGGACGCACAGGTGTCGATCGCGCCGCTGAGCGAAGCGCTCCGCGGCTCGGGTCACTACCGCTTCGCGATCCGGCCATATCCAAAAGAATGGGAACGGCACACCACGCTCAAGGATGGCCGGCACATCTTCGTGCGTCCGGTCCGGCCCGAGGATGAGCATCTTTATCCAGAATTCTTTTCGCATGTCAGCCAGGAAGACATCCGGCTGCGGTTCTTCTCCGCGATGAAAGAACTCTCTCACCCGTTTATCGCGCGCCTGACGCAGCTCGACTACGCTCGCGCAATGGCCTTCATCGCGATCGAAGAAACCACCGGAAAGATGCTCGGGGTGGTGCGGCTTCACACCGAGGCTGACTTTTCCAGCGCCGAGTTCGCCGTGCTGGTCCGGTCCGACCTCAAGGGCGTGGGGCTTGGCCTGCTATTCATGAAAATGATTATTGAATACGGGAACGCGGAAGGCGTGCGCGCGATCCGCGGCCAGGTCCTGAGCCGGAACACCAGAATGCTCGATATGTGCCGGCGGCTCGGGTTTCAGATCGGGCCCGATCCGCAAAACTCGGACATCTCGCTTGTCGTTCTGCCGCTGGCGGAACGGGCCAAGTAGTTTGCGTCAGGGAACGAGCACAGCGCGGCCGACAAGCTTGCCCTTCTTCAGGTCGTTGAGCGCGGCATCGGCCTTCGTCAGCGGCATCCTGGTAACCGGAATCGGTGCGATCTTCTTCTCTTGCACCAGATCGATCAGCTCCTGCGTCTCACGCAGGTTGCCGACGTAACTGCCCTGAATCGTGATTGCCTTGATCGGAATCAGCGGCAAGGCCCACGGCGCGCCGCCGCCGAACAGCCCGACCATGACAAGCTTGCCGCCCTTGCTGAGACAATCGAAACCAAGCTGAGCCGTCGCGGCGTTGCCGACCAGATCGATTGCGCCAAGAACGGGCCTGCCTGCCTTCGCTGCAATCTGCTGCAAGGCATCCGGTGCAGCGCCGTTGACGAATCCGAGCGCACCGGCGTCCTCGGCAGGCTTCCGCTTGCTCTCATCGATATCGACAACGATAGCGCCTTTGCCGCCCATGGCTTTCAGGATCGACAGCGCCATCAGACCCAGCCCGCCCGCACCGAAGATCACGATGGGCTGGTCCAGAATCGATTCAAGCTTCCTGATCGCGCTGTATGTCGTCACGCCCGAGCATGCATACGGCGCAGCCGTTACCGGATCGAGCCCCTTGAGATCGAGCAGATAACGCGGATGCCGTACCGTGATGTGATCCGCATAGCCGCCGTCGCAATACACGCCGATCGAATTCGGCTTGACGATGCACATGTTTTCATCGCCTGCCTTGCAGGTCGCGCATTCGCCGCAGCCGAGCCAGGGATACACCAGCCGCACGTCGCCGACAGCCACGCCCTTCGCGTCGGGCCCGAACGCAACGACTTCGCCGACCGTCTCATGTCCCATGGTCAACGGCAGCGATACTCCGCGATCCTTCAGGGACAGCGGCTTGCGGCCATGCCCCAGATCATAGCCGCCCTCCCAGATATGCAGGTCGCTGTGACAGACGCCCGCGGCTTTTACCTTCAGCAGAACCTGCGTGCCTTCAGGCTTCGGGGTCGCGATGTCCACTTCCGTCAACGGTGCGTTAAATTCAGTGACCTTGAAACTCTTCATCGCGTCTCTCCCTTTTCTTATACAGCCGTCTGCGGCGCGGATGCTGTTCGGGCGCGAGTAGAGGCGAGCCAAGGTAACCCTGTCAATATGGCGCGGCACCCTGTCCGTCCCACTGCCAGATGAACCTTGGCCGCAGGCTCCTTATGGATTACCCAAGACCGGCCGGCACAACGCTTTAGTCTCGCCGGCGGCGACCGAGAGTAGCTGCAATGACCGACCAGTTTGACTGGAATCTTGTTCGATCGTTTCTGGCCATCACGCGCACCGGCAGCATGACGGCGGCGGCGAAGCGGCTGAAGATCGATTATTCGACACTCAGCCGGCGTATCGCCGCACTGGAAACATCGCTGGGCTCGCAATTGTTCGACCGCCGCACCAGCGGCTCGTCGCTGACCGAGGCCGGTGAGCGGCTGCTCGAAATGGCCGAGCAGATGGATCAGCTTGCGACCTCGGCCGCACAATCGATCGGCGACTCGAAAGCGCAAGCCACAGGCGCGGTACGCATCGGCACGCCCGATGGTTTCGGAACCAAATTCCTTGCGCCACGGCTCGGCGAACTCAGCGATCGCCACCCGGATCTCACCATCGAACTCGTGGCGATGCCGCGCGAATTTAATCTCTCCCGCCGCGAAGCCGACATCGCAGTGAGCCTGACGCAACCGACCGAAGGACGGCTGCATGGGCGCAAGCTGACGGATTACGAACTCGGTCTCTACGCGTCGCACGACTATCTGGCTAACCATCCTGCCGTGGAGACGGCGGCAGACGTGCCGACTCATCGATTCATTTCATACATCGACGATCTGATCTTCTCGCCCGAACTGGAATACGCGCATTTCGTATCGCCGGATTTGCGCCCGGCGATCAAGAGCTCGAACCTTATCGCACAGCTCAACTCCACCCTCGCCGGCGCAGGGCTGTGCGTGCTGCCGTGCTTCATCGCGCAAATAGAGCCCGCACTTGTGCGGGTGCTGCCCAATTTTCGTCTGATCAGGACATTCTGGCTGTTGCTGCACAGCGACCTGCGCAATATCGCGCGCGTGCGGGTCACCGCGGATTTCATCGCCGAACAGGCGAGCAAGGCTCAGGCGCTGTTCATGCCGAACGGGCAGAAGTAAACCGGCCGGCGTTCGGCCTGCGGTCTAATAGCAATATCCGTAACAGCCGCCCGGATTTGTATTCGGCGGCGGGTTGACCTGATTGGTCTGGTTCGACTGCGACTTGTTCTTCGCGATGGCGTTGCCGCCGTCGAAGATCGAGAAATATCCGAGCGGATCCGTGCCGGGCGGCTTCGCAGGGTCAGTGACAATGGTCTTGCCGAAGCCGAGCCGCGCGGCCATCTGGTCGGTCGGCAAATCGGACACGCCGCCGGTCTGGCCGGCCCCGCTGGTCAGAGCGGCCATGATCTTCTGCAGTAGGAAATCCGGAATCGGGAACGGCTCCGGAATCGGATCGTTCGGACCTGATACCCACGTCATGTATCCGGGGCGAACGATCACTGAGCCGACATTGTTCTTGATAACCACCGAGCCGACGTGGCCGATGACGATCTCGCCCTTCGCCTGTGCGAGCTTCGGATCGGAGCCGGCGAACCCCGGCGGGATCGGATAAACCACCGTCGCCACGCCGCCGCGGATGCCCAGCGTCGCCACGGGAGTCTTCACCGTGACGCCTGCGGTGTGGCTGATCTGCCCGCCGACGAAGCGCATCACGCCCTTCGACACCGTCGCCACCATCTTGCCGGTCCCGGCAGCCGGATCGTAGACGTACTCGTCGATCACGATGTTGCTGTTGCGGCCGACATTCAGGGTCGAGGTGTCGGGAAACATGATCTGCGTCGATCCCTGTGCCGACGTCTGCACCCGCTCCTTGTAGATGATGTTGGTGCCGATGGTGAGCGTGCGCGTTCCGGCGCCCGGCGGCGTCCCGGTTGCATCGAGATTGACGGCACCGACGCGTCCCGAGTTTTGTGCGTCAGCAGCCGGAATAAGCGCCGTCGTGGAGAGCAGCACCGTCAGAAACGACGTCAGATATGTCTCTTTGGAAAATAACATCTGCTGCTACCCTCAGAAACGAGCGGTCGGACCGAACATCACGGAGAAATTATCCAGGCGATAGTTCGGCAGCGAGGAATTGGTCTTGTCGTACTGAACCGCGGCCGAGATGCCGAAATTCTTCGTCACTGGCGCGTTGAACAGCGCACCGACAGACCACTGATGATCGGCGCGCGCGACCAGCGGGTCGATGAACGGATTTGCCGCATCGAACCGTGTGTCGATCCATCGTGCGAACGGCGCAATGCTCCAGTTGCGCGACATCCAGACGAACGGCGGCGCGAACTCCAGCGTCAAGGCCGCTTCAATCGCCCACTGATCGAATGACTGATACACCAATAGAGAGTCGCCGCGCCGGTAGAGTCCGCGCGCGTCGAGCTTGATCTGTTGCGCGATGTTCCAGCTCGCCGAAAGGCTGGTCGTATACCAGTCGCCGGAGTTGAAGCCCGCGACAGGATCAATGGTCCTGAAATCGGCACGGCGCCATTCGAAATCGGGGGCCAACGTGAATTTGTCGTTCACCGGAATTTTCAGGCCGACGCCGGCGCCGGCCGTTGAAAAGTACGAGGCCCCGCCAACCCAGGTGTTTCCGCCGACAACATAAGGCTTGATGGTTACGCCCGGCAGCAGTTCCGGCGCGAGCGCGAGCCGCGGACCGAAGCTGACATCGACGAAGCCGACATTCAGATCCTTCAGGCGCGATTGCTCGGTGAGATATCCAATGGCGCGCGTTTCGAGAATGTCGCCGCGCTGGTTTTGCAAATCATAGTCATGGCTCAGGCCGACCAGCCCGAACCAGTTGATGTCGGCCTTCCGCTGCGCGGTCGGCAGCAGCGCCAGATCCTGACCGCCGAGGCGCAGGATACCGCCGCCAGGCGCGAAGCTCGCATTGCTCTGCGAGCGGATGCCGGTCTGCGCAAATCCGGAAAACCGGCTCGGTTGAAGCTGCTTCTCGGTGTCGGGCAGATAAGTTTCGATGCGCTCCTTGGTGATCGCATCGATGTCCGGGCTCGCGAGAGCTTCCTTGAAATAGCGCTTCGCCATCTCATAGGAGCCGAGCCGGAAATAAAGCGCGCCAAGTTCGTATTTCACGCGCGTCAATTTGGGATTGTAGAACAGCAGCCGCTCGAGCGCGCCGATAGCGGCTTCGTAATCCCCGCGCGTGGTCGCAACCTTCACATAGGCAAACGTAATTTCGTGGTTGCCCGGATTGCGGACCATCTGCTGAAACAGGTTCTGCTGCTCAGACGCATCCTGCGCGCGTGCAACTCCTGCATGGGCGAAAAAGACTAATGCGCAAACAGCCCAGATGCTGCGGGCCGGCACGGCGTGCATCCGCGAAGCTGTCAAAAGAGGAAATACTCGAAACCACATCTCAAAAATTCCCGCCGTCAATGACTACGGAAAAACCATAAAAGCAGTCTTTGATCAACGCTGTACGGCCCGTATCCAGTGGCCGAATTGATACAGCCGGAAGAAAAACAGGCCGTATGGAACTAGGTTAATACTGCCTCTGACGTACGCATTGGTACATGTGCGCCGTCCATCGGTTCAATTCGCGGAAAGAAATTTTCGCCGGGAAATCAGCGCCTAGGCCGTATTTACGGATTTGGCTATCGAGGAAAGAGTCATCGGGCGGAGCAAGATCGTGCGGTATTCCGGCACGCCGCCATGCGTCATCGTGAAGATGCAGGAACTGAAAATCGTTGCACAATCGACTCAATTTCTCGGCCCTGTCCGGATTGAACAAATCCGGCACGTCGAACCACGACACAGGACCGAGAGGTATCCTGCCTAAAATTTTACCGTTCAGCTTATGCCGCTCGATGAGCGCCGTGAGCAACGCCGAACCTGATTCTTCCCAGCCGTCCCATGAATTCGAAAGGCTTTCAGTTTCCGCGAGCGCTTCGGTGAGCAATCCATGTCCCGCAGGAAATTTCAGAACACCTGTCGGCACGCGCCCGAAAACATCCGGCCCGGCGAAGAAGACATCGCCCGCTGGAAGATCTGCCTTGAGAAGAAGAACATCAGGATCAATCCACCATCCGCCCATCTTCTGAAGCAGCGCATACCGGAAGAGATTCGCGTGAATGGCGAAGGCGCCCTCATCGCCTAAGGGCCTCAGGACGAGCTCGCCCGGGAGAATTTCCGCCGCATCCTCCACGGATATCCAGCTTGGGGCGTTCAGGTCTCGATTGTAGGAAAACACCTCAACGCGATGTCCACTCGCCGCGAAGCTTTTCAAACACATCAACTGATAGGGACCGATCGCGGCGCCATGCCAGAAAGTTCTGACCGTTTGAGGATCGGCGGCACACGGATGATCCGCCTGCTGCGAAATCCGAGTATGACCGAAGGGGCGCTGGCCCGGTTGCCAGCCGTTGATCTGGATGGATCGGGCCAGTTCATCCAGCGCATCATAGGGTACGCTTTGGGTAGAAAGCTTTTGCTTGAGCTCCTTCATCACCCAGAACTCGCGAAACCATCCTTCAACGGCCTCATATGATAGCCGTGCGCCCTGCGGAACATCGATTTCAAAGCGTTTGAACAGCAAATCCAGGAAACTGCCTTCGGGCGGCCCCAGATTTTTGGGGATGCGCAGCGCACGCCACAGATCATTCCAGAGATGCACGAAGTCGCTTGAAGCCAATCGTGCCAGAGCCGCCTCGCATTGAGCGGGATCGAAGAACATCAGGACTTCGTTGGGATGAATCTCGTACGCGCTGACTTTCGGGCGAACCAGATGATCGATCGCATACTCGGTCGAGAGGCGCGTGATGAGCTTCGGTCCGACAATGCCGTGATCGGCTCCCGGTGCGGCCGTACCTGCCGCCGGCAGCAACCTCATCGCCTCATCGATCGCAGCCGTCATGATCGGTGACCCTGCGGGAAACTTCATGACAGCGGCGTTGACGATGCCGTCCTCCTGATAAGCGAGATAGACTTTGTCGTCGGGCAATGCTGCTTTCATCACCACGATGTCGAGATCCATATACCAGCCGCCAAATTTCTGGATGGCGAGATACCTGAACAGATCGGAATGCAAAGCGAGCGAAAGATCCCCGTCCTTGTGATGGAATTGATAGAGCGGGCCGGACAGAACCTCGCGCGCGTCTGCAAGCTCGACGCCTTCGGGCACGTTGAGAGTCTTGTTGTAAGTGTACAGCAGAACGCGCGCGCCGGCGGAGACCGCGCTGCGCAATGACAAATCCTCGTAATAGCTGAGATCCGGGCCCGTCCAGAAAGTATGCACGTCCTGGCGGAGCTTCACGGGAGAAGATGGCCGCATGAGATTGCCTTTTGATGCTCAGTCATTATAGCCAGTATTCCGGCCTGCGTTGTCAACGCAAAGTGGAAAGCAAAGCGCCGCTATGAAGACCGTTCTGTTTGCCTGGGAGCACGGCGGCGGCTTTGGCCATATCGCTAATCTGGGACGCTTCGCTGCGCTGCTGAAGCGGCCCGATGTGCGCGCGGTCTTTGCGCTCAAAAATCCGGAAGCAGCATATCTGCTGGATGCAAACGCAGAGGTTCTTCAGGCTCCGCCGTGGCCGACGGCACAATCATTCCGCTCAACTGCCACGATGCACGATCAACTGGCCTCGGCCGGTTTGAGTGATGAGCATGGCCTGCGATCGCTGCTGCAATCGTGGGACAACATCCTGAAAGCCGTCTCTCCGGATCTTGTCGTCGCGGACTATGCACCCGCTGTGAGCCTGATGGCGCGCGACCGGATTCCGCTGATCGTGGTCGGAAACGGATACACAGCCCCTCCCGGCGAAATGAAACGCTTTCCGCCGCTCCATCGTGTCCACCCACCGCGCTGGAGCGAAGACGAAACGCTGGTAACGGTCAATCGGGTGCTGCAATCCCTGGCCCGGCCACCGCTCGAGCGGCTGCCGCAGATGTTCGCCGGCGACGTACAGATTGTTCTGACGTTTCCGGTGCTCGACCCCTACGATCTGCAAAGATCGGAACCACTCGCCGGCCCGATCATCGACAGTCCGCCGCTTGAACCCCAGAAGAATGCAGATGACATCTTCGTCTACCTGTCGCGAGCCGTGTTATCCGCGCTACCCTTCGATCTTGTTTCGGCATTGCTCCCAGTTGCCGAACGTCTAGTCATTTCCGCTCCGGACCTCGCGAGCGAGCAGTCCGAAAATCTGTCGCGTCGCGGAGCACGGGTCTTCGCGCAGCACCTGCCGCTCAGCGAAACACTGGCATCGGCGCGGCTTGCGATTCACTTCGGTGGTGGCGGACTGGCGGCGCATGCCATCGCCGCCGGCGTTCCTCAGCTGGTCGTCGCGACCCATATCGAACAGCTTCTGAACGGACTTCAGCTCGAGAAGGCAGGCCTCGGAAAAGTCATCGACAGTTTCATGCCGCAGGTCGACATCTCGAAGCCGCTGGAAGCGATCCTTACTGACGATCATATCCGACAGCAGACAGCGCAGGCCGGGCACGAACATCGCGACATGCTGAAAACAATGAAGCCGCTGGAAACATTTGAAGCCGCGGCCTTGAGACTTCTCGGCAATAGCTGAGCGCCGCTCAGCAACCCTGCATGCCCGCCCCTATTTTCCGGCGCAGGAAGGCCACTTGCCTCGGCGGGGAATACCTGCATAAAGTTAATCGACCAATTAACAAAAGCGAACGATCAGGGAGAGACTGCAGATGGCTGCACCTTCGCGCGCCTTGCCGGTGCCAACGCCCGAAACCCAGCATTTCTGGGACGGCACACAGTCAGGGGAACTTCGTCTGCAGCGCTGCGACGATTGCTCCAACGTCTATTTCCCGCCCCGCCCGTTCTGCCCGTCATGTGCGTCGCGCAGGGTCAGCGTCTTCAAGGCCAGCGGCAAAGGCAAGCTCTACAGCTACGTGATCAATCATCGCCCCGCCGCGCCGGGATTTACCCCGCCTTACGCCATCGCCGTGGTTGAACTCGATGAAGGTCCGCGGATGATGAGCAATATTCTCGATTGCCCGCAGACGCCCGAAGCGCTCGTGCTCGACATGAAACTCGAAGTCGCATTCGAGAAAGTCAGCGACAAGATCACCCTTCCCCAGTTCCGCCCGGCGAAGGGTTAAGACCATGCGCAGAAATCAGGTTGCCGTCGTCGGTGCGGCCGAAACCACCAAACTTGGCGTCATCCCCGACATGTCGCAAATCCAGTTGCATGCGGACGCCGCGCTCAATGCGCTGGCGGATGCCGGCCTGAAGCTGTCGGACATCGACGGTATCGCCACTGCGGTCGAAACGCCGCAACAGCTCGCACACTACCTCGGCATCACACCGACATGGGTTGACGGCACGTCGGTCGGCGGCTGTTCGTTCATGCTGCATGTCCGCCACGCCGCGGCGGCGATCGAGGCCGGCCTGTGCAAGACGGTCCTCATCACCCACGCAGAAAGCGGCAAGTCGATGATCGGCAAACTGCCGCGCTCGATTCCCGCCGACAGCCTGCAGGGCCAGTTCGAAGCCCCCTTCGGCGTCTACGGTCCGCCCAGCATGTTCCCGATTCCCGTGTTGCGCTACATGAAGACCTACGGCATCACCCACGAGCAGATCGCGATGGTGTCGGTGGTTCAGCGTGAATGGGCCGCGAAGAACCCGCGCGCGATGATGAAAGACCCGATCACGGTCGAGGATGTACTCAACTCGCGGATGATCGCCTACCCGTTCCGCATTCTTCAGTGCTGCCTCGTCACCGATGGCGGCGGCGCGCTGATCCTGACCAGCGCCGACCGCGCCAAGGATTTCCCGCAAAAGCCGGTCTACATCCTCGGCACCGGCGAGAGCGTCGAGACGCCGATGGTCAGCCAGATGGAAACCTTCAACTCGTCCCGCGCGTTCAAGGTGGCGGGCCCGACGGCGTTCCGCGAGGCCGGCATCGCCCACAAGGACGTCGATCACCTGATGATCTACGATGCCTTTGCGCATCTGCCGCTGTTCGGCCTCGGCGATCTCGGCTTCATGCCGCATGAGGAAACCGGCAAGTTCATCGCCGACCGCAACACCGCCATCGGCGGCACGCTGCCGATGAACACCAATGGCGGAGGCCTCAGCTACATGCATTCGGGCATGTATGGAATGTACGCCTTGCAGGAAAGCGTGCGGCAGATGCGCGGCATTGCACCGGCACAGGTGCCGGGCGCGAAGATTTCGGTCTGCCATGGCGTCGGCGGCATGTTCGCCGCCAGCGGCGCCATCATTTTCACCAACGAACGCTGACAGCGAAAACAGGAGCCAACATCATGTCGAACAAGAAATCGCTGGACGGCAAGGTCATCGTCGTCACCGGCGCAGGCCGTGGCATCGGCCGTGAGATCGCGCTGCTCGCCGCCGCCGAGGGCGCCAAGGTCGTGGTCAACGATCCCGGCGTCGCCGCCGACGGATCGGGCACCAACGCGGCACCCGCAGAGGAAGTCGTTGAGGAAATCAAGAAACGCGGCGGTACCGCTGTCGCCAACTTCGAGTCGGTTGCCGAAGCGATCCCCGCCAGCAAGATCATCAAGCAGGCCGTCGATACCTACGGCAAGCTGGACGGCGTGGTGAACAACGCTGGCATCCTGCGCGACGCAATCTTCCATCGCATGAGCGTCGAGGCGTTCGAATCCGTCATCAAGGTCCACCTGCTCGGCTCATTCTACACCTCGCACGCTGCCGCCCGCATTTTCCGCGAGCAGGAGAGCGGCGCGTTCGTGCACTTCACGTCGACATCGGGCCTGATCGGCAATTTCGGCCAGGCGAATTATTCCGCCGCCAAGCTCGGCATCGTCGGCCTCTCGAAGTCGATCGCGCTCGACATGGAGCGCTTCAATGTGCGCTCGAACTGCGTGTCGCCGTTCGCATGGAGCCGTCTGATCGGCACCATTCCGACCGAAACCGAGGAGGAAAAGGCCCGTGTCGCGCGCATGCAGCAGATGGGGCCGGAGAAGATCGCGCCATTGTCGGTGTTCCTGCTTAGCGATGCCGCCAAGGACGTCACCGGGCAGATTTTCGCGGTCCGCATGAACGAAATCTTCCTGATGGGTCAGTCGCGCCCGCTGCGCTCGATCCACCGCGATGGCGGCTGGACGCCGCAGACCATTGCCGAACACGGCATGCCCGCGCTGAAGTCGTCGTTCTACAAGCTTGACCGCTCCGCCGATATCTTCTCGTGGGACGCGATCTAGGAGAACGGGCGGCCGGCCTTACCTGAAGGACCCGTGCCGCCCCTGTCCGCTGGCGAAACGTTTGGCGCCTTCCAGCGTTTCGCCGGAGCCGATCACACCGAGACCACCCTGCATCTCGTCGTTGATCGCATCCTCTTCTTCGAGATCCCATTGACGCAGCGCCGAACGCTTGTCGTTGCGCAAGCAGGCCTGGGGAAAGCGCGCCAGTTCCTGCGCCAAAGCGATAGCATGCGCCCGCGCCTCGCCTTTCGGCACAAGCCGATTGGCGATCCCGATGTCGAACGCTTCCTTTGCGTCAACCGGCCGTCCCGTGAGTATCAAATCCATCGCGCGTGAATGGCCGATCAAACGCGGCAACCGGATGGTGCCGAGATCGATCAGCGGCACGCCGAAGCGGCGGCAGAAAATACCGAAAGTCGCGCCCTCGCCCACCACGCGCATGTCGGCCCACAGCGCCAGTTCCATGCCGCCTGCGACGGCGTGACCCTCGACCGCCGCAATCACCGGCTTGCTGAGACGCAGACGGCTCGGCCCCATCGGCGCGATGGTATCGTGGCCGCCGAGCTCCCGCTTCTTCTCGCGATCACCGATCGCCACAGCTTTAAGGTCCGCGCCGGCGCAGAACGCGCCGCCAGTGCCCGTGAACACCGCGACTGACGAATTCGGATCGGCATCGAAAGCGCGAAAGGCATCGAACAGTCGGCGCGCCGTGGCGCCATCGACAGCATTCTTGCGGTCCGGCCGATTGATGGAAACGATGGTAACGGGTCCCTCGTGCTCGACAAGAATGGTGTCAGTCTCGGTCATCGATACCTCCCGTTGTTATTGATTTTAGCCGCTGTTGCGCAGCCCCGCGGAAATTCCGTTGATGGTGAGCTGGATGCCGCGAAGCACCTGTTCGTCGGTGCTTTGCGACCGGTGCGCCTGTAACAGTTCGACCTGCACATGGTTCAGCGGATCGAGATACGGGAAACGATTGCGGATCGAACGCTCAAGCAACGGGTTTCCCTGCAACAGCCGGTCGTGGCCCATGATGGTCAGCAGCGTCTCGATCGAACCATGCCACTCGGCGCGGATACGACCGAAGATCATGGTGCGCAGCTTTTCGTCCGGCACCAGGTCAGCATAGCGCGATGCGATGGCGATGCTGCTCTTTGAGAGCACCATGTCCATGTTCGACAGCAGCGTCTGGAAGAACGGCCACTCGCGATAGAGTTCCTGAAGAAACGCGATGCCCTTGTCCGGATGCTGCTTGACCCATGCATCCACCGCGCTGCCGAAGCCATACCAGCCCGGCAGCATTAGGCGGCATTGCGCCCAACTGAAGACCCAGGGAATCGCGCGCAGATCCTCGATCCTGCGCGTTTTGGTGCGCGAGGCCGGACGGCTGCCGATATTGAGCGTCGAAATCTCGCTGATAACGGTGGAGGCCCAGAAGTAATCCTCAAAGCCTTCGGTTTCATAGACGAGATTGCGATAGGCCGCATAAGCGAGATTGGAGAGTTCCTCCATCGCGGCGATGTATTCGTCACGCGGAGCGGAATGCTTCGGCTGCAACAGGCTCGCCTCCAGCGTCGCAGCGGCGAGAATTTCGAGGTTGTGGCGCCCGACATCGGCGTTCGAGTACTTGCTCGAAATGATTTCGCCCTGCTCGGTGATGCGGATCTGCCCGTTCACCGCTCCGCCCGGCTGCGCCAGGATCGCGTCGTAGCTTGGACCGCCGCCGCGACCGACCGAGCCGCCGCGCCCGTGAAACAGCCGCAGGCGCACGCCATGACGCTCGAACACCTCGACAAGGCTGATCTCGGCTTTGTAAAGCTCCCAGCCCGAGGTGACGAAGCCGCCGTCCTTGTTGCTGTCGGAATAGCCGAGCATGACCTCCTGAAGGCCGCCGCGACTGTCAACGAGACGGCGATATTCCGGCAGCGAGAAAAGGCTGTCCATGATCTGCGCGCACTGCCGCAGATCGTCGATGGTTTCGAACAGCGGCACGATGTTGAGACGGCTGGTGCCGTCCGGCGCGACCAATCCCGCTTCCTTCAGGAGAACCGCGACCTCAAGCAGGTCCGACACGCCCTCCGTCATCGAGATGATGCATTGGGGAATGACCCCGCTGCCGAATGTCGCATGCGCTTCCGCCGCCGCGCGCAGCACAGCGAGTTCCTTGATCGTTTCCTCACCGTAAGCAACGAACGGCGAAGCCAGCGGACGCGCGGTGTTCAACTCGCGCGCCAGCAACGCGATGCGCGCGTCTTCCGGCATCTCTCCGTAGCTGGTGCCCGGTGCTGCGGCCTCAAACAATTCGGCGATGGTCCGCTCGTGTACGGCAGAATTTTGCCGCATGTCGAGCGTGGCAAGGTGAAAGCCGAAACAGTCCACCGCCCGGCGCAGATGCCGCAGACGTCCGCGCGCGATCACCAGCGAGTTGTTGGCGACCAGCGACGCATGCAGCACGTCGAGATCGCGAGCAAGTTCATCCGGACCGGCATAGGCCATCGCGGCACCAACCGGCGGCCGGCTGGTTTCGATCTTGAGTTTCAGCGCCGTTGCCGCCAGCCGTGCGTAGATGCCGGAGACCGCGAGCCGGTAAGGCTCGCCGCTGCGATGGGGCGACGGGTCCGGGGATTGCCCCGCAAGGGCACGCAGTTCGGGCGACACATCGGCAAGATGGGCCGCGAGCGACAGTTCCGCGCCGAGTTCATGCAGTTCCGCAAGATAGAAGCGAAGGATGCGCGTGGCATGCAGATTCAGCGCACCGCGCATGACCTCCGCCGTTACGAACGGATTGCCGTCCCGGTCGCCGCCGATCCAGCTTCCCATTTTCAGGAATGTCGCAAGCTCCGGGACATCGTGCGCATCGACGGCCGTGCCGCCCTCTTCGGCCAGACGATCCTCCAGAGAACAGTGCAGCCGAGGCACCTCACGCAGGAACGTGTAGTCATAGAACGAAAGACCGTTGGAAACCTCGTCCAGCACCGTCAGCTTGGTGCGCCTCAAAAGATTGGTCTGCCACAGCGTCACCACGGCGCGGCGCAACTGCTCGTCGCTGGCCGCGATCTCGTCCGCAGTCATCTGGGTCCGGTCGCGGATATTGAGGACGGACGCGATCTCCATTTCGCGGTCGATCGTGCTCTTGCGGCGGACTTCGGTCGGATGCGCGGTGAGAACCGGGCTGACCTGCGCCTTGGCAAAGAACCCCCGCAATGCATCGGCATCGATGCCCGCGTCCCGCGCGCGCACGAGCGCCCGCGTCAGGGTGCCCGGGCGCGCGGCAGTGCCCGCCATGTCCTGTGCGCGGCGCTGACGGATGTTGTTCTGGTCTTCCGCGATATTGGCCAGATGCGAAAAATAGCTGAACGCGCGAACGATGCGGACGGTGTCGGCGATCGACATGCCGTCGAGAATGGCCTCAAGCTCGCGGCGGGCCGGCTTGTCGTCGTCACGGTGGAAGCGGATCGAGGTCTGCCGGATGCGCTCGACCAGATCGAAAACGTCCGCCCCTTCCTGGTCTCGGACGGTGTCGCCAAGAATACGCCCCAGCCGCCGGATGTCCGCGCGCAGCAGCGCGTCGTCGTCGGAAGCGGCCGGATCGCCGCCGCGAAACTTTGCGTCCCGGAGATCGGACTGTTTCGCTTCGTACGACATGACGCCATCCCGTGAGAGGTGTTCCGATCCTTCTCAAGTCGCAATTTTTCCTCGCGGGCGCAAGCGCCGGAATGCTCATGTCGGGTGCATTCCGCGCAACGATTTTGCGCCCGGCTTTTGATTTTGTCGTGTTTTCTTCACGCCGCCCAAGACCCGCCTGAAACGGCCTAGATTTTGCGCCCCGCCCGCTCCCAATACGGATCGCGTAGCCGCCGTTTGAAGATCTTGCCGGAGTCCTCGCGCGGCAGGCTGGCCTGAACTTCGATGTGCTTGGGCACCTTGTAACCCGCCAGCGAAACCTTGAGTTGCTCACGGATCGCCGCGACGTCGAGCGTGGCACCCGGTTGCGGCTCGACCACCGCCATCGGCGCCTCGCCGAATTCCTCATCGGGAATCCCGAACACGGCGCAGTCGTGAACGCCGGAAATTCCGTGCAGCACCGCTTCGATCTCCGCCGGATAGATATTGACGCCGCCGGAAATCACCATGTCGCGCTTGCGGTCACAGATAAAAACGTAGCCGTCGGCGTCGATATAGCCAACATCGCCGCTGGTGATGAAACCGTCGCGCTCGATCTCGGACCGCTTCTCGGGCCGGTTGTGATAGGTGAAGTCCGGGTTCGCAGCGATGCGCGAGTAGATCTCGCCGATCTCGCCCTGCGGCAGAATCCGGCCATCCTCGCCGAGGAAGCGCAATTCAGCGCCCGGGGAAATCCTGCCCACCGTGCCCGGCTTCTTCAGCGCGTCTTCCGAACTCGCGAACGTTACCGCGCCGGATTCGGTGCTGCCGTAGAATTCGTAGATCACCGGACCGAACCATTCAATCATGGCCCGTTTGACGTCCGCGGGGCATGGCGCTGCTGCATGGATGACGTGGCGCAGCGACGAGACGTCATAGGATTTGCGGACCTGCTCGGGCAGCTTCAGAAGCCGGGTGAACATCGTCGGCACCATGAAGACGTTGTCGATCTTCTGCTGGTCGATGATCCGCAGAAACTCCTCGGCCTCGAAGCGCGGCATCAGGATCGTCACATCACCGAGCCGCCCGGCGCGCAGGCCGAATGCGTTCGGCGCCGAATGATACAGCGGCCCGGGCAGCAGTGCCCGCACGCCCGGCTTCAATCCGTAGATCAACGCGCGCATCGCTTCCATCGATGCGCTCTGCTCTGGCGTCGGCGCATCGCGCTTCACGCCCTTGGGGTGCCCGGTGGTGCCGGACGTGTAGATCATGTTCTGCGGCTGGGGCAGCGCGGGACCGTCGTAAGGCGTTTGCTGCGCGAGCCACGTATCGAAACCGACCGCTCCGCGCGCCGATGCACGGAGCGCAGGATCGATCCGGTAGGTGGCAACGATTTCCGGCGGCGGCGGTACGCTGAGCATCGTGACACCCGCAGGAACCACACCATCGAGCCCATGCAACAGATCGCTGTGACCGATCAGAACGCGCGCACCGGAATCGTCCATGACATAAGCGATCTCGTCCGCTTTGAAGTGCCAGTTGATCGGTACGGCATACGCCCCGAGCGTCATCACCGCATAAGCCGCTTCAAGGAACACGATATCGTTCCGCATCAGGATGCCGACGCTGTCGCCTTGCCTGATGCCGAGCCGCTCAAGCCCGCCCGCGATCAGGCGGGCGCGCTCATTGACCTCATCACGGGACTTGCGGCGATCGCCGCTGACGATCCCCGTCGCTAACGCCGGCGCTGACATGCCGCGTCCGTTCAGTTCGAGCCATCGGCAAATTTCGGCGCACGCTTCTCGATATTGGCGCGCACCGCCTCGATCTGGTTAGGCGTTCCCATCACCTTCATCTGCTCAACGGATTCCGCCAGCAATGCCGGACCGGGATCGCCGCCAAGACCATTGAGCATCCGCTTGATGCCGCGAATGGCGTCCGGATTTTTGCCGGCGATCTCGCGCGCGGCCGCCAGAGCCTCCGTGCGCGGGTCGTCGCAAATCCGTGTCGCAAGGCCATAACTCATTGCCTCTTGCGCGGAGAAAATCCGGCCGGTGAAGGCAAGGTCGCGCAGGATGTCGTCGCGCACGAGACGGGCGAGGATCGGCGTTCCCGCCATATCAGGCACCAGGCCCCATTTGATTTCCGTCACAGACATTCGGGTGTCAGGCGCGAGGAAACGCATATCTGCGCCGATCGCCAACTGGAAACCGCCACCGAATGCAACGCCGTGCACGGCCGCGATCACCGGCACGGGCAACTGCCGCCAGCCCCACACCGCCTGCTGCGAGTGATTGGCCAGACCGTGCGTCCGCTTGGCAAGATCGCGCAGATCGCTGGTGCCGTCGTTCATTGCGGCAAAACGCCCCATATCGAGGCCGGCGCAGAACGCGCGCCCCTCGCCGGACAGCACAACCGCACGCAGACCTTTCTCGGTCCTGAGCCGCTCGGCCGTGTCCACCAACGCATTGAACATCGGCGCATCCAGCGCATTCATCTTGTCCACGCGGACCAGCCGGACATCGGCAACCCCCTCCGACATCGAAACCGTGATGCGCTCGCTGGTGGCTGTCATGGCGTTCTCCCTCAGTTTTTGATCTCTTCTCTTTACAGGGTTAGCCCACCCTGTTTTAATTAATCAACTAACTAATCAAACAATATTGTTCAGGGCAGGATTGCACCATGTTCACAGATCGTCTTCTTGCGGGCCGCAAAATCCTGGTGACCGGTGGCGGCACCGGCCTCGGCAAGGCCATGGCGGCCAAATTCCTCAGCCTTGGCGCTGAAATCCACATTTGCGGTCGCCGCAAGGGCGTCTGCGAGGAAACCGCCGCCGAACTGATGAAGCTGCATGGCGGCAAGGTTACGGCCCATGGCGTCGATATCCGCGACGCCGCCGCCGTCGACGCGATGATCGAGGAGGCGTTCAAGGACGGCCCCCTCACCGACCTGATCAACAATGCCGCCGGCAATTTCATCTCGCGCACGCAGGATCTGACGCCGCGCGGTTTCGATGCGGTCGCCAATATCGTGATGCACGGCACATTCTATGTCACCCATGCGGTGGGCAAGCGCTGGATCGCTGGCGGTCACCGCGGCAATGTCGTGTCGATTACAGTGACATGGGTGCGCAACGGCAGCCCCTACGTGGTTCCCTCGGCCATGAGCAAGTCCGCGATCCATGCCATGACCATGTCGCTTGCCGCCGAATGGGGCCGCTATGGCATTCGTCTCAACACCATCGCGCCGGGCGAAATCCCGACCGAAGGTATGAGCAAGCGCATCAAGCCCGGCGATGAAGCCGGCGCGCGCACCATCGCCATGAATCCGATGGGCCGTGTCGGCTCCATGGAAGAACTGCAAAACCTCGCGACTTTCCTGATTTCCGGGGGCTGCGACTGGATCAACGGCGAGACCATCGCGATGGACGGCGCCCAGGCGCTGGCCATGGGCGGCAACTTCTACCAGTTGCGCGACTGGAGTGATGCGGACTGGAAAGCCGCACGTGACGCCATCATGGCGCAAAACGAAAAGGACAAGGCGAAGCGCGCTTAAGCTCCGCCGCGTCTACAAAAATAATAGAAACAGGGAGACACCGAATGCGTTTGACGAAACCGCTATGCGCTGTTGTTACCGCAGGATTTCTGGTTGCCGCGACCGGAAGCGCCATGGCGCAGAAAAAATACGATACCGGCGCGACCGATACGGAAATCAAGATCGGCAACATCATTCCCTATAGCGGCCCGGCCTCGGCTTACGGCGTCGTTGGCAAGGCGATGGAAGGCTACTTCAAGAAGGTCAATGATGACGGCGGTATTAATGGCCGCAAGGTCAAATTCATTTCCTATGACGACGCCTACAGCCCGCCCAAGGCTGTCGAGCAAACGCGCAAGCTGGTCGAAAGCGACGAAGTGCTGCTGGTGTTCGGTGCGCTCGGAACGCCGTCGAACTCGGCGATCCACAAATACATGAACGCAAAGAAGACGCCGCACCTGTTTCTCGCCACCGGCGCGACCAAATGGAACGATCCGAAATCGTTCCCGTGGACCATGGGCTGGCTGCCAAGCTACCAGAGCGAAGCGCGCATCTACGCGAAGTATCTCCTGAAGGAGAAGCCGAACGCAAAGGTCGCCGTGCTCTATCAGAACGACGACTTCGGCAAGGACTACCTCAAGGGCGTGCAGGACGGCCTTGGCGACAAGAAGTCCATGATCATCGCCGAGGAAAGCTACGAACTATCCGAGCCGACGATCGATTCGCACATCGTGAAACTCAAGACCCTGAATCCTGATGTACTGCTGATCTTCACCACGCCGAAGTTCGGCGCGCAGACCATCAAGAAGGTCGGCGAGCTTGCCTGGAAGCCGGTGATGATCATTTCGAACGTCAGCGCTTCGACCGCCACGGTGATGAAGCCTGCCGGATTCGATAACGCGCAGGGCGTGATTTCCGCCGCCTACGCCAAGGATACGTCAGATCCGCAGTGGGACAACGATCCCGGCATGAAGGAATACAAGGCATTTCTCGCCAAGTATGTCCCCGAAGCCAACGTCGCGGACAGTTCGGCCCTCACCGGCTATAACATGGCGCAGACCATGGCCGTTGTACTGAAGCAATGCGGCGACAATCTCACCCGTGAGAACGTCATGAAGCAGGCGGCCAGCATCGGCGGAATTCAGCAAGGCGGCTTGCTGCCGGGCGTCCTGATCAAGACCGGCGAGGCCGATTTTGCCCCCATCGAGCAATTGCAACTGATGCGCTTCAAGGGCGAGCGCTGGGAATTGTTCGGTGAGGTTCAGGACGGCGAAGCCTCCAGCGTCAAGCGCTGATCTACGCTCCGCGCTGACGTGATCTGATCAGGCGAGGCGGAATCCGTTTAATTTCGCCTCGCCATTCAGACGCCTCCCGTTATATTGGCATCAAAGCAGCCAACAAACGGGAGGTAATTTCGTGGGATCCAGTGAAGAACTCGTGCAGGCAACGGCCTGCGATATCGTCGAGCGGCTGCGCAAGAACGAGATTACACCCCACGACCTGCTCGACGCGCTGGAAACCAGAATTCGGAAAGTAGACGGCGAGGTCAATGCTCTCCCCATTCTCTGTTTCGATCGCGCCCGCGACCACGCCGACGAGCTGATGAAAAAGCCGGTCGCCGAACGCGGCCTGCTTGCCGGTATGCCCGTCCCGATCAAGGACCTCACCGACGTTGCCGGCGTGCGGACCACGCAGGGGTCGCCAATCTTCAAGGACGTCGTCGCCAGCAAATCCAACATCGTGGTCGAAAACCTCGAGACCAACGGCGCGATCGTTTACGCCAAATCCAACACACCGGAATTCGGCGCCGGTGCCCAAACCTTCAATGAAGTGTTCGGCGCGACGCGAAACCCGTGGAATCTCTCCCGCTCCGCCTCCGGCTCATCAGGCGGCGCGGCGGCCGCGCTCGCCAGCGGCACGGCATGGCTGGCGCACGGCACCGACGTCGGCGGCTCGCTGCGCAATCCCGCCAGCTTCTGCGGCGTGGTCGGCATGCGTCCCAGCATCGGCCGGGTTGCGCATTCGCAAGCGGCAAAAGTCGATCGCACGCTCAGCGCCGACGGGCCGATGGCCCGCAATGTCGAAGATCTGGCGCTGCTGCTGGATGCCATGTCCGGCGAACACATCGGCGACGCGTTGTCATTGCCACGCTTGCCGACCTCCTTTCTCTCTGCCGCACGTTCGGGCGCGAAACCGAAACGCATCGCCTACTCCGCCACACTCGGCATCTCGCCGGTTGACCCGGAGGTCGCCGAGATCACGCGAAAGGCCGCGCACCGCTTTGCGGAAGCTGGCGTGATCGTCGAGGAAGCGCATCCTGATTTCAGGGAAGCCGTGGAATGCGCCCATGTGCTGCGCGCCTATGACTATGTGCTGACCAAAGGCAAATTGCTCAAGTCGCATCGCGACCAGTTGAAGCCGGAAGTGATCTGGAACATCGAGGAAGGTCTAAAACTCACTCTCGCAGACATCGAGCGGGCCGAGGCGCAGCGGGTGACCCTGATGAATCGCGCCCTCGCCTTCTTCGAGACTTACGACCTGCTGCTCTGTCCGACCACCATCGTCGCACCATTCCCGGTCGAGCAACGCTATCTCGCCGAGTGCAACGGCGTGAAGTTCGACAACTATGTCGGCTGGCTCGCCATTGTGTCCGCCGTCACGATTGCCTGCTGCCCCGGTCTTTCGATTCCCTGCGGGTTCACCCGCGAGAATCTGCCGGTGGGATTGCAGATCGTCGCGCCGCCGCGCGGCGAGGCCCGCGCACTTGCTGGCGGCAAGATTCTGGAGAATATCCTCGGATTAGGCGCCATCACCCCGATCGATCCGCGGCCGGGCAAGTGATTGCGGAGCGGCCTTGCAATCAACGGCTCTGCGTGAAAGATACGGCACCCGGCAACCAGAGAAGATAAATGGCAGCGCCCAAACCTCCTGCGTTCGACACGCTCAGCCTGCATGCGGGCCAGCATCCCGATCCCGTCACCGGCTCGCGCGCCGTGCCGATCTATCAGACCACATCCTATGTGTTTCAGGACGCCGATCATGCCGCTGCGCTTTTCAATCTGGAGCGCGCGGGCCACATCTATACCCGCATTTCCAACCCCACCATCGCGGTGCTTGAGGAACGGCTCGCGGCGCTGGAAAACGGCGTCGGCGCGGTCTGCACCGCCAGCGGCATGGCGGCGCTGCATCTGGCCATCGCCACGCTTCTCAACGCCGGCGACCACATCGTCGCGTCCGCATCGCTCTATGGCGGAACGATCAACCTGTTGACCCATACGTTGCCGCGCTTCGGCATTACCACGACCTTCGTCAAGCCACGCGACCTCGACGGCATCAAGGCCGCTATCAAGCCGAACACCAAGCTTGTGATCGGCGAGACCATCGGCAATCCCGGCCTCGAAGTGTTGGACATTCCCGCCGTCGCGAAGATCGCGCACGATGCCGGCATTCCGCTGCTGATCGACAATACATTCGCGACGCCTTACCTCTCCCGCCCGATCGAGCTTGGTGCAGACATTGTCATGAACTCGATCACCAAGTGGATCGGTGGTCATGGCATCGCCATCGGGGGCGTGATCGTCGACGGCGGACACTTCGACTGGGAGAAGTCCGGCAAGTTCCCGACCCTGACGACGCCCTATGCCGGCTATCACGGCATTGTCTTCAGCGAGGAATTCGGACCGCAGGCCTTCATCATGCGCGCCCGCGCCGAAGGTTTGCGCGATTTCGGCGCGTGCCTGTCGCCGACCAACGCGTTCCAGATTTTGCAAGGCGTCGAGACCCTTCACGTCCGCATGCAGCGCCATGTGGAGAATGCCGTCGCCGTTCTGGAATTCCTGAAATCGAACAAGGCCGTCGAGTGGGTGCTGCATCCGTCGCTCGACAATCATCCTGATCATGAGCTTGCCAAAAAACTGCTGCCGCGCGGCGCGGGCTCGATCATCACCTTCGGCATCAAGGGCGGGCGCGACGCCGGCCGCAAGTTCATCGAGGCGCTGAAACTCGCCAGCCATCTGGCAAACGTCGGCGACGCCAAGACGCTGGTCATTCATCCCGCCAGCACCACGCATCAGCAGATGAACGCCGAACAGTTGAAAGTCGCGGGCATCGGCGAAGAACTGATCCGCCTGTCCATCGGCATCGAAGCCGCCGAGGACATCATTGGCGATCTCAGCCAGGCGCTTCGCTTTTCGCAGAAAGCTTGAGACATGATTCTGACGGTGGACGGCGCCAAGGTTTTCGCGACAACGGGCGGCAAGCCCTTCAATCCGGAACTGCCGCTGGTGGTTTTCCTGCACGGCGCCGGTTTCGATCATTCGATGTGGGCGCTGTTCAGCCGGTGGTTTTCCCATCACGGTTACAGTGTGCTGGCGCCGGATCTTCCGGGACATGGACGCTCCGAGGGACAACTCATTTCGTCTATCGGCGGAATGGCGGACTGGACAATCAAGCTGATCGAAGCGGCCGGTGGGAAGAAGGCCGGTCTTGTCGGTCATTCGATGGGGTCGCTGATCGCGCTCGATGCCGCGGCGCGCTACCCGGACAAGGTCTCCTCTCTCTCGCTGATCGGAGTCGGCGGCGCGATGCCGGTGTCCCCTGACCTGCTCAACGCGGCGAAGGATAACAACCACGACGCCATCGACATGGTGTCGATCTGGGGTTTTGGTTTCGCCGCGGGCCTCGGCGGCTCGCAGGCTCCGGGCCTGTGGATGCTTGGCGGCGGCATGCGCGTGCTGGAGCGCGATGCGCCCGGCGTGCTTCACAACGATCTTGCGGCCTGCAACGATTACAAGACCGCGATGGAGGCAGCCGCAAAGGTCACCGCCCCCACCACACTCATTCTCGGCGAGCGCGATATGATGACGCCGCTCAAATCGGGCAAGCAACTCGCTGCCGCGATTGCGGGATCGAACCCGGTCGTGCTGCCCCGCGCAGGTCACATGATGACGGCGGAGCGACCTGACGATGTGCTCAAGGCGCTGATCGCGTCACATGCCTAGATAGATGCGCCGCACTTCCGGATTGGACTTGATGTCGGCCGCGGGGCCGCTCATCACCACCTTGCCGGTTTGCAACACATAAGCGCGGTCGGAGATTTCAAGACTCTCCGACAGCCGTTGCTCGACCAGCAGAACGGTGACGCCGTTATTGCGGATCTGCTGCACCGCCTGGAAAATCTCATCGACCAGTTTCGGCATGATGCCCTGCGACGGCTCATCGAGCATCAAGAGTCGCGGCCGCGTCATCAGCGCACGGGCGATCGCCAGCATCTGCTGCTCGCCGCCGGACAGCGTCGCCGCTCGCTGCGACAGCCGCTCTTCGAGACGGGGAAACAGCCTGAACACAAACTCGAGCGGACTGTCGCGATCCGGGCTGCCACGATGCAGATAGCTGCCGAGCCGCAGATTATCGGCGACGCTGAGGCGCGGGAACAGCCGTTTGTTCTCCGGCACGAAGGCCAGCCCCCGCGCGGTGATCAGATGCGCCGGAATGGTATCGATCCGTTCACCGACGAAATTCACCGATCCTGACTTCGGCTTTTCCATCCCGGCGATGGATTTCAGCAAGGTCGATTTACCCGCGCCGTTCGCCCCCGCGACGGTGACAATCTCGCCGGAATCGACATTGATCGAGATGTCGGAGATCGCGATCAGGCCGCGATAAGCCGTGGTGAGGTTCGCGACATCAAGCAACACGGTGACGATCCCCCAGATAGGCCGCGATCACCTTCTCGTCGCGCACGACTTCTTTCGGCAATCCCTCCGCCAGTACCTTGCCGAGATGCAGCACCACGGCGCGGTCCACCAGCGGCATCACAACCTCCATGACGTGCTCGACCATCACGACGGTGACCCCGGTGTCCCTCACCTTGCGGATCAGGTCGACGCCCGCCGCAGCTTCGCTGGGCGTGAGACCGGTCAGCACTTCATCGAGCAGCAACAGCTTTGGTTCGGTCGCCAGCGCACGCGCGACTTCAAGCCGACGCTTCTGCGGCGGGGTCAGGTCTCCTGCGGACGCGTCGGCATGCGCGGCAAGGCCAACGTAATCCAGGACATCGAGCGCCTTGGCGCGGGCCTGCAACACGCCCGGATAGCGCACGAACGCACCGACAGTGACATTCTCGACCACCGACATGGAATCGAACGAGCGCGGCACCTGATAGGTGCGCGCAATGCCGAGATCGCAGCGGTCGGCCGCAGGCAGCGGTGTAATGTCCCGCCCGTCAAATTCGATCACGCCGAAGGACACCGGAAACGCCCCCGCGATCAGGTTGAACAGCGTGGACTTGCCTGCGCCGTTCGGACCGATCAGCCCGAGGATTTCGCCGCGCCTGACATCGAGATCGATGGAATCATTGGCCACCAATCCGTCGAAGCGGCGTGTCACGCTACGGCAAGTGACAAGGGGCTTTTCGGTCATGCTGTCGCCTCGCGCTTTGCAGGCTTGATGATGCTGAGAATGCCCTCGGGCCGCGTAAGCGACACGATCATGACCAGCCCGCCATAGATCACGAGGTCAAGACCGGAGCCCGAACCGCCAAGATAGGAGCGCGTCAGCTCGGCCAGCGGGATCAGGATCAGCGCGCCGATCGCCGGCCCCCACAGCGATCCGACACCGCCGAGCACGGCAGGCAGCGCCATGAGCAGCGAGAAACGGAAATGCATCACGCTGTCTGGATCGATATAGGATACGAACGCGGCATAGAAGCCGCCGCCGACTGCGGTAAAAAATGCCGAGATCGCGGCGGCCGCCATCTTGGAGTGGAAGATCGTAACGCCGAGGCTTTCCGCCGCCTCCGCGTTGTCTTTCACGGCGCGCCACCAGTAACCCCACTTCGACTCGACGATGGCGAATGTCACCAGCCATGTGATCGCGAACAGTGCGAGCGCGAAATAGAAGTAAGGCGCCTTGTCGCGCGCGAACTGCAACGTCCACCATGAGTCTGGAGTGAACGGCCACTGGATGCCGAGCGCGGCGCCGGCATAATCCCAGTTATGAAACAGCAGCAGGCCAATTTCGGCGATGACGATGGTCGCGATCGAGAAATAGTGCCCCTTGAGCCGGAAACACGGATAGCCGAGCGCCAGCGCGATCAGCGCGGCGATGATCCCGCCCGCGAGAAGCCCGCCCCATGGCGTGATGCCGAACTTCACATAGAGGATGCTGGTCGCGTAAGCGCCGATCCCGAAATACAACGCGTGTCCCAGCGACACCTGTCCGCAATAACCACCGAGCAGGTTCCAGCTCTGCGACAGCGCTGCGAACAGGAGCGTCAGGATCAGCACATTCATCATATAAACGTCGGTGACCAGACGCGGCACCAGCGCGATGACCACAAATACGGCGAGCGCTGTCAGAAGCTGCCGCCGCCGGCCCCCGATGAACGAGGACATTGAGGATGTGGTGATGGTGTTCTGGGTCATCACAGCCTCCCGAACAGGCCGCTCGGCCTGACGAACAGGACCAGCAGGTAGAGTGAATAGACGCCGACCGACTTCAGCGATGCCGGCAGGATCAGAGTCGTCAGCGCCTCGACCAGCCCGACGATCACGCCCGCGACCAGCGCGCCGAAGATACTTCCGAAGCCGCCGAGCGCAACGGTGACATAAGCGATCAGCGCAAAGGTGCCGCCGACCTGCGGATGGATGTAATAAAAGATCGCCAGCACCGCGCCCGCAATTCCGACCAGCGCGGCGCCAAGCCCCCAGCCAAGCGCGAACACGCGGTTGCGATCGATGCCGACCAGCGCCACCGCCCCCTGGTCTTCGCGCGTCGCTTCCAGCGCTTTGCCAAAGTCGGTGCGGGTAATCAGCCAGTACAGTCCGGCGAACACTGCCAATGAGACCGCCCCGCCGAAAATCTGCGGCCACGGCAGAAACACTCCGCCCACGTTGAGGGTCTTTCCGCCGAGCCAGGTGTTGGCGATGTTGCGATAGTCCGGCGTGAAGAAATACTGCGCCAGGCCCTGGATCAGCAGCGCGAGACCGAAGGTCGCGAAAATCTGCACCATGCCGGGATTGGCCTTGGCGCGCATCGCATAGCGAATGATGCCGGCATAGACCGACACACCCAGCACGAACATCAGCGCCACCACCAATGGCGCCAGCACGACGGGATCGAGTGCCGTCATGAAAACCAGCCCGAAGGTCGCGTACATCGCGAGCATCAGGAATTCGCCGTGGGCGAAGTTGACCACGTCCATCAGACCGAAGATCAGCCACAGGCCGACCGCAATCAACGCGTAGATCAGCCCCATCAGAAGGCCGCTCGCGATTACCTGAAGAAAGGCCTGTGTTGTCACCGGAAGCAATCCATCACGGGAAAGGTGCAAGGCGGCCTCGCCGCCGGGAACTACGGTCGCAGCATTCATGAAAAAGGCGCCGGCATGAAGCCAGCGCCTTGTCGCACCTTAGCCGTTCATCGGCCATTTCGGCTCGGCGATCGCGGCCTGTCCCGGAAACACGGTGACGAAGTTGCCGCCGAGATATTGCAGCAGTACCGGATCGGCATCGTCGTTCTGGCCTTCGGCGGTGAACTTGATGCGCTTCCACGGCATGATCGTCTTCTCGCCGGGCGTATCGGTGGCCGCCAGCGCCGCGCGGATCTTTTCGCCGTCGGTGGACTTTGCACGATCGATGGCGTCGGCCAGAACGAGAATTGCGGTCAACTGCCGCGAGGTATTGTCGTTGAGATCGCGGTTGGCGCGCGCCTTGAACATGTCGTTGACCTTGCCGACCGACGGGCGCTTGGCCGCGAGGTCCAGCGAGAAGCTGGCGCGCGAGATCATGCCGTTGAGCTTGTCGCCCACCGCGTCGAAGGTCGCCTTGTCCGAGAAGCCCGCCGCCTGCGCGAGAATGTTGTTCGGCTTGTAGCCGAGTTCGTCCATGGTCTTCATCAGGAGGATCGTGTCGGTCGTGTAGCTCGACGGCAGCAGCACATCCGGATTGGCGCTCTTGATCTGTTGCACCTCGGCGGTCAGCGATGGCGAAGAAGCGCGATACTTGATGTCGACGGCGACCTTGTAGCCACGGTCGGCGGCGAGCTTGCGCTGCACGTTCGAGGAGTCGGTTCCGAAGATGGTATCTTCGTAGAACAACCCCACGCTGTCGATCTTCTTGCCCTTCTTCTTCAGCGCATCCATGAACTGGAACATCGCAAGCGAGAACATCTCGTCATGCGCGGCAGCCCGGAAGAAAAACTTGAGGCCGCGGCGATGCAGGCTGGGCGACGACGAGTCGGCCGCTAGATAGGGAATGCCGTAGCGCTCGCAGGATGCGCTGACCGTCGCCGACACCGATGAATGAAAAGCGCCGCAGATGGCAACCACTTTGTCCTGGGTGATCAGGCGCTCGGCCTCGGCGCGGCCCTTCTGCGGATCCCCCTGATGGTCGGCGAAAACAAGCTTGATCTTGGCGTTGCCGAGGCCGGCAAGGCCCGCATTCTTCGCCGTCGGCAGGTCGAGATCGTGCGATCCGTTGACGATGTCCACCGCGGTTTCCAGGGCATGGCGCGCATCGGCGCCGATCTGCGCCGTCGGCCCCGTGAGCGGCCAGATGCAGCCGATCAGGACTTCGCCGCCCTGCGCGAAGGCGCGCGTTCCGACGGTACCGGCCAGAGACAGGGCAACACCGGACAACAATACTTCGCGACGATTCATCGACATTACTCCTGTGTGTGACGATGCCTTATGTCAGGCAAAGACTTTGTGGTTGGTTGGGCAAATTTCACTGAATCGAAAATTCCGAATTGCGGACGTCCGTCACCAGCATATGGCCCGGTGCATGAGTGATCGCGAAGTCAGGCCGCGATTGCAGAATGACCGATTGCGGCGTCACTCCGCACGCCCAAAATACCGGCACCTCGTCGGGCTGAATGCTCACTGCGTCGCCATAGTCAGGCTTGGAAATATCCTTGATGCCGATCATCTCCGGCTTGTCGAAATGCACCGGCGCACCGTGCACAGCCGGAAAACGCGTGGTGATCTGAATCGCGCGGATCGCTTCCGCAGGCTTGAACGGCCGCATCGAGACGACCAGTTGTCCCGCGAACGGACCCGCGGAGGCGCAGGGAACGTTGGTGCGATACATCGGGACGTTCCGCTTCTCCTCGATGTGGCGGATTTTCAGCCCGTCGGCGATCAGCGCTTCCTCGAACGAAAACGAGCAGCCGAGAACGAAGGCGACGAGATCGTCGCGCCAGTGCGCCATGATGTCAGTCGGCTCTTCAACCAGCTTCCCGTCGCGCCAGATCCGGTAACGCGGCAGATCGGTCCGCAGATCAAGGTCGACGCCGAGCGCCGGAATGCGGGGATCGCCGACTTCCGACATACCGATGATCGGGCATGGCTTGGGATTGAGCTGGCAGAACCGGTGGAACGACGAAGCGAGTTTTTCCGGGAGGATGGCGAGATTGCCCTGAACGAAGCCCGGCGCAACGCCGGCCGTCACCCCCACCTTGCCGGACCGATAGGCCAGCCGCGCGTCCCGGCTCGGGAGATCAGCGCCCGAGCGCTGACCGGTTGGAGACATCTGCTGGGCTGCCGAAAGCATAAGACCACTCCATTTATCGCAGAAAAGAGTGGATCATTGCCGTTCGATAAAGTCTAGTCGTGTTTTCTTATAAGAAACGATAAGCTGAACTAATAGGTAGCGAGATAAACGGGCATGATCGATTTCAAGTCAATCGAGACGTTTCTCTGGGTGGTGACGCTTGGAAGCTTCGGCGGCGCAGCGCGAAAGCTCAATACCACCCAGCCCGCAATCTCTCAGCGCATCGCCCAGCTTGAAAGCGAGATTGGCGTGAAGCTTCTGCAACGCGACAGCCGCACCGTGATGCCGACGCCGAGCGGACGGCAGATGATGCAGTATGCCGAGAAGCTCATCGCGCTGCGCTCCGAGATGCTGGCCGCGGTGATGGATCGATCCGCGATGCGCGGCATCCTGCGTCTCGGCGTTTCCGAGACGATCGTTCACACCTGGCTGCCGCAACTGATCGAACGCGTCGCAAGCACACATCCAAATCTATCGCTCGAAGTCGAAGTCGACATCACGCCGAATCTTCGCGCGCGGCTGCTGGCGCAGGAGATCGATCTCGCCTTTTGTCTCGGGCCGTTGTCGTTCTCGAACGTGCGCAACCGCGTGCTGTGCGATTATCCGATTTCGTTTGTCGCCAGCCCCATGCTTGGTCTCGGCGACCGCGTGCTGACGGTGCATGATCTGGCGCGGTTCGCGATCATCACATTCGCACGCAAGACGCAGCCATATGAAATCGTGAGATCCCTGTTCAATCGGCCCGATCTGCCGCACACAAGGCTGCACGCCAGCGCCTCACTGGGAACAGTGATCCGCATGGCGACCGATGGTCTGGGAGTCGCAGTGATCCCGACAGCGATCGTCGAGCGTGAACTGGCGGAAGGCCAGCTTCGTCTCCTGTCCACCGATCTGCATGTGCCGACGCTGACATTCGCGGCAAGCTGGCTGGCATCACCGGACACATTTGCGGCTGAGCTGGTCGCCGATTTTGCCGCCAAGCTGGCGCAGGGCGAAGACGACCCTGCGGCGTCCCAGCGCGGTATCAGTGCCGCGACTTTGGCTCGTCCGGAATCTCAAGCGCTTCGCTGAACGGAAACTCGAGCACGATTTCGCCGGCTTTGTCGGTGACTTCGAGCGACGCCGACAGCAGGCCCGGCTCCTTGCCCTCTTCCTGAAGGATCTGCCGGATGGTCGCACGCGCGACCTCCCAGGCGTGATCCGGGTCGCGCAGTTCCTCGCCCTCGGGGTCCGGAATAAGCGTCTCGCCAATACGGGTGTTGAAGAAATAGCGGGGCATGGCCGAGATGTATTGTCGCCATGGCAAACCCACAAGGGCGTCCTGCATTTCTGCGCGGCGATAGCAGTTGATCTGGACGGGCTTTTTGAGGCCTAAGTGAAAGCTATCTGACGGAATCATGACGTGCATACCATCATCACCGAGCCGTTGTTCTATTTCGTGGCGGTTCCGGCGGTGATCCTGCTGGGGCTGGCCAAAGGCGGTTTCTCGGGGCTTGGCATCGCGTCGACGCCGCTGCTGGCTCTTTATCTTCCGCCGCTGGAAGCCGCTGCGCTGATCCTGCCGATTTTGATCACGCAGGACGTGATCTCGATTTACGTCTACCGGCGCGATTGGGATGGATGGAATCTGAAAGTCATGCTGCCTGGCGCGATCGCCGGCATGGCGCTCGGCTGGTTGCTGGCCTCACATTTGTCCGACGCCCTTGTCCGCATCATCATCGGCCTCATCGGGCTCGCCTTTGTTGCCAACACCTGGCTGCGCCGCGGCCGGATCGAACCGCATCCGGCAACGGCGGCCAGCGGCGTTTTCTGGGGCGGGGTTTCGGGGTTCACCTCATTCATGACGCAGGGCGGCGGCCCTCCGTTTCAGGTGCACGTTCTGCCCCAGCGTCTCCCAAAGTTGACGCTGGTGGGCACGACCACGATCTTTTTCGCGGTCGTCAATGTCCTGAAGATCGGCCCCTATTTCATGCTCGACCAGTTCACCACGAAGAACTTCGCGACGTCGCTGTTGCTGCTGCCGATTGCGGTTCTCGCGAATTTCGCGGGCATCTGGCTGGTCCGCAAGACGCCGACCGGCCTGTTCTACAACATCGCCTATGTGCTGCTGTTCATCATCTCGCTCCTGCTGCTCTGGCAGGGCGTCGCGGCAGTGATCTAGAGCATTAGAGCATCGGCAGGCTGCGCGGTTCACGACCCAGGGGAAACGCCTTGTCGAGCGCCGCGATATCGCTTTCCGTCAAAGTGATGCTCCCCGCGCCGGCATTCTCGGCCGCATGGCTTGACGACGATGCCTTGGGGATCGCGAACATCGACGGCTGCCGCGTCAGGAAACTCAGCGCCACCTGACGCGGCGTTGCATTGTACCTTGCAGCGATCTGTTGCAGGACCTTGCCGCCGGCCGACTGCGGAGCGGGAAAATCATCGTGTCCGAACGGCGAATACGCCACCACGGCCACGCCATGCGCCTCGCACCACGGGATCACCGAATGTTCGATGGCGCGTTCGTTCAGATGATAGAGCACCTGATTGCAGGCGATACGTCCCTCGCCCGCGACATCGGCCAGCTCCGCAAGGTCGCCCGCATCGAAATTGCTGACACCCCATGAGCCGATCTTTCCCGCACTGACCAGTTCTTCGAAGGCAGCGACCGTGTCTTCCAGCGGATACGATCCGCGCCAATGCAGCAGATAGCAATCCAGACGGTCGGTCTTGAGCCGCTTCAGCGAACGGTCGCACGCCTGGATCGTCCCCTTGCGCGAAGCATTGCTGGGCAGCACTTTTGAGACCAGAAACACCTCGTCGCGCCGGCCGTCGATCGCCTCCGCGACCACAAGTTCGGCATCGCCGTACATCTCTGCGGTGTCGATATGGGTCATGCCGAGATCGAGGCCGCAGCGCAGCGCCGTCACCGCCGATTTGCGGTCACCATGATCGATGTACCAGGTGCCCTGCCCGATGACTGAGGTTTGCTGTCCCGTCTGGCCGAATGGCTTCTGCTTCATTCTGTGTTCTTTCTCAGTAACCCGTCATTTCAAGATAGCCGACACCTGCATGGCTGCCTTTGAAATTGATCGGGCCTTCCCAATAGGCGAAGCGCGTTCCCATCCAGCTTTTGGCATTGAGCGGCACGCTCTCGATCTTCAGTCCGCGATCCGCGATCGCAACTGTCCATGACGTCGGCAGCTTGCGGCTCTCGATGGTGGTGAATCCGGCCGGTGTCATGATGATCGAATCCGGCGCCAGCGGCACCGACCGTCCCTCACGTTCAATCCAGTTGCCGGCGAAATAGTTCCGTCCGTCTTTCTGACGCAGACGAAACAGCATGACTTTCTCGCCTGAATTGAGATGCAGCGAGAACCAGTCCCAGCCGGTCTGATCGGACGCCAGCGGCTGACTGCTCCATTCACGGTCCATCCACGCGCCGCCGGTGACGGCGATCTGTTTCCCGCCAAGCGTGATTGCGCCGGATACATTGAAATATGGCTGGCTGAAATAATACGAGGCCTGACCGCGCTCTGATTTCTTGCTGTAGCCGCCCTCGCCTTGCAGCACCAGTGGACGATCCGCCGCCAGATTCAGGGCGTAACTGAAATCCGCACCTGATGCCGAGACCGCGAGCGGCGCAACAGTCCGCGCGTTGAAACCATCTAGCCCGCGCATCTCCCATGAATCGATCCAGGCATGAAACGGCGATGCGTCGGCGCCCGCCTGCCCAACGCCGCCACGCGCGAATTTCTCGGTGTAGCGGTGGACCTCCGCGCTGGTGATCGCCGCGTGCCCCATCCAGATCTGCTGATTGGCCCAGCCATCTCGCTGTGCGCCCGGCGCCGTTGACTGCCGGAACAGTGTCCATTGCGCGCCCCACTGCGCGCCGTTTGTGTCCTTCAGATTCGCCGTAAGATACCACCACTCGATCCGGTAATCCGGATGCGGACCGTGTTCGCGCGGAAACTCCAGCACCTTGCCGGGCACGACGGCTGCAAAGCCTTCGCTCTCACCGCCCAGTCCTGCAAACCCCTGCGCACGCGCGAGCGATCCACCAAGGGTGGCGAACAGGCCGCCGCCGAGGAATGCCCGGCGGCTGGTGCGGAGATCAGCGCTCATTGGCGAATATCTTCGCAAGAGTTGCAGGTTGCAGGCGCATCAGACGCAGGATCGGCAAACACGTCGCAAGCAGTGCGGCCAGCATGGCGATGACAAGCAGTTGCGCCAGTTGCGCCGGGAAGACATGGAACGGCAATCGCCATCCGAACGCCTTGACGTTCACCACCGCCACCAGACACCACGCCACCAGCAAACCGAGCGGCAGCGCCAGCAGCGCCGTGATGAACGCGACCGACATGGTTTTCAAAAGTTCGATCGCTGCGAGCCGCCGCCGCGTCAGCCCGAGCGCCCACAGCGGCGCCAACTGAGGGAGCCGGCTGTTGCTCAGCGTCAGCAGGCTGGTCAGCAGCGCGACGCCGGCAACACCGAGGGTGAATGCGTTCAGCGCGGTCGTGACCGAGAATGTGCGGTTGAAGATGCGCGTCGACTCGGCCTTGAGTGTCGCCTGATCCAGCAGGCGGCTGGTATCGAGACCGAATTTTGCGCGCATCGCCGCGACGAGTTCAGGCACGTTTGCCGGCATCACGCGCAGGCCGAACCGCGTCCGCGCAATGTCCGGCCAGTGCGCGACGAGCGCATCGATGTCGATGCCGATCTGCCCCTTGGGGTTGCCATAGTCGGGATAAATCCCCGCAACCGCGACAGACCATTGTCCTGTCACCGCCGGAAGCACGATGTGATCGCCGAGACCGGCCTTCAGCCGCCGCGCGAGTTGTTCGCTGACCAGCAGGCCCTTGCCTGCCCGCACCTTGTCCCAAACGCCCGGCACGGACTCCAGCAATGGCCAGCGTTCGCGATAGGTCGCATGATCAGCGAAGCCAAGAACCTCGACCGGCAGCGTGTCCAGCGTCACATCGGTACGCCAGGCCGGGAGGATCGCCTCAACCTCGGGCCGCTGCCGCAGCCACGTTACGATCTCTGCAGCCTGCGCGTCATTGTTTGCGTTCAGATAGACCTCCGCCGCAAGCCGGTCATCGAGCCAGGTGGTGAAGGTTCGCGAGAAGCTCTGCACCATGGTGCCGACGCCGACATTCACCGCGAGCGCGAGCAGCAAAGCCATCAGCGCCAGAGACAGTCCGGGCAGTTGCTGCCGGCTGTCTGCCCAGAACCATTTCACGACAGGCTGAACGGTGCCGCGCTGACCGAAACTCAGCACCGCGCCAAGCAACACCGGCAGCACCAGCGCCGCCGAGAGCAGCATCCCCGCAAGCACCAGAAATCCCGACGTGAGCGAGTCACCGAAATAAAGACAGGCTGCAGCGACGAAAGCGACCGCCACGGCCATTGCGCCCTGCCGCATCAGCCATCTCTGCTGCGCCTGTTGCCAAGCATAAGGCTGCGCCGCGGCGAGAACCGGCAGACGATAAACACGATAGAGCCCCGCCGCTGCCGCAAGCAGCGCACCGAGCACGCTCATGCCGAGGCCCGACAGCCACCAGCTTGGCCGCAGCGACAGGTGGCCTGGAATTTGCGCGCCATAAAGTCCGCGCAAACTGACCGCGACATCCGGCAGCAGAAACGCCGCGACGACATACCCGCAGATCAGTCCGATAACGCCGGACAGCAGCGCAAGCGACACCAGTTCGGTGATGAGCACAATGGTCAGCGCCCTCGCCGAGACGCCACAGGCGCGCATCGTGCGCAGCATCGGCAGCCGCTGCTCGAACGCGAGCCCGATCGCGGAATGAACGATGAAGAGACCGACCACGAACGACAGCAAGCCGAACGCCGTCAGATTGAGATGGAAGCTGCTGGTGAGGCGTTCGAGGTCGCTCGGCGCGCCTGCTTCGACCAGCAACAGTTTATTGCCGGTGACCTGCTCAAGCGGGGGACGTTTGCTACTGCGCATGTCGCCGACCAGAAGCCGCGAAATCTGATCCGGCATTTTGAGACTGCGCTGTGCGACACCGATATCGACCACCAGCACACCCGGCGCGAGACTGTCCTGGACTGCAAGTGGCGGCAGCGAGATGCCGCTCATCTGCGGCGATGCGCCCTCGGACAGTTTCAGGTCCGCAAGCGTTTCCGGCGCGACCAGCGTTTGCCCAGGTGGGGCGATAAATTTCTGCAAGTCCGCCTGCCCGAGCTCCGGCGCCGATCCCGCACCCGCGGGCAGCGAGAGAGGCTCGATCCCGAGCAGCCGGAACGAGCGGCCGCCGATAAGAACACGGCCCTCGACGACAGGAGACACCGGCCAGTTGGCACGGCGCAGATCGACAAAGAGCTGTTGCGGGAATACCGGGCTGTCGCGCCCGACCAGCATCGCGGTGTTGCCGCCGCCGAATGTCGCGGCCGCCCGATCGTAGCTGTTGCGCGCCTGCTGATTGAGCGCCTGCACTCCGCTCCACAGCGCCGTGGCGGAGATCAATCCGACTAGCAAGGTCGCAAGCTGCATCCGGTGCCGTTTCCAGTGGCTCAACAGACCCACGAGAATCCAGAACGTACGCGTCATGTGATCCGCCCTGCGCTGAGATGCACCCGCCGGTCGAGCGTCGCGGCAAGCCGCTCGCTGTGCGTCACCATCAGGAAGCCGCAGCCTGTCCGCGCGACCAGATCGCGCGCCAGCGCCAACACATCGTCGGCGGTAGCTTCGTCAAGATTTCCGGTCGGCTCGTCAGCCAGCAGCACAAGCGGCTTGATCGCCAGCGCGCGTCCGATCGCGACACGCTGTTGCTGGCCGCCGGACAATTGCTCGGGATAGCGGTCGAGCAGCGTACGCAGGCCAAGCCGCTTCACAAGTTCGTCCTGCCATGCCGGATCGTGCCGGCCGGCGATCCGCGCCTGAAACGCGAGATTGTCACAGACCTGAAGGCTCGGAATGAGGTTGAACTGCTGGAACACGAGGCCGAGCCGGTCGCGCCGCATGGCCGCGCGGTCGCTATCGGACAAGTCGGACACCAGCGCGCCGTCGAGCCAGACCTCGCCGCTATCCGCCTTATCGAGGCCTGCGATCAGATGAAGAAGGGTGCTCTTGCCGCTGCCGGATTCACCGGTGAGCGCCACGCTCTCGCCTGCGGCCAGCGCAAGATCGACGCCGCGCAAAACCGCAAGCTGCTCTTCCGACGTCCGATAGGATTTGGTGAGATTGCGAACGGTCAACATCATTGTGGCGATCATACACTCCGGCGAACCGGGCGTACAATCGCCACACCAAACCCTATTCACCCTGTCAGGTCATACTGAGTTCGTATTTCTCGATGTCCTTGGCGCGCTGATTCTGCGCCGCCGCCCTGTGATCGGTCGCGAGCCAGGTGTAAACCGCCGGCAGCACGAACAGCGTAAACAGCGTGCCGACCGACATGCCCGCAACCACCACGATGCCGATGGAGAACCGGCTCGCTGCGCCGGCGCCGCTCGCGGTGAGCAGCGGCAGCAGGCCGGCGACCATCGCCGCGGTCGTCATCAGGATCGGCCGCAGGCGGACGCGCGCCGAGTGCTCGATGGCGGTGCGCCGGTCCACACCCTCGTTGACCTGCATCTCGTTGGCGAACTCCACCATCAGGATGCCGTGCTTGCTGATCAGGCCGACCAGCGTCACCAGACCCACCTGCGTATAGATATTGATGGTCGCAAGGCCGAAGAACAGCGGGATCAATGCACCCGAAATCGCCATCGGCACCGAGATCAGGATGACCAGCGGATCGCGCAGACTTTCAAACTGCGCGGCCAGCACCAGGTAGATGATGATGAGCGCGAATATGAAAGTCACGGTGAGCTGATTGCCTTCCTGCACATACTGACGCGAGTCAGCGAGATAGTCGCGCGTGAAGCCCGCAGGCAGTTGCTTCGCCTGCGTCTCGAGGAACTCCACCGCCTTGCCCATCGTCACGCCCGGCATGGCCACGGCCTGGAATGTTGCGGAGTTGAGCTGGTTGAAATGGGTCAGTGCGTTCGGGTTGGTCATCGTCTCGATCGTAACGACTGTCGAGAGCGGCACCTGCCGGCCGGTATTCGTCGCCACGTAATAATTGCCGATCGATTCCGGCGTCAGGCGAAGGTCCCGCGGCACCTGCGGAATTACCTGATACGAACGTCCTTCAAGATTGAACCGGTTGACGTAGTTGCCGCCGAGCAGCGTCGATAGCGTATTGCCCAGCGCAGCCATGTTGATGCCGAGGTCATTCGCCTTGGAACGATCGACAACCACGCGGACCACCGGCTGGTTAAACGCGAGATCGCTGTCCGCCACGATGAATAGTCCGCTGGCGCGCGCGGCCTTCTTCAGGTTTTCCATCTGCTCGAACACGGCCTGGAAGCCGCTCGTGCTGCTGATGACCATCTGGATCGGCAGACCGCCCGGGCCGCCCGGCAGCGCCGGCAGGTTGAAGGCAAACGCATTGACGCCTTCGACCTTGCTCAGTTCGTTCTGCACCAGGGGCTTCAGTGCCAGCGAGGACCGCTTGCGCTCATCCCATGGCTTCAGGATCATACCGGCAATACCGTTGGCGGGGCCATTGGTGCCGTTGATGATGAAACGCAGATCGGTTTCCGGGAAACTCGCAAAGACCTTGTCGAGCTTCTCGCCGTAGAACTTGCTGTAGTCGATGTTGGCGTATTGCGGCGCCTTGGTCACCGAGAACAGAATGCCCTGGTCTTCCTCGGGCGCCAGTTCCTTGTTGGTGTTGACGAACATGAAACCAACGAGAAACAGAATCGTCAGAGCGAAGAGACCCGTAATGGGGCGATAGTCGAGCGAGCGATCCAGCTTGCGGCCGTACCAGTCGGTCACGCGGGTAAACACGCGATCGACCAGCTTGGCGAAACGGCCCTGATCGTGCCCACCCTTGAGCAGCACGGAGCACATCATCGGGGATAGCGTCAGCGCGACGATACCCGAGATGATCACCGAGCCTGCCAGCGTGAATGCGAATTCACGGAACAGGGCGCCGGTCAGACCGCCGAGGAATCCGATCGGCGCATACACCGCGGCCAGCGTGATGGTCATGGAAATGACCGGACCGACAATTTCGCGCGCGCCGATCAGCGACGCTTCAACGGGCGATTTACCCTCCTCCAGATGCCGATGGATGTTTTCGACCACGACAATGGCGTCGTCGACCACGAGTCCGATGGCAAGCACCATCGCCAGCAGCGTCAGCAGGTTGAGCGTAAAGCCCATCGCCAGCATGAGAATGCAGGCGCCCACCAGCGACAGCGGAATGGTGACGACAGGAATAATCACCGACCGGAACGACGCCAGGAACAGGAAGATCACGACGACCACGATCACCACCGCTTCAAGCAAGGTGTCCCGCACTTCGTTGATCGACGACTGAATGAACTTGGTTGAATCGTAAGCCACGCGCATTTTCAGCGACGGCGGCAGATTGCGCTCGATTTCCGGGAACAGCCCGCGCACACCCTTGACGATGTTCAGGGGATTGCCCTGCGGGGTCGACTGGACGCCGATGAAGATGGCCTGCTGGCCGCTCATCGCAACGCTCGAGTCCGTGCTCTGGGCGCCGAGTTCGACCGTCGCGACGTCTTCAAGCCTGACGAAGCCGCCATCCTTGGCCTTCACCGTCATCCGCTTGAACTGCTCGATGCTGGTCAGGTCGGTATTGGTCGTCACGTTCGATACGGTGAAGTATCCCTTCGACTGACCTGCGGCGGCCTGGAAGTTATTCGCCCTGATCGCCGCGGCGATGTCGTCGGGCGACACGTTGCGGCCGGCCATACGCGCCGGGTCCAGCCAGATGCGGGTTGCCAGCGTCTGCGCGCCGAGAATATCCGCCGATGCGACGCCATCCACCGTCGAAAGGATCGGCTGCACCACGCGGGCCAGGTAGTCCGAAATCTGCGGCCCGCTCAACTCGTCGCTGGCGAAACCGAGATACATCACGGCCGTGGTCTGGCCGGTCGATTTGGTGATGACCGGGTCGTTCGATTCACGCGGGATCAGGTATCTGACCGAACTGACTTTCGAACTGACTTCGGTCAGCGCGGAGTTCGGATCCACATTGAGCTTGATGTAGACCGAGATCGTGCTGGTGCCCTGCACCGACGACGACGTGATGTAGTCGACGCCTTCCGCCGACGCCACCGCCTGCTCGATCGGCTGGGTGATGAAGCCTTGCATCAAGTCGGGCGACGCGCCGGGATACGACGTCGTGACGGTGACGACGGTGTTCGACAGCTTGGGATACTGACGAATTCCAAGATGCGTCGCCGCCTGGAAGCCGATCAGCAGTATCAGCAGGCTGACGACAAGCGACAGAACGGGCCGCTTGATGAAGATATCAGTGAAGGCCATGAGCGGCGCTCCGTTCAAAAATCAGTAGCGCGGCGGCTGCGCGGGAATCTGCGGTGGCTGGTCAGGCGAGATCGTAACAGCAGAGCCGGATTGCAGCTTGAGCTGTCCGACAGCAACCACGCGATCCCCGGGCTTTATGCCGCTGGCGATGACGACCCGTCCGTTGACACGCTGTCCGGTCTTCACGAAGGTCCGGTCGGTTTTCAGCGACTCCTTGCCGTCCGTGCCCTTGGTCTCGGTGATGAGCCAGACGGAATCGCCGTAGAGGGTATAGTCCACGGCAGTCTCCGGCACGGTAATCACCGCAGGCTTCGGCGGCAGTTCGACCGTGGTCGATGCGAACATGCCCGGCTGCAGGATACGGTTCGGATTATCCAGCGTCGCCTGGACCCGCACGTTTCGGGTGTCGGCGCTGATCTGCGGCTCGATGGTGGTGATCTTGCCTTCGAAGGTGCGATCCGGATAGGCGTCCACCTTGATGCGAACGGTCTGGCCGACGTTCAGAACGGCGCGGTCCTTTTCGGTCACCGTGAAGTTGAGATACAGGCGAGAAAGATCGGTCAGCGAGACGATCTGTGTTCCGGCGCTGAGATACTGACCAAGCTGGACCAGACGCACGCCGAGCACGCCGCTAAATGGCGCGGTGATGCGCTTCTGTGAAATGATGGCTTCGGTCTTCGCGACCGCAGCCGCGCCCTGATCGTAAGCCGCCTGCGCCTGATCGACCGTCGCCTGCGGGCCGAACGACTTGGCGAGCAGCGTCTTGGCGCGGTCGAGCGCGAGCTGCGCCGCCAGCGTCTGTGCCTTGAAGCTGGCGAGATCGCTCTGTTCCGGGGCGTCATAGATCTGGAGCAGCGGATCGCCTGCCTTCACTTCCGAGCCTGGCTGGAAGAGAATCTCGGTGACCCGGCCGTTGACGTCGGTGGTGACGTTGACCTGATTGATCGCGGCGAGATCGCCGACGGCAGTCAGGAGATTCGGCAACACTTCCGACTTGGCTTCTGCCACAGCCACCACGGTTGGAGGCGGCTTATTGTTCTTGAAGAACTCCGCAATCATGTGACTGCGGAAGGCGTTGAAGCCCCAGATGATACCGACGAGCAGCACGAGAACCCCGCCGATGATGATCATCCAGCGGCGCATGCGTACCGGCGGACGAGGCTTTTCGGCCGGTGAAGGAGTGTGCTGAGGCTGAGGTGAGCTCTTGGCGTCCATGTTTATGCACTTTCAGCAATCCGGACCGACGCTTCAGAGAGCGATGGAACGGTATCCAAATAAGAAGCGATAGCCCGGCCGTTCATTCCGATACCCCGAAGAATGAACTGGCAAATCTGCCGTTCGAAGTCCGGCGCGTTTGGATAATCCAGCGATGGAGTCGCGGGAAGCCTTGTCAGGGCGATCATGTGAACGACTTGATGCGCGAACCAGAAAAGATTGAGCGGTTCACCTTCCACGCGCTCCGCGTCACCTGTAGCGATGGCGCTTTCAAGCGATGCGCTGAAGATGGGACCGATCAGGTCTCCGATTTTGTCATAGAGCACCCTTGCGAATTCGCCGTCAGTCAATTGGCTGGAGATCAAAAGCCTGACCCGCTGCGCATCTTCCTGATCCGGTTCTTCGGTCGCACGCATGAAGTGTGCGACCATCTCGCGGATCAGAATGACCAGCGTCTCCGTCGATGGCTTCAGTTCGCGCAGCCGAAGCAATTCCGGATCAGCCTCGCAGGCCTCCGCGAGTATTTCTGCATAGAGTGCGGCTTTAGTAGGGAAATGCTTGAACAGCAGTCCCTCCGAGATGCCCGCAGCCCGCGCGACACTTCGCGTCGTCGTCCCCGCAAAACCGTACAGGGCGAAGCAACGTTTGGCCGCCTCCAGGATCTGCTCCCGGCGGAGATCGCCCGTGAGTCTGAGGGTGCTCATGAGACGTGAGTAAGCACTCACTTAGCCCAAAGTCAACTGGGATTTGCTGCGGCGCAGCGCGCATTTCGGCCACAATCGCGGCATGAGCGCGCCCTTCCTCTCAAGTCCGAGGATCATGCCACGCCCTTATCAAGGCGGCGGACGCAAGCCGGTCGCGTGAGGATCGCATCATCGCCTCGCGCGAGGCGAACGGTTTCGCGTCGTGCATCATCCGCGCGCCAAAGCCGGCGTTCATTCCGGTTGTTGATCTCTCGTCGCGCCCAGAACGAAGTCTTGCCTAAATCGGGCAAACCCGCCTCAATGCGCATCAACGAATGGTCCCCGCCTCAGGCGGGAAGACCGCTAAGGCCCGGAATAAATCGGGACCAGGGGGAGGCAGCATGACGACGGTAAATACACCGCCGGGCAATGACCCGACGGTCATTTCCGACGAGGCTTTGCGCAAAGCCGAGGAATTCATCGAAGCCGATGAAGGCGCGGCCAACAGGCTGGGCGGGCTGGCAGGCCAAGCCGTCACCACCATCGCCATCGCGATGAGCCTGTTTCATCTTTATGCAGCCTACGCGATCGTTCCGACGCAGGAGCTTCGCTACACCCACGTCGCCTTTACGCTGGTCCTGAGCTTCCTGCTGTTTCCGCTCGCCGCGCGTTTTCGCAACCGCGTGCGCTGGTGGGATATCATTCCCGGCATTCTCGCAGTCGCGACTATTGCTTACGCGCTGTCGGGCGGCGACGATTTTACCGACCGAGCCACAACACCCGATCGCTGGGACGTCATCGTCGGCGTGATCTTCATTGTTCTCGTGCTTGAAGCAACGCGCCGCACCACCGGCGCGATCATGCCAGTGGTCGCCGTCTTCTTCATCGCCTATGCGATGCTCGGTCCGCACCTCCCTGCTCCCTGGACCCACCGGGGCTATGATCTGTCACGGCTGGTCGGTCACCTCTTCATTACGCTCGAAGGCATCTTCGGTGTCGCGGTCGATGTATCCGCGACACTGATCATCCTGTTCACGATTTTCGGCGCCTTCCTTCAGCAATCAGGCGCCGGAAAATTCTTCATCGACTTCTCGCTAGCGCTGATGGGCGGCAAGCCGAACAGCGCCGGACGCACCGTGGTGCTGTCGTCGTTCCTGCTCGGCGGCCCGTCAGGATCTGGCGTCGCCACGACCGTGATGATCGGCACCGTCGCCTACCCGATGATGAAGAAGGCCGGCTTCGAGAAGAACGCGGCCGGCGGCCTTCTCGCCGCTGGCGGCCTTGGCGCGATCCTGTCGCCGCCGGTGCTGGGCGCGGCGGCATTCCTGATCGCGGAGTTTCTCAAGATCAGCTATCTCGACGTGATCTGGATGGCCACCATCCCGACCTGTCTTTATTATCTCTCGTTGCTGATCATGGTCGAACTCGACGCCAAGCGCTTCCATGCGCGCGACGTCAACTTCAAGCCGGAGATGTCGCTCGGCACGATGACCAGGCGCTACGGCTTCCACTTTATCTCGCTGGTCGCCGTCGTCATCTTCATGGTGATCGGCTATTCGCCGGCCTTGTCGGTGTTCTATGCGATCATCACGACGTTCCTGCTCAGCTTCCTGCGCAAGGACACTGCGTTGATGCCGCCGAAGCTGAAGCGCGCGTTGGCTGACGGTTCGATCGGCGCGTTGAATGCTGCGACCACCTGCGCATGCGCGGGCATCGTCGTCGGCATTGTGACCCTCACCGGCCTTGGCCTGAAGTTCTCGTCGATTGTGATCTCTTACGCCGGCGGCAGCCTGCTGCTGACGGCGATCTACACGTCGTTGATCGTCTGGATCATTGGCCTCGCCGTCCCCGTCACCGCGTCCTACATCATCTGCGCGGTGATCGCGGCCCCTGCCCTGATCAAGTTAGGAGTGCCGGACTATGCCGCGCACATGTTCATCTTCTATTACGCGGTGTTGTCGGAAGTCTCGCCGCCGACTGCGCTCTCGCCGTTCGCGGCAGCCGCCATCACCGGCGGCGATCCCTACAAGACCACGCTGCAATCGTGGAAATACACCCTGCCCGCCTTCCTGGTGCCGTTCGTGTTCGTGCTCGACCCGCAAGGTGTCGGCCTGCTGCTCAACATTCCGAAGGGCGGCTCATGGGTGGATATCTTTGAAATCACCCTCAAGACGACGCTCGGGCTGATGGCGCTGGCGGCGGCGGCACAGGGCTGGGCACTGCGGGCTACCACGCTGATCGAGCGCGGACTGCTGGTGCTGTCCGGTCTCCTGCTGGTGTTTCCGAGCCTGATCGAGGCGGTGATCGAAGCGGCGATTGGTCGCGACATTTCTTATACCTATGTACCCGGCGTCCTGATCGGATTGGGGGTAGTGTTATGGCAGGCAAAAGGACCGGCGCTTCAACGACCGGCCTGAGAACTCAAATGGGAGGACAATCGATAATGAAGAAAATCACGAAAATGACTGCGGTGCTGGCTCTCGCACTGTCAGCCGGATTGATAACGGCGCACGCCCAGCAGAAGACCATGGCGATCGGAACGGGCGGCACCGGAGGCGTGTATTATCCGCTTGGCGGCGCCATCGCGAACGTGCTGTCGAAGAACCTGCCGAACGTGCAGGCCACCGCCGAAGTCACCGGCGGCTCGGTCGACAACCTCAAGCTGATCGGCACGGGCCAGAGCGAGATGGGCTTCACCATGGCCGACGCCGCGCTCGATGCCTATAAGGGCGAGGACAAGTTCAAGAGCGGAAAGATCCCGCTGCAAGCACTGCTCGTGGTCTATCCGAACCGGATGCATGTCGTGACCGTTGAGAGCACCGGCATCAAAACGATGGCCGATCTCAAGGGCAAGCGCGTCTCCACCGGCTCGCCCGGCGGCGCGACCGAAGTCATGGCTTTCCGTGTGATCGAGGCTGCCGGTCTCGACAAGGACAAGGACATGAAGCGCGAGCGCCTCGGCGTCGCCGAGTCGGTCAACGCCATCAAGGACGGCAAGATCGACGCATTCTTCTGGGTCGGCGGCATTCCGACCGCATCGGTTACGGACCTCGCCGCCACACCCGGCGTCAAGCTCAGGCTGATCGACCACGCCGACGTCGTCGAGAAAATGAACGCCAAGTATGGAAAGCTCTACAGCGCGGGCGTCATCAAGGCCGGATCTTATCCGGGCTATGACGTCGACAACAAGATGGCCGAAGTCTGGAACATCATCGTCACTGGCAACAAGATGACCGACGACGAAGCCTACAACATCGTCAAGACGCTGGTGGAGAAGAAGGCCGACATCGTCGCCGTGCACAAGGAAGCCGAGAGCTTCTCGCTGGATAACCAGGTGCAGGATCGCTCCCCGGTGCCGTTCCATCCCGGCGCGATGAAGTACTTCAAGGAAAAGGGCAAAGGCGGCTAGGCCCAAGCCGCATAACCTGAATGAATCCCGGCCTCGTGCCGGGATTTTTCGTTTTGGTTATGGAGTTGTCTTCGGTGCGTCGCGATCGATGGCGAAATCGTCGAACCACGGCTGGTAGTTGCCGGCAATCGACGCCGCGATGATCCGGGACGCCAGATAACTGTAGGTGATGCCGTTGCCGCCGTAACCGTAGGCGGCGTGAATGCGCGGATGACCGGGCACGCGCCCGATCAGCGGCAGACCGTCGGTCGTGGTTCCGAACGCGCCCGACCAGACAAACTCCGCGACAGGCTCCGCATGCGACCACAGCCCGTTGAGCCGATGCAAGAGAGCTTCCGACTTCGCCGGCATCAGCCGGTCGCGTGCTTCGGGTTCGATCACCTGATCGTCGTCCTCCCCGCCCATGATGATCCGGTTGTCGGTCGTCGTGCGCGCGTAGCTGTAATTCTCCGAGGCTTCCCAGATCAGCGCGCCGTCGCGCCACAACCCGCCCGCCGGCTGCGGAGGTGTCGCGATGGCCCAGCTCGACGAAATCTTGTGCAGACTTGAGCTGACAAAATCCGGCATCACATAACCGGTCGCAAGAACGACCTGCTTGGCCTCAATGATATGACCATTGTCGAGTTCGACAATCACGGCCTGCCCGCTGTTGTCGTAGTTTTCAGCGCTCGCATCGAATATCCTGACGCCCTGCATTGCCGCTGCCGCCAATAACGCCTGACACAACAATAGCGGATCGGCGTCAGCCGAACCGATCGAATGGAGCGCGGCCTCGCGGTAGAGACCAAATTCCTCCAGCAATGTCAGATGATCCAGATACTCGCCGGGCAGCCCGGCGCGCATTCGGAGATCGTGCTCCGCTTTCAATTCGCGCGCACCCATGTTCCCCGCCGCCAGATACAGCGAGCGTTTGTGGCGCAGGCCACATGCCAGCCCACGCGTGTTCACAAGCTCCGCCAATCCGCTGACCGCGCCGAAACTGCGCCGATAGATGCTGGCGGCGCGATCGAATCCGTACATCGCGGTGAGATCGTTCAGCGAGCGGTCGATCTCCCAGAGCAGCATCGCGGTACTCGCCGCCGTGCTGCCGAAGCCGGGACGCTGCCGGTCGATAACGCAAACCTCATGGCCCTCGGCGGCGAGATGTTCGGCCACCAGCGAACCGGTGACGCCCGCACCGACCACCAGAATCTCGCAGCGGAAATCCTGATCGACTGACGACCGTCCGGGCCGCACGAGCCGCTGGCTCCACGGTGACGTGCCTCCGCGCAAGTCGTTTTGCCGGACTCTTTCAGGATCGAACATCATTGGCTTCAATCATGGCTGGAAACGGTCCCCGTACCGCAACCATGATGACGCCCAAACGTCGCAAAAGTTCCCACGCGCGTGTCCCGAATCCGAAGTTCGCTTCATTCAACCGCAACTTCCGTAGCGAACTTCGGATTCGAAAGGACACTGGCAAATATGATTCTGGTGTGGCTTCGGTTCGCAAGTCCGCAGACAAGGGTTGCGGTAATGATCATGCGGACTTGCGAACCGCCACACCTAGGCCCCCTCGTCCAGCGCGACGAGTTCGCGCTTCTTGCGCAGCGACGGGAGCAGCGGCCCGATCAACAGGATCGCGGCGATCACGAGACAGATCGCGGAGATCGGGCGCTGCACGAAAGTCATCAAGTCGCCCTGCGACAGGATCAGCGACTTGCGCAGATTGTTCTCGAGCAGCGGCCCGAGCACGAAGGCGAGCACCAGCGGCGCCGGCTCGTAGCCGAATTTGCGCATCAGGTAGCCGATCACGCCGAACCCGACCATGACGTAGACATCGAAGACATTGTTGCTGCTGCAGTAGACGCCGACGATGGTGAAGAGCAGGATCAGCGGGAACAGCACGTTGTAGGGCAGCTTCAAGAGCTGCACCCACATGCCGATCAGCGGCAGGTTCAAAATCAGCAACATGATGTTGCCGATATACATGCTGGCGATGATGCCCCAGAACAATCCGGGATTCTGCGTGATCATCAGCGGGCCCGGCTGAAGGCCGTGAATGACGAACGCACCGAGCAGCAGCGCCATCACGACATTCGGCGGAATGCCGAGAGTCATCAGCGGAATGAAGGCACCGCCCGCGGCTGCGTTGTTGGCCGCTTCCGGCCCCGCGACACCTTCGATGGCGCCCTTGCCGAAACGTTCCGGCGTCTTCGACAGCCGCTTCTCCAATGCATAGGACGCAAAGGACGCCACCACCGCGCCGCCGCCCGGCAGAATGCCGAGAAAGAATCCGAGCAAGGTGCCGCGTCCGACAGGGCCGGCGCTGGCCTTCCAGTCTTCCTTGTTGGGCAGAAGCTGCGTGATCTTGGCTTCGATCACATCCCGCTTGATCACCTGCTCGATGTTGATGAGCACTTCGGCGACGCCAAACAGGCCCATCACCACCGGCACCAGGCCGATGCCGTCGATCAGTTCGAGACGGCCGAATGTCAGCCGCGGCTGCGCGGTGATGCTGTCGAGGCCGATCAGTCCGAGCACGACGCCGATGCAGGCCATCAGCAGCGCCTTTGCCATCGAGCCCTGGGTCAGGAACGTCAGCACCACGAGGCCGAGCACCATCAGGCTGAAATATTCCGCCGGCCCGAACGCAACCGCCACGTTCGCCAGCGACGGAGCTATCAGCATCAGCGCGATCAGCGAGAAGGTGCCTGCAATGAACGAACCGAGGGCGGAGATGCCGAGCGCAGGTCCTGCGCGCCCCTGCTTCGCCATCTGATGCCCGTCGAGACAGGTGACGACCGATGCCGCCTCGCCCGGAATGTTGACAAGGATCGACGTGGTCGAGCCGCCATACATCGATCCGTAGTAGATACCCGCCATCATGATGATGCCGGACTCCGGGGTGCCCGACAGTGTCACCGGCAGCAGCAGCGACATCGCCGAGATCGGGCCGATGCCCGGCAGCACGCCGACCAGCGTGCCGATGAACACGCCGATGAAACAGTACAGCAGGTTGACCGGCTGAAGAGCGACGCCGAGACCGTGCGAGACGTTGACGAGAACATCCATGAGCCTGCCCGATCAGCCGATGTTGAACATGCCCGCAGGCAACTGGATGAGCAGCGCACGTTTCAGCACCCACCAGACGCCGATCGGCGCCAGCACCGCAAGCGGGATCGCCAGCGTCCAGCGCACCGGATCGATCACCCGCAGCAGCAGCAACAGCAGCGGAATCGACGCCAGCAGAAAGCCGAGCGGCTGAAGCAGGAAGGAAAATCCCGCGAGGCACGCAATGACGACCACCGGCTTGGTCCAGCGCGTTCCGGCCCACAGCGACGCAACACTCGGGCCGCCTTCAGTGATCGCCGCGAGGAGGATCGTGCCTGCGAACAGGCACATCAGGATGCCCGTGTAGAACAGCACGAAGCCTGAACCCGGATCGTTGATGCTACCGATCTTGAGCTTCTGGCCGGCCCAGATCACGAAGACGCCGAGGGCAAGGCCGACGAGCCCGCCCCACAGCTCGGAATTGCCCAGTCTGAATTTCTCGCTAGCATCATTGCCCATGGACTGTTCTTTCATGTCCCTGATGTGATCCCGCCGTCACCCTGAGGTGGCGGAGCGAAGCGTAGCCCTCGAAGGACGACAGCGGATATCGCACTCATCCTTCGAGGCTCGCCGCAAACGCGGCTCGCACCTCAGGATGACGTTCTTTGCGAAAAGCCCACTCAGTTGGTTTTCTTCGCCAGCCCCAGCGTATCGATGACCTTGCGCTCGGACTCGGTGACCTCGGCGACGAATTTCTTGTAGTCCTCGGTGTTCTTGTAGTTCGCCACCATGTCGAACTTCGCCAGCGTCGCGATCACCGCCGGGTCCTCGATCGCCTTCTTGAAGGCGTCGTGAAGTTTGGCAACGATCTTGGGGTCCATGCCTTTCGGGCCGGCGATGCCAAACGGCGAGTCATACACCATCGAATAGCCGAGTTCGTTGAGGGTCGGCGCGTCCGGGAAGTTCGGCGAGCGCTTCGAGGTCCACACCATCAGCAGGCGCAGCTTGCCGGCATCGACCAGCGGCCGCCATCCGGTGGAGTCCGCCTGAAGCATGGTGTGATTGCCGAGCACGGCCGCATTGGTTTCGGCGCCGCCCTTGAACGGCACCTGCGTGAGCTTGATGCCCGCCTTGGCAGCGATCTGCTCCATGCCGATATGCAGCGAGGTGCCCGCGCCCGGCGTCGCATAGGTCACCTTGCCGGGATTTGCCTTGGCGAAGTCGACCACGTCCTTCCAGGTCTTGAACCGCGAGTCCGCGTTCGTGGTCACGCCGAAGGTGTACCCCGTCAGGTGTACAATGTAGGTGAAATCCTTGTCGGCGTTCCAGGACACGTCCTGCATCAGCGGCAGACGAAACACCGTGATCGGTATCTGCGAAATCGTGTAGCCGTCGGGCTTCGCCGTCGCCGCCATGGTTGCCGGCCCGACGGTGCCGCCGCCGCCCGCCTTGTTATCCACTACAATGGGCTGGCCGAGCACCTTGGACGCGCTTTCGGCGATCGCGCGCATCGAGATATCGGTCGAGCCGCCTGCAGGCCACGGCACGATCAGCGTGATCGGTTTGGTGGGATAATCCTGCGCCACTGCAACACTGGACAGCACGGCCAGCGCAGCCGCCGCGAAAACGCTTTTGAATCCGGATCGATAGGCCATTGAACATCTCTCCCTTGGCGGTTCGTGACGATGTCCGAACCTGTCTTGTTCTATTTTTATGACACGATGATCCCCGAAATCAGCGCGAAAGAAAAGCAAGGAGACGCGTGCGGGACGCAGTTATTGCGACGCATCCGGCAGATGCGTCATTAGGTCCCAAATATTCCCGTCTCACGGCGGCCTTGCGTTCGCCCTGCGAAACGGCGAGTTGTGAATGAACAAGCCCTGCCCTTACCCATCGGGAAATCTGCCGGTTTTGAACGCATCAAATCAGCCCAACAGTCTGGATGGATCGGTTATGCTCAGGGAACCATCAGCCGCGGCCGGAACGGAGCCCTCTCAATGCAGCGCGTGACCATCACCCTCGACGACGATCTCATGGCCGAACTGGATCGCATGATCGAGGAGCACGGCTACCAGAACCGCTCCGAGGCGATCCGGGATTTCGCCCGCGCCGGCATGCAGCAGGCGGCGCAGGATGCCGGAAAAAGCGGCGGCGATTGCGTCGCCGCGCTGGTCTATGTCTACGATCATGCCGCGCGCGATCTCTCCAGCCGCCTTGTCAACAATTTCCATGACCATCACGACCTGTCGCTGGCGACGCTTCACGTGCATCTGGACAACGATAACTGCATGGAGATCACCGCGCTCAAGGGCCGGACAGCAGATGTGCAGCATCTGGCGGACCATGTCATCGCCGAGCGCGGCGTGCGCTACGGCCGCGTGGTGATGATCCCCACCGAAGCCGGCGCCAAGACTTCGGGCGCGCGCAAAAAGCACGTCCATCGGCACACCTGACCCTCCTTTTCCGGAGATGTTTCCGGCGCGAACCTGCGGTATCGGTCCATCATGACAAAAGCCAGATCCAATCTTCAGATCGATTCCGCGCGCCTCTGGGGCGACATTCACGAAACCGCGAAATTCGGCGCAACGCCCAAGGGCGGCGTCAAGCGGCTGACGCTCGGGCCCGAGGACAAGCAGGTACGCGACTGGTTCCGCACCGCCTGCGAAGCCGCCGGCTGCGAAGTCAGTGTCGATGCACTCGGCACCATGTTCGCGATCCGGCCCGGCCGCGACATGTCGAAGCCGCCGATCGGCATCGGCTCCCATCTCGACACTCAGCCCACCGGCGGGAAGTACGACGGCATCCTCGGCACCCTCGCCGCGCTCGAAGTCGTCCGCGCCATGAACGACGCCGGGATCGAAACCGAGTATCCCGTCTGCGTGTGCAACTGGACCAACGAAGAAGGCTCGCGCTACGCACCGGCGATGATGGCGTCCGCGGCTTACGCCGGCGACTACACCACCGACGATATTCTGGGCCGCAAGGACGCCGACGGCATCACGGTCGCGGAAGCACTCGACACCATCGGCTATCGCGGCGCAGATGCTGTCGGAAAGCAGAAGTTCAGCGCCTTCGTCGAACTGCACATCGAGCAGGGCCCGCTGCTGGAAGCCGAGAACAAGACCATCGGCGTGGTCGATCGCGGCCAGGGCATCATGTGGTACAACGGCTCGATCGCCGGTTTCGCCAGCCACGCCGGGACCACCCCGATGCCGCTGCGCAAGGATGCACTTGCAGCGTTATCCGAAGTCGTGCTTGCGGTGGAAAGGATCGCGCGCGATCTCGGTCCGAATGCGGTCGGCACCGTCGGCGAAATCAGGATCGACAATCCCTCGCGCAACGTCATCCCCGGCGACCTCACCTTCACCGTGGATATTCGCAGTTCAGAGTCAGCCACGCTGGACAAGTTGCACGACGCGCTGCAACGCGCCGTCGCGGAAATCATCGCACGCCGCAACGTCAAGATCACGGTCGAGCAGATCTGGCGCAAGGAGCCGACGGTGTTCGACACAAAACTGGTCGATGCTGTCGAAACCGCAACCAAAGAGATGGGCTACAGCCACCGCCGCATCACGTCCGGCGCGGGACACGACGCCTGCAACCTCGCAGCCGTGGTTCCGGCAGCGATGATCTTCGTGCCCTGCAAGGACGGTGTCAGCCACAACGAACTGGAGGATGCGACGCAGGCCGACTGCACCGCGGGCGCAAACGTGCTGCTGCATACGGTGCTCTTGCTGGCAGGCGTTGCGACGGAGTCGAGGGCAGACTCCTGATAATGCGTCACATTGCACGATTTATCGTCGTCCCCGCGAAAGCGGGGACCCATAACCCCTAGACCCTCAAGAAGACACGTCATACATCCCGCATAATATTCCGCGACAGGGAGTATGGGTCCTCGCTTTCGCGGGGACGACCCGGAATTTTCCGTCGATTGAAAGCCCGCACCGCATGACTTCAAAAGTTGCCACTCCTCCCGTCGCGCCGCGCCGCCCCCACAGTTTCACGCATCACGGCATCACCGTGACCGACGACTATGCGTGGCTGAAGGACGACAACTGGCAGGAAGTCCTGCGCGACCCGTCGGCGCTCAAGCCGGACATCCGCGCCTATCTCGAAGCCGAGAATGCCTACGCCGACACAGTGATGGGCCACACCGAACCGTTGCAGAAGAAGCTGGTCGCGGAAATGCGCGGCCGCATCAAGGAAGACGATTCCAGCGTTCCCTCGCCCGACGGGCCGTTCGCCTACTTCCAGAAGTATAATGAAGGCGGTCAACACGAGCAGATCGGCCGAACCGCGCGCGATGGCAGCGGCGAAGCCCGTTTCATCATCGACGGCGATGAACTCGCCAAGCAGACCGAATATTTCCGGTTCGGCGGCGCGCGTCACTCGCCCGATCACAAGCTGGAAGCATGGAGCGCGGACGTTCGCGGCTCGGAATATTTCACTATCCGCGTGCGCGACTGGGAAACGGCCACGGATTCCGCCGACGTTGTCGAGGAAACCGACGGCGGCATGGTCTGGGCGGCGGATTCGAAGTCGTTCTTCTATGTCAAGCTCGACGACAACCACCGCCCGATGCAGGTCTATCGTCATGTTCTCGGCACCTCGCAGGCGGAGGACACCCTGGTCTATGAGGAACAGGATTCCGGCTGGTTCACGCATATCCATGAAAGCGCCAGCGGCCGTTTCTGCGTGATCGCGGGCGGCGATCATGAAACGTCAGAACAGCGGCTGATCGATCTGAGCGCACCCGAGGCCCCGCCGCGCCTGATCGCGAAGCGCGAGGAAGGCGTGCAGTATTCGATTGCCGACCGCGGCGATCAGCTCTTCATCCTGACCAATGCGGATGAGGCCATCGACTTCAAGATCGTCACCGCGCCGCTGGCATCGCCCGCGCGCAAGAACTGGCGCGACCTGATCCCGCATCGGCCCGGCACCTACATCATCGACATCGAACTTTATTCCGGTCATCTGGTGCGGATGGAGCGAACCAATGCGCTGCCCTCCATCGTCATCCGGGATCTCGCGACCTTGCAGGAACATGCCATCGCTTTTGACGAGGCAGCCTATTCGCTCGGCACTATCGGCGGCTACGAGTTCGACACCACGCAGATCCGGTTTTCCTATTCGTCGATGACCACGCCGTCGGAAGTGTTCGACTACGATATGGTCAGCCGCGCGCGCACCCTGCGCAAGCGCCAGGAAATTCCCTCCGGCCACAATCCTGCCGACTACGTCACCACCCGCATCACGGCGACGTCCCATGATGGCGCGCAGGTGCCGGTCTCGATCGTTCATCGCAAGGACCTCAAGCGCGACGGCAGTGCGCCGCTGCTGCTGTATGGCTACGGCTCCTACGGCAGCGCGATGCCGGCATCGTTCTCGGCCAACCGGCTGTCATTGGTCGACCGCGGCTTTGTGTACGCCATCGCGCATATCCGCGGCGGCGCGGACAAGGGCTGGGGCTGGTATCTCGACGGCAAGCGCGAGAAGAAGACCAACACCTTCGACGATTTCGCCGCCGCAGCCCGCGCGCTGATCGACGCGAAATACACCTCGGCGAAAAAGATCGTCGGCCACGGCGGCAGCGCCGGCGGCATGCTGATGGGTGCGGTCGCGAACCGTTCGGGCGAACTGTTCGCGGGCATCGTCGCCGAAGTCCCGTTTGTGGATGTACTGAACACCATGCTCGACGACACGCTGCCACTGACGCCGCCGGAATGGCCCGAGTGGGGCAACCCGATTGAAAGTGCGGCCGATTTCAAGACCATCCTGTCGTACTCGCCTTATGACAACGTCGCGGCGAAAGAGTATCCCGCGATTCTGGCGATGGGCGGCCTCGCCGATCCGCGCGTCACTTACTGGGAGCCGGCGAAATGGATCGCACGGCTCCGCCCCGTGATGACGGGCGGCGGGCCGGTGCTGTTGCGCACCAACATGGGCGCAGGTCACGGCGGCGCGTCCGGCCGCTTCAACCGGCTCGATGAAATCGCAATTGTTTACGCGTTTGCGTTGTGGGCGGTGGGACTGGCTGGCGGCGAAAGCTGAAGCTTTCCTCTTACCTTACAGGTAATTTGATCGCGGCCATCAGCCGCGCATGATGTCGTTTGATTCCGTTGCAGCGCGTCATGACGCGCCGCCGTTCTCCGCTCATACTCCAATGCCTCTGACTCGCCTGTTGTCCGGAAGTCCCGCATGCGCCGCCTGCCCTTCTATTACGGCTGGATCATTGTCGCCGTAACCTTCATCACCATGGGCATCGGCGTGAACGCCCGCACCTCGTTCTCCCTGTTCTTCTCGCCGATCGTCGACGAGTTCGGCTGGGACCGCGGCATCACGGCGGGCGCCTTCTCTGTTGGCTTTCTGGTCTCCGCGTTGCTTAGCCCCTTGATGGGCAAGCTGATGGACCGCTCCGGCCCGCGCACGGTGATGGAGCTTGGCGTCGTACTGATGGGAGCCGGGCTGCTTCTCGCACCGCTGACGACACAGCCCTGGCATCTTTATATCACCATCGGATGTCTCGTCGGCGCGGGCAGCATTTGCCTTGGTTACTCCGGCCAGTCGCTGTTTCTGCCGAACTGGTTCGTCAAGCGCCGCGGCCTCGCGGTGGGCCTCGCCTTCGCAGGCGTCGGCATCGGCTCCATCATCATCCTGCCGTGGGTGCAGTTCCTGATCGACAGGAGCGGCTGGCGCGCGGCGAGTTGGGCGATGGGCATTCTGGTGCTGGTCGCGCTGATCCCGCTCAATCTGCTGTTGCACAAGCGCCCCGAGGATATCGGACTTCGGCCGGACGGAGACGCAGCGCCGACCGCCACGACCGTCGCACCTCCATCGAACATCGTCGATCCGGCATGGGCCGCGACCGACTGGACGCTCGGCCTCGCTGTGCGCACCGCGCGCTTCTGGTGGATTTCGCTTGGTTACTTTTGCGGTCTCTATGTCTGGTACGCCGTTCAGGTTCATCAGACCAAATATCTGGTCGAAATCGGATTTAGCTCCACCTCAGCCGCATGGGCGCTGGGCATGGTCAGCCTGATCGGCATTCCGGGACAGATCGCGCTCGGCTATCTCTCCGACCGCATCGGCCGCGAATGGATCTGGACGATTTCGTCGTTCGGCTTTGCGATCTGTTTCGCCATGCTGATCGCACTGCAATACACCCCGACGCTGCTGCTGGTTTACGTCATGGTCGTCGCGCAGGGCGCGCTCGGCTACGGCTTCACCTCGATCATGGGCGCGGTGGTCGCCGAGATCTTCCAGGGCAAGCACTTTGGAACGATCTTCGGCACCATCGGCTTCACCGCGCTGGCCGGCGGTGCAGCAGGCCCATGGGTGACCGGCATCCTGCACGACATCTACGGCGATTACACGCTGGCCTTCATCATCGGCATCGCCGTGAGCGCTTTGTCTTCCGCCGCGATCTGGCTCGCATCTCCCGGTAAGATTCGTGCCGTCGCGGGCCGCATGCACCGGATCGCGAAAGCAGCCTAAAGCCCGATCTGCACAGGATAACCCTCGCGCAGCGCATTGACGATCGACGGCGGTGTCAGGAGCCTGGCGTCGGCGAGACTTGCCGACGCGCGGCTGTAGCCCGCAAACGACCAGCGCCATGCCTCGCCGTTTACGATCATGTAGCTCTCGCCGCCGCTCGTCACCGTCGTTCCGCTCGGCAGCTTGAGCGCGGCGATGTGCAACGGATGCAGCCGTTTCTGACGGCCATCGAGCCGCTCGCCGTGAAGCACGGCGTCCATCTCGGTCGCATATGGCTTTGCGCGGCCATTGCCCTTGGCCCACGCGTCACGAAACGCCGTCGCGCCAACCCGGCGGCAGTAGAAGCATGGGCGATGCCCCGCCGCGAAAGATGTTGCTTCATCGAGAAAGAACAGCTCGGTCCAGCTTCGTCCGCCCATCACCTTGCGCCGGCGTCCGCGAAATTCGCAGACGCAGGTGATCCATGCCTTTGACGACCAGCGCCGGTTCAGCAGCGTCCTGGTCGCCGGATCGTGGATGATGCCGCGATTGCCGGTGAAGCGGCCCCGATGCGCGGTCGCAACGATCTCACCGAACGGCGACACGCGGTTCTGCAGCGGCATAGGCTCATCCCTTTCCGTCATTGCGAGCGAAGCGAAGCAATCCACCGTGAGAAGAATGGATTCCTTCGTCGCTAGCGCACATCGAAATGACGAACCACGGAATATCAAGCCACCCGGAAACCGATGAACCGCTGGAAGCGATCAGTTCCCTAGCTCAGCACATCCTGATTGATGACATTCTCGCGAATCGGTTTGCCGTCGAGCGCGCTGAGAATGTTCTTCGCGGTTTGCAGGCCCATGCGATCGAGCGCTTCGCGGGTCACGCCCGCCAGATGCGGCGCGGTGATGACGTTATCGAGCTTGAACAGCGGATGGTCCGGCCGCGGCGGCTCCTGCGCGAACACGTCAATGCCTGCGCCTGCAATCTTGCCCGAGGTGAGCGCCGCATGAAGCGCGTCCTCATCCACGATCCCGCCACGCGCAGTGTTGATGAGATAGGCCGTCGGTTTCATCAATTGCAACTGCGCCGCGCCGAACATATTGACGGTCTCCGGCGATTTCGGACAGTGGATCGAGACAAAATCGGCGCGCGGCAGCGCCGTGTTGAGATCGGTCACATATTCCGCGCCCGCCGCCTCGACTTCGGCTGCGTACTTGAACGGGTCGTAGACCAGGACGTTCATCTCCATCGCCACCAGCCGTTTGACCGTCCGCGTCCCGATGCGGCCGAAGCCGACCACCAGCGCAGTCTTGCCGAGCAGGTCATACGGGATCGCGCCGAGGCGCTTGGTCCAGTTGCCGCTCTTGACGATGTGGTCGAGTTCGGTGGAACGCTTCGCCAGCCACAGCATCATGAACAGCGCGCATTCGGCGACCGACGGCGAATTCGCGATGCCGGTGGTCATCAGGGGAATTTTCTTGCCGCTCAGGGCTTTCACATCCACCGCGTCGTAGCCGACGCCGATCCGCGCCACCACCATCATCTCCCCGGAAGACGCGATCTCCTTGGCGCCGAAACCGGTGCCGCCGAGCGCGACGCCATTGACCGGCGCGTGCTGCCGCAGCATTTCATTGAAATCCGGCGCGGAGATCGTGTTTGGAAACTCGATGGCCTCGATGTCGCTGCGTTCCCGAAACAGGGCCCACCCCCCGGGCGACATGGTTTCCACGATCAGCAGTTTCTTCTTGTTGGTCGCCATTTCATCCCCTGATGTTTGTTGATTTTCGTTCAGCGCGAGGCAAGCCGCCCATCATCGCCTTGTTTCGCCGTTTCCCGCAAGCCGGGAAGGCCGCGAGCCGCGCACTTGCCGCCTGCAATTTGCGCAGGCAAACTCGCGCCGCGCCGCATCGTTCGGATCAGCAGAAATAACAACAGGAGATCAACCCGTGACCCAGTCCGCGCCCCACCCCGCATCCCTGCTCGAAACGCTGGCGCGCTGGGACACGCCCACGATCTGCAACGCGCTGGAGGTCGTCGCGCCCGAACGCCGCCTGATCGGTTTCACCACCAAGCCGCTGGTTTGCCCGTTCCCGGACCTGCCGCCGATGGTCGGCTATGCCCGCACCGCAACAATCCGGGCCACTTCGGCGTCAAAGCTGTCGGCCGCGGATCAGCGCGCCCAGCGCGTCGCCTATTACGAATATTGCGGCACCGGTCATGGTCCGCGCATCAGCGTCATTCAGGATCTCGACGGCGCGAACATCGGCTTCGGTGCATTCTGGGGCGAGGTCAATAGCTCCGTCCACAAGGCGCTCGGCTGCCTCGGCGTTGTCACCGATGGATCGATCCGCGACATTCCGGCGTGGGCGCCGGGATTCCAGGCGCTGGCCGGCAGCATCGGCCCTTCACATGCTTTCGTTCATCTCGCAGGCTTCGGTGAAACAGTGTCCGTCGCTGGCATGACGGTGAGTTCGGACGATCTCATTCATGCAGATCGTCATGGTGCGGTCGTGATTCCGGCCAATGTTGCAGCGAAACTTCCGGATGCGGCGAGATTGTGCGAACGCCGCGAGGAGCCGATCCTCGGCATCGCCCGCGATCCCGGTTTCACCGTGGAGAAACTCAAGGAAGCCCTGGCCAAGGCCGCGGAGATTCATTAACGCGAGCCGATGGCGCAAGCCTCCTCGCAACACGCAATCAAAGGAAGGTTTGTGCCATGAAAGTCGCGCTCGGAGTCATCGTCGGACTGGTGATCGGATTCCTCGCCATGACCTGGTTCAAGACCGGCCATCTGCCGTTCTAGCCGTTCGTCCTCAGACCGCTTCGTAGGCGAACAACACTGCGATAACGGTGATGCCGAGCAGGCCGGACAGGAACAGGACGTCCGCGATGCGCTCATAACGCTCGCTTGCGCCGCTCCGACCCGCATAGCGGATGGACAGATAGGACGCCGCCGCGCTGACGAGAAACAGAATCGCGGCGAGCGCGGCATACTCGTCGACATGGCTCGGTCCGCTTCTGCTTTCCACGACCTTGACGAGGCCGACCAGCGTCACGCAAACGCCGATCATCGTCGCGGAGGTGGGCAGAATGTGACGGGAGAGCTCCTTGCTCGCGCGCGGATCTTTCTGCTGCCGGTCGGTCATGTTCGACTTTCTTTTTGAACCCGAACGCTGCGTGGTCCGTTATGCTGTATCTTCCCGCCGAATAAATTACCCGAGTCCTGAATGCCTGTCTCACCCCATTACCGCGCCTCGACCAGCCATGCCGCGCTCGGTCCCGAGTTCTACGATGTCGTCGCGGCGGCTGAATTTCCCGATCACATCCTGCGCTATCGTAATCAGCGCGCGGCGAAAACCGTCGGGCTCGACATGCTGAGCGACGAGGAATGGATTGCGCATTTCGGGCGATTCCAGCCATTGGCGGAGAATTTCAAGGAGCCGCTGGCGCTGCGCTACCACGGCCACCAATTCCGAACCTACAATCCGGAACTCGGCGACGGGCGTGGCTTCCTGTTCGCGCAACTGTACGACGACAAGGGCCGCCTGCTTGATCTCGCCACCAAGGGCAGCGGCAAGACGCCCTGGTCGCGCACCGCAGACGGGCGCCTGACACTCAAGGGCGGCGTGCGCGAGGTGCTGGCGACCGCGATGCTGGAAGCGCTCGGCGTCGATACCTCGAAAACCTTCAGCTTGATCGAGACCGGCGAGGCGCTGGTGCGCGGCGACGAGCCCTCGCCGACGCGATCCTCCGTGATGGTGCGGCTGAGCCACTCGCACATCCGGATCGGCTCGTTCCAGCGCCAGGCGTTTCTCCGCAGCACAGAAAATATCCAGAAGCTGCTCGACTACACGATCAGGACTTACATGCCCGAGGTGTGGCGCGACGATGTAGCGGCGCGCGCCATCGCATTTCTCGAAGAGGTCTGCCGCCGCGTCGCGCGGGTCGGCGCGCAATGGATGGCCGCCGGATTCGTCCACGGCGTGCTCAACACCGACAACATCAATGTCACCGGCGAGAGTTTCGACTACGGTCCGTGGCGGTTTCTTCCATTTCTGGAACCTGCATTCACCGCTGCGTATTTCGACGAGACCGGGCTCTATGCTTATGGCCGACAGCCAGATGCACTGTTCTGGAACGTCACCCGGCTGGCGGAATGCCTGCTCGGCCTTGCGGATCAGCCAAGTCTTGAAAAAGCGCTGGGGGTGTTTGAACCGGCCATCCGCCAGGAGTTCACCGATGCGATGCTACGGCGGCTCGGCGTCCAGCCGCGCGATGCCGTGAGCGACAATGAACTGGTGCGCGCACTCTGGATATTCCTGTCGGAGACGAAAGCCCCATTCGAGCAGACCTTCTTCGACTGGTTTGGCGGCCTCAAGAGCGCCGAGCGCGCGGCGAATAGCCCGTCGAAGGATCACTATGTAAACACGGCGTTCGCTGCCGTCCGCGACGCATTGAAAGATTTCGTTCCGCGCGAGGGCGTCGATCTCAATCAGGCCTTCTTCAGCAGGCCGGTCGCATGTTCCATGCTGATCGAAGAAGTCGAAGCGATCTGGAAGCCGATCGCAGACAATGACGACTGGTCGGTGTTTCACGCCAAGCTTCAAGCCATCGACGAGATGCGCGAGGCGTATGGGCTGGGATAAGGTCTATCCCATGTCATTCCGGACAGCCCACACAGCGGGCTGATCCGGAATCCAGAGGTTCATCGGAAATCACTTCGAGATTCCGGGCTCGCTCGCAACTGCTCGCGCCCCGGAATGACGTACTCCCTCACGCCACCTTCTTGCGCGGCGTAGCGGCAACGTAATTGCCATCGAGGAATCCGACGAGGCGCTTGCGGATGAGGTATTCGGCATCCGCCATGATGCGATCGATCAGTTCCTTGACCGTCGGGATGTCGTGGATCAGTCCGACCATCATGCCGCAGCTCCATGCACCGGCGTCCATGTTCCCGTCGATCATGACCTTCGGATAAACGCCCGCGACTTCCTCGAGAATATCCTCGATCTTGATGCTCTTGCCCTTTTCCTGCTCGATCTGGATCAGCTTTTCGACGCCCTTGTTGGTGAGAACGCGCTCGGTGTTGCGCAGGTTGCGCATCACAAGCCGGGTGTCGAATTCGGTCGCTTTGAGCAGCGCCTGCTTCACGTTGTCATGCACCGGGGCTTCCTTGGTGGCGATGAAGCGGGTGCCCATGTTCATGCCCTGCGCGCCCATCGCCAGCGCCGCAACGAGGCTGCGCGCGTCGGCCATGCCGCCGGAGGCGACGAACGGAATCGTCAGTTCTTCTTCCGCGCGCGGCAGCAGGATCATGTTCGGCATGTCGTCTTCGCCGGGATGACCGCCGCATTCGAAACCGTCGACGCTCACCGCGTCACAGCCAATCGCTTCAGCCTTCAGCGAGTGACGGACCGAGGTGCACTTGTGGATCACCTTGATGCCGGCAGCCTTCAGTGCGGGCATGTACTGCTCGGGGCTACGGCCGGCAGTCTCGACCGCCTTGATGCCGGCTTCCTTGATGGCCGCGATATATTCGGGATACGGAGGGGCCGAAAACGTCGGCAGGAAGGTGAGGTTCACGCCGAACGGCTTGTCGGTCATGTCCTTGCACTTGGCGATTTCCTTCGCCAGCAATTCCGGCGTCTTCTGCGTCAGGCCGGTGATAATGCCAAGGCCGCCGGCGTTGGACACCGCCGCCGCGAGCTCCGCGAAGCCAACGTAGTGCATGCCGCCCTGAATGATCGGATGCTGGATGCCGAACAGTTCCGTAATTGCCGTTTTCATGTGTTCCCTCTCCTGGTGTCTTCAATCCGACGTTCATTGCATCGCTTCTTCAAGCGGGCTGATCAGTTTACACCGTTACCTTAGGTGCGCGCGGCACGACAATGGTTCGGGCGGGCAAGGCTGCCATGTCTTCCGTTCTGAAAAGGAACGTATCAGGATGAACCGCACCGTCAACCGGTGGTCAAACGCTGAGACAGCGTGTATCAGGGCGGCGATAACTCCATTATCCCGCAACGGAATTTCCGCTTGAACAAGCCGCAGCCCGCTAAACCATTCCTCGACGTTCTCGCCGGAAGCCGCCGGGCCGTGCCGCCGGTCTGGATGATGCGGCAGGCAGGCCGTTACCTGCCCGAGTATCGCGAACTGCGCGCCACGGCTGGCAGTTTTCTCGACCTCTGCTTCAATCCCGAATGGGCCGCCGAGGTGACGCTGCAGCCGATCCGGCGCTTCGGTTTCGATGCCGCGATCATCTTCTCCGACATTCTGGTGATCCCGCATGCGCTGGGACGCTCGGTGCGCTTTGAGGCCGGCGAAGGCCCCCGCCTCGACCCGCTCGACACGCCGGACAAGATCGCGACGCTGGCGACAACCGCCGACTTCACCAAGCTCGAACCCGTCTATGAGGCGCTGCGCCGGGTCCGCGCCGAACTCGATCCGAAAATCGCGCTGATCGGTTTCTGCGGCGCGCCGTGGACGGTCGCGACCTACATGGTCGCCGGCCAAGGGACGCCGGATCAGGCGCCTGCGCGAATGCTCGCCTACCGCGCGCCCGATGCGTTTGCGAAAATCATCGACGTGCTGGTGGAAAACTCAATCCAGTATCTGCTGGGACAGCTCAAAGCCGGTGCCGACGCGCTGCAGATCTTCGACACATGGGCCGGCGTGCTGCCGCCGCGCGAATTCCAGCGCTGGTCGGTTGAGCCGACGCGCCGGATCGTCGAAGGCGTGCGCGCAAAGGCGCCGAATGCGAAGATCATCGGCTTTCCGCGCGGCGCAGGCGCGCAGCTGCCGATGTATATCGGGCGCACCGGTGTCGACGGCGTCAGCATCGACTGGACGGCGGACCCGTCGCTGATCCGCGAGCGGGTGCAGAACCACGTCGCCGTGCAGGGCAACCTCGATCCGCTGGCCTTGATCGCAGGAGGCGCGGCCCTTGACCGCGCGGTCGATGATGCGCTGGCGAATTACGCGGGTGGGCGATACATCTTCAATCTTGGCCACGGCATTCAGCCGGAAACGCCTATCGCGCATGTCGAGCAGATGCTCAAGCGCGTGCGGGATTATAAAGGCTAGACAGGCCGGGATCGCTCGATGATCGCCGCCGCGCCCTGCGCCAGCAGATCGAATGCCACCGCGCGGCCCAGTTCGCGCGGTTTGTCGGCAGGTCCGGTGCGGGTTGCCTCAAGCAACTGATCGCCCTCCAGATCGAGCACCGACGCAGTCAGCGACATTTCGCGGCCGTTGATCGTTGAGAACCCGGCGATTGGCGAATTGCAGTGGCCGTTGAGCACCCAGAGCACTTCGCGCTCGGCATCGGCGGACAGATGCGCGGCGGGATCGTCGATCAGCGCGAGATACTGCCGCGTCCGCCAGTCGTTCGCTGCACATTCGACTGCGACGATGCCCTGCCCTGCGGCCGGCAGCATTTCAAGCGCGGTGAATTCGTGCGCGATGCGGACTGCAAGCCCGACACGCTCCAGTCCCGAACGCGCCATGATCAGCGCATCGGCAGGGCCGACTTCGCCGCCGTCCGCGAGCTTTTGCATTTCGCCGTTGTCGAGCTTTCGCACCCGGGTATCGGCCGCGCCGCGGAAATGAATCACCTCGATCTCGGGAAACAGCCGCCGCGCGTAGGCCGCACGCCGCACGGCATTGGTGCCGATCTTGAAGCCCTTGCCTTTGGTACGCTTCAGATCGTCGAACGTGACGCCCGCGCGCAGCACCAGCGCATCGGTCGGCGGATCGCGCGACAGCGTCGCGCCGATCACAAGGCCCGGTGTGTCTTCGTTGCCCGGCATGTCCTTGAGCGAATGCATCGCCGCGTGCAGCTTTCCGGCGATTACGGCCTCGCGAATTTCGGCGACGAATGCGCCGCCCTTGCCTCCGTGCGGCAGCAGCAAACCGGTCTGATCCTGATCGCCGCGCGTCTCGAACTTGACAATCTCGACGTTCAGATCCCGCGCAGCAGCGGTGAGCTGGCGTGCGATTTCCTCGGTCTGCGCAAGCGCCATGGTACTTTTGCGCGTTCCGATACGCATGGAAATTGCTGCCACGTCTGCTCCATCTGGGGGCGAATTATTCGAGCACGATCCGGAAAAACGGAAACCGTTTCCGGCCGGATCATGGTCATATACAGGGTGGCGCACAATACGGCGAGCGGTCCCCCGAATGCAACGCATGGGCATCGAAAATGACGGGCAGCGATGCTTTCGGGCTCTGGACGCCGGGCGCATCATTCGGTCTTGATGCGGGTATGATCCAGCGTGCCCCGTCATCCACCGGCGAGAAGCCGCGTGTCGTTATTATCGGCGGCGGGTTTTCCGGCGCTGTGCTGGCGTGGCATCTGCACCGCACCGCGCCCCACCGCCACGACATCATCATCATCGAGCCGCGCGATGAGATCGGCCGCGGCCTCGCCTACGACAGCAGCGATCCGGCGCACCGGATCAATGTGCCGGCGCTGAAAATGAACCTCGACTTCGATGAGGAAGGCCATTTCGAACAATGGCTGATCGCAGCGGGATATCCCGCGCGCGATCCCAAGTCGGTAATCGCCGACATCCACCTGTTCCCGACACGCGCGGCCTTTGGCGATTATGTCAACGCCCATGTCCGTGAACTCGGCGACGCGGTGACGCACCACAAGACAAAAGCCCGCACTGTCGTTCAACTTGAGAGTGGCTACCGCGTCCCGTGCGAGAACGGCAATGACATTCACGCCGATGCCGTGGTGCTCGCCGTGTGCCACACCCCGCCGCAAGTGCCGTTGTCGATCGCGTCGCTGCGCCATCATCCGCGATTTGTCGCCAACCCGTGGCAGACGGACGCGCTGCGCAGCATCGCGCCGAACGATCGCGTGCTGATTGTCGGCACCGGACTGACCATGGCCGATATCGTCGCCTCGCTCGATCGCCAGGGCCATCGCGGCAAGATCACCGCAGTCTCGCGGCGCGGCCTTCGCTCGCAAACCCACGCGGCACAGTTCACCGACCCGTTCGGCGATTTCGCCAGCGAACCTTCGCGCACCACGCTCTCGTTGCTGCGGCATGTCCGCCGCGCCATTGCGCAGGCCGCGCGCGAAGGATTGTCATGGCATCCGGTGCTCGATCAGTTGCGGCTGCAAGGCTTCGACATCTGGCATGCGCTGCCGCTGCGCGAACGTGCCCGGCTGATCCGCCATCTACGTCCGTTCTGGGACACCTCTCGGTTTCGGATCGCGCCTCAAGTGGATGATGTGATCGTGCGGCGGATCGCGGACGGCACCCTGACAATTCAGGCCGCGTCGGTGCGTGCGGGCAAAAGCGCGGGGCACGACATCGCCGTCGATCTACGCGCGCGGCGCAGCCAGACGTGGGAGCCGGCATCGTTCGACGCCGTCGTGATCGCAACCGGCCCGGCCCATGGCACGGTGTTCGAGAGCAATCCGCTGCTCCAACATCTCGGCAGCAACGGCCTCGCCCGCCCCGATCCGCTTGGTCTCGGCATCGATGTCGATCTTCAGGGCCGCGCCATTGGACGAGACGGAGAGATCGCCGAGCACCTGTATGTGGCAGGTCCGCTGGCGCGCGGCACCTTCGGCGAGCTCATGGGTGCGCCGGATCTCGCGCGGCATGCCCGCAACATCGCCGAAACCATCGCGCACGCGGATATCCGCGCGGCGCGGTTGCCTCCGCATCCCGTCCAAGCTTAAAACAGGATCATCATGCGCAGGCGCGCTCCGCGCCGCGCACCTGCCTGCCGGAGATGCAATGACGTCCGCCCTCGCGCGCATCGGTTTTCTTGCGCCACTGTTCGTTCCCGCCACCCGGCCCGACCGGTATTTCAAGGCGGCCTCGTCCGGCGCCGACGGCGTCATCATCGATCTTGAGGATGCAGTCGCTGCACACGAGAAGGACGCCGCGCGCGCGACTCTGGTTGCTGCGTCCCTGCCGCCCAATTCCATTGTCCGCGTCAATGCGTTCGGGACCCGCTGGCATGAGGCGGACGTCGTGGCGATGAAGGGTCTCGGCATCGCCGGAATCATGCTGCCGAAAGCGGAAACCGCCGGACATCTGGAGAGCGTGCGCGCCGTGCTGGGCGATCTGCCGGTGATTTCACTGATCGAATCCGCGCACGGCGTCGCGGGCGTCCGCGAGGTCGCCGCGCATTCCGACCGGCTCGCGTTCGGCTATATCGACTTCAGTGCCGATGTCGGTTGCAGCATGGAGCGCGATGCACTGCTGATGGCCCGTGCGGAGATCGTACTCGCATCAAGGCTGGCCGGATTGCTGCCGCCACTCGAAGGCGTGACGCCGTCGTTCGACGATCCGGCGCTGGTGGAAGACGACGCGCGTTATGCGGCATCGATGGGTTTCGGCGGCAAGCTCTGCATTCATCCCAAGCAGATTGCGCCGACGCTGGCGGGATTCCGGCCGTCGCAAACAGACATCGACTGGGCGACGAAGATCGCAAACTCGGGAGATGGTGCAGTGTCGGTCGACGGCATGATGGTCGATGCACCGGTGCGCCTGCGTGCTCAGCGCATTCTTGCGGCGGTAAAAGCCTGCGACGCCGCCGGGGGCTAGGCTTCCATCTATAGGTAGGCTCAGGCCGCGACCGGCGGCCAGGTCATCAGAACCATCTCGACGATCTTCTTGAGTTCGTCGCGCTTGGCTCCGCCGACGGCCTGCACCGCAAGCCCCTGCGAAATCGTCGCGATGTAGCGCGCCAGCGCCGCGGGGTCCGCCGCGTTGGGGAGATCGCCTTCGGATTTCGCGCGCTCGAATCGCGCGCGCAAATCGCTCTCGAACTGGCTGCGGCGCACGCGCAATTCCTGCTTGATCGATTCAGCCGCATCACCACCGGTCAACGCGCCATTGATAGAGAGACATCCTGCGGGACATTCGGGATCGGTCACGGCATCCACTTCGCTGTAGAGCAAGTTCTCCACAACTGCGCGCGCGGTCGGCAGCAGCAGCGCACGCTTGGTGTAGCCCGCCGGGCCATCGATATAAGAATCGAACGCTTTGCGGAAAAGTTCTTCCTTGTTGCCGAATGCGGCATAGAGCGACGGTTTGGTAATACCCATCGCTTCGGTCAGGTCCGCCATCGACGCGCCCTCGTATCCCTTCTCCCAAAACACGTGCAACGCGTTTTCCAGAGCCTGGTCGAGGTCGAATTCGCGGGGTCGTCCGATCGCCACAATAAGAACCTTTCTGATTTTGTACCTTTCGTTAGATATGTCCCTTGACGGCGAAAGTCCAAGGCCCATTTATACCGAACGTTACAGTTGCAGCGCAGCAATAAAACACTGCAACCTCGGGGCAAATCGGAACTTTATTCTCTCGTCAGATGACGATCCCCCGCAACGTGTTGAAATAACAGCGATTTGCGCTTGGAGCGCGAAGCGCAAAAGTGGGGTCGATAATGAAAAGCCTTTCAAAAAGAACGAGCCTGATTGGAGCCAGCGTTGGTCTGGTCATTCTGGCAGCCGCTGGAGCCCTGATCTCAACCACCTCGAACAACCGAGCCAAGGCGGATGCTGCGGCCCCACCGCCGGCGACTCCGGTTTCGGTCGCGGACGTCAAGGAACGGGAAACGGCGATCTGGGACGAGTTCTCCGGACGCCTCGAAGCCGTCGAGCAGGTTGAAGTCCGCTCGCGCGTCGCGGGCGCCATCCAGGAAATCCGTTTCCGCGAAGGCGCGCTGGTTCAGAAGGACGACATTCTCGTCGTGATCGATCCGGCGCTCTATGCCGCCGAGGTTGCCCGCGCGGAAGCTCAGGTCGCCGCCGCGCAGTCGCGTCTCGTCTTTACCAAGAGCGATTACGAGCGCGGCCAGCAACTGACCGGCTCCAACACCATTTCGCAGCGCGATCAGGATAACCGCATCAACGCCTATCGCGAAGCGGAAGCCAACCTCAAGGCCGCACAGGCCACCCTCAAGACCGCGCAGCTTAACCTCGGCTACACCGAAGTCCGCGCGCCCGTAACGGGCCGGGTCGGCAAGCGCGAGATCACCGTCGGCAATCTGATCGCCGCCGGTCCCGGTTCGCCGCTGCTGACCACCATCGTCTCGACCTCGCCGATCTATGCCAGCTTCAACGCCGACGAGCAGGTCGTCCTGCGTGCGCTCGACGCGCTCGGCAAGGACGATGCGGCATCGAAGACCGGCCGCATCCCCGTCAAGATGGGGACCGCGACCAGCAATGGCCTGCCGTTCGAGGGCCAGATGCAGCTGATCGACAACCAGGTCGATGCACGCAGCGGCACGGTGCGGGTCCGCGCCATCTTCGACAACAAGGATGGCCGCCTGATCCCCGGACAATTCGTCCGCCTGCAGATGGGTCAGCCCAAGACCGAACGCGCCATGATGATCAACGAGCGCGCCGTCGGCACCGACCAGAACAAGAAGTACGTGATGGTCGTGAACAAGGAGAACAAGGCCGAATATCGCGAAGTCTCGCTCGGCGTCGCTGTCGACGGCCTGCGCGTGGTCACCGCCGGCCTGAAGCCAGGCGAGCAGATCGTCGTCAAGGGAATGCAGCGCATTCGCCCCGGCGCGCCTGTCGCACCCGAAGTGATTGCGATGGACGCGAACTGACGCAGAGCGTTCCCCATCAACAACGTCATTGCGAGCGAAGCGAAGCAATCCGTCGCTGAGAAAAGAAAAGCTGGATTGCTTCGTCGCTAAGCTCCTCGCAATGACGGCATCAGACAGTCGATTGCAACAAAACATTAATGAGATGACGTCATGAATATCTCGCGATTTTTTATCGACCGGCCGATTTTCGCCGGCGTGCTGTCGGCGCTGATCCTGCTTGCGGGTTTGCTGTCGCTGCCTGCGCTGCCGATCTCCGAATATCCGGAAGTTGCGCCGCCCATCGTGACGGTGCGCGCGCTCTATCCCGGCGCCAACCCCAAGGTCATCATTGAATCGGTCGCGACGCCGCTCGAAGAGCAGATCAACGGCGTCGAGAACATGCTTTATATGAACAGCCAGGCGACCACCGACGGCGTGCTGACCCTCAACGTCACCTTCCGTCTCGGCACCAATCCCGACCTTGCGCAGCAGATGGTTCAGAACCGCGTCTCGCAGGCGGAGTCGCGGCTGCCGGCGGTCACCCGCCAGCTCGGCATCACCACGGTGAAGAGCTCGCCGAACATCACGCTCGTGGTGCATCTGCTGTCGCCGAACGACCGCTACGACACCACCTACCTGCGCAATTTCGGCGTGTTGAACGTCAAGGACCGCCTCGCCCGTATCCGCGGCGTCGGTCAGGTCCAGATCTGGGGCGCCGGCGATTACGCGATGCGCGTCTGGCTCGACCCGCAAAAGGTCGCCGAGCTCGGTCTGTCACCCGGTGACATCACCCGCGAAATCCAGGCCCAGAACGTCGAGGCCGCGGCCGGCACCGTCGGCGGCGCGCCGAACTCCGCGGACGTCACGTTGCAGATGCCGCTCAACGCGCAGGGCCGCCTGAAGGACGAGCAGGAATTCGGCGATATCGTCATCAAGACCGGGCAGAACGGTGAAATCACCCGGCTGCGCGACGTCGCCCGGATCGAGCTTGGCGCGTCCGAATATGCGCTGCGTTCGCAGATCGACAACAAATCCGCAGTCGGCATCGGCATCTTCCAGGCACCCGGCGCCAACGCGCTCGCGATCGCCGACGAAGTCCACTCGGTCATGAAGCAGATCAAGCAGAACATGCCCGAGGGCGTCGATTATCGCATCGCCTACGATCCGACGCGGTTCATCCGCGCGTCGATCGAAGCCGTGATCCACACCCTACTGGAAGCCATCGCGCTGGTGGTGCTGGTCGTCATCCTGTTCCTGCAGACCTGGCGCGCGTCGATCATTCCCCTGATCTCGGTGCCGGTCTCGATCATCGGCACCTTCGCGGTGCTGCTGCTGTTCGGCTATTCGATCAACGCGCTGAGTTTGTTCGGGCTGGTGCTCGCCATCGGCATCGTGGTCGACGACGCCATCGTCGTGGTCGAGAACGTCGAACGCAACATCGAGGAAGGATTTTCGCCGCGCGATGCGACCTATCGCGCCATGAACGAAGTGTCGGGACCGATTATCGCCATCGCGCTGGTGCTGGTCGCGGTGTTCGTGCCGCTCGGCTTCATCAGCGGCCTCACCGGCCAGTTCTACAAGCAGTTCGCCATGACCATCGCGATCTCGACGGTGATCTCCGCGATCAACTCGCTGACGCTGTCGCCGGCACTCGCAGCCCTTCTATTGAGGGGCCACGATCAGCCGAAGGATGCGCTTAGCCGCGGCATGGACAAGGTCCTCGGCGGTTTCTTCCGGCGGTTCAACAACGTCTTTCAGAAAGCTTCGGATTCCTACAGCGGCGGCGTCAAGCAGGTGATCTCACGCAAAGCCGCGGTGATGGGCGTCTATCTGGTGCTGATTGGCGTTACCGCGGTCCTGTTCAGGGTCGTCCCCGGCGGTTTCGTGCCGTTGCAGGACAAGCAGTATCTGATCGGCTTCGCCCAGTTGCAGGAAGGCGCGACGCTCGACCGCACCGAAGAGGTGATGCGGCGAATGTCCGAGATCGCCATGCAGCAGCCCGGCGTTGAAAGCGCCGTAGCCTTCCCGGGCCTGTCGATCAACGGCTTCACCAACTCGTCCAGCGCAGGCATCGTGTTCTCGACGCTGAAGCCCTTCGGGGAACGCAAGGACCCGTCGCTCAGCGCCAACGCCATCGCTGCGGAACTGAACAAGAAGTACACGGTCATTCAGGATGCCTTCGTGGCCATGCTGCCGCCGCCGCCGGTCGACGGCCTCGGCACCACCGGCGGCTTCAAGCTCCAGCTCGAAGATCAGGTCGGCCTCGGCTACGAGGCGCTGGACGAAGCCAAAAAGGCCTTCCTCGCAAAAGCGATGCAGGCGCCGGAGCTGACCGGATTGTTCTCGAGCTACAAGGTCGACGTCCCGCAGCTTTACGCGGACATCGACCGCACCCGCGCGCGTCAGCTCAACGTGCCGATCACCAGCATCTTCGAAACGCTGCAGGTTTACCTCGGCTCGTACTACGTCAACGACTTCAACAAATTCGGCCGCGTCTACTCGGTGCGCGTGCAGGCCGACGGCAAGTTCCGCGCAAGGCCGGAAGATGTCGGCCAGCTGAAGGTCCGCTCGACCACCGGCGAAATGATTCCGCTCTCGGTGCTGTTGAAGCTGCAATCCGCCGCCGGTCCTGAAAGCGCGATGCGCTATAACGGCTTCCTCGCGGCGGACATCAACGGCAACAACGCGCCGGGCTATTCCACCGGCCAGGCCCAAGCCGCGGTCGCACGCATCGCCAACGAGACGCTGCCCAAGGGCATCGGCTTCGAGTGGACCGACCTCACCTATCAGGAGATCATCGCCGGCAACACCTCGCTCTACATCTTCCCGATCGTGATGCTGCTGGTGTTCCTGGTGCTCGCTGCGCAGTATGAAAGCCTGATGCTGCCGCTGGCGATTATCATGATCGTTCCGATGTCACTGCTGGCCGCGATGTTTGGGGTCTGGATCACCGGCAACGACAACAACATCTTCACCCAGATCGGCCTGTTCGTGCTTGTCGGGTTGTCGGCGAAGAACGCGATCCTGATCGTGGAGTTCGCGCGCGAACTTGAGTTCGCCGGGCGCTCTCCGATCGCCGCGGCGATCGAGGCCAGCCGTCTGCGGTTGCGGCCGATCCTGATGACGTCCATCGCCTTCATCATGGGTGTGGTGCCGCTGGTGACGTCTGTCGGTGCAGGCGCCGAGATGCGTCACGCCATGGGCATCGCGGTGTTCTCCGGCATGATCGGCGTCACGGCGTTCGGTATTTTCTTCACGCCGGTGTTCTACGTCCTGCTGCGGGGCCTCACCGGTAACAAGCCGCTGGTCCAGCACGGCGACAGCTCGATCGAGCCCGTCCCGGCCGCTCATACCGCACCTCATGCGCTGAAGGACGCGGCTGAATAGCCTGCCATGCCCGGCAGGCCACACGATGGCGCAAAGCTGCATTGCCCGTGACAGCGATGTGCCCGCGACGAAGCGATCCGGTCCTTGCCCCTCCAAGCCGGATCGCTTCAGTCGCACCTTCTGCAAAAGAAAATGGCCGGGGATGACCCCGGCCATTTTTATTCACACGACGAGAAACGAGATTCTGCTCCAGGCGGGATGCGCTCCCTCGCCCCGCCTGCGGGGAGAGGGTTGGGGTGAGGGGCAGAGCTGAGTGAATGGAGCGCAGTAGCCCCTCACCCGGATCGTTTCACGATCCGACCTCTCCCCGTAAACGGGGAGAGGTGAGAAGGTCAGCCCAGCGTCTTCGCCAAAGCGCGAAACTTCTCGAGCTGGTCTGTCTTCAGCGCGCGATTCTCGTAGCGGCCGACGAACACCTTGAACATCACGCCGCCATCGACGTTAAGAAACGCCGCAAAGGCGGACGGCTTGCCCATGAACGGCCGTTCGACGAAGGCGATGCCGCCGCAGCGCTCATGACGCAGATGGCCGTGCATCCCCTTCGGCTTCATGATGTTGTAGTAGCCACGCCCGATCTCGCCGCCGCCCACCGGCTCGGTGACCTCGAAGATGCCGTCCTCGGTGTGGATGATCAGCGTCACCTCGCCCCATGTCGCGATGTCCTGCATCGCGGGCACGAAGGCCGAGCCCGGCGCAAAGCTGCGCATTTCGTCCGGCAGCGCCTCGATCACGGCACGCGCCGTGACGTTCTTCTCCCGTGCGACGTCTTCGATGACGCCGCCCGGATTTTCCGCCATGTGCTTTTTCAGATCGGCCAGATCAGTGCTCAGCATGGATCAGGCCGCCGCACTGGATTTGCGCTCGGTCTGGATCACCTCGAAGCCCTCGAACTTCGGATGGCCGAGATAAAGGCTCTCGCCGGTCTGGTTATCGGCGCGGGCATGCGCCTTGCGGAATTGCTCAGATTTGGTCCAGGCCTCGAACGCCGCCTTGTCCGCCCACAACGTATGAGTCGAGTACAGCGTGTGATCGTCAGCCTTCGGCCCGCGCAGCAGATTGAATTCGATGAAACCCGCGAGTTCGCTCAGATAGGATTCGCGCGTCGCCCACACGGTCTCAAACGCCTGCTCGGAGCCGGTCTTCACCTGAAAACGGTTCATCGCAATAAACATTGGTCTTCTCCTGTTTGTCTCATTGTAAGGCCGAATGGCCGGTTATCAAAGTGTCGTTCATGAGAGCCTGCGCTGAAACGCAGCGAGCCGCGCAGAAAAGCTCTGCGCGGCAACCTCTTTTTGCTTTTCAAAAAGCAGTGACTGATCGTTCTGCGTTCAGCTTCCTCCGAAATGGTATTTGAGCCCGGCCTTGTAGACGATGCCCGCGCCCGCGCTGGCCCACAGCACGTCGTTCTGCGGAGACGTGAAGTCGGCGGCGCGCGGAATGGCATAAGGCCGGTAGTACTGGTTCAGAAGATTCTCGACCGAGAAGTTCAGCGCGAAATCCTTGGTCGGCTTCACTTGCAGGTAGAGGTTGACCAGATCGTAGGACGTGCCGGGCAGATACGTGACCGGGATGTCGGTATTGCTCTTCACCGACGTCCACATCGCCGACAGCACGACCTGATTGTCGAGGAAGCGCAGGCCCGCGGTCGTCGTCACTTTCTGCGGCTGGATGCTGTACAGGCCGATGTTGGTCTGGGTGTTCTTGCCTTCCTGCAACGTCACCGACACACCGACAAAGAAATCATTGGCATCGTACATCGTTTCAGCTTCGAAGCCCTGGATCCGGGCATGTGCGATGTTCTGGTACTGAAGATATGTGGTCGGAAACACGCCCGGAATCGGCGGGAAGGAATTGAACGGAGGTCCGGTGAACTGGACACTGTCGATATAGTCGTCGACATCGTTGCGGAACACGTTGAACTTGCCGCGGAAGCTGTCGCCGGCGCTGAACAGACCGTTCTGCTTGATGTTGACGCCGACCTCCTTGGTCTTGCCGACCTCAGGACGCAGGTTGGGATTCGGCAGGAAGCAGAAGAAACCGCGCGTGCCGTCTGGGCAGATCGAAAAGTCGCCTTGCCCGGCGCCGGTCGCGACGTGAGCGCCGTTCACGAGCGTCTCGGTGATCGAAGGCGCGCGATATCCTTCGGCGTAGCTGATGTAAGGCGTCATCACGGCAGCGGGCATCAGCCCGACAGTGATTTTCGGCGAGAAGCGGTCGCCGCTGGCGGAGCCCGCCGACGAGTTCAATTGATAGTTATCGTAGCGGACCGCCCCCACCATCTCGAGCAGCGAGGTGTAGTTGGTCTTCCACTGAACGAACGCGCCGGTCACCGTGCGTTCACCCCCGGGCGTGGTCTTGTTGGAGTTGCCGCTCTTGTCGAAGGTCGAAACGTCGTCTCGGAAACCGTCGCCGCCGTAAGTCACGGCATGACGCCAGTCACCAGTTTCAAAGCGGGACGTGTTGTGAACATCGAAACCGAAGGTGTCGATCAGATAGCCGCGCTGGTCGCCGATACAGCCGGTGATGCTGTTGCCCGGTTGACCGCCGGTGCAGTTGCCGGTGGCCAGTGCGGAGTTGTGCAGGGTCTTGACCTGCTGGCTGTCAGTCCGGTTCCAGTAGATCTTCGCATCCCAGTCAAAGATCTGATCGTCAGGCCGGGAGTATTTCCAGCCCAGCGTTGTCGTGTAGTTCTTCAGGTTGGTTGCATACACCGAGGTGCCGTTGCCCGCAGAGCCCGGCTGCGCGAAGGGGAGTCCTAAAGGGCGGCGCGGCTGGCCGACATTGTAGATGTCTTCCTGGAAGATTCCGCCGAGCTTGATTTCATGACCGTCGGCTGGGCGAACGGTCAGCTTTGCGATACCGCTCGAGAGCCGCTGCGCGGTGTTCTCGACCGGAATGCCAAGACCGTCCTTGTAGTTGTCCTGCGTCGAGTAAGTGCCGCCCGCGAACACGTCGACATTCGGATTGACATGGACGCCGCCGAAGATCGAGCCGAGCGCCCGGCCATGGTTGGTGCCGAAGATCGTATTGGTATCGACGCCCCAGCGCTCGCCGGGACGCACCACATCCTGGATGTCCTTGGTGCGGAACGACGCCACGCCGCCGATCGCGCCCGAGCCGTAGATGTTGGCTGTCGGGCCGCGCACGATGTCGATGCCGCCGATCAGTTCGGGATTGAGGAAGAACGAACCGTTCGAGTTGTGGCCGGTGCGCTGATAGTTCTGGCGCGCGCCATCGACGACGACCGCAACGCGGCCGAAGTCCTGCAAGCCGCGGATGTTGATCGATGTCGATGGATCGTCGCCGCGATCCTGTATCCAGACACCGGGCATAGTGTAGACGAGATCGCCGATGCGCGTGGCCTGACGTCCCTGAATCTGCTCCAGCGTCATGACGCTGACCGGCGCCAGCGCATCGATCGCGCGCTCCTGGGTTTTGGATGCGGCAACCGTGATTTCATCCAGCGACTGATAGACCGGCTGGCCGATCTGCGCGTTGGCATTCATTGGATTGCTCGGCACCGGCACTTCCGCCATCGGCGAGCCCGCGCGTTTGCGCTTGATCGGTTTCGGCTTGGCAGGTTGCACGGAAGCATCGGCAGATTGCGCATGCACCGGCGTGGCCGCGACCACTCCCCCCAGCGCAACAACAGACACGGATAATAGCAGCGCGCACGCGCGCGCATTCAGCCCCAGCATGACAGCCCCAATCTCAACTTTGTTTTGCGTGATGCGGCTGGCGGGCATCGCCCAAAGGCGGCTGGCTGGCTGTCGTAGAATCCCGTTGGTCTGCGCCAACGCGTTGCCACTTTTCGTAAAATGATCGGGCTGGGTCAAGCCGACGAACGATCAGTTTAAACCTATTGTAAACTTGAGTGTTGGAATTCGCGCGCCGACAAACCTAAGAACAACAGGACTTCAAAAACTGGACGCGCAAAACGTATGAATGCTGGCTCTCCTCACGATCCCGACGGCTCCTCGGGCAAAGATGCCGGCGATAAATCTAGAACGACTCTAATTGAGCGTTCGATCCCTTTGACGGATAACCATATCAACAGCCGCGACCTGTTCCTCACCTCGCGCGAGATCATGATCGTGCACGGCGAGGACACGTATCGTCTGCGGTTGACTGCGCAAAACAAGCTGATCCTGACCAAATGAAAAGCAGAATGCCGGCTTCCCGAACGATTGGCGCGACGTTTGGCGTCACGCTCGCCTTCACTGCGGGCCTTTGCGTCAGCGTCGTCTCGTTTGCGGCGGCGCGCGCCGAAGGTATCATCATCCACGACGCACGCGGCCGCGACGTAACCATCGGCAACACGTCGCGCATCGTCTCGATCGGCGGCGCGATCACCGAGATTCTGTATGCGCTCGGTCTTCAGGACAAGATCGTCGGCATCGACAGCACGAGTCTTTATCCGCCGAAGGCGCTCGGCGAAAAGCCGAATGTCGGATACATGCGGCAATTGAGCGCAGAAGGCGTGCTCGGCCTTAACCCGCAATTGATCCTTGCGATCGAAGGCTCCGGCCCGAAGGAAACTCTCGAAGTTATCGAGGCGGCAAAAATTCCGTTTGTGTCGTTCCCCGAGACTTACACGGAGCAAGGGCTGATCGATAAGATCAAGCTGGTTGCGCATGCGATGGATGCGGACGCACGCGGCGCCTGTCTCGCTGCCGCAGTCAGCAGCGACCTCGCCGAACTCAAGAAATTGCGCGACGGCGTCAAGCAGCCCGCGCGCGTGATGTTCGTGATGTCGTTCCTCAACGGGCGGGCGATGGTCGCCGGACACAAGACCGCGGCGAACGAGATCATCAAGCTCGCCGGCGGCGTGAATGCGGTGGATGGCTTCGACGGCTACAAGCCTGTCAACGACGAAGCCATCGTCGCGGCCAGGCCGGACGTCATCCTCACCATGCAGCGCGGCCGCGAACAACTCGAGGCGGAGGCTGTGTTCGCCAATCCGTCATTCGCGCTGACGCCTGCCGCCGCGAAGAAATCATTCGTCGCGATGGACGGGCTGTACCTGCTCGGCTTCGGACCGCGCACCGCCGCCGCAGCACGCGATCTCGCGCTGTCGCTTTATCCCGGCCTCAACGAGAAGGCTGCGACGTGGAAGCCTGCGGCGCTTTCCGTCGACTGCCATAAATGACAGTGACAGAAACGACGCCGTTGGCTGCCGCCACGCCCGGTGGGTCCATGCGCCCCTCCGCAATTGCGGTGTATGCCGTTCTGACCGCGGGTGTACTCGCAGTCGCGCTGCTGGCGACCACCGTCGGCGCGGCCGGCATTCCGCTGCCCCGTCTTGCCGCTGCGCTCGGACTGAACATCGCCAGCGCTGATCCCGCGTTGCTCGCGCGTGACGAACTCGTGCTGTGGTCAATCCGGATTCCGCGCATCGCGATTGCCGGCATGATCGGAGGTCTGCTCGCACTCTCCGGCGCCATCATGCAGGGCCTGTTCCGCAATCCCCTCGCCGATCCGGCGCTGGTCGGCGTCTCGAGCGGCGGCGCGTTTGCCGCGGCATCAGCCATCGTGATCTCGGACAGTGCGTGGGGCGCGAGCTTCCGCTTCATGCAACTGGAGTTGTTGCCGGTCGCAGCGTTCGCAGGCTCGCTGCTGACCACCACCATCCTTTACAAGATCGCCAGCCGCGAGGGCCGCACCTCGGTTGCGATTTTTCTGCTCGCGGGCCTCGCCATCGCGGCCATCGCCAACGCCGGCATCGGGCTTCTGGTGTTCGTCGCCGACGACCGCCAGTTGCGCGACATCACCTTCTGGCTGCTTGGTTCGTTGAGTGGCGCGACCTGGTCGAAAGCCGGAATGGTCGCACCCGTCGCGTTGCTTGCGGTGCTGGCGATCCCGCTGATAGCGCGCGGTCTCGATGTGCTGGTGCTGGGTGAAGCGGAAGCCTTTCACACCGGCGTCGACGTCGAGCGGCTGAAGAAGATCTCGATCGTGCTGATTTCCGCAATGACCGGCGTCGCGGTGTCGATCTGCGGAGTGGTCGGCTTCGTCGGCATCGTGGTGCCGCATCTGTTGCGCATCGTCATCGGCCCCGGCCACCGGCTGCTGCTCCCCGCCTCGGTTTTCCTTGGAGCCATTCTTCTGATTCTGGCCGACACCATCGCGCGGGTGCTAGCCGCACCTGCCGAGGTGCCGATCGGAATTCTCACCGCTGCGCTTGGCGCACCGTTCTTCCTATTTATCCTGCTGCGGCAACGAAAGCTGATCGCGTCGTGACATTTTCTCGCCCCGCGCTGATCGAAGCCGATGCGGTCTGCATGACAGTCCGGCAGGCGACGCTGCTCGATCGCGTGAGCGCGCGGGTGCATGGCGGCGAAACCGTCGCCATCGTCGGGCCGAACGGCGCGGGAAAGTCGACATTGCTGAGGCTCTTGTCCGGCGATCTTCGCTGCACGGGCGGCGGTGTCCGTCTCAAGGGCCGCGACCTCGCGTCGTTCTCCTCGCGCGATCTCGCGAACCACCGCGTCATGCTGTCCCAGCACGTCAATGTCTCTTTCCCGTTCACGGTCGACGAGATCGTCGCCATGGGCGCCGGCGATCGCCCACGCTCCATCGCAGCGCCGCTGGTTGATGCCGCCCTTGCCGAACTGGACCTGACGCCGTTGCGTCATCGTGAATTGCCGAGTCTGTCGGGCGGCGAACAGCAGCGCGCGCATTTCGCACGTATTCTTGTTCAGCTTGCCTGCGGCGAAGCCGAACAGGGCCCCGGCGTTCTGCTGCTCGACGAGCCGACCTCCAGCCTCGATCTGCGCCATCAGATCAATCTCGTTGAGACCGCGAAGCGCCGGGCGCGCACCGGCTCCGCGGTGGTCGCGGTGCTGCACGACCTCAATCTGGCGGTACGCTTCGCCGACCGCATCATCGTTCTGCGCAAGGGAACGGTCGCGGCCGACGGCAGCCCTGCCGAGACGATCACCAACGAAATGATCCGCGACGTGTTTGATGTCGAGACCAGCATCGGCTCCGAAGACGGCCAGCCCTACGTGCTGCTTCAGCGCATGCAGTAACGCCGTTACGGCGACCGCTCACCGGGCGTTTTCATATTCCGCACATCGAATTCAACACGCTGGATACTGCGCCGCACGCGCGGCCGATTGCCGTTTCGGCTCGCATCCGTTATGTCTGATCGAGATTCAGCTCCGGCCTCCTGCATTGCAGCACGCACAACATCGGATGTTTAACATCGGATGATTGTAGCCATGAACGCCGGTGTGCTAGCGTCAGTGCATGAAGTCGCCGGTCAAGCCTCGCCCGAAAACCGCCAGCAAGCTCGTCAAGCCCGGCCGCATCCAGGCCGTGCTGCGCACGCTCGGCAGCGAGATCGCACAGGATCTGATTCCGGTCGGCTCGACGCTGCCGCCAGAGCACGATCTTGAAAGCCGCTTCGGCGTCGGACGCGGCGTGGTGCGCGAGGCGATCAAGACGCTCGCCGCCAAGGGACTGGTCAGCGTCCGCCCCCGCCACGGCACCCATGTGCGGCCGCGCGGCGACTGGAGCCTGCTCGATCGCGACGTGCTGAGCTGGCTGATCAGCAAGGACGAGCCCAATCGCGATCTGCTGCTTGCGCTTCAGGAAGTGCGCCTGATCATAGAGCCGGCAGCCGCCGCTCTCGCCGCCGAACGCGCAACAGCCAAAGACCGCCGTCGCATCATGACCGCGCTCGCCGCGATGGAAGCCTCGCACGACGTGCCGACCGCCATCATCGCGGACAAGGCCTTTCATCTCGCGATCATCGACGCCACGCATAATCCGGTGCTTCAAGGGTTTCGCGGCGCCATCGACACCATCCTGAGCGCCGTGTTCATGGTCGCCACCGGCAGCCCGGGCTGGTTCAACGAGAATCTGCCGAACCACGCCATCGCCGCGCGCGCCATTGATGAGGGCAATGCCGAGAAAGCCCGCGCAGCGATGCAGCAGGTGCTCGGCTACACGCAGTTCAAGCTGTCGACAAAGAGGAAATACGGACGCAACGCGAAAATCTCGCCGCGCCAACAGACGGTCAACGGCAAGCTCAGGAAGAAGCGCGTCGCATGATGCGACCGCAGACTAGCGCCTGTGACACCCGGTTCGCCGTACGAACCGGCACGCCGCGGCGCGCCTGCGAGGGCATGCTCAACGCGCGGTTGGCATTGATGCAAGTCCTTTGTGCAAATTCTGCAACGCCTGTTCGCATCAACTCCCGTGCACGCTTTCGTCGCACGCTTGGACAACCGGAATCGTAGACGCGCGCCAAAAGCCCGCTTAAGCTGGCATCGAACCACTGACATCCGGCAAACGGATGCGGACACAAAGAACCGGCACGACCGGACAATTCGGGAGGAACAATATGAAGCGCTTCACGCGAACACTTGGGTTGCTGACGGCCTGCTCCGCCGCTGCTTTGGCGTTCACTGGCCCGTCATCGGCACAGGAGACCTTCAAGGTCGGCATCGTCACATTCCTGTCGGGTCCCGCAGCCGAGAGCTTCGGCGTCCCGGCCGGCAAGGCTGCCGAATTCGTCATCGGCGAACTGAACAAGGGCGCCGGGCCGGCTCCCTATAATAAAGTCGGCTTCGGCGGCATGAAGATCGAGCCCGTCGTCATCGACGAGAACGGCGGCGCGACCAAGCAGGTGCAGGAACTGCGCAACCTCTATCAGCGCGACAATGTCGATGCCGTCATCGGCTACATTGGCTCCGGCGACTGCCTCGCGGTGGCCCCCATCGCGGAAGAACTGAAGAAGCCGCTGTTCCTGTTCGACTGCGGAACGCCGCGTATCTTCGAGGAAGCGAAATACAACTATGTCTTCCGCACGGCTGCCCACGCCACCCAGGATAACGTCGGGCTGATCCGCTACATGAAGCAGAAGAACATCAAGATGGATACGTTCTCGGCCATCAACCAGGATTACGCCTGGGGTCAGGACAGCCGGGCCGACTTCGTCGCGGCTGCGGCCCAGCTTTATCCAAATGCGAAGCTCAATGCCGATCTGCTGCCGAAGTTCGGCGCCGGCCAGTACGGCACCGAAATCTCGGCGCTGGTGTCCGCCGGCTCTGATGTCGTCTATTCCAGCCTTTGGGGCGGCGACCTGCAGGCCTTCATTCTGCAGTCGGTGCCACGCGGCCTCGCCAAGCGCAGCCAGCTCGTCCTCAGCGCGGCCGACCACGTCCTGCCGCCGCTCGGCGACAAGATGCCAGATGGCGTCATTATCGGCGCACGCGGTTCCTATGGTCTGATGTCGCCGAAGACCCCGCTCAACGAGTGGTTCTTCAACGGCTATGAGAAGGCCCACGGCACCTATCCCGTGCAGGCGTCCTATCGCGTCACGCAGTCGATCCTCGGCGTGAAGAGTGCGGTCGAGAAGGCGATGGCGAAGAACGGCGGCAAGAAGCCGAGCGCTGATGAACTGGTCGCTGCGATGACCGGCTCCGAGTGGGAGAGCCCGGGCGGCCTGATCCAGATGAAGAACGGCGACGGCCATCAGGCCATCCAGCCGATCTCGTTCAGCCGCACCAAGTACAACGCCGAAAAGAAGCGCGTCGATCTGGTGGATATCGTCAACTTCGAAGCCGAATGCGTCAACCCGCCTCCGGGTGTGAAGGCGATCGACTGGATCAAGGGCGGAATGAAGAACGACAAGTGCAAGTAATCTCCTGCGCTTGATGGCCACCGGGCGGCGCGACGATGTGAATCTCGCGCCGTCTATCTCTTCGCTGCAACTCCGGCCTGAATCACGTTCATGAATACGTTTCTTACGGTCATCCTCGACGGCCTGATCCAGGCATCATGGCTCTTTATTGTGGCGCTGGGCCTGACCCTCGTTTTCGGCGTGCTCAAGATTCTCAACATCGCGCATGGCGGCTTCTACGCGCTCGGCGCCTATCTTGCCGCGACCGTCGTCACGATGGCCGCGGCGCACAAGGTGCCGCCGGGGCTCGGCTTTGTCCTGATGCTGGTGTCGGTGGCCGCTATCGCCGCAGTCATCGGCCTCCTGATGGAGCGCGGGCTGATCAAACTTTTCTATGGCCGCGATGAAGTCGTGCTGCTGCTGGTGACCTACGCGGTATTTCTGATTTTTGAGGACGCGACCAAACTGATCTGGGGCGTCAATCCGATCTATGCGAACCAGCCCTATGAACTGTTCGGCAATGCCGAGTTCGCCGGGTTGTTCTACGTCGGCTACGATCTCATGCTGATCCCGTTTTCGGCTGTGATCGGTTTCGCGGTGTGGTTCGCCCTCAACCGCACCACCACCGGAAAGATCGTCACCGCCGTGATCCATAACGCCGAAATGAGCGCAAGCATGGGCGTGAAGATCAATCGCGTCTACGCGCTGGCCTTTGCCTTTGGCGTCATGCTCGCGGCGCTGGCCGGCGGCCTGACTGCGCCGAAAATTTCCGTGCAGCCCGGCCTCAGCTCCGAGATCATCATCCTGAGTTTCGCCATCGTGGTGATCGGCGGCCTCGGCAGCATCGAAGGCGCCGCCGTCGGCGCCATCCTCGTCGGCATGGCGCGGGCCGCCTCGGTCCACCTGCTGCCGCAGGCCGAGCTGTTCATGATCTATCTTATCATGGCCGCGGTGCTGATGTTCAGGCCGGAAGGTCTGTTCCGCCGTGAAGTCGCGAGGCGCATCTGATGAAGTACGCCACGCACCCTCTCGCTCTTCTGGGCGTTGTCGTTCTCACCGTGCTGTTCGGCCGCATCATTCCGGCATGGACGCTGTCGCTCGCGACCGTCGCTGCCTCCAAGGCGCTTGTCGCGCTCGGCATCGTGGTGCTGGCGCGGACAGGCAACGTCTCGTTCGGACAGGGCCTGTTCTATGCCGGCGGCGGCTATGGCGTCGCGCTGATCGCCATCACCTTCGGCGTCACAGACGCCGTCGCGCAGGTGCTGATCGGCGCGGTGTTCGGGGGCCTGCTTGGCCTGATCATCGGCCCGCTGATTGCGCGTTACACCGGCATCTTCTTCGGCATGCTGACGCTGGCGCTGTCGATGGTGCTCTACGGCGCGCTGGTCAAGACAACCATTCTCGGCGGGTCGGACGGCTTCAATGTCGGCCGCCCCACCCTGTTCGGCGCGGTGTTCAACGATCCTCGCGAGGCAGACTTCATGCTTTATGCGGTGTCGATCGTCGCCACCGGCCTTGCGGGCATCTTCGCGACCATCCTGTTCCGCTCGCAGTTCGGGCTGACAAGCCTTGCGGTGCGCGAAAACAACCTTCGCGTCGAGTATCTCGGCACCTCGGCGAACCGCATCGTCACCATCAACTTCGTGATCGCCGCGACCTTTGCAGGCGCCAGTGGCGCGCTCGCGCTGATGGCGCAGCGGCACATCGATCCGGAATTTGCCTACTGGACCACGTCCGGCGAATTCGTCTTCGTCGCCGTCCTTGCCGGAACGCAGAGCGTGGCGGCGGTGTTCGTGTCGGCGCTCGCCCTCGAACTGGTGCGCTCGTTCTCGAACCTCTACCTTCCGAACACGTGGCAGCTCGTGCTTGGCGTGTTCCTGCTGGCGGTCATCCTGTTCCTGCCGCGGGGCATCGGCTCGCTCTGGAGCGGGAAAAAACGTAAAGCGTCCGAACCGCGACCGGACGCGGCCATCGCCGAGAAAGGATCGGCGTCATGAAGCCCGTCCTCTCCGTGCGCGGACTCCAGAAGCGTTTCGGCGCGGTGGTCGCCGCCGACAATGTCAGCATCGATATCCCCGCCGGTCAGAAGCTCTGCCTGATCGGCGCGAACGGCGCCGGCAAAACCACCTTCGTCAACATGGTGACGGGCTATATGAAGCCCGACAGCGGGGCGATCGAACTCGACGGCTCGCCGATCGGCCGGCGTTCGCCGCGCGATGTCGCCAGGCTCGGAATCTCGCGCTCGTTCCAGATCCCGCAGCTTTTCATCGAACTGACTGCTGCCGAAAACCTCACGGTCGCGGTCTCCAGCGCCGCAGGCGGACGGCTGTCGTTGACGGTTGCGGCGGAAGCCGGCGATCGCCATGACAAAGCGCTGGCGTTGCTCGATCGCTTCGGTCTCAAGGGTCACGCCGATCGGCCGGTGTCCGAACTGGCCGGCGGCGTCCGCAAACTGGTCGACATCGCCATGGCGCTGGCCCGGCGTCCGAAACTGTTGCTGCTGGACGAGCCGACCTCCGGCGTTTCGGCCGAAGAGAAATTCGCCACCATGGACCGCGTCATTAACGCCGTCTCGGAAGAGGCCGCCACCATCGTCTTCGTCGAACATGACATGGATATCGTCAGCAAATATGCCGACCGGGTCGTCGCCTTCTACAACGGCCGCATCCTGGCCGACGGCGAGCCGTCAACGGTGCTGAAAGACAATGAAGTCCGCCGTTATGTGACGGGAGGCGCAAAATGACCGCATCCCGCTCCCTGCTCGAGATCGACAATCTCGCGGTCGAAATCCAGTCGATGCCGGCGCTGCGCGGCTTCACCATGCATCTTACTGAGGGCGGCATGGTCAGCCTGGTCGGCCGCAACGGCGCCGGCAAGACCACCCTGATGCGCTCGATCATGGGTCATCTCACACCGAAGCGCGGCACGATCCGTTTCGGCGGCGAGGATCTGGCGGCCTTGCCGCGTCACGCCCGCGCGGGTCTCGGCATCGGCTACATGCCGGAAGACCGCGGTCTGGTGCCGCAACTGACGGTGGAGGAGAATATTCTTCTGCCGCTGTGGGTCGCGAAGGATGTCGACCGCAAGGCGCGGCTGGATTTCGTCTACGAGGTGATCGGCGAGCTCGTCGCCATGCGCGATCGCAAGGCGCTGCTGCTCAGCGGCGGGCAACAGAAGCTGGTGGCACTGGGCCGCGCGCTGGGCATTGGAACCAGGTGCCTGCTGCTCGACGAGCCATTCGAAGGAATCGCACCTGCCCTGTCCGAGAGAATCTCCGACGTGCTTGCCTCGCTCAAGGGCAAGGGTTTAACTGTATTGATGTCGCAATCCGATTTGAATCATTCGCATAGTTTGTTCGATGCAGAATTTGTGATCGAGCGCGGGGCTAATTTTTCAACCTGACGCGCCGATCAGGACAGGTAGCTTAAATCCATGGACTGGTCGAAATACCCGATTCCGGCAATGCGGCTGGAAACCCGCTTCGGCGACCGTATCGTGCCCGCCTTCGAGAGCCGCCCGGCGAACATCTGGGACATGGTCGCTGAAGCCGCAGCGCGCAATCCGGATGGCGAGGCGCTGGTCTGCGGCGATGAGCGGATGACATGGCGCGAGGTCGCGCAGAAATCCGCGCAGGTCGCAGCCGGCTTCAAGGAGATCGGGTTGAAGCCCGGCGACCGTATCGCCCTCCTGCTCGGCAACCGCATCGAGTTCGTGCTCGCGCTTTATGGCGCGGCGCATCTGGGTCTCGTCAGTGTGATGCTGAGCATGCGGCAGCAGAAGCCCGAGATTGCCTATGTTCTGGCAGACTGCGGCGCGGCGCTGATTATCCATGAAGACGGAATGGCGGACCGGCTGCCCGATCCCAACGAGATTCCGACCCTGCTTCACCGCGTGTCGATCGGCGTAACCGACGGCTCGCTGGCGTTTCAGGATCTGATCGCGACCGAGACGTCGCAAGTACCGGTGGCTGTCGGCGAACAAGACACCGCGATGATTCTCTATACGTCGGGCACCACGGGCAAGCCGAAGGGCGCGATGCTCGCCCACTGCAATCTGATCCATTCGGCGATGATCTACGAGGCCTGCCTCGAACTGACGCACGCCGACCGTTCGATTGCGGCCGTTCCGCTGGCGCATGTCACCGGCATTGCCGCCAACATCATGGCCATGGCCCGCTGCGCGGGTGCGCTCATCATCGTCGCGGAGTTCAAGGCGGCGGAGTATCTCAAGATCGCAGCGCGCGAGCGCGTTACGCAGACCGTGATGGTGCCTGCGATGTACAATCTCTGCCTGTTGCAGGCGGACTTCGATAGCTACGACCTTTCCGCGTGGCGCATCGGCGGCTATGGCGGCGCGCCGATGCCGGTCGCGACCATCGAGAAGCTGGCGCAAAAGCTTCCCGGACTGAACCTCGTCAACGCCTACGGCTCGACCGAAACGTCATCGCCGTCGACGATCATGCCGCCGGCATTCACCGCGAGCCACAGCGACAGCGTCGGCCTGCCCTGTCCCGGCGCGCACATTATCGTTGTCGATGCGACCGGACGCGAACTGCCGCGCGGCGAGATCGGCGAAATCTGGATTCATAGCGGCTCGGTCATCAAGGGCTACTGGAATAACCCGCGTGCAACGGCGGAGAGTTTCACCGCCGGCTACTGGCATTCGGGCGATCTCGGATCGATCGACGAGGAGAATTTCGTTCGCGTGTTCGACCGGCAGAAAGACATGATCAACCGCGGTGGCCTGAAGATCTATTCCGCCGAGGTCGAGTCGGTTCTCGCCAGTCATCCCGACGTGGTGGAAAGCGCCATCGTCGCGCGGCCGTGTCCGGTGCTCGGCGAGCGCGTTCACGCCGTCGTGGTCGTGCGCTCGAACATCGACCAGCCGACCCTGCGTGCGTGGTGCGCCGAGCGTCTGTCTGACTACAAAGTCCCCGAGACTATCGCGATCAGCACCGATCCGCTGCCACGTAACGCCAACGGCAAGGTGATGAAGAAAAATCTGCGCGACGCGCTGGTTGAGTCCTGAGCGAAAACGCCTGACACCGTTTCGCCTTTTGTAACCGGGTTTGCCGCCGTTTCGCCTTTTGCGGAATCAGGACCTTGCGCGGGCGCCCTTCGCCCTGGGTGGCTCGGCGGCCTCCGTGTCCCCGGCTGTCTCCTTGATCCGCGCCTTTATGTCGACCAGCGTTTCCAGCGTTGATTCAATGGCAGGTTTCGGGATGTCGTGGAGCACATCGGTGGCGATGTCGTCCCGGAGGCTGTCGAGATCGTCCACCAGCCGCCGTCCCTTGGCAGTCAAAAACAGCCGGTTGGCGCGGCGGTCATTCGGATCGGCCCGGCGTTCAAGCAATTTTTGCTCAACCAGCCGGTCCAGCAGCCGCACAAGCGAAATCGGCTGAAGCTCAAGCACATCTGCGAGATCGACCTGCATCAATCCTTCCTGCTGCCGCAATCGGAACAGCACAATCCACTGCGCACGGGTGGTTCCACGGTCCTTCGCCCGCTGATTGATGTGGTTACGCAGGAGGCGCGAGGTCTCGATCAGTTGCGAAACCAGCTGCCGCTTCAGATCGAGCCACTGGACGGAGCGCGACATCGAACCTTGCCAATAATTAATGATGCGCGTGCATACTAAGTGCAGGCTTATTAGTTATGATAGAGGAAGGTTGGCGCAAAAAGCAATCGGGATCTGATATGACAAGGCGTCGCATTCCAGTGTGGGCGTACGTTCTCGCAGCATTACTGCTGATGGGAGGCGTCTGGTTCGGCTGGCCTCGTCAGCAGAATGCGAATGTCGCAAAACCCGCCGCGCCTCCATCGGTTTCGGTCACCGTCGCCAGCGTCACGAAAGTAGACTTTCCGGTTTATCTCACTGGGCTCGGAACGGTGCAGGGTTTCAATACCGTGACCGTGCGGACGCGCGTCGATGGCCAGATTAATCAGATCGCCTTTAAGGAAGGACAGTTCGTCAAGGCAGGCGATTTGATCGCGCAGATCGATCCCCGTCCCTTCCAGGCCGCGCTCGATCAGGCCAACGCGAAGAAAGCCCAGGACGAGGCTAACCTCGCCAACGCGCAGCGCGATCTTGCCCGCTCCACCAAGCTGGGCGAATTCGCCACCAAGCAAACGGTCGATACGCAGACCGCGAATGTCGAGCAGCTCAAGGCGCAGATCTCCGCAGATGAGGCTGCGATCTTCAACGCCCAGACACAGCTTGATTACGCCAGCATCCGCGCACCGATTTCCGGCATCACCGGCATCCGTCAGGTCGATGTCGGTAATATCGTCAACGCCGCGACACAGACCGGCATCGTCACCATCGCGCAGGTCGAGCCGATCTCGGTGATCTTCACCGCGCCCGAAGAACAGCTTCCCGATATCGCCAGTGCGCTTCGCCGTGGCGAGACGAAAGTGACCGCGCTGACCACCGACGGACGCAAGGTTCTGTCACAAGGCGTTCTCTCGCTGATGAACAACCAGGTGGACAGCACCAGCGGCACCATCCGGCTCAAGGCGACGTTCGATAACAAGGATCATGCGTTATGGCCCGGCCTTTCGGTATCGACACGCCTTCTCGTCAATACGATCAAGGATGCGACGGTGATGCCGGACGATGCCGTTCAGCATGGCAACGATGGCCTTTACGTTTATGTCGTGACCGATGGCAACAAGGCCGGCCTGCGCAAGATCAAGATAGGGCCATCCACCGATGGCAAAACGCTCGTCGATAGCGGCGTCACAGCCGGCGAACAGGTCGTCACAGCCGGACAGTATCGCGTTCAGCCGGGCTCGGCCTTGACGGTGAACGTCGCAAGCTCGGGCCAAACTTCGGCTAAGGCGGATTGACATGAGCGACGGCATCTCCGGTCCGTTTATCCGCTATCCGATCGCAACATCGCTGCTGATGGCCGGCATTCTTTTTGTCGGTCTGGTTGCTTACCCGCTGCTGCCGGTCGCGCCGCTCCCGCAAGTCGACTTTCCGACCATTCAGATTTCGGCGAACCTGCCCGGCGCCAGCCCGGAGACCATGGCATCCTCGGTTGCGCAGCCGCTGGAACGCCAGTTCGCCCAGATTCCCGGCGTCGCGCAGATGACGTCGACCAGTTCGCTGGGTTCGACATCCATCACCATCCAGTTCGATCTCAACCGCAGCATCGACGGCGCAGCCAACGACGTTCAGGGCGCCATCAACGCCGCTGGCGGCCAGTTGCCGAAAACGCTCCCAAGCCCTCCGACCTATCGCAAGGTCAACCCGGCGGATTCGCCGATCATGATCCTGTCGGTGACCTCCGAGACGCTGCCGCTGATCGACGTCAACGACTATGCCGATACGCAACTGGCCCAGCAGATGAGCCAGATTTCCGGCGTCGCACAGGTCACCATCGGCGGTCAGCAGAAGCCGGCCATCCGTATCCAGATCGATCCCGCAAAGCTGGTCGCAAAGGGCGTGCAACTGGAGGACGTCCGCAGCCAGATCGCGATCACAACCGTCGATAATCCGAAGGGCAATATCGACGGCAAGACGCGCAGCTACACCATTTACGCCAACGACCAGTTGCCGAAGTCCAAGGACTGGAACGACGTCATCATCGCCTATCGCAATGGCGGGCCGTTGCGCATTCGCGACATCGGCCAAGCCGTGTCCGGGCCCGAAGACGCCAAACAGGCCGCATGGGCGAACGGCCAACGCGGCGTTTTCCTCGTCGTGTTCAAGCAACCCGGCGCCAACGTCATCGACACGGTCGACAAGATCAAGGCGCAGTTGCCGCGGCTGATCGCGGCCATTCCGCCGACGGTCAAGGTCGAGGTCCTGAGCGACCGCACGCAAACCATTCGTGCCGCCGTCGAGGATGTGCAGTTCACCCTTCTGCTCACGATCGCCCTTGTGGTGATGGTGATCTTCGTTTTCCTGCGAAATGTCTGGGCGACCGTCATTCCGAGCATCACGGTTCCCCTTGCCTTGCTGGGCGCCTGCGCCCTGATGTGGGTGTTCGGCTATTCCCTCGACAACCTCTCGCTGATGGCGCTGACCATTTCGGTCGGATTCGTGGTCGACGACGCCATCGTCATGCTCGAGAACATCAGCCGCTATATCGAACAGGGTGAAGACCCGTTTGCCGCCGCCCTGAAAGGCGCCAGCGAAATCGGATTTACGATCGTTTCGATCAGCATCTCGCTGGTCGCGGTGCTGATACCGCTGCTTCTGATGGGCGGCATCATTGGTCGCCTGTTCCGCGAATTCGCCGTCACGCTGGCGATGGCCATTTTCGTGTCGCTGGTTGTCTCGTTGACGCTAACGCCGATGATGGCGTCGCGCTTTCTCAAACCGCATAGCCGCGAGGCCGAGCACGGCAGGCTCTACCAGCTCAGCGAGCGCTTTTTCGACACCCTGCTCCGGGGATATGAATGGGGCCTCGACCTCGTGATGCGCTGGCGCTTCACCACGCTGTGTGTGTTCTTCGCAACTGTCGGGCTGTCAGTCTATCTGTTCGTCATCATTCCGAAGGGCTTCTTTCCGCAGCAGGACACCGGCCTGATCACCGGCATCACCGAAGGCGGCCAGGACATCTCCTTCGCCGAAATGTCCCGCCTTCAGGCCCAGATCGGCGGGATCGTCCAGAAGGATCCCGCAGTCGCCTCGATCGCCATGGCAGTCGGCGGCGGCGGCAGCGCCCTCAACAACGGACGCATGTTCATTACGCTCAAGCCGCGCCACGAGCGCGACGTAAGCGCGCAACAGATCATCGCGCGGCTGCGGCCGCAATTTGAAAAACTCGAAGGCGCACGCGTCTTCCTTCAGGCCGCGCAGGACGTCCGCCTTGGCGGCCGCGCCACCCGCACCCAGTTCGAATACACCTTGCAGGACCCCAATCTTGCCGAGCTGAACACCTGGGCGCCCAAGATCCTCGAGAAACTGAAGACCCTGCCCGAACTGCGCGACGTCGCCACGGACCAGCAGACCAACGGCACCACCCTGACCCTGACCATCGACCGCGACACCGCCTCGCGCTACGGCATCCAGCCGCAATTGATCGACGACACATTGAACGATGCCTTCGGTCAGCGGCAGGTCGCGCAATACTTTACGCAGGTGAACAGCTACCACGTCATTCTGGAAATCCTGCCGGAACTGCAAGGCAAGGTGGACACGCTCGACAAGATCTACATCAAGTCGCCGACCACGGGCGACCAGGTGCCGCTGTCGGCTTTCGTCAAATGGACGACAGTCCCGGTCCGCCCGCTCTCGATCAGCCATCAGGGGCAATTCCCGGCGACGACAATCAGCTTCAACCTCGCACAAGGCACAGCGCTGGGTCAGGCCACCAACGCAATCCAGAACGCCGTCGCGGAACTTGGCGTGCCGCCCACCGTCAATGGCAGCTTCCAGGGCACCGCGCAGGCGTTCCAGCAATCGCTCGGCACCGTTCCGCTGCTGATCATTGCGGCGCTCATCGTCGTCTATCTGGTCCTCGGCATTCTTTACGAAAGCTACATCCATCCTCTCACGATCATCTCCACCCTGCCCTCGGCCGGCGTCGGCGCGCTGGCGATGCTGATGCTGTTCGGATTCGACTTCAGCCTGATCGGCCTGATCGGCATCGTGCTGCTGATCGGCATCGTGAAGAAGAACGGCATCATGCTGGTCGACTTTGCCATCGTCGCAGAGCGCGATGAGGGCCTGTCGCCGGAAGACGCGATCCGCAAGGCCGCCCTGATCCGCTTCCGCCCGATCATGATGACCACAATGGCGGCGCTGCTCGGCGGCGTGCCGCTGATGCTCGGCACCGGCACGGGCTCCGAAATCAGGCAGCCGCTGGGTTATGCCATGGTCGGCGGTCTGGTGGTCAGCCAGGCGCTGACGCTGTTCACGACGCCGATCGTCTATCTCTACCTCGACAAGCTCGCGCACCTGTTCTCGCAGGTCGGCCGCTCGAAACAGCAGCCCCCGCCACCGCGTATGCCGGACGAGGTTTCAGAAGCTGCGGAGTAATCCCTCCGTCATTGCGAGCGAAGCGAAGCAATCCATTTTTGAGAAGAGTGGATTGCTTCGTCGCGAGCGCTCCTCGCAATGACGAGTCTTCCTAAACAAAAAAAGCCGCCGGCATAGCCCGCGGCTTTTTGATTTGAAGCGGTCCGTGTGATCAGCGCTCGGCGAACGCCTTCTCGACCACGAAGTCCGCCGGCTCGCCATGGTTGCCTTCGACAAAACCGCGCTCTTCCAGCAGCTTCTTGGTATCGACCAGCAGCGCCGGGCTGCCGCACATCATGACGCGATCCTTCGCCGCATCGAGCGGCGGCAACGAAATATCTTCAAACAGCTTGCCGGAGGTGATCAGGTCGGTGATGCGGCCGCGATTGCGGAACGGATCGCGCGTCACGGTCGGATAATAGATGAGCTGGTTGCTTACCATCTCGCCGATCATCTCGTCCTGCGGCAGCTTCTCGGTGATCAGTTCGCCGTAAGCCAGTTCGCGGACATGGCGGCAGCCGTGCAGCAGCACGACCTTCTCGAAACGCTCATAGGTCTCGGGGTCCTTGATGACGCTGAGGAACGGCGCGAGGCCAGTGCCGGTGCCGATCAGATAGAGATTGCGGCCGGCGGTCAGGTTGTCGATCACCAGCGTTCCGGTCGCCTTGCGGCTGACGATGATCTGGTCGCCCTCCTTCAGATGCTGGAGGCGCGAGGTCAGCGGCCCGTCAGCCACCTTGATCGAGAAGAATTCGAGGTTCTCTTCGTAGTTCGCGCTCGCGACGCTGTACGCGCGCAGCAGCGGCTTCTCATTCACCTTGAGACCGATCATGGTGAACTCGCCATTCCGGAAACGGAACGAGGAATCACGCGTGGTCGTGAAGCTGAAAAGGTTGTCGGTCCAGTGATGGACGCTGAGAACCGTTTCCTGATTGAAGTTGCTCATAACCGGACCCATGCTCTTGCAATCGGTGAGCGCACAATCGCCGGACTTGCGGGCGGTCACGCCTCACGCAGAACTTCTCGCCGATGAATTTTGCTGGATGGCCTGCCTTGCAGGCGAAGACGGCGGCAGCATTCACGACGCCGGTGAAATAGCCGAATTTCCGTTTTTGGTCAATTACATACCGCGCCTGCGTCATACCCGGAGGGCAGACCGGCGTTGCATTCTAAGATCATGTTCGAAGAGAGAAATTTCCTCCCGTACGGAGCCCGCCGGGAGGAAATTTACACTCGATCTAAACGCCCCGATGACCACGGCGCACCTGCGCGGCGTTGGAAACCGGCCTTACTTCGTCACCATCGGGCAGTTGCCCTCGGCGATCGGCCGGAAAGCGTCCTTCGCCGGGATCGTCTCCACCAGCTTGTAGAAGTCCCATGGCGCCTTGGACTCGGCGGGAGTCTTCACCTGGAACAGATACATGTTGTGGATGTGACGGCCGTCCTCGCGGATCGTGCCTTCACCGAACAACGGATCCTTCGACGGCATCTCCTTCATCTTGGCGACAACCTTCTGTCCATCGGTCGTGTTCGCCGCGGCCGCCGCGCGCAGATAGTGCAGCGTACCGGCATAGACGCCCGCCTGAATAGCGGTCGGACGCTTTCCGCCGCCAACCGCCGCAGTGAAGCGGTCAGAAAACTTGCGCGTGCCGTCGTTAGAGTCCCAATAGAAGCCTTCGGTCAGATAGAGGCCCTTCGCGCCCTGAAGTCCGATCGCATTGACGTCGGTGACCTGCATCAGCAGCGCCGCCAGTTCTTGCCCGCCGGCCTGAATGCCAAACTCGGTCGCCTGCTTCACGGAATTGACGGTGTCGTTCACCGCGTTGGCAAGCGCAACGATCTTGGCCTTGCTGGCCTGCGCCTGCAGCAGGAAGGACGAAAAGTCCGATGCGCCCGGCGGATGCCGCACGCTGCCGAGGATCTTGCCGTTCTGTTCCTTCACAACGTCCGACGCATCCTTCTCAAGCGAATGGCCGAAGGCGTAGTCCGCCGTCACGAAGAACCATGTGTCCTTCTTCGCCTTCAACAGCGCCAATGCGGTGCCGTGCGCCAGCGCCCAGGTGTCATAGGTCCAGTGCACGGTGTTGGGCGAGCACTTCTCGCCGGTCAGCAGCGACGAGCCGGGGCCGGACGCGATGAACGCGGTTTTCGATCCGCGCGTGGCTTCCTGCACGGCCAATGCCACCGAGGAGAACGGCACGTCGAGCACGGCATCGACCTTGTCGAGATCCATCCAGCGGCGCGTAATCGCGCCGCCGATATCCGGCTTGTTCTGGTGGTCGGCCTGAAGCAGTTCGACCTTGATGTCGGGCTTCTCAAGCTTGAAATCCTCGATGGCAAGTTTCGCCGCCGCAACCGATCCGACGCCCGTCGAGTCGGTGGCGATGCCGGTGAGATCGGTCAGCACGCCGAGCTTGATGGTGTTGTTGGCGATCTGCGCGTGTGCCGGAGCCACCAGCGACAGAAGCACCGCAGCGCCTGCCAGAAGAGCCGATTTTGATCTTTGCATTCTTGTTTTCTCCCGTTTTGATTCTTATGAATTTGTCCGGCCTTCGCCGGAATGTCCTAGCGCCGAATGATGTCCAGTACCTCCTGCGCAATATCGATGCGCACCGTCGCACGCTCGACCAGCACCTTCGCTACAGCCTCGACTTCGTCGCCGACAGCGCCAGCCATGATCGCGATGTTCTGCGCATGAAGCGCCATGTGCCCGGACTGGATGCCCACCGTGGCGAGCGCCTTCAGCGCCGAGAAATTCTGCGCCAGCCCCACCGCGGCAATGATGCGCGCCAGCCGCTCCGCCGTGGTGACGCCGAGAATCTTGAGGCACGCCTGCGCGGTCGGATGAATCTTGGTCGCACCGCCGATCAGGCCGACCGCGAGCGGCAGTTCGATGGATCCGGAGAGATGACCGTCCTTGGTGATCTCGTAGCGCGTCAGGCTGGTGTAACGTCCGCTACGTGCCGCGAAAGCATGGGCACCGGCTTCCACCGCGCGCGTGTCGTTCCCGGTGGCGAGAATGACGGCGCTGATGCCGTTCATGATGCCCTTGTTGTGGGTGGCCGCGCGATATGGATCGGCCTCGGCGAACTGATAGGCGCTGATGATGCCATCGCGCACGCTCTCCCCGCCGATATCTTCCAGCCTCCACACCGCATGGGCCCGGGCCAGCCGCCGGTCTGCAAGGTTGGAGAGAATGCGCAGGAACACGCGCCCACCACTCCATGTGGCGATATGCGGCGCGATCTTCTCGGCCATGGTGTTGACGGCGTTGGCACCCATCGCATCGCGCGTATCGACGATCAGATGCGTGATGACCATCGGTCCGCCGAGTGTATCGAGAATGCGTACCTCGACATCGCGGAAACCGCCGCCGAGCTTGACCAGCAGCGGATCGCAGGCATCACAGATCGCCTTGATCTCGTGGCGCTTCTCCAGAAGCCGAAGCCGCGCGGCATAGGGATCGGGCACCTCGACGGCCTGCACCTGCGCGATCATCAGCGTGCCGGAGACAGATGTGGTGAAACCCGCATCGTAAGTCTGGCGCGCCGCATTGCACACAGCGGCGACCACCGACGACTCTTCCGTCGCCATCGGGATCAGCACGTCCTCGCCGTCGACCTTCATATTGGTCGCGATGCCGATCGGCACATTCATCGTGGCGATGACGTTCTCGATCATCTTGTCCGCCAGCGGCGGCGGTAGGTTGCCCATGTCGGCGAGATGGGCCGCGGTCGCGGCATCGAGACCCGCGAACGAGGCCACGAGATCGAGCCGCTCCTGCGGCGACTTGCGGTGAAACCCGGCGATCCGCGAACCGCGGTTTGCCCCGTGCCTTGCAACAGTCATTCAGCGTCTCCCGAACCGAGGTCCTCTTGAGGGGATTTTCGGCTGCAGAAACTGTATGGTGATGGGGGTACACCACAAGGAACACTTTGCACAATTTCGGGAAGGTCCGTACCATTCGCGGCATGGGTACAGTTTTCAGTTCCGGCGGCGGACCCGCGCGATCGCGCATCGAAACCATTGTCGATGCGATCATTGCGCGGATCGAACGCGGCGCAATCCGGCCCGGCGAACGGCTGCCGTCGATCCGCGGCGCATCGGAACTGTTCGGCGCATCCAAGAATACCATTGTCGACGCCTATGAGCGGCTGGTGGCGTCAGGCCAGATCGAGAGCAAACCGGGCTCAGGCTTTTATGTCTCGCTGCATCGCCCGAAGCGCGCGGAGACCGCCGAGCCCGCGAAGGTCGAAGCGGTCGACAGCGTCTGGCTGCTGCGCGAGCAACTGGAAAAGCGTTACGAGGTACGCGTCGGCGATGGCCGTCCGCCTGCCGCATGGATGGAAGGTTCGGAGGTCGGACCTTATCTGCGGCCGGTGAGCCGGCCCGGACAACGCAATCTCCCTGAAAGTTACGGCAGCCCCTACGGTCTCCTGCCGCTGCGCCAGCGCATCGCCGGTCTTCTCGCCGAACGGTCGATCGGCGCGGAGCCGACGCAGGTTCTGCTGACGCAGGGCGCGAACGACGCGCTCGACATGATCGTGCGGCAGTATGTCGAACCCGGCGATCCGGTCCTTGTCGACAATCCCGGCTACTATCCGTTGTTCGGAAAACTGCGGCTGGCGAAGGCGCGCCTAATCGGCGTGCGGCGAACAGTCGATGGCCCCGACCCGGATGATCTGGCCGCGAAGGCCGCCAGCACCGGCGCGCGGATGTTCTTCACGCAATCTCTCGCGCACAATCCCACCGGCTGTTCAATCACGCTGCCGGTCGCCTATCGTCTGCTGCGCACCGCGACCGACCACAATCTGCGCATTGTCGATTCCGATCCGTTCGCCGATGTGCTCTCGAACAACAGTCCCCGTCTCGCCGCGCTCGATCAGCTCGACCGCGTGATCTATGTCGGCACCTTCGCCAAGACGCTCTCCGCGAGCCTGCGGTCGGGGTACATCGCCGCCAATGCCGATACCGTTGCGCGGCTGGCCGATCTCAAGATGATCACCCGCGCCAACAGCTCGGGTTACATCGAACAGATCATCTACGACCTGATCACCAGCGGGCGCTATCGCGGACATCTCAAACGGCTCAGTGGGCGCATCGAAGCCGCCACCCGTCAGGCGAACGATAGCCTGGCGCGGCTCGGCCTGCCAGTGTTCGGACAGCCGCGCGGCGGTTTTTACATGTGGTGCGAACTGCCGCCGCATATCGACGATACGCAGTTGTCGCGCGTTGCTGCCGAACGCAGCATCCTGCTGGCGCCCGGTTCGGCCTTCAATCCGGACGCCATCCCAGCCACCCCCGCGATGCGCGTCAATATCGCGCACGTCGGCGATCCGCGGTTTGAAAGCTTCATGGCCGAGCATCGCAATCCATAACGATCTACCGCCGAACCGCCTCGTAAAAATCAAACAGGCCACGATGAATTCGTGGGCATCTCGCGATTTCGGCATCGCAACATTAACGCGTGGCAAACAATGTTCCTGCCGCGCTGAAGCGAAATCCGTTTCAAACAGATCCACGCTGCAAACATCCGATCTTTGCTTGACTTGAACTTGTCCGGCCAGCAGTCTAGCGCCGCAAAGAAAAAGCATCGAACACGAATTCAGATGCATTTGGGAGAAACGCATGAAGTCATTTCTCAGCCTGCTCGCAACTGCGAGCATTCTCGGCACCGGCGCCCTTCTCACGCCGGCCTCGGCCCAGCAGACCATCAAGATCGGCGTCCCGACTTCGGTCCAGCTTCAGGTCGGCCGCGACACACAGAACGCCATCAAGATGGCGATCGAGGATATCAACAGCAAAGGCGGACTCGTCGGGCGCAAGCTTGAAATGGTTGCCGCAGACGAAACCGAAAACCCCGAACAGGGCATTGCCGCGATCAAGAAGCTCACCGCCGATGAAAAGGTCGACGTGCTGATCGGCGGCTACACCAGCGGCGTGACGCTGGCCCAGCTGCCGCACATCTCGAACGCAAAAACGATCTATCTCGGCGTCGGCGCGGCCTCGCCTGCAATCACGGCAAAGGTGAAAGCCGATTACGAGAACTACAAGTACATTTTCCGTGTCTCCCCGATCCACGCCGGCCATCAGGCCCGCGCGCTGGTTGACTTCATCAACGGCAAGCTCAAGGGCGAGATGGGCCTGAAGAAGGTCGCCATCGTCGGAGAGAACGCTAAATGGGTGCAAGACCTCGTTCCGATCCTGAAGAAGGGCGCGGTCGAGGGCGGCACCGAAGTGCCGATGGCAGAATTCTTCGACACATCGACCTCGGACTTCTCGCCGCTGTTTGCCAAGGTCAAGTCGAGCGGTGCGCAGTATCTGATTGTAATTCTGTCGCACGCATCCTCGGACATCTTCGTCAAGCAGTGGCATGACGCGCAGGTGCCGATTCCGATCGGCGGCATCGATGTGAAGAGCCAGGACGCGGACTTCTTCACCCGCGTGAGCGGCAAGGCTCTGTCCGAAACCGTCGGCCTGTTCGCAACCCGCGCACCGCTGACCGAGAAGACGATCCCTTTCTGGGATGAGTTCGTCAAACGCTTCGGCACCGCCCCGGTCTATACCGGCGTCGGCGCTTATGACGCGATCTATGTCTACGCGGAAGCGGTAAAGCGCGCCAACTCGGTCGAGCCGAATGCGGTGATCAAAGAACTCGAAAAGACGGACTATGTCGGCATCGCCGGCAAGATCCAGTTCGACGAGGTCCATGATGTGAAGACCGGACCCGGCTTGCAAAACCTGCTGTTCGCGCAATGGCAGAAGGACGGCGCACGCATCGTCGTGTGGCCGAAGGCGTCTGAAACGGGAAAGATGATCCCGCCGCCCTGGATGAACTGAACCGCACTTGACGTCGTGAGAACAGCGGCCGGTAACGATATTACCGGCCGCTGTCCCCGAAGGTTTGCCTTCTTCTGACGAATAAGACCAGCAGGCGGTTATGCTCGAAATCCTGATCTACGGCGCTGTATCCAGCGCAATCTATGCGCTGCTCGCGGTGGGCTTTACGCTGATCTTCGGCGTGGCCCGCATCCTCAATCTGGCCCACGGCTCGTTTTACGCGCTCGGCGCCTATGCAGCCTACGTCTTCACATCGCTGCTGAACTTCCCGCTGATCATCGCGGCGCCACTGGCCGTTCTGCTGGTTGCAGGCTTCGGCGTGCTGATGGAGCGCTTCCTGGTCCGGCCGCTGCGGGCATCGCAGCTCGCCGTGCTGATGATCACGCTGGCGGTCTCGCTGGCCGTCGAACAGGCGCTGTTCATCACCTTCGGCTCCGAATACCGCAACGTCCCCTCGTTCGTGGCCGACAAGATTTCGATCGGCGGCGTCGACATCGGCGGACAACGGCTTCTCGCGCTGGTCATGAGCGTTCTGGTGCTGCTGCTGCTCTGGCTGTTCATTCAGCGCACGCGGCTCGGCGCGGCCATTCTGGCGGTGTCGCAGGATCCGGAAGCCGCGCAATACATGGGCATCCCCACCAACCGTATCTTCTCCATCGTGATGGCCATCTCCGCAGGCACCGCCGCATTCGCCGGCGTGCTGGTCTCACCGTTCCTTACGGTGCAGCCGACCATGGGCCTGCTGCCGATGGTGAAAGCCTTCGCCATCGTCATCGTCGGCGGCCTCGGCTCGATCCCCGGCAGCATCATCGCCTCGCTGATCCTCGGTTATTCGGAGACTATCGTGGCCTATCTGATTTCGACATCCTGGACCGAACTGGTCTCGCTGGTCGCAGTCGTCATCACCCTCATGATCAGACCGTCCGGCATTCTCGGACGGCGGGCGGCGTTCTGACATGCGGCAGGTTTCACTGATCGATATCGCCGGCGGCATCGTGGTTGTCGCCATTCTGGCGCTGGCCCCGGTGTTCGCGGCAAGCAACTATCTCACCGGCGTGCTCACCGTCTGCGTCATCTACGGCATCTGGGCTTCGAGCTGGGATTTCATGTCGGGCCTCACCGGCCGCGAGAACTTCGGCCACTCACTCTTTATCGGCGCGGGTGCCTATACCGCGGGCTTCCTCGCGACGATCTGGTTTGCGAACCCATGGTACAGCCTGCCGGCGGCGGTCGTTATCGCGGTCGCATTCAGCCTGATCGTCGGCTTTCCGACATTGCGCCTGCGCGGCCCCTACTTCGCGCTGGCGATGCTGTCGGCCTCCGCCATCCTGCAACGCCTGTGTCTGATCTTCTGGGAGCAGACCGGCGGCGAGGAAGGCCTTTACGGCCTCGAACCGCTGATGCGCAATCCGCTTCACTACTACTGGCTCGTGCTGGCGATCCTTGTGGTCACCGTGATCGTGCTGGTGCTGCTGGCGCAATCGCACTGGGGCCTGTTGCTCCGCGCCATTCGCGGCGATGAGGCAACCTGTCAGGCGGCAGGCATCAATGTGACGTTCTACAAGATCGCGTCGCTCGCCATCAGCGCCGCCTTTGCAGGACTCGGCGGCGCGCTGTATGCGCATTACCAGCTACAGGTCTCCCCGCCGCTGTTTTCGGTGGTGGTGTCGATTACCGTCATCATCATGTGTTACGTCGGCGGCATCGGCTCGATCTATGGCGCGGCGGTGGCGGCGATCCTGCTCACGCTGCTCACCGAGATGCTGCGCGGCTTCGGCGAGTATCGCCTGTGGATCTATACCCTTACGCTGATGCTGATCCTGTTCTTCCTTCCTAATGGCCTGGTCGCGCCGCTGTGGCGCCGGATGACGGAGCGCTTCCGATGACGGCGCTGCTCGAAGTCAACGACGTCACCAAGCGGTTCGGCGGCCTCACCGCCGTGAAGGGCGCGACCTTCACCCTGCAAAAGGGCGAACTCACCGGCATCCTCGGCCCGAACGGCGCGGGCAAGACCACGCTGTTCAATATGCTCACCGGTTTTATGGCGCCGACATCCGGGAGCGTGACATTCAACGGAGCACCGCTGCGTGGCCTTGCGCCCTACAAGGTGGTCAACAGCGGCATGGCGCGCACCTTCCAGCTCTGCCGTCCTTTCGTGGGCATGAACCTGCTGGAGAATGTTCTTGTCGCCTGCATGTCGCCGCGCGCGCATCAGGACCATGACAAGGAAGAGCGCGCGCGCCACCTACTCGAACAGGTCGGTCTCGGCGGCCGCGGCTTGGAGCCGGTCGAAACACTTCCCTACGGCGATCTGCGGCGGCTCGAAATCGCCCGCGCGCTGGCGACCCGGCCGGACCTGCTGCTGCTCGACGAGCCGTTCGCCGGCCTCGGCTCCAGCGAGATCGAGCCGCTGGCGCAACTCATCAAGCGTCTGCATCGCGAGGAGAACCTGACCATCCTGCTGATCGAGCACAAGCTGCGCGAATTCATGGCGCTGGTGTCGCGCGTCATCGCGATGAATTTCGGCGAGATCATCGCCGTCGGGCCCCCCGAGGACATCGTGAAGAACCCGAAAGTCATCGAGGCGTATATCGGCAAGACGGAGGATGCACATGCCTCTGCTTGAAGTCTCCGACCTGCGTGTCAGCTACGGCAAGGCTCTTGCCATCGAATCCGTCTCGATCAAGGTTGAAAAGGGCGAACTGGTCGGCGTGCTCGGCCCCAACGGCGCCGGCAAGACCACGCTGCTGAAGGCAATCTCACGCTCCATCGGCTCGCAAGGCACGCTGAAGTTCAAGGACCGGACGCTCGACGGCGTCGCGCCTTACGATGTGGTCGCGCGCGGCATCTGCCATTGTCCCGAAGGCCGCAAGCTGTTCTCGGAACTGTCGGTGCTGAAGAACCTTCAGCTCGGCGCCTATCTCCGAAGCAACAAGGCCGAGATCAACGCCGACCTCGAACGTGTCTTCACGCTGTTTCCGGTGCTGCGCGAGCGGCAATGGCAGCAATCCAGCACGCTCTCCGGCGGCGAGCAGCAGATGGTGGCCATCGGCCGCGCACTGATGGGGCGGCCGGAACTGCTGCTGCTCGATGAGCCGTCGGTCGGCATCGCACCGCGGCTGAAAGGCCTGATCTTCGATTCGATCCAGCAGATCAGGAAAGACGGCACCGCGATTCTGATCGTGGAACAGGATGCGACATCGACGCTGAAGATCACGGACCGCGTCTATGTGCTCGAACACGGCCGCACCATCCGGGAGGGCACGGCCAAGGAAATCGCTGGCGACAAGTACATCCAGCAGGTTTATCTGGGCGTGTGAGGCACCACCGTCATTGCGAGGAGCGCAGCGACGAAGCAATCCAGCTTTTGCCTGCTGCTGTGGATTGCTTCGCTTCGCTCGCAATGACGAGAGGAACTATTTCTTCTCCAGCGCGCCTTCGGCCTTCAGCACTTCGTGCGCCGCCTTGAACGCCTCAAGGCCCGCCGGAATGCCGCTGTAGACAGTGGCGTGCAGCAGCACTTCCTTGATCTCATCCACGGTCACGCCGTTGGTCAGCGCGCCTTTGACATGGAGCTTGATCTCGTTCGGCGCCTTCAGCGCCGTCAGCATGGCGAGGTTGAGCATGCTGCGGGTCTTGCGGTCGAGGCCCGGCCGGGTCCAGGCGTAGCCCCAGCACCATTCGGTGGTGATCTCCTGAAACGCCATCATGAAGTCATCGGCCTTGGCGATGCTGCCGTCGACATAATCCTTGCCCAGAACGTCGCGACGGACGGCCAGACCTTTTTTGAATTGTTCGCTTTCACCGCTCATGACGCCCTCCAAAACTTCGATTGATGATGGGATAATCCAACAGCCTTTAGCGGCTGGGCAATGATCCGACAATCGCCGGTTCTGCCGCGCCGGTATGACCCACGCGATGATATCAGCTAGTTCGCTTTCGCACCCGACGCCTGGATGACCGGCGACCATTTCGCCACTTCGGCCTTCAGGTGGGCGGACAGCGCCTCCGGCGTCGCCTGCTCCGGCTTCACCGGCTCGATGCCGAGTGCCGCCAGACGCTCGATGACCTTTGGATCTTTCAGCGCGGTCTGCAAAGCATCGCTCAGCTTCTCTGGACGTCAGCCGGTAATCCCTTCGGCGCCCACATCGCATGCCATGCGGCGACCTCGAAATTCTTCAGCCCGGCTTCGTCGAGCGTCGGAAGATCGGGAAGAATTTTCAGCCGCTCTTTTGTCGTTGCGGCATAGCCCTTGATCTTGGCGTCCTTGATCTGCGCGGTGGTGGTCGTGGTCTGGTCGCACATCATGTCGAACTGGCCGCCGAGCAGATCCGACATCGCGGGCCCGGTTCCGCGATAGGACAAGGCCGTCATCTGGGTGTCGATCGCGCTCATGAACATGATCGCGCACAGATGCGATGCCGAACCGATCCCGGCATGGGCATAGGTCACGGCGGCCTTCCTCTGCTTGATCCAGTCGATCAGGTCCTTGGCGGTTTTCGGCTCAAGGCCACTCTTGCCGACGATCGTCATCGGCACGTCCGCGATGCGGCCGATGGAATCGAAATCGTCGATTACGTTATAGCGGAGGTTGTCGTAGAGCGACGGCGCGGTCGCCTGCGCGATATGCCAGACCGTCACCATGTAGCCGTCGGCGGGGGATTTCGCGACGCGGGTCATGCCGATGGTGCCGCCGGCCCCGCCGACATTCTCCACCACGATCTGCTGACCCAGCGTTCGTCCCATCGACTCCGCAACAAGGCGGGAGACCGCGTCGGTCGGCCCGCCCGCAGCGGCCGGAACGATCAGGGTGATCGGACGCGACGGAAAGCTTTGTGCTGCGGCCGATCCCATCGCCGACATCGATAGCAGGATCGCGGCAACCGGGCCTGCAACCCCAACAAACAGCTTCCGCATGGCGGCCTCTCCCTGACTTTGTTTCCTTGTCTTCTGTTTTTATTTTTGGTGTCGGTCCCCGGCTCTCCGGCCAAGGTTTGAGTCTTGTCTAGTTAGCCTGATTGTCGCCGGCCAATGCATCGCACACCGCCCTGGTGACATCGGCGGTTCTTGCCTTTCCGCCGAGATCCGGCGTGTGCAGCGATTTGTCGACTGTCACCTTCTCAATCGCCCGCATCAGCCGCGCCGCGGCGGACGGTTCACCGAGATGCTCCAGCATCATCACGCTGGACCAGAACGTGCCGACCGGGTTCGCAATTCCCTTGCCGATGATATCGAAAGCCGAGCCGTGAATCGGCTCGAACATCGACGGGAAGGTACGCTCGGGATTGAGATTGGCCGTCGGCGCGATGCCGAGCGAGCCCGCCAGCGCTGCGGCGAGATCCGACAGAATGTCGGCGTGCAGGTTGGTGGCGACAATGGTGTCCAGCGTTTCGGGCTTGAGCGTCATCCGCATGGTCATGGCGTCGACCAACATCTTGTCCCATGTCACATCAGGAAATTCGTGCGCGACCTCTGCGGCGATCTCGTCCCACATCACCATGGCGTGGCGCTGCGCGTTAGACTTCGTGACCACCGTCAGGAATTTCCGGGGCCGCGAGCGCGCCAGCGCGAAGGCAAAGCGCATGATGCGGGCAACGCCCGCGCGCGTGAACATCGACACGTCGGTGGCGGCCTCCTCCGGCAGCCCGCGATGCACGCGGCCGCCGACGCCGGCATATTCGCCCTCGGAATTCTCGCGCACGATCACCCAGTCGAGTTCCGGACCGGACACGTTGCGCAGAGGGCTGACGATGCCCGGCAGGATGCGCGTCGGACGGACATTGGCGTATTGATCGAACGGCTGACAGATAGCGAGCCGCAGCCCCCACAGCGTGATGTGATCGGGCACATCAGGCGCACCGGCAGAGCCGAACAGGATCGCATCGTGCTTCCTGATCAGGTCCAGACCGTTGTCCGGCATGAACGCGCCGGTCTTCTTAAAGCGCTCCGATCCCCAGTCGAAATGATCGAACGCGAAGGTGAAACCGCCGTCGCGTTTGGCGCAGGCATTCAACGCTTCCACACCGGCGGAGATCACCTCGGAGCCGATGCCGTCGCCGGGGATGGCTGCAATTCGATAGGTTTTCACGCTGAATCCGCTTGTTGGTTGAACCGTCAGGGCGCGAGCCGCCTTGGCTGGGCGGGCGGGCTAGCCCACCAGCCGCCTGTCTCTCGGCAGCGCACTGTGGATGTTACCTTCCATGGAAGATGGTATGGATGTCAAGACACCTCGCGCCGGCCGCCGGCTTGCCGCTATAAGGAACTTGAAGTCAGGAACGGACATGAGTCGCCTCAAAACGCCCGCCGCAGAGCCGCTTGCCAAGGCGCCCTCGCTCGTCGCCGACGCCTATCAGGCGCTGAAGAACGCCATTCGCGACAACGCTTTCGCGCCCGGCTACCAGGGCTCGGAGCAGGAAATCGCGCTCCGGCTCGGCATGAGCCGTACCCCCGTCCATGAGGCCCTGATCCGGCTTCAGGAAGAAGGCCTGGTGCGGGTTCTGCCCAAGCGCGGTGTCACCGTTCTGGCGCTGTCACCGGACGACATGCGCGAGGTCTATGACGTGATCATCGCCCTTGAGGGCATGGCCGCCGAACTGATCGCCGCCATGAGCCCGAAAGACCGCCGCCCGATCGTGACGGCTCTGGAGAGCATCAACGCCGAGATGAAAGCCGCCTTGCAGCGCGATGAACTCGACGCCTGGGCCCGTGCGGACGATCGCTTTCATCGCGCCCTGATCGACGGCAGCGGCAATACCCGCCTCGCCCGCCTCGCCAACACCATCATGGACCAGTCGCACCGCGCCCGGATGATGACGCTGCGCCTGCGGGCCAAGCCGACAAAATCGCTCAAGGAGCATCAGGCGCTTATCGCCGCGCTCAAGAGCGGCGATGCGATGCTGTCGTGCAGCGAAGCCCAGAACCACCGGCGGCGCGCGCGCAGCGAACTCCTGCCGCTGCTGGACCAGTTCGGAATGAAGCATCTCTGACCGCCGGGCGCGATTGCATAGGCGTATTCGGAAACTGCACCTGCTCCCGATCGCCGAATTGCGGTTCATAGAGACATGAACAGTGATCCGCTCTCCGGGCCTGCCCGATGAAGCCTGTGAAAACCGGCATGAAGCCGGTGCATATCGCACTCAATGTGCTGGCGCTGTGTTTCGCCCTGTCGGTGCTCGGGCGCGGGCTCGGTGAGAGCTTCACCGTCTTCCTGCTGCCGATCTCGCAGAGCTTTGGCTGGGACCGCGCCGAGGTCATCTCGATCTATTCGCTGGCCGCGCTGGCGGGCGGCCTCGCCGCTCCGCTGATCGGCCGCCTGTTCGATCACTCCGGCCCTCGCATGGTCTACACGCTGGGGCTCGCGCTGCTGGGCGGAGCCTTCCTCGCCGCGGCCTTCGCGCAGCAGCTCTGGCAATTTCAGCTCACTCTTGGCCTCTGCGCCGGATTCGGCATCGCCTGCATCGGCAATGTTCCGAACTCGATCATGCTGGGGCGATGGTTCGGCCCGAAACTGCCGGCCGCGATGTCGGTGGTTTATTCCGCCGCCGGGGCCGGCGTGCTCATCCTGCTGCCGTTGTCGCAGGTCCTGATCGACCGCGTCGGCTGGCGCGGCGCGTATCAGATCTTCGGCGGGACCGCGCTGATCCTGCTGCTGCCGCTGGTGCTGCTGCCGTGGAAGCTGTTCGCGTCGGGATCGGCCACCCTCGCCCGGAGCGCGGCAACCGGCCTGATCGACGAAGGCTGGACGCTGGTCAGCGCCATGCGTCATCATGCCTTCTGGGCGCTGTTCTCGACATTCTTCTTCACCGCGGTCGGCATGTTCGCGCTCTCGGCACAGATCGTCGCCTATCTGGTCGATGCCGGCTTTCCGCCGCTGCAGGCCGCCACCGCGTGGGGATTCAGTGGCGTGGTGCTGCTGTTCGGCATGCTCGGCGTCACCTGGCTCGACGGCGTGATCGGCCGCCGCCGCTCGGTGCTGTTCAGCTACGCGATGTCGATCATCGGCATTGGCCTGCTCTGGCTGCTGAAATCATATCCTAATGTCTGGCTGCTCACTGCGTTCGTCGTGACATTCGGCAGCATGATCGGCTCGCGCGGTCCGCTGATCACCGCAACCGCGATGAAAATCTTTCGCGGTGAACGGGTCGGCACGATTTACGGGACGATCACCATCGGCAGCGGGCTCGGCTCCGCGTTCGGCTCGTGGGCGGGCGGCCTGATCCACGACATGACCGGAAGTTACGACGCGCTGCTGCTGTTTGCCCTCATCAGCGTGATCCTCGGCATGATTCCGTTTCTCGTCGTCCCTGCGCTGCGGCAATGACGGGTTGCGTGACCGCGATCCAATTGCGATCATTGCCCGAATGAAACCGGAGATGATCTCATGAGCGCGCCTGTCGATGCACCGGATTGGCGCAAGCTGACACAGGAGCAACTCGATCTCGGCTTCAACAACACGCTCCATGTGCCCGACACGCCCTCCATCGTCGCGGAGTGGGATCGCCTCTCCGCCGAGATGCGCGCCAGGCATCCGCAGTCCCTCGATCTTCGCTACGGGCCGCGCGAGCGCAACCGGATCGATTTCCTGAAAGCCGGGGATGACGGCCCGACACTGGTCTTCATTCACGGTGGCTACTGGCAGACGCGCGCCAAGGAGAATTTCACTTTCTGCGCTGCGGGTCCGATGGCCCACGGCATCAATGTCGCGCTGATCGGCTATACGCTCGCGCCCGATGCCTCCCTGGGCCAGATCGTCGACGAAGTCCGAACCGGAATCGACTATCTGGTGACCGAGCTTCCTGCGCTGGGCGGTGATCCGGACAGGATGATCGTCTCGGGCTGGTCCGCCGGCGGACATCTGTCATCGATGTCGCTCGGTCATCCGCACATCAAGTCCGGGCTTCTGATCAGCGGCATCTACGATCTCGAACCGATCAGTCACAGCTATCTGAACGCCAAGCTCAATCTCGACGACGCAACGATCCAGCGCAATTCGCCGATGCGCAATCCCGGCGGCGTGAACAAGCCGCTCGTCATCGTCGCGGGCAGCGGCGAACTGCCGTTGCTGCGCAAGCAATCCGCCGACTACGCCGCGCACCGCGCGGCGCATGGATTGCCGGTGATCTACGAAGAAATCCCGAAAGCGAATCATTTCACCATGATGGATGAACTGGCTTCCCCCACGGGTCGGCTGACGACACTGGTGCGGCAGTTGTTCGCCCGGTAGCTGCTCACGCCACCAGCGGCATCCGCTGCTCGATGATGCGCGAGAACAGGCTCGCGCCGACAGGCAGAATGCCGTCGTCCAGAATAAAGCCCGGATTGTGCAGCGGCACCGATCCCTCGTGGCCGAGCCAAAAATAGGCGCCCGGCACCTTGAGCAGCATGTCGGCGAAATCCTCGCTGCCCATTTTCGGCGTCGGCGTCGTCAGCACGTTGTTGTTGCCGACAACGTCCCGCGCCACGTCGGCGACGAAATGCGCCTGCTCCTCGTGGTTGATCAGCACCGAGAAGATATCGCGGATCTCGACCTTGATCTCGACCTGAAACGCCGTCGCCATGCCGGCCGCAATCGTGCGCATCCGATCGCGGATCTGTTCGCGCACCTTTTCGGAAAACGTGCGCACGGTGCCGGCCAGCGTCGCCTCGCCCGGGATGACGTTATAGGCCGAACCGGAATGAATCTGCGTAATCGACAGCACCGCGGATTTAAGCGGATCGACATTGCGGCTGACGATGGTCTGCAGCGCCTGCCCCAGCGTCATCGCAATCACCACGGGATCGCGTGACATTTCCGGCATCGCGCCGTGGCTGCCGTAGCCGGTGATGGTGATGTCGAAGAAATCCGCGCAGGCCATGCTCGGCCCCGGAAAGATCGCGACCTGACCCGGATTGAGCTGCGGCGCGTTGTGCAGCCCATAGACCTCATCGAGCGGAAACTTCTCGAACAGGCCGTCCTTGATCATCGCGCGGGCGCCGCCGAGCCCTTCCTCAGCGGGCTGAAAGATGAAAGCCACCGTGCCGTCGAAATTGCGCGTCTCGGCGAGATAGCGCGCGGTGCCGAGCAGAATGGTGGTGTGGCCGTCATGGCCGCAGCCATGGAAGCGATCGGGAATCGTCGAGCGCCAGCTCAGGTTGGTCTTCTCTTCCATCGGCAGCGCGTCCATGTCCGCGCGCAGGCCGATCCGCTTCGTGCCGTTGCCCTTGCCTTTCAGGAGACCGACGACACCGGTGCCGCCGAGGCCGCGATGCACCTCGATGCCCCAGCCGGCGAGCTTTTCCGCAACGATGCCCGATGTGCGATGTTCCTCGAAACCAATTTCGGGATGGGCATGAAGGTCGCGGCGGATGGCAATGAGTTCGTCAGTATAGCTTTCGATCAGCACAATATTGGGCATGCGGCGTTATCCCGTTTCGTATGGTGACTATGACAAGGCCCGATCGCGCGGCCTCATCTTGGCAAATCATTGCAGGCTGGCCAAGAGACCGGCCATCAACCTTCCGCGCTCAACCAGGCTATCGACTTCGATATGCTCGTTCAGCGTGTGGTAATCGCCACCGCGCAATCCGAGACCGTCAAGGGTCGGCAGACCCATCGCCCCGGTGAAGTTTCCATCCGAGCCTCCGCCCGAACTGCCCTGGATCAGATCGAGGCCGATTTTCGCACCGACCGCACGTGCCTGTTCATACAGCGCCATGGTGCCGGCACTCGGTTCCCAGACCGGCCGCGTCACGCCGCGCGTGACCCTGAATGTGACGTCGTTCGCCGTGCCGTTCAGCGCCAGCATCCGCTCAACGCCGCGGTCGAGATCGGCCTGACGTTTCGCCATGCTCAGCGCTTCGCCGCGGCAGGATGAGGCCACGCAATTCACCCACTGCCCGCCATGAACGACGCCGACGCTGAAGGTGCAGTCGTCGCCGGTCATGCCGTCGATGGCGAGGATCTGCCGCGCCATCTCACGGATCGCGGATCGCCCGGCGGCGAGCGTCGCGCCCGCGTGGCTCGGCTTGCCTTCCGCTTCCAGATTGAACCGGGCAATCGCGTAGCGGCCGGTGATGACGCCGGCATTCTTGAACGCCGGCTCCGGCACCAGCACGTACTTGTTGCGCGCGGCTTCCGCCTCGATGATGTCGCGTGTGGACGGCGTTCCGACTTCCTCGTCCGGCGTGAACAGCACCGTCACCGGCAATGGCGTCGCGACCGAGGCTTTCGCGAGTTGCCGGATCGCTTCGAGCGCGGCGTAGTTGCCGCCCTTCATGTCGAGAATGCCCGGCCCGTAGCATTTGCTGCCCTCGCGCCGCCACGGCAGCTTTGTTAGCGTCCCGATCGGGTGAACAGTGTCCATGTGTCCGGCGATCAGGATGCCGGGCTGGCCCTGTTTGGGATGCGGAAATCGCGCACGGATGCAGCCGCCAAAGCCCTGCCTTCCGGCAATGTACTCGATCGTGGCGCCGCCGATCGCCATGTCGCGCGCCGCAAGTTCAAGCATGCGGTTGACCGCTTCAGCATCCCAGGTCGGGCTCTCGCATTCAATCCACGGGCGCAGGCCCGTCAGCATGGTCTCGGTATCGAACGGCAATGAGGCGGGATCGATCAAGGCGTGTCCTCTCGTGTTGCTTGTTTTACGGCAGGAACTGGCGCCCCGCTCGCTCCGATGCTCGCAGGTTCGGTACCCGATTCACAATGCAAACTTGACGGGCCTGCTGCGAGTTTCGCGATATTGCAGGCTGAAAACAGATTGCGTAAGCAGGCCGTCGATCAAGTGGGGAGCTAGCAACAATGATTTGCGGTGCAGCATGGGGGCGCAAGTGACGCAATCGGTCATTGCGATGCAGCCCTCCAACGCGAAGGCCGCCGGCTGGATGGCCGGCTGGCTGACCCTGATGCTGGTGCTGCTGGTCGCCGGGCGCGAAGCCACCCGTGAACTCGACGTGTTCCAGATCATGGAAATGCGGTCGGTCATCGGCCTTCTGATGCTCTATCCGCTGATCCACGCCAACGGCGGCTTCGCGCGCATGAAAACCTTGCGGCCGCTTACGCATATCGTCCGCAACATCGTCCACTATGCCGCGCAGTATGGCTGGTTTCTGGCGCTGACGCTGATCCCGCTGGCGCAGGTGGTCGCCATCGAATTCACCATGCCGATCTGGACCGCGCTGCTCGCCGTGAGTTTCATCGGTGAGCGCCTGAACGTCTGGAAAGTGCTGGCGATCGTGCTGGGGCTGATCGGCGTGATCGTCATCGTGCAGCCCGGCGTCGCGCAGATCAGCCCGGGTCAGTTGATCATGGTGCTGGCCGCGATGGGTTTCGGCGCGGCCATCGTCATGGTGAAGTCCCTTACCCGCACCGATACGGTCCTCGTGATTATCTTCTGGATGCTGGTGATCCAGTCGGCCATCGGGCTGATCCCGGCGGTCTACACCTGGCACTGGCCATCGGCTCACATCTGGCCGTGGATCCTCGTGATCGCGTTCTGCGGAACGTATTCGCACTACTGCTTCGCGCAGGCGATGCGTTATGCCGACGCCACGGTCGTCGTGCCGATGGACTTTTTGCGCGTGCCACTCTCGGCGACGCTCGGCTGGCTGCTCTATTCCGAGCGGCTCGACGCCGCGACCGTGATCGGCGCAGCGCTGATCCTCACCGGCAATTTGCTCAACCTGAAGCGGTCGTAGACGAGCCCTCTTGTCATTGCGAGGAGCGAAAGCGACGAAGCAATCCACTCTTCAATGGATTGCTTCGCTTCGCTCGCAATGACGTCGGAAATGTTTAAGCCGCGCTCTTCTTGTCCACCGACAGCACGCCGCGCCGGATCTGGTCTTCTTCAATCGACTCGAACAGCGCCTTGAAGTTGCCTTCGCCGAAACCGTCGTCGCCCTTGCGCTGGATAAACTCGAAGAAGATCGGGCCGATCGCGTTGGCCGAGAAGATTTGCAGCAGCACCTTGGTGTGGCCGCCATCGACCACGCCCTCGCCGTCGATCAGGATGCCGTTCTTCCGAAGGCGCACAACGTCCTCGCCATGCTTCGGCAGGCGCGTGTCGATCTTCTCGAAATAGGTATCCGGCGGCGGCGGCATGAACGGCAGGCCATCCGCGCGCAGCTTTTCGATGGTGTGATAGATGTCCTTCACGCCGCAGGCAATGTGCTGGATGCCCTCGCCGCGATAGGTGTTGAGATATTCCTCGATCTGGCCGGAATCGCCTGCATCCTCGTTGATCGGAATCCGGATCTTACCGTCCGGGCTGGTCAGCGCGCGCGAAAGGAGACCGGAGGCCCTGCCCTCGATGTCGAAGAAGCGAATCTGCCGGAAATTGAACAGCTTTTCATAGAAGCCGGTCCAGACGTCCATGCGGCCGCGATGCACGTTGTGGGTCAGGTGGTCGATGTAGAACAGCCCTGCGCCATCGGGATGAATGTCCTTCAGCCCGAGCCAGTCGAACTCGGTGTCGTAAGCCGACCCCTTCGCGCCATAGCGATCGACAAAGTACAACAGACTGCCGCCGATGCCCTTGATCGCGGGCACGTCCAGCGCCTTGCGGGATGACGTCTCATCAGCGGGCTCCGCACCAAGCGACAGCGCGCGTTCATAGGCCCGCTTTGCATCCACCACACGGAACGCCATCGACGGCGCGCACGGGCCATGCATGGCGACGAAATCGTATCCATGAGTGCCGGGCTGCTCGTTGACGAGATAGTTCACGTCGCCCTGGCGATAGACTGTGATCGCCTTGGTCTTGTGACGGGCGACCGCGGTGAAGCCCATCAGGCGGAACAACGCGTGCAGCTTTTCCGGCTCGGGATGCGCATACTCGACGAACTCGAAGCCGTCGGTGCCCATCGGGTTCTGCTCGGAAATGACGGCGGTCGGCGCATCGTGCGGAAACGGACCCATGGCGATCTCCCCTGATTCTTCTGTCAGGAGTGCATCGTGCGCCGCTTTTGATGCAACAGGCGTGCAAAATAGGGCGCCATATGCCAATATCATGCACATATCGTGCATCTTTGAAGGTTTTTGCGCATGACTTCGCTGGACGGTTTCGACCTCAAAATCCTCGCCGCGCTCCAGGACGACGGCCGCCTGACCAATCAGCAACTCGCCGACCTCGCGGGCCTGTCGGCGTCGCAATGCTCGCGCCGCCGCACGCGGCTGGAAGACGAGAAAGTGATCGCCGGTTATCACGCCGACCTTGCCAGCGAGGCGCTCGGCTTCAACGTGCTGGCCTTCATCCAGATCACGCTGGCGACGCACTCGCCGAACAACGCCAAGCGGTTTCGCGACCTGATGCGGCGGGTCGATGAAATTCAGGAAGCCTATTCGCTGACCGGCGATGCGGATTACCTGCTGAAGGTGGTGCTGAGCGATCTCAAGAGCCTGTCCGACATCGTCAACAACGTCCTGATGCCGCACGAGAGCGTCGCGCATGTGCGCTCGTCCATCGTGCTGGACCGGCTCAAAACCACGCGGAAGCTGCCGTTGAAGAAACTGGGTTAAAAGGCAGGACGTTCCACATCTGCGATCGGCCCCCTCTCCCGTGGGGAGAGGGTTGGGGTGAGGGCGTAGAATCCATCGAGAGAGCGTACCCCCTCACCCGCCGCGCTTAGCGCGTCGACCTCTCCCCCTGGGAGAGGTATAGACACGCTGCCGATAACGCCCTTGCAAACACCCCTGTATCAAACCGACGGCAAAATCGTCCCCTCGACCTCGCCAAAACCGATGCGATAGCCGTCGCCCTGACACCAGCCGCGCATCGTGAGCGAGTCGCCGTCCTCGAGGAACGAGCGCTGCACGCCGTTGCCGAGATCGAGCGGCTCGGTGCCGCCCCAGCTCAGCTCCAGCATGCTACCCCGTTCGCTTTTCTCAGGGCCGCTGATCGTGCCGGAGCCCAGCAGATCGCCGACATTCATCGCGCAGCCGCTTGACGCATGATGCACAAGCTGCTGCACCGAGGACCAGTACATGTATTTGAAGTTGGTGCGGCAGATACCCGCCGCCTCCTTCATCGTCTCGGTCTTGAGATCGACGGCAAGCTGAACGTCGTAATTCTGCGCGCCCTTCTGCTGCAGATACGGCAGCGGCGCCGGGTCCTGCGCCGGACCGTTGACACGGAACGGCTCCAGCGCCTCGCGCGTCACCACCCACGGGCTGATCGAGGTGCCGAACGCCTTGGCCTGAAACGGACCGAGCGGCACATATTCCCATGCCTGTATGTCGCGCGCGCTCCAGTCGTTGAGCAGCGTGAAGCCGAAGATCATCTCCTCGGCCTCCTGCTCGGTCAGCATCTCGCCCATGGCGGACGCCTGCCCGATCACGACACCCATTTCGAGTTCGAAGTCGAGCCGCTTGCAGGGACCGAAGGTCGGCGCGTCCGCCGTCGGCGGCTTGAGCTGTCCGCGCGGGCGGCGGATCGGCGTGCCGCTGACCACCACGGTCGATGCGCGGCCGTTGTAGCCGATGGGCATCGACAGCCAGTTCGGCATCAGGGCGTTGTCCTTGCCGCGGAACATGATGCCCACATTGGTGGCGTGTTCCTTCGACGAATAGAAATCGGTGAAACCCTGCACGGCGATCGGCATGTGCATGTCCGCGAAATTCTGCGGAACCAGCGCACGCTTGCACAGATCCGCATTGTCGCGCAGTTCCGGATTGTCATGCCGCAGCAGTTCGCTGATCCGCGCGCGGGTCCTGCGCCAGACCTTCGGGCCGAGCGCCATGAAGGCATTGAGCGATGGCTTGGCGAAAACATTCGCTGCGCCATCAATGCGCAGCAAGCCCGCCGCTTCCAGCACCGCCAGGTCGAGAACAAAATGGCCGATCGCCACGCCGACCCGAAGGTCCGGCTGTTCCGGCGTGAAAAACACACCATACGGCAGGTTCTGGATCGGAAAATCCGACAACGGATCGACATCAATGAAAGAGCGCAGCTTGGGATCGTTCGGGTGCATCGTATCCATCCGTTATTCTGCGTCGGGCTGGCGGCCCGGCTCGGCGGCGGCGAAGGCATCGAGTTTCGCGGCGGCGGCATCCAGCGCCACGATACGCTTGTAGGGCGCAAGGTCCACGCCGAAGCGCCGCGCGTTGAACACCTGCGGCACGAGGCAGATATCCGCCAGCGTCGGCTTGTCACCGAGCGCAAACGGTCCCGGCAGATGCGCCAGCCGCGCTTCCACGGCATCAAAGCCGGTCTCGATCCAGTGCTTCGACCACGCCCCGCGCGTCGCCTCATCGACACCCATGTCGATCAGCCGGTTAAGCACGCGCAGATTGCCGATGGGATGAATATCGGCGGCGACCACCAGCGCGATCTCGCGCGCGATCGCCCTTCCCTTCGCATCCGGCGGCAGCAGCGGCGGCTGCGGATGCGTCTCGTCGAGATATTCGATGATCGCAATCGACTGCGCCAGTTCGAGATCGTCATCGATCCAGTACGGCACGAGGCCCGCCGGATTGATCTTGCGGTAGGCCGGCTGCGTCTGCTCGCCCTTGCGCAGATGGACGAAGCGATGATCCGCGCTCAGTCCTTTCAGGTTGAGCGCGATGCGCACGCGATAGGCCGCGGTCGAACGAAAGTAGCCGTACAGAACAGCGTCAGTCATATTGGTGTTCCGAATTCGATTTCAGCGATCTGCCCACCTCTCCCGTGGGGAGAGGTGGGATCGCGCAAGCGATCCGGGTGAGGGCGTAGAATCTCTCGATGAATCTAGATCCCCTCACCCCAACCCTCTCCCCACAGGGGAGAGGGAGTGACATTGCTGCCGTTTCAATACCGCTCATCAATTCAACGACGCTCAAGGCTTCGACGGGTCGAAGCGACGCTCCAGCCCCTGCCAGCAATCGGCGTAATCATCCTGCAGCGCGCTCGTGGTCGCAGCAAACTGCGTGACGCGCTGCGGAAACCGCGTCTCGAACATGAAGGCCATGGTGCCGGTCAGCTTCACGGGCTTCAGTTCGCCATTGCTGGCGTGATCGAACGCCTCGCGGTCCGGGCCATGCGGCAGCATCATGTTGTGCAGGCTGATGCCGCCCGGCACGAAGCCATGCGGCTTGGCGTCATAGGCGCCGTAGAGCAGCCCCATGAACTCGGACATGATGTTCATGTGATACCACGGCGGACGGAAGGTGTTCTCCGCCACCATCCAGCGTTCCGGGAAGATCACGAAGTCGATATTCGCGGTGCCCGCCGTTTCCGACGGCGAGGTCAGTACGGTGAAGATCGACGGATCGGGATGATCGAAGCCGATGGCGCCGATCGGCGAGAACGTGCGCAGGTCATATTTATACGGCGCGTAGTTGCCGTGCCACGCCACCACGTCGATGGGCGAGTACGGCAGCCTGGTCACGAACAGCGAACCGCCCCACTTTACATAAAGCTCGGTCGGCGTTTCCTTGTCCTCATAGGCCGCCACCGGCGTCAGGAAGTCGCGCGAGTTGGCGAGACAATTGGCGCCGATCGGTCCGCGCTCCGGCAGCGTGAATGCGCCGCCATAGTTCTCGCAGAGATAGCCGCGCGCCGGACCGCCCGGAATTTCAACGCGGAACTTGACGCCGCGCGGGATCACCGCGATCTCGCCGGGTTCGATGTCGATGATGCCGAACTCGGTGACGAGGCGAAGGTTGCCGTCCTGCGGAACGAACATCAGTTCGCCGTCGGCATTGTAGAAATTCTGGTCCACCATCGATTTGGTGATGAGATAGATGTGCGCCGCCATGCCCGCCTGGGTATTGGCATCGCCCGCCGTGGTCATGGTGTAGACACCTTGGAGAAAGGTCTGCTCCTCCTTCGGCATCGGCAGCGGGTCCCAGCGCAACTGCGCGATCGGCATGTCGTATTCAGTGCACGGTGCGGTGCGCCAGTATTTCGCGTCGACCTTGGTGAAGCGGCCCGAGTGCTTCACCGACGGGCGGATGCGATACAGCCAGGAGCGCTCGTTGGTGCCGCGCGGCGCAGTGAATGGCGATCCTGACAACTGCTCGGCATAAAGCCCGTAAGCGCAATTCTGCGGCGAGTTACGCCCGATCGGCAGCGCGCCGGGCAGCGCTTCGGTCTCGAAGCTGTTGCCGAAACCGGACATATAGCCCGGCGTGACGCCATGCGAGCCATGACTCATAACCTTGGGTGCAGTGTTGATGTTCATCTCACTCTCCATCAGCGCGAGATTCAAGTTCCTGAAAACGTCATTGCGAGCGAAGCGAAGCAATCCACTCTTTCTATATCGCTCTATGGATTGCTTCGTCGCTCTCGCTCCTCGCAATGACGGACCTACTTCTCTAGATACATTCGCCCTGCATCATCCTTGCAAAGCAGCCCACATTTCTCGGTCGCGCTTGTCGGTCCAGATCACCGGATCGTCGATCCCGGATGCTTCGTCGAACGCGCGGGACACGTTGAATGGCAGGCAGTGTTCATAGATCGCGAAGCTCGAGAATTTCGGGTCCATCACCTCGCGGGTGGCCGCCATGGTTTCCTTAAGGGTACGCCCCTTCGCCACCGACAGTTCCGCCGCGCCGTACAGCGAGCTGACGAAGTCGCGGGTCATGGCGATAGCCTCGTTCACGGTCGCAGCGCCCTTCAGGGCATCGCCACGGCCCGGCGCGACCGCCTTGGGATTGAACTCGCGGATTTCGTTCAGGGTCAGCGGCCATTCGCGCAGCAACGCGTCGCCGCAATAGCAGGCCGAGTGATATTCGATCAGATCTCCGGAACACATCACCTGCGCATCGGGCACCCAGGCGACAATGTCGCCGGAGGTATGGCCCGCACCGAGATGCATCAGTTGCACCTCGCGCTTGCCGAGATAAAGCGTCATGCCGGTGTCGAAGGTGATGGTCGGCCAGGTCAGGCCGGGAATGCTTTCGGCGTCGCGGAACAGGCGCGGAAACCGGCCATATTCGGAATCCCAGTCCTGCTTGCCGCGCTCCACGATCAGCCGCTGGGTTTCGGACGAGGCAACGATGCCCTGTGCCTTGTAGGCCGACGCGCCGAGCACACGCACCGCGTGATAATGCGACAGTACCACATACTTGATCGGCTTGTCGGTCACGGTCTTGACGCGCTCGATCACGCTGTTGGCCATCGCCGGCGTTGCCTGCGCATCGAACACGATGCAGCCGTCATCGCCGACAATCACTGCCGAATTGGGATCCCCCTCCGCTGTGAAGGCGTAAATGTCCGGGCCGATCTCGGAGAAGGTGATCTTCTTTTCCGTCATGTCGCCGGTCGAGGCGAAACCCTTTGCGCTCATTTTGCGTCCTTTTCTGAATCGGTTTTTCCGCTTTGGCCAAGTTGCCGCTTCGCCAGCGCGATCGCTTCGCGCAGCACCTCAACATCGCCGATATGGTTGGCCAGAATCAAAACCAGCGCCGTGTCCAGCGATACACTGTCCTCGTCGCGCAGGCCGCGATGGGCTTCCACCACCAGCCGATAGGCGGCGTCGGGATCGGCGAAATTCGATTGTGTCGAGAGTGTCATGCGTAGCTCACGTTTGTGCACTTGCGCGGGCGATGGCGGCCTCGACGGTCTTGCGTGTCGGCTTCCTGAAGCGCGCCGCGACATAACCGTCAGGGCGCAGCAGATAAGCCGCGCCTTCGGATGCATCGTAGCGCTTCGCAAACAGTCCCGACGCATCGCGCAGCGGAGCTGTTTCGCCGATATGGATGGAATGACAGCCCGGTTGATCGCCGCCGTCGCTTCCCGCCTGCAGCAGGACGAAGCCACCCCCGCCTTGTCGGAAGGCCTCGGTGAGATAGACCGGCTCGCCGTTCGCCGCCGCCAGTGGTGCGTCGATCATCTGCGCACCAGGGCGCGGGCCCGCCGCCCAGACGTCGGTGTCCGGCGTCGACAGCGGCGTCTCATACACCGACGGCGTCGAGAGTCGCCCGCCGTTGACCATGCGCTTGGCGAATTCGGCTTCCTTCGCAAGCCGGAGTATCGCTTGCCGCATCCGCCGCTCCTGCGCCGAATGCGGCGCGATGAAATCAGTCGAGCGGGTCGACGCACGGATGTTCTCATCCGCGGCTGCGCTGCGCTCGATCTCGTAACTGTCGAGCAACGTGGCCGACGCATCGCCGCGCAAGATCAGCGACAGCTTCCACGCAACGTTTTCTGCATCCTCAAGTCCGGAATTCGCACCCCGCGCACCGAACGGCGAGACCTGATGTGCCGAGTCGCCGGCGAAGATCACGCGCTCATGCACAAAGCGCTGCATGCGGCGGCACTGGAACTTGTAGATCGAAATCCATTCGAAATCGAAATTGGCATGACCCAGCATGCGCTCGATCCGCGGCCGGACATTTTCCGGCAACCGCTCGACGGCGGGATCGGCATCCGGTCCCAGTTGCAGGTCGATACGCCAGACATCGTCGGGCTGACGATGCAGCAGCGCGGACTGGCCTGAATGGAACGGCGGATCGAACCAGAACCAGCGCTCGGTCGGAAACTCGGCAGTCATCTTGACGTCCGCGATCAGGAACTGATCCTCGAACACTTCTCCGGAAAATTCCGCACCGACAAAGCCGCGCAGCATTGAGCGCGCGCCGTCGCAGGCGACAACGTAATCCGCCTTGAGGTGATAGCGTCCATCGGGCGTATCGATCGCGAGCACAACATGATCGTTGCGCTGGTCGAGGCCGACGACCTTGTTGCGCCAGCGCAGATCGACCTGCGGCAGTTCGCTGGCGCGATCGACGAGAAAGGCTTCGGCGTAATACTGCTGCAGATTGATGAAGGCCGGCATCTTGTGGCCGTCTTCCGGCAACAGGTCGAAGCGGTAGAGCATGTCATCGTTCAGGAAGATCTTGCCGACTTTCCACACGACGCCTTTCTCCACCATCCGTTCGCCGACCCCGAGACGGTCCCACAGTTCCAGCGAACGTTTCGAGAAACAGATCGCGCGCGAACCGTCGCCGATCCGATCGGCGTCATCCAGCAGGACGACACCGTGCCCGCGCTGCGCAAGATCGATCGCCAGCGTCAGGCCGACGGGCCCCGCGCCCACCACCACGACCGGGTGGCGCGCGGCATCCGCCGCCGTCCGGTCCTGATCGGAATGGCGGCGATAGCCGAACTGAATAATCCGTGATACCGGCACGTTTCGTCCCTGCTTGACTGACGGGCCTCTTGATCGAGGCCTCTGACGCGGTGGTTTGCACGTCTGCATTTGACGCTGGCCATCAGGATAGACCAAGGCTATGATCGTTGCAACTGCAACCAACTGGACCGGGCTGGCCCCTGGCCAAAATGGACGTTTTCCTTGACCAAGCTCGATCTTTTCAAATTCGTGCCGTTCCGGCTGAATCGGCTGGCTGCGGAGGTCAGCGCGGAACTCTCCGGCGAGTATAGCGAGCGCTACGGCCTCGATATTCCGGAATGGCGGGTGCTGGCGACGCTCGGTTTCCGCGATGACGCCTGCACGGCGCAATACATCGCCTATTGCACCCGGACGCATAAATCGACCATTAGCCGGGCCGTCGCCCATCTGCTGGATAAGCAGTTGATCGAACGCGTCGAGAACGTGGATGACCGCCGCGAGCTGGCGTTGCAGCTCACCCGCAAGGGACACGCGCTCTATGAGGAGCTTATTCCCCGCCTGCTCCGCAAGGAACAGGACATCCTGTCATGCCTCACGGCGGCGGAGCGAAAGGAGTTCGCAAACGCGCTCGGCAAGATCGAGCAGCAGCTCAATCTCGTGCAGACCGCGAAAGACGCACGCGCCAAAAAGGATGCGTACTAGGAGTAACTCACACAGCCGTCAGCGCCGGGCTTGACGGTTCATCAACACGCAACGGCAGAGGGAGAAAAACCTGCTCCCTCTCCCACGTCAGAACGGGGCGAGGTTGCAGTAAACCATCACGCCGCGCGGATGTTCGCCATGAAGCGATCGAGCTCCTGACGCAGCCGCGTGCTTTCGACCGCCAGCGTCTGGGCCGAATTCAGCACCTCGCCCGACGCCGTGCCGGTTTCGCTCGCGCCGCGGTTGACCTCGGAGATGCCTTCCGCGATCTCCTGCGTGCCGCCGGCGGCGCTCTGGACGTTGCGGGCGATCTCGGTGGTCGCATTGCTCTGCTGCTCGATGGCGGCGGCAATGTTGCCGGCGATCTTCGAGATCTGGCCGATGGTCTGGCCGATTTCCTTGATGGCGAAAACCGATTCCTGCGTCGCGCTCTGCATGCCCGCGATGTGCGATGAAATCTCGTCGGTCGCCTTCGCGGTCTGGCTCGCCAGCGATTTCACCTCGGACGCGACAACGGCAAAGCCGCGTCCCGCCTCGCCGGCCCGTGCCGCCTCGATGGTGGCGTTGAGCGCCAGCAGGTTGGTCTGCTCGGCAATCGCCGTAATCAGCTTGACCACGTCGCCGATTTCCTGTGCCGCGCGCGACAGCTTGGCGATGCGGGCGTCAGTCGCTTCGGCCTGCGACACCGCCGCCGCGGCGATGCGGCTCGATTCCTGGACCTGGCGGCCGATCTCGACAACCGACGCCGAGAGCTCTTCCGTCGCCGCCGCCACCGATTGCACGTTGGAGGATGCTTCCTCGGATGCGCCAGCCACCTTGCCTGACAGCATCTGGGTCGCCTCGACGGTTCGCGTCAGGGTCGTCGCGGACGCTTCAAGCTGGCTGGCCGAGGCCGATACGCTCGACACGATCCCGCCGACCGCGGTTTCAAAATTGTCCGCGAAACGATGAAGCTCGGCGCTGCGCGCGGCGCTGGCGGACTTGCCTTGCTCTTCGCGTTCCGCCGCCTCGCTCTGCGCCTTGGCGACAGCCCGCATCTTGAACTCTTCAACCGCGCCGGCCATCTCGCCGATTTCATCCTTGCGGCCAAGGCCCGGCAGGACGACATCGAAATTGCCACTGGCAAGCTGACGCATCGCATCGCACATGCCGATCATCGGGCGTGAAATTCCCCGGCCCAGCATCCAGGCGAGCAACGCGCCAAACGCGATGCCGCCGCCGCCGAGAATGGTCACGAACTTGCCGGTGCTGTGCGCGGCCTCGGCGGATTCCTTCGCGAGCCGGGTCTGCTGTGCAAGCAAGCCGTCCTTGATGGTCTTCGCTTCCTGCGTCACGCTCGCCGCCGCCTCGTTCATCTTCGTGGACAGCGCTGCGATCTTCGCGGTGTTCTCGACAAACTTGGTGAATGCCGCCTTGTAGGCATCGAGCTCCTGGGTGATCTCCGCAATCTTCGATGTGAGTTTCGCATCGTCGGCGGTCAGTGTGCCGAAACTGTTCTTCAGAAGCTGCATGCGGGCATTGACGCTGTTGGCGACGGCGGCGTCGGGGCGCAGCACGTAGTTGCTGATGTTGGAGGTAATGGACGCGGAGTGGGTCGCCAGTTCCTTGGCGTTCTGCTGGATCGACGTCAGACCCGCTAGGATCGCGGTATCCGCCAGATCGTCGAACTTGTAGCGGATGACGTTGCCCATCCGGAGCAACTGGTTCGACGCGATCGCGGCGTTATCGGTCTTGAGCTTGATGACCTCGCCGAACAGTCCGGCGAACTCGCTGTAGCTGGCCGAAAGATTGAGAACGCTCTTCCGGTTGCCGGCGGTGGCGACCCGGGCAGCGCGTTCGATGGCGGCACCAAGGGCAGTCTCCGCAGCGCGTGCAGCCTCCTCGTCGGCGGGAAGACCGGTCGTCACATAATAACGCGCGAGGAGCTGATAGGCCGCGAGTTCGCGATCGATGTCACGCGCGCTGTCGGTCTCGGCGACAATGCCCTGATAGGACTGGACGCCCTCGGCGATCCGCTCAAAGCCGAAATAGGCGACACCCATGTTGATGGCGGAGATGCCCAGCACGGTGATGAAACCGAGCATGATCTTGGTTCGGAATCGCAGGTTCGAAAGAAAGCTGACGTTGACCTTCTGCTTTGCCGGAGTGCTCTTGAACCAGCCCATTCCCAACCCCCAAAAATTCTTTTTGCATGCCAAACCCGCCGGACAGCCAACCGGCGCAAAGTGCCTCAAGGTAAACAAAATTGAATAACACCCCGTAAATCGCTACCTCACGCAGCAAAAAACGCCCGCTCAGCGGGCGTTTCTTGCAACGTTCGTGTGCAGACGCGGGATTTGCACCTGTATCTCGACACCGCGAGGCGCCAAAGATTAACGCCTTATTCCCAGCTCAGCGCGCCGCCGTTCTGGTACTCGATCACGCGGGTCTCGAAGAAGTTCTTCTCCTTCTTCAGGTCCATCGCCTCCGACATCCATGGGAACGGATTGTCGGTCTCGTCGAACACGCGGGTCAGCCCAAGCTGGGCGCATCGGCGGTTGGCGATGAAGTGCATGTATTGTTCGCACAGCGCCGCGTTGAGGCCGAGGAACCCGCGCGGCATGGTATCGCGGCCATAGGCTGCTTCCAGTTCGGCCGCTTCGCGGATCATTCCGCGGACCTCCTCCTGGAATTCGCCGGTCCACAGATGCGGATTCTCGATCTTGATCTGGTTGATCACGTCGATACCGAAGTTCAGATGGATGCTCTCGTCGCGCAGGATGTACTGATACTGCTCGGCGATGCCGACCATCTTGTTGCGGCGGCCGAGCGACAGGATCTGCGCGAATCCGGTGTAGAACCACATGCCCTCGAAGCAGACATAGAAGGTGATCAGGTCGCGGAGCAGCGCACGGTCGGCTTCCGGCGTGCCGGTCTTGAAGTCCGGGTCTTCCAGATTCTGGGTGTGCTTGAGCGCCCACGCCGCCTTGTCGGTGATCGAAGGCACCTCGCGATACATGTTGAACAGCTCGCCCTCATCGAGGCCGAGGCTTTCCACGATGTACTGGAAGGTGTGGGTGTGGATCGCTTCCTCGAACGCCTGCCGCAGCAGGTACTGGCGGCACTCGGGATTGGTCAGGTGGCGATAGATCGCCAGCACAATATTATTGGCGACGAGGCTTTCGGAGGCCGCGAAGAATCCGAGGTTGCGCTTGATGGCGCGGCGCTCGTCGTCGGTGAGGCCGTCGCGCGATTTCCACAGCGCGATGTCGGCCTGCATCGACACTTCCGTCGGCATCCAGTGATTGTTGCAGCCGGAGAGATATTTCTCCCATGCCCATTTGTATTTGAGCGGCAGCAGTTGATTGACGTCGGCGCGGCAGTTGATCATCGCCTTGTCGTCGACCGAGACGCGCCCGCCCCTGCGGTCGATGGTGCCGAAGCCTGTTGGATCGGCTTGCTCCGATACGACAGGCTTACCGGTCAGGATGGGCGGCAGGTTGGTAGCGGGTTTGGCAGGTGCGGGTTCGGACCAGTCGAGCATGAAGATCGTCTTTCTTGTCTAACGTCGGATGTTGCCAATTTCGTCATTGCGAGGAGGCGAAGCCGACGAAGCAATCCATGACTTTTCAAAGGTGGATTGCTTCGCTTCGCTCGCAATGACGGCGAGGCTGCTTACTGGCACGCCTCGCAATCGGGATTGTCGATCGAACACGCCACCGCATCGGACAGATCCGGCGCGGTCGAGGCCTGCGATATGACGATGGGCTTGTTCACCGGCAGTGAAGCGAGAGGCGTTGACGACACCGCGTTGAGCTTGCCGTCGGTGCCCTTGAGCGTGGATTTCTCCACATGGGTGGCGCTGCGCGAGCGCAGGTAGTAGGTGGTCTTCAATCCGCGCGTCCATGCGAGGCGATAAAGCTGGTCCAGCTTTTTGCCCGACGGATTGGCGATGTAGAGATTGAGCGATTGCGCCTGATCGATCCATTTCTGCCGCCGTGCGGCAGCCTCGATCAGCCACGCGCTGTCAATCTCGAACGCCGTTGCGTAGAGCAGTTTCAGATCGTCCGGCACACGGTCGATGGAGCCGACACTGCCGTCGAAGTACTTGAGATCCGACACCATCACCTCGTCCCAAAGGCCGCGGGCCTTCAGATCGCGAACCAGAAACTCGTTCACTTCGGTGAAATCGCCGGACATGTTCGATTTGACATAGAGGTTCTGGTAGGCGGGCTCGATCGACTGCGCCACGCCGCAGATGTTGGAAATGGTCGCCGTCGGCGCAATCGCCATTACATTGGAGTTGCGCATGCCGACCGACTGCACCCGCGCCCGCAGCGCAGTCCAGTCCAGCGTTGCCGACCAGTCAGCATCAAGACCACCGCGCGCATCGGCCAGAATCTCGATGGAATCGATCGGCAGGATGCCCCTGCTCCACAGCGATCCCTTGAACGACGGATACTGACCGCGTTCGGCGGCGAGATCGACCGACGCCGAGATGGCATGGAACGAAATCGCTTCCATGCTGGTGTCGGCAAACGCGACAGCGGCGTCCGACGCCATCGGGATTCGCAGCGCATGGAGCGCATCCTGGAAGCCCATCAGGCCGAGACCGACCGGACGATGTTGCAGGTTGGAGCGGCGCGCTTCCGGGATGGTGTAGAAATTGATGTCGATGACATTGTCCAGCATCCGCATCGCGGTCGAGATCGTCCGCTTCAGCCGCGCGTGATCGATGCCGCCCTCACCCACATGGTTGAGCAGATTGACCGAACCGAGATTACACACCGCCACCTCGTCGTCCGACGTGTTCAGCGTGATTTCGGTGCAGAGATTGGACGAGTGGATGACGCCGACATGCTGCTGCGGCGAACGAAGATTGCACGGGTCCTTGAAGGTGATCCAGGGATGTCCGGTCTCGAACAGCATGGTCAGCATGCGGCGCCATAAATCCGTGGCGCGCAGCGTCTTGAACACACGCATCTCGCCGCGCGCAGCCTTCGCTTCATAGAAAGCGTAACGCTCGGCGAACGCCTTGCCGTAAAGATCGTGCAGGTCCGGCGTCTCGTCCGGCGAGAACAGCGTCCATTCGCCATCAGCCTCGACGCGCTGCATGAACAGATCCGGCACCCAGTTCGCGGTGTTCATGTCGTGGGTGCGGCGGCGGTCGTCACCAGTGTTCTTGCGCAGGTCGAGGAATTCCTCGATGTCGACATGCCATGTCTCGAGATAGGCGCAGACCGCGCCCTTGCGCTTGCCGCCCTGATTGACCGCGATCGCGGTGTCGTTGGCGACTTTCAGGAACGGCACCACGCCCTGGCTTTCGCCGTTGGTGCCCTTGATGTGCGCGCCGAGGCCGCGCACGCGGGTCCAGTCGTTGCCGAGACCGCCGGAATATTTCGCCAGCAGCGCGTTGTCCTTCACCGACTTGAAGATGCCGTCGAGATCGTCGGCCACCGTGGTCAGGAAGCAGGACGAGAGCTGCGGCCGCAGCGTACCGGAGTTGAACAGCGTCGGCGTCGAGGCCATGAAGTCGAACGACGACAGCAGGTTGTAGAACTCGATGGCGCGCGCCTCGCGGTCGATCTCGCGGATCGCAAGGCCCATCGCCACGCGCATGAAGAACGCCTGCGGCAGTTCGATGCGGTTGCCGTCCTGATGCAGGAAGTAGCGATCGTACAGCGTCTGCAAGCCGAGAAACTGGAACGACAGATCGCGCTCCGGCTTCAGCGCCGCCGCGATCCGCTTCAGGTCATAGCGCGCCAGTTCAGGATCGAGCAGTTCGGCTTCGATGCCTTTCTTGACATAGACCGGGAAGTACTCGACGTAGCGCGCCGCCATGTCCGCCTGCGTGGCGCTGATCTGCGCGGCATGTACGAACGAGAGAACCTCGGTGCGCAGCTTGTCGAGCAGCAGACGCGCGCTGACGTAAGCGTAGTTCGGTTCCTGCTCCACCAGCGTGCGCGCGGCCATGATGCCGGCCAGCGCAAGCTCGTCCTGGCTGATGCCGTCGTAAAGATTGCGCCTGGTTTCAGCGAGCACTGGCGCGGCATCGACGCCGTCGAGATTGGCGCACGCTTCCTGAATAATCAGGGTCAGGCGCTCGACATCGAGCGGCACGCGCGTGCCGTTGCCGAGCGTGACATGCAACTGCGGCTCGGAGGATGCCTTCACCGGCTTGGCGGCGGCGGCTTCGGCGCGCTGACGCTGACGTTCGTCGCGATAGAGCACGTAGGCACGGGCAACCTTGTGGTGCTCGCTGCGCATCAGCGCCAGTTCGACCTGATCCTGGACATCCTCGATGTGGAAAGTGCGGCCCTCGCCGATCCGGCGCGTCAGCGCGCTGACGACTTCGTTGGTCAGTTGCTCGATCACCTCGTGAATGCGGCGCGACGCCGCCGCGGTGTGCCCCTCGACGGCGAGGAACGCCTTGGTCATCGCGATCGAGATCTTGCTGGCATCGAACGGCGAGACCGTGCCGTTGCGGCGGATGATCTGGAGCGGCGGCTCCGCCGCAGGGACAGCCAGTGACTCGGAACGCAACTGAATGAGAGGAGCGGATTTGGCGGCTTCGCGTTCGATCGAGAGTGACATCGGCAGACCCCGTGCGTGTTGCAATTTTCTGGGGGCTTGGGCCGAAGGCGCATGGTCACGGCGCGGGAACGCACCGAAGCACGCGACCGCCGGACACCCCGCCCGTGGACGTTCTTTTGGTGTCGCGGCAGGTCTCCTGGCTCGCAGTTCGGCGCTGAATCCGGTCTTCCCGATGCGAAAACGCATCAGTGACATCGGTCGGATTCAACTCACTGCTTACAGTTGCGGGGGCAGCGCCGGATTTGTCGCGTCGGAGTGCAACTCACCGGCTTCCCATCTTCGCCACCAAGTCTTGCGACCGGGTGGAACCGTGACACCCACATCTGGTGTGCTTCGCGACGCCAAGTCAAGCGAGGCGAATGTGGATAGCGGGACAAAAGATCGCGATTGCTTAAAATACCCAAGGAAAACCGCCAAAGTTTTTTTTCGGCGCGCGAGGAAAAGCGGCCGTGAATCCGGTCAGCGGATCGCGCCGACGGAAATCTGCTTCCGCGATTCTCGCCGGAGCGCTGCCCACTCGCCTGGCGCGCGCAGTCAATGCCGCCGCAGTGGGAAGCTTTCCCTTTGACCCGGCGCGAGCCGCTTCACATAACTTGACCATCGCGGTTCTGCGGGCACGTTGCCCGGAGCCAAGAGGGAATGCGGTGCGCGCGGTTTTGGATCGCGCAAGTCCGGAGCTGCCCCCGCAACTGTAGACGGTGAGCCTGTCCATCGATGCCACTGAGGCGAAAGCCTCGGGAAGGCCGGACATAAGGCGTTGAGCCGTGAGCCAGGAGACCTGCCGCGATCACAGTACGTCCATGGGCGGGGTGCCCCGGTGTGTCGCTTGCGAGAGAACGGCGCCGCCGTCTCTGTTGTTCGCGCATGTCCGGCCCTGCCCCAACATCACGGGGTTTCCGATGTCGAATTCGTCTTCCGTTACTTCCATTCCCGTCGCCACGTTCGGCACGCCGCGGATCGGTCCGCGCCGCGAGCTGAAAACCGCGCTGGAGAACTACTGGTCCGGCAGGATCGACGAGGCTTCGCTGGTCAAAACGGCGGCGCAGCTTCGCGCCGACAACTGGGCGCGCCAGAAAGCGCGCGGCGTGACCGTCATTCCCTCGAACGACTTCTCTTTCTACGATCAGGTGCTCGACACCAGTGTGATGGTCGGCGCCATTCCCGACGTCTACAACTGGACAGGCGGCGAGGTTTCGCTCGCAACATATTTTGCGATGGCGCGCGGCTCGCAGGGCGAAGACCCTGCATGTGAACACGGCCATGCGCAACATCACCACGGTCATGGCGCGCCCGCGCAGGAAATGACCAAGTGGTTCGACACCAACTATCACTACATGGTGCCGGAATTCTCGAAGGATCAGACCTTCGCACTGTCCTCGACCAAGCCGATCGACGAATACAGGGAAGCCAGGGCGCTCGGCTATCGGACACGGCCGGTGCTGGTCGGCCCGGTGACATTCCTCAAGCTGGGCAAGAGCCATGACGCCTCGTTCAGCAACCTGTCGCTGCTGGACAAGCTGTTGCCGGCTTATATCGAAGTGCTCAACAAGCTCGCAACGGAAGGCGCGGACTGGGTGCAGCTTGACGAACCGTGCCTCGTACTCGATCTCGATGCGGACGAAAAGGCTGCGTTGAAGACGGCCTATAGCGAACTCGCGCTCAAGGTGCCCGGCACCAAGATCATGCTGGCCACCTACTTCGGTGAACTCGGCGACAACGCCGATCTCGTCGCCAAGCTGCCCGTCGCGGGCGTGCATCTCGATCTGGTGCGCGGCAAGGGTCAGATCGATACGGTCTTGAGCAAGATGCCTGCGGATCGCGTGATTTCGCTCGGCGTCATCGACGGACGCAACATCTGGCGCGCGAACCTGCCGGCCATTCTCGATCGCATCGAGCCAGTCGTTGCCGGGCGCGGCGCGCATTTGATCGAAATCGCCCCGTCATGCTCGCTGCTGCATGTGCCGATCGACCTCGATCAGGAAACCGCGCTCGATGCGGATCTCAAGAGCTGGCTCGCCTTCTCGTTGCAGAAGATGAGCGAGCTTTCTGCGCTCGGACGGGCGCTCGCCGTCGGACGCAACACGGTGAAAGACGAACTCGCGGCCTCGGCCGCCGCCGCCGCTGCGCGCAAGGCTTCGCCGAAAGTGCACAACAAGGCGGTTGCCGAACGTGTCGCCGCGATCACGGCGGTCATGGCCAAACGCCGCAGTGCCTTTGCCAGGCGCGCGCAGATTCAGCGCGCGAGGTTCAAGCTCCCGGTCTTTCCGACCACGACCATCGGCTCGTTCCCGCAGACCAGCGACGTGCGCAAGGCGCGCGCCGCGTTCACCAAAGGCACGATCAGCCAGGCCGATTATGACCGCTTTCTGCGCGAGGAAACCAGACGCACCGTGGAATGGCAGGAAACGATCGGTCTCGACGTGCTGGTTCACGGCGAGTTCGAACGCAACGACATGGTGCAGTATTTCGGCGAGCAGCTTTCGGGCTTCGCCTTCACCAAGAGCGCGTGGGTGCAGAGCTACGGCTCGCGCTGCGTGCGCCCGCCGATCCTGTTCGGCGACGTCTCACGGCCGAAGCCGATGACGGTCGAATGGTGGAAATATGCCCAGTCGCTGACCAGGCGCCCTATGAAGGGCATGCTCACCGGTCCGGTGACCATCCTCAACTGGTCGTTCGTGCGCGACGACATTCCGCGCAGCGAGTCATGCCGGCAGATCGCACTCGCAATCCGCGACGAGGTGACCGATCTCGAAAAGGCCGGCGCGACCATGATCCAGATCGACGAGGCGGCGCTTCGCGAAGGTCTTCCGCTGCGGCGGTCCGAGTGGAAAACCTATCTCGACTGGGCGGTGGGCAGCTTCCGCATCACGGCCTCGGGCGTCGCGGATGAAACGCAGATCCACACCCACATGTGCTACTCGGAGTTCAACGACATCATCGACGCCATCGGCGCGATGGACGCCGACGTGATCTCGATCGAGACCTCACGGTCGAAGATGGAACTGCTCGACGCCTTCGTGACCTACAGGTATCCGAACGAAATCGGACCCGGCGTCTACGACATCCATTCGCCGCGCGTGCCTGATGTCGAGGAGATGACCGGGCTGATCGAGAAGGCCCGCAGCCATTTGACGGCGGACCAGATCTGGATCAATCCGGATTGCGGCCTCAAGACCCGCGGCTGGCCGGAGGTCAGGTCGGCGCTGACCAACATGGTCGAAGCGGCCCGGCAGGCGCGTGGAGCGGCTTAGAAGCTGTCATTCCGGACAGCCCGTTTTGCGGGCTGATCCGGAATCCAGACATGATGACAACTGATGAAGATTCCGGGCTCGCGCAAAAGCGCGCCCCGGAATGACGGGCTCTTACTTCTTCTTCCCGTCGGCGCCGAACTGCTTGAGATAGGCGGTGAGATCCTTGATCTCATCGTCCTTCTTGATGCCCGCGAAGGCCATCTTGGTGCCGGGGATCTTGGCCTTCGGGTCCTTGATGTATTCGGCGAACACCGCCTCGTCCCAGGTGATGCCGGAATTCTTGTTGGCTTCGGAATAGTTGTAACCCGCGACGCTGCCCGACTTGCGGCCGAACAGGCCGTTCAACTCGGGGCCGACGCTGTTTTTCGCCGTTTCACCAACCTGATGGCAGGCGCGGCACTTGTTGAAGGACTTCTCACCCGCGGCGACGTCCTGAGCGTTGGCGGTGCCGGCGAAACTGACGGCGGTGGCAAAAGCGAGGGCAGCGGCAAACGAACGAGCAATCATCTGTTTTGACCTTTGAAGCGGGCTGGAAGGCTGGCAGGAGGACACGCAACCGAAACCCGCCGCGTCGCGGCGGGTTCCGTCGGCGATGGACATATCACGCAAACATATCGGCTGTAATTCCGGCGTACCAGCCCATGTTTTCGGCTTGGGTTTGTTTGCGCAGTTCGGCATCCTCGCCGGTCTTGGACACGAAGGTGGATGACGCCGCGATCTTGCCGTCCTTCGGCTCATAGGCCCCGCCGATCTTCACGCAGTCGTCGGTGTCGATCAGGCTCCAGCAGGTGTTGGTGTAGCGCGCGGGGAACGTGCGCGCCGACACCAGTTCGCCCCGGATCATCATGGCCGCGACCTTGGCCTGGCTGTTGGCGGAGAACGCGGATTTCGGCATGTCGCCGGCGATGCAGGCGTCGCCGAGCACGTAGATGTTGGGATCGGCGGCGGACTTCATGTTCGTTGGGTCGATGGCGCAATAGCCGCTGGCATTGGCAAGGCCGGCATCCCGCGCGATCGCGCCCGCCATCTGCGCCGGGATGACGTTGACCAGCGCCGCGTTCTTGTAGGTCTCGAAGCCGGTGACAACGGTGCCCGTCTTGGGATCGACCGATTTCAAACCGTCATGCACCTTGGGGCCGAGCCACTCGACCAGGCCCTTGTAGTGTTTTTCCCAGCCTTCCTGAAACAGCGCCTGTTTGGAAAAACTGTCCTTCGGATCGATCACAAAAATCTTGGAGCGATCCTTGCGCGCCTTTTTCAGCGCATGCGCCATCATCGACACGCGCTCATAAGGACCGGGCGGGCATCGATAGGGATTGGGCGGCGCGATCATCACGATGACGCCGCCGTTCGGCACCGCATCGAGCTTTTTCTTGAGCAGCAGCGTCTGCGCGCCCGGCTTCCAGGCGTGCGGCATGGCTTCCTCCGCCGCCTGCGACCAGCCCGGAACGGAATCGTATTTCAGGTCGATGCCAGGCGAGACGACCAGCCGGTCATAGGGCAGCTTCTTGCCGTTCGCGAGAATGACCTCCTTCTTGTCACGGTCGATCTTGGCGGCGCGGTCGGCGACCACCGTGACGCCGAGTTTCTTCAATCCGCCGTAGCCGTGGGTGATCGAGGGATAATCCCTGAAACCGCCAAGATAGAGATTGCTGTGGAAGCAGGTCTGATACTTGGCCAGCGGCTCGACCAGCGTGACGGCAATCGCGCCCGCGCTGTCCTTGGCGAGGTATTTGGCGGCTGTCGCGCCGCCCGCGCCGCCGCCGATCACCACCACGCGCGGCTTGCCTTGTCCGAGCACAGCAGGCGCGCCGAACATCATGACGCCCGCGAACGATGCCGATCCCGAAATCAACTGCCGACGATTGATGCTCATCATGCCCCCAATGTTCTATTGAAAAACCGGATTCAGCCGACCGGTCCGATCAGCCGACCTTGAGATAGGCAAAGCCTTTCGATTGCAGCGCCGCGACGGTGGCAACACCCGACGGCACGAAACTGATGAACGGCGCGTCCTTCACCTTGGCCTTGTCGAGCTTGAGCCGCTGGAACGTGATCTCGCACAGAAGAACCTTGAGGCCGTTCTTGGCGAGCGCGGTGACACGCTCGAACAGGGCCGGATCGATGGTCTCATCCTTCCAGGGCGTTCCTTCCAGCGTGCTCAGGAAATACTTCACCGACACGCTGTGGGCGACGATCACCAGTTGCAGGCCGAACGGATCGGAGCCGTAAGCCGAATAATGGTTCGAGATGTTGTTCAGCGTCTGGGCGAAGCGCGCGTTGTCGCCGTAGTCGCAATGATAGAGGCATGCGACATCGCCTTCCTTCTTCAGGTCCGCCATGGCGACGGACTGCGGTGCCGCCTGCGCCGTTGCCGCGGCCAAACCGCCCGCAGCAGCTCCGATAATGAGACTGCGCCGCGTTGCCGAGCTATTCTGGTCTGTCATGACACCCTCCGGAATTTTTGAAACCATTTACTTCTGGGTTCTGAAATAAGCCGCCAGAGCCGCAATGTCACCTGCCTCGAGCCGTCCGGCGATGGTCTGCATCACGGGGTTATCGCGCTGCTTGTCCTTGTAGGCGTTCATCACCGCGATGAACTGGTCTTCCGGCCATCCCGTGATTTTCGGAATGCCCTGAGCCGCGCCCGAAGCACGGTGACAGGTTACACATTCCGTCGATAAATACTCTCCAAGTTGCCGGTCTCCGGCAGCAGCATTTTCCAGCGCCGCCCCCGCCGCCAGAACAAAAAGCATCGCACGGGCCGGCGGGCGTTTCATCAATCGACTTTCGGTCCTGCCTTGCTGTCGGGCGTCACGTCCACCGAGATCGCCCGGCCGGTGATTTTCGGTGCAGCACGGCAGTCTTTCATGCACGGGTCCTTCTTCCAGAACTGCTTTTCGGCAGTCTCGCGGTCATCCTCATAGAAGGCCGCGGCATTCGGCATCTTGATCGAGGTGAAGTTCTTGTCGCTGAGTTCGAAGTTCTCGTCCTTGACGATATCATTCATGCTGAGAAGGTACGCCGTCAGGGCATAAACGTCATCGTCAGACAGTGAACGTGCATTGCCGTATGGCATCGCGCGCTTGATGTAGTCGAACGCGGTCGACAGGTCCGGCCAGAACGAGCCGATGGTCTTGTCGGGACGGTCCGCCTTCAGCGTTCCCGCGCCACCTGCCAAGACCGGCCAGCGGCCCGCGCCTTCGCCGAATTCGCCATGACACGAAGCGCAGCGCTCCTGAAACAACGCGTCCCCCTGCTTCACCGTGCCCTTGCCCGGTGGCAATCCCTTGCCGTCCGGCCGCACATCCGTATCCCACGCCTTGATTTCTTCTGGCAGCGCGGGACGTCCAAGTCCAAGCTTAGACGAGGTCTTCGTTGTCGCCTGTGTGGCAATTTGCTGCGCATGGCCCTGCGGCGTGGCGGCGGCGAGCGCCACGCCAGCAAGCAACGCGAACGCCGTGGCCTTAACCGATCTGGACATTTTCAGTCTCCCCGCCTGAACGCACCAGCCAGGTCTGAATGCCGTTGTTGTGGTAGATCGAATTGACCCCGCGCACCTTGCGCAGTTCGTCCTTGGTCGGCTGCACATAGCCGGTGGAATCCATCGCGCGGGACTGGATCATCAGCTCTTGCCCGTTCCAGTCGAAGTCGACATAGAACCGCACCAGCGACTTGTCGAACACCGGCCCGTCGATGCGGGCGGTCTGCCAGTTGCGTCCGCCGTCCATCGTCACATCGACGCGCTTGACCGTACCGCGGCCGGACCAGGCAAAGCCGCTCAGCACATTGCGGCCCTTGTATTTCAATGGCGCCTGCGGCGACGGATTGGTCACCACAGACTTCGCATCCATGACGAAGGTGTGCTTGCGCGAACGCCCGTCGGCCAGAAGGTCGGTGTATTTCGACGTTTCCTCGCGGGTCTGCCACGGCTGGTCGCCGACCTCGATGCGGCGAATCCATTTCACCCAGAGATTGCCCTCCCAGCCGGGAATCACGGCGCGCAGCGGATAACCCTGTTCGGGCCGCAGCGCCTCGCCGTTCATGGCAAACGCGAGCATGCAATCGTTCAGCGCCTTCTCAATGGGGAGCGAGCGATTCATGGCGGCGGCGTCCGCGCCTTCCAGCATCAGCCACTTCGCGTTCGGCTTGAGGCCCGCTTCATCCAGCACGGTCTTCAGCGAGACGCCGGTGTACATGACGTTGTGCACCATGCCGTGGGTAAACTGGCAGCCGTTGAGCTGCGCGCCGCGCCACTCCATGCCGGAGTTCGCCGCGCATTCGAGGAAGTAGATCTTGTTCACGCGCGGCATGCGCCTGATGTCGTCCATCGTGAACACCAGCGGCTTGTCCACGAGGCCATGGATCAGCAGCCGGTGATCGGCGGGATTGATGTCCGCGACGCCGGAATGATGCCGCTCGAAGCAAAGCCCCGACGGCGTGATGATGCCATCGAGTTCGTGCAGCGGCGTGAAGTTCACCGAGGATTCCGGCGATGCCGTCAGCCACGACACATCGCGGCGGATGACGTTCTTCTCGAACTTCGAGGGCATGCCATACGGCGTCTTCTGCACGCCATCGCCGAGATAGCGGTTCCAGTCCTGGATCTCGGTGATCAGCGGATCGGGCTTCGCCTCTTGCGCCAGCGCGGACTTCGCGCCGAGCGCAGCGCCTGCGCCGACAACGCCTGCAGCACCGAGGAATTTCCGGCGGCTGAGAATATCCGCAGATGATGTGTCACTCATGCGGCATCCTTTCTATTTATCTCGATACGTGAATATGTTGGGCGTGAGTGTGCATGCGAACTCTCTCGCTTACGCGCCTGAGACTTTGACAGCGGTGTTCGGCTCGACCTTCACCGTGCCGCGCTTGGAAATATGCGCCGACACCACGTCCCAGATCGGCGGACCCTGCGTGCCTTCGTTGACGCTGGCCCAGCCCGCGACCGTGTAGCTCTTGGCCGCATCGATCGGCTTGCCGGATTTCAGATGGGTGAGATCGGAAATGCGCGAGCCCATCGGCTTCGACACATCGATGGAATAACCCATGCCGCCGATGCGGACCATGTCGCCGCCGCCCTGGAAGTACGGATCGGGATGGAAGATGTTGTCGGCGACGTCTTCAAGGATTTCCTTGAGCTGCGCGCCGGTCATCTGGTTGCGATAGCAATTCGGATAGGTGATGGCCGTGGCGTTGGTGACGTCTTCCCATGTGATCGGGCTGTCCGGAACGAGCGTCCCGCCCCAGCGGAAGCCCGGCGACAGCGCGATCTCCGCATCGCGCTCAGCAAGCATCGCATCGCAGATCAGATCGTCGAAGGTGCCGTTGAAATTGCCGCGGCGATAGAGCAGCGAATCCGTCTTGCCGATCACACGCGCCAGATCCTTGGCGAACGGCGCCCTCACCTTTTCCACCAGCGCGCTCATCGCGGCATCCGGCTTGATCGCATCGGTGAACACCGGCATCAGCTTGAAGCGGACGCCCGCGACCTTCCTGTCCTTCACCTCAATGTCGAGGCGCGAGACGAACTTGCCGTGCGACCCGGTCGCGACCAGCACGGTGTCGCCGACGCGCACGAGACCCGGCATCGCGTCATGGGTATGCGCGGTCAGGATCACGTCGAGGCCCTTGACGCGGCCTGCGAGCTTGCGGTCGACGTCGAAGCCGTTATGCGAGAGCAGCACGACAATCTGCGCGCCCTCGGCCCGCGCCTCATCCACCTGCTTTTGCATATCCTCTTCGCGGATGCCGAACTCCCATTTCGGGAACATCCAGCGCGGATTGGCCACCGCCGTGCGCGGCAGCGCCTGTCCAATCACGGCGATCTTCGCGCCGCCCTTCTCGAACATCTTGCGCGGCTCGAACACCGGCTCCTGCCACTCGTTGTCGCGGATGTTCTGCGCGAGGAATGCGAACGGCGCCTTGTCCGCGATCTCCTTGACGCGCTCTGCGCCGTAGGTGAATTCCCAGTGGCCGACCATGGCATCGACTTTCAGCGCCGACATGACATCGACCATGTCCTGCGCCTTGGTCTGCAGCGAGGTCCAGCTCCCCTGCCAGGTGTCGCCGCCGTCGAGCAGCAGCACCTTGTCCTCGCCGCGCTCGCCGCGCACCGCATTGATGAGGGTCGCAACACGGTCCATGCCGCCCATGCGGCCGTAGTTGCGCGCCAGCGCCACGAAATCATCCGAGGTGAGCGCATAGGCATCGGCGGAGCCGGCAGCAATGTTGAAGTATTTGCGGAACGCTTCGTCGGTGAGATGCGGCGGCAGGCCCTTGTCCGCGCCGACGCCGAGATTGACCGACGGTTCGCGGAAATACATCGGCATCAACTGCGCATGATTGTCCGCGACATAGAGGATGGTCACCGTACCGAGCGGATCGAACTTGAGAATGTCCGCCTGCGTCAGCTTCTGCTGGGCGGCGACACGCCCGAGCGGACCCAGTCCGCTGCCGATCGTGAGCGCAGACGCAGCCGCGCTCGCCTGCAGGAATTCCCGCCTCGATATCATCAGACCACCTTTGTCCCCTCATCCGAGGGAAACGATTTTCAGAAAGCTTGCGCCCGCACGGCATCGCGCCGTGGGGAAAAGATCAACCCACCGTCAGCTTGTTCTTGGCGGTGTATTCCGAGCCGTCGTCATCCTTCCAGGTGAAGGTGAACTCGCCGGTCTCGGACGCCTTGTAGAAGAACGACTGGTATGGATTGGCCGAGATCGCCGGATTCCAGTCCGCCTCGAATACCGGCTTGCCGTTGAAGGTCGCGGTGAACTTGTTGATGATCTTGCGCGGCACGACCTTGCCGGCCGAATCCTTGCGCTGGCCGGACTCCATTTCGTGGGAAATGAGGGTTTTGATTTCGATCAGTTCGCCCGCCTTCGCAGTGGCAGGAACGCGAACGCGCGGTGTGGGTGCATTGGCCATGGAAATATCCTCGCCTGAATTTTTTCTTAAGTGATCCGATTAGCCGCCGCAGCCGCCGATGGTCACTTTCACATTGGCTTTTGTGGTGTAGAGCGCGCCGTTCGACATCTCGGCGACGCACACGATGTTCTGGGTCTGCGCGAGGCGCATGCGGGTCGAGGCGGATGCCTTGCCGCAGGCCGGCGTGAACTTGTAGGTCACGACGCCCGGCAGCGGATTGCCGTCGGCGAACACATGCACCGCCTTCACGTAATCCGAATCTGTCATCGGGCTTTCGACCTCGACATTGACCGGTACCACGAGACCGTTCTCCGCGATCTCCGGCACATCGAGCTTGATCTTGCCGCTGTCGAGCTTCTTGTCGCCGTACAGTTTCTTGATTTCGGCGGCGACGGCCGCTTCATCCGCGAACACCATCTTCGGCGCGAGCACAGCGGTCAAACCCGCGATCGCTGCGAGCGTCAGCGCGTCACGGCGCGTTGGTTCAGTGAACTTCAAATTCATCAATGATTCCTCCTGCGGGAGTCTTGTGCATCCCTTGACGATAGTATCGCTTGACGATGCCAAGCCTGATCTATCATGATCCGCTCACATCATTATATTCTTTTTCTTGAATGTAAAGATGTTCTAGTGTGGCAATCCGAAAGCAGCATCGGCTTGGTGCATCAGAGCAATCCGGGAACCGACAAGACCGCGCAGACGGTCTGACGGAGGGAGGGACAAAAATGAGACGGACCACGATTCGGTCGGCAATCGCCTTTGCGATTTTGATGTGCGCATCGAGCGCCCCTGCTCTGGCGCAGGACGCCAGCGAAAAGGAAATCGAGCGCTATCGCGCGATGATTTCCGATCCAATGTCCAACCCCGGTTATCTCGCGGTCGATCGCGGCGAAGTGCTCTGGAGCCAGAAGCGCGGCACCAAGGACGTATCGCTCGAGACCTGCGATCTCGGTCAGGGCCCAGGCAAGCTGGAAGGCGCGTTTGCAAAGATGCCGCGTTACTTCAAGGACGCCGACAAGGTGATGGACCTTGAGCAGCGCCTGCTGTGGTGCATGACCAACATCCAGGGTCTGGACACCAAGGACGTGATCGCGCGCCGCTTTTCCGGCCCGGGCAAGCCCTCCGACATGGAAGACCTCGTCGCCTACATCGCCAACAAGTCGAACGGCATGAAGATCGACATTCCGCTCAGCCATCCGAAAGAGCAGGAAATGGCTGCGGTCGGCGAAGCGCTGTTCTATCGGCGCGGCGGCGTGAACGATTTCTCCTGCTCGACTTGCCATGCGGAGGAAGGCAAGCGCATCCGGCTTCAGGGTCTGCCGGACCTGTCGAAGCCCGGCAAGCTGCCGCAGGAAACCATGGCGAGCTGGCCGACATATCGCGTGTCGCAGGGCGCGCTGCGCACCATGCAGCACCGGCTGTGGGACTGTTACCGGCAGCAGCGCTGGCCGGTGCCTGAATATGCCTCCGACGCCCTCACCGCGCTGACCGTGTTCCTGCAGAAACAGGCCGCGGGCGGCGAAATCAACGTCCCGTCGATCAAGCGTTGAGAGAGGAGCGCATCATGACAAAGACAATCAAGATCACCGCGCTGGTTCTCGCCGCTGGTTTTATCGCCCTGCCGTTCTCCGCATCCGCGCAGACCGCGCCGAAGACCATCGATCCCGCCATCGTCGATGCCTATGTGAAGGCGACATTCGGCAAGGCGCCGCCGGAATGGCAGGAGCGCATCGTTCCCGACGAGACGCTGAAGACCTGCAACGCCTATCACAACAACGTGCCTTCGGCGGAAGCCGACAAGATCGTGCAGCGTGAGCTTGCCAAGGTCGTCTATCCCGCCGACGGAAAATTCCTCGGCGACTGGAAGGAAGGCCGCAAGGTCGCCAACAACGGCCGGGGCGGGCAGTTCTCCGATCCACCGGACACGGTCGCGGGCGGCAACTGCTACGCCTGCCATCAGTTGGAAAAGTCCGAAGTCTCCTTCGGCACGCTCGGGCCAAGCCTGACCAACTACGGCAAGGACCGCAAATACGCACCGGACGAGATCAAGAACGCTTTCACCAAGATCTACGATTCGCAGGCCGTGTTCGCATGCTCCAACATGCCGCGCTTCGGCGCGAACAAGGTGCTGAGCGAGCAGCAGATCAAGGATCTTGTCGCGCTGCTGTTCGATCCGGAATCGCCGGTCAACAAGTAGGCCGGCTGCAAGCCAGGCGGAGATAACGGGATGAAGATACACACTCTGCTGGCGATCGCGGCTGTCTGCGCCCTCGCCTCGGCTCCGTCGCGTGCGCAGGACGCGACCGTCGCCACCAAGTCGCTCAACCCCGAGATCGCGCTCGACGCGGCGAAGGCGGCGCTCAATGATTGCCGCAAACGCGGCTACCAGGTGTCGGTTGCGGTGGTCGATCGTTCCGGCACGCCGCAGGTGATGCTGCGCGATCGCTTCGCGGGTGCGCACACGCCGCCCACGGCCACCGGCAAGGCGTGGACCGCGGTCAGCTTCAAGAGCAACACCACCGATCTTGTCGCCGCAACACAGGCGCCCGCGATGCAGGGCCTGCGCCAGCTTCCCAATGTGGTGCTGATCGGCGGCGGCGTGGTGATCGAAGCCGGCGGCACGATGCTCGGCGGCATCGGCGTGTCGGGTGCACCGGGCGGCGATGCGGACGAGGCCTGCGCCAAGGCCGGCATCGCGGCGATCAGCGACAAGCTGGATTTTTGAGGCGGCGCACTCACCAAACATTCGATGTCGTCCCCGCGAAAGCGGGGACCCATAACCACCGCATATCGTGGTGATGCAGGGACACGGTCAAGCAGAGCGATACAGCTGTTGTTTCTGTCATTCCGGGGCGCGCCTCTTCGCGCGAACCCGGAATCCATTTCTCCAACACCGCGATGGATTCCGGGCTCGCGCAACGCGCGCCCCGGAATGACGGCGGATAGTATCGCGCAGATGGCTGCAACATTTCGTGATGGGGATACGCATCCTCGTGTTCTGAAGCGCGCTTATGTTCGGCACGTCCTGCTCGTGAGGGGCGCTTCTCGAGGGCGCTTTGAAGCGGAGCAGGATGCGGCGCCTGCGCGCGTGTCTCGCACACACGCGCCCGGGAGGCTGGGGTCACCGTCCGGGCCAACTATGTGGCTCTGCCGTTCGCCGGCTGGACGCGGAGCGGACGAAGGCGGCGAAAGCCGTCCGGATCAGAGGTCGAGTAACCTCCCCCGTCCGCACCCGGAAGTACGGTCCCCTCGCCCAAAGTCCCGCAATGGAGCGCCGCAAGGCGATGCGCTTTCGGACCTCACATCGCTTCGCACGCGATGCCGGAAGCGAAACGAAGACAAGGTGCGCCTCGCGGCGCTCCATGCCCCTCGTTGTTTGTGGGGCGAGTTTCACAGATCAACTCGCGATCAATCGCGAGAGCAATCATGCGTGGCTGTTTAGAAGTGGCTGTTTGAAAATTGAATCGGAATGCGATGTGACGTACGCAAGTGCAACACCTACGATTGTCATCACCGGGCTTGACCCGGTGATCCACGCCTTGCTTGCCAACCTTGAGATAGTCGTGGATGGCCGGGTCAAGCCCGGCCATGACGAATTGAGAATGGTGCGGGATGTCCGCTGAACATCGAGTGCGATGGAAAAAAGTCACGCCTGGCGCTTGAGCCATTCCGGGAACGGCGACGACTCGTAACCCTTCTCGCGCACGTAACGAAACATGGCGAGGAATTCGATGGGCTCCAACAGGCCCGGCATACGCGCCACTTCCCGCGCCTGCCCCTTCAACGCAGCGAGTCCGTCAGCCTTCTCGGGGAAAAACTGGATGGTCGGCGTGAAGCGAATGCCGTAGGCCTCGCCGAACGCCTTCTCGCTGCGCTTGCGCCCATCGAAATCAGTCACTTCGCGCGCGCCGATATGATTGAGATGAAGGATCTCGAAATTGTCGCGGATGTAACCCTCGATCTTCGGGTCCACCATATGCACCTCATGCATCCGCTTGCAGGCCGGGCAGCCCTTGAGGCCCCACATGATCGCAAAGCGTTTGCCCTTCGCCGTCGCGCCGGTGAGATCCTCGGACACGTCGAGGAAGCTCTCAAGATACCAGTCCATATGATAGATGCCATCGTCACCGAGCGTCGCCTTTGCGAAGGCTGGCGCGGCGCGCAGGCTCAGAGCGCCCATGCCGAGCGCGGCGATGGCGTGCCGCCGGGTGAGATGAGTCTTGTTATTGGGCAATTAAGCCTCCCTCTGTCGCGTCAACCGACCGATCCAAACACCGGAAATGTTTCCAGCAGCCAGCCGGCGATGCGCGGCATCCCGCCAGTCAAAAACAGCACGCCGGTCAGCACAAGAGCGCCGCCGATCACCTTTTCGATAGTCTCCATGTGGCCGCGCAGCCGCGCCATCATCCGCATGAACGGCCCGGAGAACAGCGACGCCAGCATGAACGGAATGCCGATTCCGAGCGCATAGGCCCCGAGCAGCAGCGCACCCCGCGCCGCCGATCCCTCGATGCCAGCGACCACGAGGATCGCGGCCAGTACCGGCCCCACACAGGGCGTCCAGCCGAACGCGAAGGCGAGGCCGACGATATAGGCACCCAAAAATCCTGCGGGTTTCGAGACGTTCTGAAATCGCGCTTCGCGAAACAGGAGTCCGATCCGAAAGACCCCGAGAAAATGCAGACCGAGAATGATGATGATCACACCCGCAACAATGGCGAGCGTGTCGAAGTAGGCGGTGACGGTTTTGCCCAGTGCGGACGCCGATGCGCCGAGCGCGACGAACACCGTGGCAAAGCCGAGCACGAAGGCGAAGGACAGCGCGACCACGCGCCAGTCCGGCCGCCAGCCGCGTTTGTCCTCGTGCGTCAGGTCATCGAGGCTGATGCCCGCCAGAAAACACAGATACGGCGGCACCAGCGGCAAAACGCAGGGCGAAAGGAACGACAGCACCCCCGCTCCCAGCGCCCCGGCAATAGAAATGGAAGAAACCACGGATTTTCCGGCTCTGGTAGATACATGCGAATTCGTGTATATGTATCACATGCCGGGACAAACGCTCGCAAAAACCGTCGCCGCCGCTGCACTTTCAACAACGGTGCTGTGGTGTGGCATTGCGCAGGCCGCCGAACTCGTGATGTTCGAGCAGGCTGGCTGCGTCTATTGCCAGCGCTGGGAACGCGATGTCGGCGCGCTCTATGAAAAGACTGACGAAGCCAAAGCGCTTCCGCTCCGCCGCGTCGATATCCAGCAACAGAAGATGAGCGGCATCGCCCTCGCCTCGCCGGTCCGCTTCACGCCGACCTTCATCGTGGTGGACAACGGCCGTGAGATCGGCCGCATCACCGGCTACAGCAATGACAATGCGTTCTGGGGATTGCTCGACGCGCTTGCGGCGAAGCTGCAGACCGCGGCGCGCGAACTGAACCGAATCTGATCCACCGCTTGAAAGCCACGCCTATGACATCGATCCTTTCATCCGAACTGGAAACCGAGCTTCGCGACGGCGCGGAATATTCGCCCGAACTCGACCAGTTGATGCGCAAGGCACGCAAGGCCAGCAACTTTCTCAAAGCCTTGTCGCATGAGAACCGGCTGCTGCTGCTCTGCCTGCTGGCCGAACGCGAACGGTCGGTCACCGAGCTTGAGAACATTCTGTCGCTGCGGCAATCGGCAGTCTCGCAGCAACTCGCGCGGCTACGCTACGACGGCATGGTCGATACCCGGCGCGACGGCAAGACGATCTACTACAGCCTCGCCAACGAGGACGTCCGCCGGGTGATCTCGGTGGTCTACGATATTTTCTGTGCGCCGGTGGAGGCCGCAGACAAGAAATAAACCTGCCGCAATGGCAGGCGGACGCGACATGGCCCGCAAGGCTTCACGTCGCGCCGGTCCGGGAGAAACGCCATGCAGAACATGTCTGCCTGGATGCAAGCACTCGGCGGTTTCGCCATCGGCGTCATCGCGGGCTTCGCCGTGCGCCATGCGCGGCTGTGCACATTCGGCGCGATCGAAGATGCGCTGATGGGCGGTGACAGCCGGCGGCTGCGCATTTTCGGGCTGGCGCTCGGCATCGCCATTCTCGGCACCCAGGCGCTTGTTCTTGGCGGCGTGCTCGATCCTGTCCTTGTGACCTACACGCCCGCAGCCTTGCCGCTGGTCGCAATCCTGATCGGAAGCGTGATGTTCGGTGTCGGCATGGCGATGGTCGGCACCTGCGGCTTCGGCTCGCTGGTGCGGCTCGGCACGGGCGATCTGCGCAGCCTTGTTGTGGTGCTGATGCTGGGTGCTGCGGCCTACGCCACGCTGCGCGGAATCCTTGCCGGCTTCCGCATCGAGTTTCTGGAATCGCTGTCGCTGCCGATGCCTGATGGCGCACGCGCGGACATTGCATCGCTGTCGTCGCAGGTTCTCGGGATCGATATCCGCGCAGGTCTCGCCGTGATCGCAGGAGCTGCCCTGTGCTGGCTCGCGCTGCGCGATCCTCGGCTGCGCCGCGCGCCGCGGCTTCTGTCCGCGGGAATCGTGCTCGGCTTGTTGATTATCGCCGGGTGGATTGTCACGACATGTGGGGTGGATGAATTCGCAGGTCCGGCGAAGCCGCAGAGCCTCACGTTCGTCTCCACCGTCGGCAAGGCGCTTTACGCCGGCTTGCAGAGCGTCACGAACTTCGCAGATTTCGGTGTTGGAAGCGTGTTCGGCGTCGTCGCCGGATCTTGGTTCGCCGCATGGCGTTCAGCCGAACTGCGCTGGGAAGCATTCGACGACGATCACGAAATGCGCCGTCATCTCGGTGGCGGTGTGCTGATGGGCGTCGGCGGCATTCTTGCCGGCGGTTGCACCATCGGTCAGGGACTGACGGCAGGATCGATGCTCGCGCTGTCCGCGCCGCTTGCCATTGGTGGCATGATTGTCGGTGCGCGGCTTGGCATCGCCATTCTGGTCGACGGCTCGCCCCGCCACATCATTCAGCGCCGCTGGGCCAGCCTGCTCGGGAAAAGCGATCCGGCCGAGTAAGGCTCAGGGGCGGATAACGGTGTAGCCACCCTCGCTCAAGGTCAGCAATTGCCCGACGCCGACCTGGACTTCAATCGCATGCGGATTGGTCTTCGGCCGCTGTCCGGTCTCGCGTTCGATGGTGTCGAGCGTATTGCCGCAGACATCGAAACGAACGCCCTGCGTGACGAGGCTATCGACCAGCGAGCGGTTCTCGCTTTCCGCGCGAAGCAGATCGATACCGGGGCCGAACGCGACGACCTCAATGGCGATCTTGTCCTGCCCGTAGGCCTTTTGAAGGTTGCTGGCCACACTCAGCACCAGCCGCTGCTTCTTCTGATCGGAATCGGAAATCTGCAGCGCGATGAAGTGTTCGGCGAACGGCTTGTCTTCGGGAGGTTTTGCCTTCGTCTGCGCACTGGCTGGATGCGAGATGGCCAAAGCCAGCGCGGCACATGCAGCGGAGTAGATCAGTTTGCGGCGATTCATGACGAGCCTCTTGCGACAACGCACCGGAGAATGCCGGAGCGATGCCGGGAGAACAAGCTGTTCGCCGTGAACGTTCCGGTGAACGCGCGTTCCTTAGCGCGTAGCAAGGGCCGGAATGACGACCGCACCGCGAATGCCGAGCGCTGCGCCCGACACGATTCCCGCAACCGCGATAAACGACGGCATGCCGAGCGTCGACAGGCCGGTCAGACCTTGGCCGATCGAGCAGCCGTAAGCCATCGCACCGCCGATGCCCATCAACGCTGCGCCGGAAATCGAACGCACCATGTGGCTCGGAGAGGTATAGCCCTCAAGCTTGAAGCGCCCGGTCAGAACTGCCGTCAGGACGCTGCCGGAGAGCACGCCAACTACCAGCGCGACGCCGAAGCTCAGCGTCAGGCCGGTCGACAGCATCGTGTACTGCAAGGTGTCGGCAATCGGTGAGACGAACGAGAGCGACGTCACCGGAATTGGATTGAAATCATCGGCACCAAGCCAGCCGGTCGCGAGCCATCCGGCGGTGACCAGAAGACCGACCGCGAGACCGGCGGCGATCTGGCCATAAGCACGGCGGAACTGGCGGTCGGAAAATGCGAAGATCAGCAGGCCGCCGACCACAATCAGTGTCACGGCGATACGGGCCACAAACTCATCAATGCCCACGGTGGCAAGCAGCGCCGGCGCCGAAACGGCGGCCGGCGTGATCTGGGTGGCCTGGAGCAAGGCGAGACGCGCAGGCGCGATCAGCCCCTTCAGGGTCATCTGCGCGGCAATACCGATGATAGCAATCACAACCAGCGAACGGAGATTGCCCTTGCCGAGGAGAACGAGCGCACGCGAAGCGCAACCATTGGACAGAACCATGCCAAAGCCGAACAGCAGGCCGCCCGCGAAAATCATCGGTGCCGAGAATGATGGCTGCAGATAGATCGACTTGGCGATATCGACGAGGCCTACGCCTGCGACGAGCTGGGTTCCCAGGATCGCAATAGCCAGCGCCAACGCGTAGCTGCGGACCTTGCGGCCATCGTTCGCGGTCCACCAGTCGCGAAGGCTGCTCATCAGACAGAACCCGCTGAGAAGGCCGACGACGCCGAACGCGAGACCAATCGCAAAACCAGCGGAGACCGGGATACCGGGCATGATGGAACTTCCTTGACCACAAGGGTGACGTTTGTAGAATAAATATCTATTCGCACCCCTCGAAATGGTCCATATCGCTGAAAAACTAAGGATGTTATTGCCCTGACGGCAGAAAATGGGGAGATTCCTTCCCCTGTCCGAAGCGGCAGGCGGAAATTCTTCTCCGGCGGCCGGGTAAAAAATCGGGCCGTCAGCGGCACTCTCTATAATACCGCCGCACGAGCGGTCTATTCTCGACGAATGAAACCATCGACACGCGAGATTCTTTGACAACAGCAAGCCTTGCAGCCGACAACATCCTCCCCTCCGCCAATTCCCAGAGACGGTATGAACCCAGTTAAAGCTCTCACGACCCATGGCCAGGCGATCTGGCTCGATTTCCTCGCGCGCGGTTTCATCGCCAACGGCGAACTCAAGGCGCTGGTCGACAGCGACGGAGTGCGCGGCGTCACATCCAATCCCTCGATCTTCGAGAAAGCGATCGGCGGCAGCAATGAATATGACGAGGCGGTTTCCGCCCTCCTGGGCGAGCGCGACCGTTCGGCGAGTGATCTCTATGAAACGCTCGCAGTGGAAGACATCCAGCGCGCGGCGGATGCGCTGCATTCGGTCTATGACGACCTGAAAGGCGCGGACGGCTACGTCAGTCTCGAAGTCTCGCCATATCTCGCGCGCGATACCGAAGGCACCATCGCCGAGGCGCAGCGGCTCTGGACCAGCGTCGGCCGCGACAATCTGATGGTGAAGGTGCCCGGCACCCCGGAGGGCGTCCCGGCGATCCGCGCGCTGATCTCGCAAGGCATCAGCATCAACGTCACGCTGCTGTTCTCGCAGAAAATGTACGCGGAAGTTCTCGAAGCCTATATCTCCGGCCTAGAGGAATTCGTCGCTGGCGGCGGCGATCCCAGGCGCATCGCCAGCGTGGCCAGCTTCTTCGTCAGCCGCATCGACACCGCCGTCGACAATCAACTCGATGGCAAGATCGCCGCGGCGAGCGGGGATGAAAAGGCCCGGCTCGAAGCGCTCAAGGGCAAGGTTGCCATCGCCAACGCCAAGCTGGCGTATCAACACTACCTGAAAGTGATCGGTAGCGATCGTTGGAAGAAGCTTGCGGCGAAAGGCGCGCAGGTTCAGCGCCTGCTCTGGGCCTCGACCGGCACCAAGAACAAGGCTTACAGCGACGTACTGTATGTCGAGGAACTGATTGGACGCGATACGGTGAACACCGTGCCGCCCGCGACCCTCGATGCCTTCCGCGATCACGGCAAGCCGCGCGACAGCCTTGAGCAGAACATTCCTGACGCCGAGCGTGTTCTGGCAGACCTTGCGAAAAGCGGCATTTCGCTTGATGCCATTACCGACACACTGGTCGACGATGGCGTGCAGTTGTTCGCCGAAGCCTTCGACAAGCTGCTGGGTGCCGTCGCGCAGAAGCGGACGGCAATCCTCGCTTCGCGTATCGACGCGCAGACCATCACGTTGCCGGCAGAGATCGAGAAGGACGCCAGGGCACTGTCGGAACGCTGGCGTGCAAACGGCACCATTCGCGCGCTGTGGCAGCGCGATGCCAAGGTTTGGACCGGTGGTGACGAAGCCAAATGGCTCGGCTGGCTCGATGTCGTCGCGCGCGAGCAGAACGAAGTCGAACGCTATGTCGCATTCTCCGGCTGGGTAAAGAGCAAGAACTTCACCGACATCGTCGTGCTCGGCATGGGCGGCTCGAGTCTCGGGCCGGAAGTGCTTGCCGAAACTTATGGCCAGATCGACGGCTTTCCGAAGCTGCGCATTCTGGACTCGACGGACCCTGCACAGGTTCGCCGAACCGAAGCCGCGATCAATCTCGACAAGACGCTGTTCATCGTGTCGAGCAAATCCGGCGGCACCACAGAGCCCAACGCGCTCATGGAGTATTTCTTCGTTCGCGCCGGTGCAAAGGCCGCAGAGCGTTTTGTCGCGGTGACCGATCCCGGTTCATCGCTTGAAAAGGTGGCGACCGCGCGCGGCTTTGCGCAGATCTTCCACGGCGAGCCGACCATCGGCGGCCGTTATTCAGTGCTCTCGCCGTTCGGGCTTGTTCCGGCGGCTGCGGCTGGAATCGATATTTCTGAGCTTCTCGGTCTCGCGAGCGCGATGGTGCGTTCCTGCGGTCCCGACGTGCCACCTGCGGAAAACCCTGGCGTTCAGCTTGGCCTCGCACTCGCCGCTTCCGCCAAGCACGGCCGCGACAAGCTCACGCTCACAGGATCGAAGCGCATTGCGGATTTCGGCGCATGGGCCGAGCAACTGATCGCCGAATCCACCGGCAAGAACGGCAAGGCGCTGATCCCGCTCGAAGGCGAGCCTCTCGGTAAGCCAGAGATTTACGGCAAGGATCGCGTGTTCATCGATCTGCGGCTGAAGGACGACAGCGACAGCGCTCGTGAAACAGCGCTGGCTGCGCTGGAAGCCGCCGGCAATCCCGTCGTCCGCATTACCGTGACGAGCCCCGCGCATATCGGACAGGAATTCTTCCGCTTCGAGATCGCCACCGCAGTGGCCGGGGCGGTGATGGGTGTCAATCCGTTCGACCAGCCGGATGTGGAAGCCGCAAAAGCGAAGACGCGAGAGCTGACGTCCGCGTTCGAGGCGTCAGGCGCGTTGCCGGCCGAGACGGCTGTCGCAACCGACGGCGCGATTGCAATCTTTACTGATACCGCGAATGCAGACGCATTGCGAAAGTCCGGGGCCGATGGCGATCTGGCATCGTGGCTCAAGGCCCACCTCGCACGCATCAAGGCGGGTGATTATATCGCCGCCCTCGCCTATCTCGACCGCAACGACGCCAACATCGCTGCGATACAGAATATCCGCAAGACGATCCGCGACAGTAAACAGGCCGCAACCTGTGTCGGCTTTGGGCCGCGCTTTCTGCATTCCACCGGACAGGCCTACAAAGGCGGCCCGAACAACGGCATATTTTTGCAGATCACTTCGGATAACGCGGACGATCTGGACGTACCCGGCCAGAAGATCAGCTTCGGTGTCATCGAGGCAGCGCAGGCACGCGGCGATTTCGGTGTGCTGGCGGAACGCGGGCGGCGCGCGCTGCGGCTTCACATCACAGGCGATGTGGCGAAAGGACTCGCAGTCATCGATGCGGCGGTTCAAAGCGCCTTGAAGTAAGCATCGGTCTGCGCGTCAGCGGTCCTGAATCGCTGACGCAATGAATCGATAGATGTCGGTGTGGTCGGCATTCTTGTCGAGCGCCGACTTGGCCTTCTCCCAAAACGCGGCGATGGTTTCCGCATTCGAGTTATCCAGCCCGACAAGCTTCGACAGATCGGCGGCGATGCGCAGATCCTTGGCCATCAAGGCCAGGGAGAAGCCTGACGCGAACGTCTCCGAGATCACGAACTGCTTCATCTTGACGTCGGTGGAGTTGTTCTTGCCGGTCGATGCATTGAGGACGTCAATGACCGTGTCCGGTTGCAAGCCGAAGCGTCGGCCGACCAGCAGCGCTTCGCAGGCTGCGACGAGTCCTGCGGCAGAGACGTAGTTGTTCAGCGCCTTCATCGCGTGGCCCGAGCCAAGCGGGCCGGTCGCGAAGACGGATTTCGCCATGGCTTGCAGCACAGGCTTCGCCCGCTCGACAAGCGCAGCATCGCCTCCAGCCATGATCGACAGGGTGCCGTCGATGGCGCGCTTGACGCCGCCGGACACCGGCGCATCGATCAGCCCAATCCCGCGCGCGGCAAGATCCTTGCCAAGCGACTGCGTATCGACAGGCACCGATGAACTCATGTCGATGATCAGCGCATTCTTCGCAAGGACATCGGCGACGCCCTGCTCGCCGAGCACAGCCTCGCGCACGATTCGGCTGTCCGGCAGCATGGTAATCAGGATCGACGCATTTTTGGCGGCTTCGCGTCCGCCCGCAAAGACTTCTCCGCCCGCCGCGGCAAGCGCATCGCGCGCAGGCCCTGACGGATCGGCACCACGAACCTTGAAACCGGCAGCGATGCAGCGCTTCGCCATGGGCAGGCCCATCTGACCCAGACCTACAAAGACAACGGTGTCGCGTGTCGCCATGGTGCTTACCGATCCAGGTTGGCCTTAGAATAAAATATGCCGGCGCGAGCAATCCCGCGCCGGCAAAATCATAGCGGACAATCTCAGGCTGCGTTGAAGCCTGCGATCGCCTTGGCTTCGAGATACTCCTCGAGGCCGAACTTGCCCCACTCGCGGCCGTTGCCCGACTGCTTGTAGCCGCCAAATGGCGCGGTGCGCTCATTCGGCACGCCGTTGAGGTTGACGTTGCCGGCGCGAATCTGACGTCCGACCTTGCGCGCGCGCTCGACGGTACCCGCCGAGACATAACCTGCAAGACCATAGGGCGTATCGTTGGCGATCTTCACCGCCTCCGCCTCGTCCTTCGCGCCCATGATCACCAGAACCGGCCCGAAGATTTCCTCGTTGGCAATCGTCATGTCGCTGGTGACATCGGAGAAGATTGTCGGGCGAACGTAGAAGCCCTTGTTCACGCCTTCCGGCAGACCGGGACCACCGGCGACCAGCGTGGCGCCCTCGTCGATGCCCTTCTGGATCAAACCTTGAATCTTGTCCCACTGGATGCGGTTGACGACGGGGCCGATCGTGGTGCCCTCGGCGCGCGGGTCGCCCGCCTTGGTCTTGTCCGCGACGGCCTTGGCGATCGCTGCGATCTCCTTGATCTTCGCCTGCGGCACGATCATGCGCGACGGCGCGTTGCAGGACTGGCCGGAGTTGTTGAACATATGCGCCACGCCGCCGGTCACAGCCTTGGTGAAATCGGCGTCGTCGAGAATGATGTTCGGCGACTTGCCGCCCAGTTCCTGGCTGACGCGCTTCACGGTGTTGGCTGCACGCTTGGCGACGTCGATGCCGGCGCGGGTTGAACCCGTGAACGAGATCATGTCGATCCCGGGATGTTCGCTCATGGCAACGCCGACATCCGGACCAAGGCCGTTGATCAGGTTGAACACACCCTTCGGCACGCCCGCTTCGTGCAGGATTTCAGCGAAGATCAATGCCGACGACGGCGTATATTCCGACGGCTTCAGGATCATGGTGCAGCCGGCTGCGATCGCAGGCGCGACCTTGCAGGCGATCTGGTTGAGCGGCCAGTTCCATGGCGTGATCATGCCGATCACACCGACCGGTTCGCGAACCACGACGGCTGAGCCGATCGGCTCCTCGAACTGATAGTTCTTGAGAACTTCGAGCGTCGAAACGAGATGGCCGAGACCGGCGCCGGCCTGCATCTTCTCCGCCATCGGCAGCGGCGCGCCCATTTCGTCGGACACCGCAGCGCCGATGTCCTTCATCCGGGTCTTGTAGACCGCAATAATCTTTTCGAGCAGCGCGACGCGCTCTTCGCGGCTGGTCTGAGAGAAGGTTTCGAACGCGCGGCGGGCAGCAGCGACAGCCTTGTCGACGTCGGCTTTCGATCCAACGGCAATTTCATACATCGCTTCTTCCGTCGCCGGATTGACGACGGGAATGGACTTCTTGACGGCGGGGTCGACCCAGCTTCCGTCGATATAAAACTGCATACGATTGGTCATGACGTTTCCCTTGTACTGCCGCGTTCTTGCGTAAGGATGGATGGAATCGATCATACGATCGGTGAATTCATCTACCGGCTATCGCCGATATCTCTCAATCGTATCTTTGTTGTGGCAGCAGCGAAAGGGCGCATTTCCCGATCACCCGAGATGCGGGGTTGGTGCATGCGGGGCATGCGGATATCGCCATGAAGACCAGTCTGTCCGGCTGTGGCATTTGCGAGAACCCAATCTGATTTGACACCGTTCGGAGCGAAAGGATACCGTTCCTGACAGTGCCATTTCATTGCTTTCAGCCGCTGGCTGGCACTCCAATCCGACGCTCGTTGCGTTGCAAAAAATCGGTCCCGCCTCGACGGCTGGACCAAAAAAGTGCGGGACTTTGATGACTGACAGTCAATTGCGCGGGTCTTCAGAACGGGCAGCAAGGGCATCCTAGTGTGACCGAGAACATCGTTGCGGAAACCGCCGAACGGATCTTTTCCGACCTCGCCGACGCTCAGAACCTCAACAACGCCACAAACGACGGCTGGAAAACACCACTCTGGGGTGCGCTCACCGATGCGGGGTTACCGCTCACATGGGTGCCGGAGGACTGCGATGGCTCGGGAGCCAGTCTCGCAGACGGCTTCAGCGTTGCGAGTTCGGTGGGCCGATTTGCAGTCCCTGTTCCGCTAGTCGAAACAATGCTCGCAGGCTGGCTGCTGTCGCAGGCCGGACTTCCCTCGCCCGCCGGTAAAATGACAGTAGCTCCGGCGCGGCCGCAGGACCGCGTCACGATCAGCACGGATGGCTCTCTCAGCGGACGGGTTCGCGGTGTGCCGTTTGCGTCGGATGCCGCGCATATCGCAGTGATCGCACAAGACGCAAAGGGGTATTCCATCGCGCTGGTGGAAGCCTCCGCCTGCCGGATCGAGGCCGGCGAGAGTCTCGGCAGCGACGCGTCAAACACCGTGACATTCGATAACGTTAAACCTCTTTCGTCCAGGCCGGCATCATCCGACATGACGCCGGCGTCGCTGATGCTGATGGGCGCGACTGTGCGCAGCCTGCAGATCGCAGGCGCGCTCGAGACCATGCTCGACATGACGGTGCGCTATTCGAACGAACGTGTTGCATTCGAAAAGCAGATCTCGAAATTCCAGGCGGTGCAGCACAATCTCGCGCGACTCGCTGGCGAAGTCGCGGCCGCTGGGGCCGCGGCTGGCTCCGCCGCCGACGCCATCGCGAACAGTTCGTCGTTCGATGATGCGGTTTTTCTGGAAGCGGCCTCGGCAAAGATCCGCTGCGCGGAAGCCGCCGAGAAAGGCACGGCCATTGCGCATCAGGTGCATGGCGCTATCGGCTTTTCGATGGAGCACATTCTGCATCGCTACACCCTTCGCGCGCTGGGATGGCGCGACGATTTCGGCCATGAAAGTTACTGGGCAACCGAGCTCGGTAAATTCGTTGCCGCGCGGGGCGCGGACGAACTGTGGCCATTGGTCGCCTCGCGCTGACAAAGGAATTGATCATGACCGCAGCGCTTCGTTTTGACCAAATTCGTCTGCCGGAAGAATGCGAAAAACTGCGGCATGAGGTGCGCGCTTTTCTCGCCGAGGAAATCGCCGCCGGTACCTTCAATCCGCATGAGCCGCAGCGCGAAGACACCGACGTTCCGGAATTCAGCCGCCGGGTCGGCGAGCGCGGCTGGATCGGCATGACCTGGCCGAAGAAATATGGCGGACACGAGCGCACGTTCCTTGAACGCTATGTCGTCACCGAGGAAATGCGTATCGCCAACGCGCCCACCCGCCGCTTCTTCGTTGCCGATCGCCAGAGCGGCCCGGTGCTGATCAAATACGCCAACGAGCGGATCAAGATGGACATCGTGCCGCGCATCTGCCGCGGCGAAGTCTGTTTCGCTATTGGCATGAGCGAGCCGAACTCCGGCTCCGACCTGTTCGCCGCCAAGACCAAGGCAACCAAAACCGACGGCGGCTGGCTGATCAACGGTACCAAGATCTGGACCACCTCGGCGCATATGGCCGACTACATGCTGGCGATATTCCGCACCTCTCCGCCGACCAAGGAGAACCGGCGCCACGGCCTGACGCAGTTTCTGGTCGACATGAAGACGCCCGGCATCACCGTCAACCCGATCGAGCAGATCAGCGGTCTGAAGGAATTCAATGAAGTCGTGTTTCAGGACGCCTTCATGCCGGACGATCATGTCCTCGGCGAAATCGACGGCGCATGGAAGCAGGCGACCAGCGAACTCGCCTATGAACGCAGCGGGCCAGAGCGGTTTCTGGAAACCTATTACGTGCTGACCGAACTGGTGCGTGCGCTTGGATCGAAACCCGATACGCGCGGTGCAGAAGGCATCGGCCGGCTGGTAGCTCAGCTTCACACCATGCGTCGCATGTCTGTCTCTGTTGCAGGCATGCTCCAGGCTGGCAAAGAGCCGGTCGTGGAAGCATCGATTGTCAAGGATATCGGCACTATATGGGAACAGCAGCTTCCGCATCGCGTGCGCGATCTGGCAGCCTTTATCGACACCGACGCCTCCAATCACAGCACGCTTGAAGATCAACTCGCATTCGCCACCAAGATTGCCCCGAAACTGACCATTCAGGGCGGAACGACGGAAGTGCTGCGCGGGATCATCGCGCGTGGACTTGGGTTGCGCTAAACCAGCAATAAAGAAAGAGGACCTCAATGAGCGGCTTTACCGACATCGGCGTGGAAGAGCACGGACACGTCACGCTGATCGAGATTCGCCGGCCGCCGCTGAATTTCTTCGATCTGTCCCTGATCCGCCAGATCGCCGACGCACTCGGGCAGATTGACAACGATATAGACGCCCGCGCCGTGGTGCTTGCCTCACAGGGCAAAGCTTTTTGCGCCGGCGCAAACTTCAATCGGCCGGCCGATTTTGACGGCGATGCCGCGTCAGGCGACGGAACCACTGGCGACCTTTACCGCGAAGCCGTCCGCATCTTCAGCAACAAGAAGCCGATCGTTGCCGCGGTTCAGGGCGCAGCTATCGGCGGCGGACTGGGACTTGCGGTATCGGCTGATTTCCGCGTCGCCTGCCCCGAGGCACGCTTCGCTGCAAACTTTACCAAGCTTGGATTCCATCCCGGCTTCGGGCTGACCGTGACGCTGCCTGAGGTGATCGGGAAAAACAACGCGGCCTTGATGTTCTATACAAGCCGCCGCGTGACCGGTGAGGAAGCATTCAAGATGGGCCTCGCCAACATCCTGGTCCCGCAGGATCAGGTGCGTGCCGAAGCATTCAAGCTCGCTCATGAGATTGCCGAAAACTCGCCATTGGGATTGATGTCGACACGTGCGACAATGCGGGCGGGCCTTGCGGATCGGGTCAAGGCACAAACCGACCACGAACTCGCTGAGCAGACCTGGCTGCGCGAAACCGAGGATTTTCAGGAAGGCATCAAGGCGACCGCAGAGCGGCGCGCCGGAAATTTCAAGGGACGATGATCAGTAGTTGAAGGTACTGCGTAGACCGAACACCGCAGCGTCCTTGATGCGCCTCGTCTGGGTCGGGTCGTTGGGATCGACCACGCCCCCTCCCGGATGAAAGACATACTGGAAAACCGGCTGAACGGTCCAGCCGGTTTGAATCTCCGCCAGATAAGTCATCTCGAACACAGCTTCAAAATCGCGCACCGGATACGGTGTCCCCGTAAACGTCTGAGCGTCGCGATCGGCTGCGCGCGCCGCATCGGAAATGCGCGCATAGGTCATCGCAACACCGAACTTGTCGTTGGGACGCGCGTCACTGAAGCCTGAGAACTGGAAACCGCCGTCGATGTAAAAGCTGATAAGGTTGCGATCCGACGGACTGATGGATGTCCGGACGAAAAAGCCAACCCCCTTGTCAGAACCCGGCGTCGCGCGCGACAGCATCTGCTCGTACACCCCGAAGATCCCCTGATTCCCGCGTCGTTTCAGCGGGACACCCGAGCTCAGAGGGTCCGCCTGCAGAAGGCCATCCGCCGCGTATCGCATGTCGCCGAAATCGCCGAGATGCTTCCAGGCGCCGCCGGTCAGCGTGCCCGGCAAATTGCTTTCACCAAGTTCAAAGCCGTATTTGAGCTGCCCGATGATCCATGCCGGATCATTGACGCGAAACAGCAATCCGTGCGGATTTGCGATCTGTGGATCAACCAGCCTGTCCGGCGGCGCGGCATCGCCGTCGAAAATCGCGGCATAGGCCGTGATATTTTCGGCCAGTTGCGCCTTGATGCGAACGCCCGGTACGGCCAGCGGTGGTGATGGGCCGCCGCTCAGCAGATTGATGCCGGTGATACCCGGCCACCCAAGCGCCGAGTTGGTGAAAATGTCGTCATACTTGCTGTCGATAAATTCGACATCGGATGCCTGCTGTCCAACACGAACCAGCAATGCGCCGCCGAACAGCGATTGCTCAATCCACAATTCATACAAACGCGTCGCGTTGAGCGCTTCGACGCCGCTGACCAGCATGAGGTTGCCGACATAATCGCGCGACAGACCCTGACCGTGAATCTGGAACATGTTGGCGTGGAACTTGGCGCCGGTCCAGCCGACGACTTTTTCGAGATCAATGTCGGTGCCGAGATCGAGACGTCCTGTATAGATCGAGCCGCGCCGAATGCCGCCCGACGCATTGCCGAACACCTCCGATATATACGTCGCATTGAACTGGATGCCCCAATCGGCCAGAAGCTCGCGTGGGCTTTTCGTTATGGATTTGTCTGGCGCCTTTGCATCCGCCGCCCAGGCACCATGAAGTGAAAGCACACATATGATGCTCGCGGTCGCGACGGTCCGCAGCGTTTTCAACGAATGTTGCACGGCGATCTCGAGTTATCTCAGGATGCCGAAGCGCTTCATGATGAAATAGGCGAGCGCGGATGACGAGACGATCAGAACGCTGGCCGTCATAAATCCGGTCTCCACGTCGGTCAGCGGCAATCCCTTGGTGTTCATGCCGAAAACGCCGGTCACCAGCGTCGGCGGCAGCAGCAGCGCCGTCAGAACCGACAGCAGATGGATACTTTTGTTTGTCTGCTCCTCGATCTTGAGGTGTAGCTCTTCCTGAAGCAGCCGGCTCCGCTCGCGCATTTCCACGACCACGTGGTCGAGCGCATCCAATCTCTGCGCGAGCTTGCCTGCGCGCAGCCGCAATGCCGGCTTGAGCGCCTCCGGCCCTTGCTGATCAAGGCGGCGGAACATCAGCAGAAGGCCCGACAACTGGCGATGCAGGCGGACACAGGTACGACGCAGCCGGCCCAGATCCCTGCGAAGATCGGTCGAGTCGTCGGACAGGATCTTCTCCTCGATGCTGTCGAGTTTTGCTCCGACCTCCTCGGCAACGCGCTCCATCGTCTCCGCCACGTATTCGACGATGGTTTCGAGCAGAGCAGCTGCGCTGCTGATGCGCTGCTGGCCGCTTTCGAGAACGCGCCGCGTCGCATCGACGGCACATAGTGCGTGATGACGGCCGCTGACCAGCAACCGTTCGGTCATGACAAAATGAAGGTAGCCGGTTTCTTCGGTGACACGGTCAATGGCGCGCACCAGATCGGAAAAGACGCCGTAGATACTGTCGTCAGCAGCGTGGATCTGCTGGAAATTATCTCGTGACAGCAGCAGCGCCTTGCCTGCCTCCGGAATGTCGAGGTCGGCCGATGCGAGCCATTGATCGGCGCGCAAATCGGCAAGGTTGAAATGCAGCCAGAGCAACCCGTCACCGCGCAGGTCGACCGGCTCATCTACGTTCAGCGGTTCGGCACTTCCATTGGCATGAATCCGGAACGCCCATACCAGACCCGGAATCTGCGCCGCATGCGGTGAATGCCTGGCCGCGATACCCTCAGCCGTCAACGCTTCTGCTTGCACGATAAGCCCCAACCGCCCAAAGCTCACAACACTACCGGAGGCTCCTAAGCGAGCCACCTGGATACCGATCCGATATGACGACAGGTTTGTTACAGGCCCATGTCAGCGCCGGTTACTCCGCCGCCTCCGCCAGATCGTCCGCTTCCTTGTTGTAGTCGTGCACGACGCGACCATACGGCAGCGTCAGATCGGCCAGAAAATGATGCGCCCCGATCACGCGCCTGACCGGGAAATCGGCCACCGGTGCATTGACGTGCGGAATGAGATGCAGCCGTCCGGGTCCAATCCATGAACCTTTGACATTGATGTCGATCAGGTTGATCGCAACGAGCTGGCAGACCTCGGCGCGGCCATCGACCCCGGGGATCAGTTTGAGATTGATCTGGGTCTTGGACAGCGTCGCGCGCGTGATTTCGCCGTTGCCGGCCATGGATTCGTGCTTGTAGCCCATGGTGCCCATGGCCACCTGCTGACCGGAATATTCCAGCGTGCCGGTCAGCGTATCCTTCACGACCTCGAGCTTGGGGTGCGCATACTTCTTTGGAAATCCCCAGATCTCGCGCCCCGCTGCAATCGGCGGATCGTCATCGAGATACATCTGCGAGACGAAGTTGACCTCTTCACCGTTCAGACGCGCAGGAATGACCAGGCCTGACTCGGTATAGCTGCCGAAGCCGGAAGAATCCGGCATTTTGATCCACTCATAGTGGACGACTGGAGTGTCGATCGGCTCCAGTGGTTCAGGAAGCCCGGCACGGATCAGATCGGGATCGGTTTCATAGGTGATGACGAGAAATTCGCGATCGATGAAGCGATATGGGCCGGCCGGATAACTCGGACCGGCGGCAGGCATCGAAGGCAATCTGAGAATATCCGCTCTGCGCATGGAAGCGTTCCTTTTCAGTGCGCGGTCCAGCCGCCATCAACAGGCAATGTCGTTCCGGTGATCGATTTCGCATTGTCGGTGCAGAGAAATGTCACCAGCGCGGCTAACTCTTGCACCGTGACGAAGCGCTTGGTTGGCTGTGCGGCCAGCAGCACGTCGGAAATAACTTGCTGTTCAGTGATGCCGCGCGCCTTGGCCTGTTCGGGGATTTGTTTTTCGACCAGCGGCGTCATGACGTAGCCGGGGCAGACGGCATTCACGGTAATGCCGTGCTCAGCAACCTCGAGTGCAACCGTCTTGGTGAGACCGGCAATGCCGTGCTTGGCGGAGACGTAAGCCGACTTGAACGGCGAAGCCACCAGCGCATGTGCAGATGCAATGTTGACGATCCGGCCCCACGACTGCTTCTTCATCGCCGGAACCGCCAGCCGCGTGGTGTGGAAAGCGCTGGATAGATTGATCGCCAGGATGGCGTCCCACTTCTCGATCGGAAAGTCCTCGACCGGCGCGACGTGCTGAATGCCCGCATTGTTAACGATGATGTCGACGCTGCCGAACTCTTCCTCGGCGAACGCGATCATTTCCTCGATTTCCCGAGGGATCGTCATGTCCGCCGGACTGAACAACACCTTGATGTTGTGTTCGCCTGCGATGTCCTGACGGATTGTTTCGATCGCCGCGGGGTCACCGAAGCCGTTGAGCATGATGTTGGCGCCGCTGGCGGCCAGACCGCGTGCGATGCCGAGGCCGATGCCGCTGGTGGAGCCTGTTACGATGGCGGATTTTCCGGACAGCATGCTGATGGCCAATCTGAACTGCCGAAACAAAGACCCGCGTCGTTACCGGCAGTACGGTTAAAGCGCGGTAGGAATTGCAATGCACAATAGCTAACGGCGGTCCTTGACATCGATGTGAGGAAATTTCTTCAATCCGGTGACACCCGTCTTTGCCTGATCCGATCTGCTAACCACGAAGCAGATTCCGCGATCAGACGAGCAGCCTGTCACGACAGCGTCACCGCTTCTCTGAAATCTGCACACCGGACTTTCGAGGCAAGAAAATCAACGGGGCAAAGTCATGGATGCGCGTACGCCGAAATCCGAAACGCTTGGGTCTCAAAACTGGCGGCCCGATCGCTGCGACCGCGTGGCGCTGGTTCTCCAGGGCGGCGGGGCGCTGGGTGCCTATCAGGCAGGCGTCTATCAGGCCCTGCACGAAAGCGGTATGGAGCCCGACTGGGTTTGCGGCGTTTCGATCGGCGCGATCAATTCTGCCATCATCGCGGGTAACCCGCCGGAGCGGCGGCTCGAACGGCTGCGGACCTTTTGGGACCGCATCACCAGCCGCAAGGTCTGGCACTACACGCCAGACGGCGACATTTACCGCAAGGCCCGCAACCTGACGAGTTCATTCCTGACGACCACCATGGGTCAGCCGGGCTTCTTCAAGCCGCATGACATCAATCCATGGTTCAGCCCGGCCGGTGCCAGAACGGCAACCAGCTATTATGACACCGCACCGCTGCGCGCGTCGCTGCTGGAACTTGTCGATTTCGATTTGATCAATTCCCGCAAGATGCATTTCGCCGTCGGCGCGGTGAACGTCCTCACCGGCAATTTCTTGTATTTCGACAACAAGAAGGAAGTTATCGAGCCCGAGCATGTCATGGCCAGCGGCGCTCTGCCGCCTGCCCTGCCCATGGTGAAGATCGGCACCGACCATTTCTGGGACGGGGGCATCGTTTCCAATACGCCGCTACAACATCTGCTTGATCAGGAAGACAAGATGAACTCGCTGGTGTTTCAGGTCGACCTGTTCAACGCGCGGGGTGTCCTGCCGCGTGACATCCAGGAGGTGATGGCCCGGCACAAGGACATCATGTATTCGTCACGTACGCGCTACAACACCGACGTCTACAAGCGTATGAACAACCTGAAGACCGACTTCTACAAGGCGCTGCTGAAGGTTCCAGAAGACAAGCTGACCGATCACGAGCGCGCGCTGCGCGACCGCTTCGCGGACCTGCCCGAAATCACCATCCTGCAGATGATCTATCAGCAAAAGGCCTATGAGGGCGATTCCAAGGACCACGAGTTCTCCGCCACCTCGATGCGCGAGCACTGGCTGAGCGGCCTTGAGGACACCCGCCGCACGCTGAAGCGGCGGGAATGGCTGGCCATGCCGGAAGCCGGTATGGGCATCGTCGTTCATGACGTGCACCGCGAGAAGGATTACTGAGCCTCTCGGTCCCGTCTCGCTCTGTTGGTCGGATGCGTTGAAACAGAAAGGGCCCGCGCTCTTAACGCGGGCCCTTCGTTGTCATTGCCGCTGTAGCGGCAGTCGATCAGAACAGGTGCGAGAACAGCACGTAGAGGCCCGCGGAGAGGCAGATCGCTGCCGGCAAGGTCAGCACCCAGGCCATCAGCAGGTTGCGGATGGTGGCCATCTGCAATCCCGAGCCGTTGGCTGCCATGGTCCCGGCGACGCCGGACGACAGCACGTGGGTGGTCGAGACTGGAAGGCCGAAGATGTCAGCCGCTCCGATCGTCCCTGCTGCCACGAGTTCAGCGGATGCACCCTGCGCGTAGGTCAGGTGTGTTTTTCCGATCTTCTCGCCGACGGTGATGACAATGCGCTTCCAGCCGATCATGGTGCCAAGACCCAGCGCGATCGCGACCGCGATTTTCACCCAGGTCGGGATGAACTTCGTGGCACTGTCGAGCGAACCCTTGTAAGCGTTGAGCGTCGCGACATCTTCCTTACTGAGGTCGTTTTCCTTGTCCTTCATCAGGAAGCGGATCGCCTCCGAAGTCAGGTACATATCGTTGCGGGTGTTACCCACCGCTTCGGCAGGAACCTTGCTCAGCGTGCCATACTTCTGCACCTGATCGCCGACGTCCTTCACGAGAACCGCCAGCGACGGATAAGTGCCTTCGTTGATCTTGTGCAGCGAGACATACTGAGTCACTGCCGGACGGGGATCGCCGATGATGCTATGGCCGGCGCCCTTTGCAGCGATCACCTTTGACGCCGCTTCTGACGTCTGCTGGAACTTGATGACCTGCGATTCCGGCAAGGCGCGGTTCAGCGCATAGGCAGTCGGCACAGTGCCGATCAGGATCAGCATGATCAGGCCCATGCCCTTCTGGCCGTCGTTTGATCCGTGCGCGAAGCTGACGCCGGTGCAGGTCGCGATCAGGATACCGCGAATCCACAGCGGCGGTGGCTTGTTGCCTTCCGGAGCAGCGTAAAGCGCCGGATTGCGAACAACGAACTTCAACACCAGCAACAGAAGTGCCGCCATGCAGAAGCCGAACAACGGCGAGAGCAACAACGCGTAGCCGATTTCCGTGGCCTTGGTCCAGTCAACGCCCGAGGTACCATCGCGTCCGCGCATGACCGCGTTGGCGATGCCGACGCCGATGATCGAGCCGATCAGCGTGTGGGAGCTGGAAGCCGGAAGACCGAAGTACCAGGTGCCGAGATTCCAGATGATGGCTGCGATCAAGAGCGCGAACACCATGGCGAAACCGGCGCTGCTTCCGACCTGAAGAATGAGCTCAACCGGCAGCAGCGAGACGATGCCGAAAGCAACCGCGCCGCTCGACAGCAACACGCCAAGAAAGTTGAAGAAGCCCGACCACATCACGGCAAATTCCGCCGGAAGCGAATGGGTGTAGATCACCGTCGCAACGGCGTTTGCGGTGTCGTGGAAGCCGTTGACGAATTCGAAGCCGAGCGCAATCAGCAGCGCAACAAACAGCAGGATGTAGGGAAGATAGGTCGTGACCTTGGTGCCGGTAGCGTCGATATCGACGTAAATGCTGTAGGCAACGAATATTGCACCCGCGGCGAGGATGCCAAAAAACAGGATCATGGTCAGTGGGTTAAAACCTTTATCGAGATTGGGCCTTGAAGCCGGCTCGATGGTTTGCCCGTCGGCAACCCCGGAATTCAATGTAATGTCGCTCATCTCATACCCCTTATGAAACTCAGGGGTTCTTTTTGACCTTTTAACTTGAAGGTTGGATGACACCTTTCATATCGGCCCAACGACGCGCTTCGGTTTCAGATGAGCGGTGTCCGCGAATATTCATGGGTTCCGCAGCTTTTGAAGCCTGCGGATAAAACGCCGGGACAAGATCTTGGAATGGTTCGAGAAACACGGCGACCTAACGCAGTACTTCCGCTCTTTCTTTCTCATCCATCAATTCAAGCAGCCAGGCCAGGCTGACACCCAGACCAAGACCGAGCAACAAGCTGATGAACAAGGTCCCGATGGGGAACGTTCGGCCGGTTTCCGGCTGGACCACTGCACGGCTCAAGACCCGCGCGTCCGGGTTGTCCGGCCGCTGTTGCTGAGATCGCGCGAGGACAGCTTGGTATGCAGCACGGTGTGCTTCGACGTCCCGCTCCAGTTCCTTGAGCCGCGCACTCGCTTCGCTGGTTTTGACGGAATTTTGCCTTGACGCTTCAAGGCGGTTCTTGAGTTGCGTCACCACTGCGCGGGTACGTTCCAGATCGGCTGCAGCCGACTGAACCCCATCCTGAATCGCCTGTTCCAGCAGCCGTCTGGCTTCGGTCGCCCGCATCCTGGCGATCACGAGGTCGGGGTGACGCGGTCCGAGCGTTTCGGAAAGATCAATTTCCAGTTCCCGTGCGGCGGCGTAACGGCTTCTGAATGTCCCGATTGCTCCTCCCCGGATAGGGTCCGGAATTCCGCCGCCATCCAGGATTTTCCGGGCACGCTGGAGTTGATTCAGCGTCGAACGCAAGCCGCCGGCTCTGGCCTCGGCCGCGGCGATCTGTTCGGATATCTCACTGGCTTGTTTCTCGGCACTGGATTGACCACCAGCCATCATCGCCAGGCTGTCAGTGCGATATTTCTCATATCGCTGTTCGGCTTCCCGCAAGCGCGTCTGGAGTGATCCCAGCCGTTCGCCGAGAGGCGCCGCAGCCCCAGGTGCCGCGCCAGCGCCAGCGAGCCTCTGCTCCTCCACGTAGCTGTCCATCACCGCGTTGGCGACGCGCACCGACGTTTCTCTGTCGGGCGTGACGACATCGACGTTCACGGTGCCGGAGCCGGGATTGCCAACGATGCTGATCGCACGGTTCAGTTGCCGCAACGCCATGGCATGTGGCTCGGACGCCGGAACAAGCCCGACACCTGCAAGAAGCGTGAAGAGGAGCCCCTTCGACTTGCCGCCAAAAAGCGGATCGGTACCGAGCTTTTCTCTTGCGATCACCTTGTCGAGGACACTGCGCGATGTCAGGGCGTTGATCTGGTTGTCGATGCCAACCGCTACTGTTTCCGAATTGGCGGGTTTGCCGGCATCGGTTGCGGCCTGGGCGGGCAGATCGAGCACAATCTGGCCGGATGCAACATGCTTGGGAGCCGACAGCAATATCCAGACAAGGCTGAGTGCGACGCAGATAGCGGTGACCGCAGCAATAAATCGCACCCGGCGGCGCAATACCGCTGCAACACCTTCCACATCCAGGGCAGTTGCCTGAATCCGGGACAGGTACGCATCGTGCCTGTCGTTGTCGGAAATCGCCATGCCAACGTCCCTACGCTACGCGTCCTGGGACCGGATAATCCGACAAATCGGCATCCGTGGCGAGGCCAATGCTCGTCTAAACGGCGCAAAAAATGGCCATTTGCTAGCGTTCGACGAACGCCTTTTCGACGACAAACTCGCTTGGTTCGCCGTGGTTACCTTCGGTAAATCCCTTGTCGAGCAGCAGCGTCCGCGTGTCCTGAAGCAACGCCGGACTACCACAGATCATGACGCGGTCGTGTGCGGCCTCCAGCGGAGCGAGATCCGTATCGCTGAACAGCTTGCCCGACGTCATGAGGTCGGTGATCCGGCCGCGATTGCGGAACGGATCGCGCGTCACTGTGGGATAGTAGATCAACTGGTTGCGGACCAGTTCGCCGATCAGGTCATCCTTCGGAAGGCGATCGTTGATCATCTCGCCATAGGCGAGTTCGGCGACATGCCGGCAGCCGTGCAGCAGCACCACCTTTTCGAAGCGGTCATAGGTTTCCGGGTCCTTGATCACGCTGAGGAACGGCGCGAGTCCGGTCCCGGTGCCGATCAGATAGAGATTCCGGCCGTTCTTCAGATTGTCGATGACAAGAGTGCCGGTGGCCTTGCGCCCGACGATGATCTCGTCGCCTTCCTTCAAATGCTGAAGCCGCGAGGTCAGTGGACCGTCCGGGACCTTGATCGAGAAGAATTCAAGCCGGTCTTCGTAATTGGCGCTCGCGACGCTGTAGGCGCGCAGCAGCGGCTTCTCGCCGACCTTCAGGCCGATCATTGTAAATTCGCCGTTGCGGAAGCGGAATGACGGATCGCGCGTGGTCGTGAAACTGAACAGGGTGTCGGTCCAGTGATGAACGCTGAGGACGCTCTCCTGATTGAAATTGCTCATTTCGCTCGATCCGTGTGCAGGGCCAACGCGGGGCAAAATCAGGAACGCGGAGACAGATTGCCTCGCCAATTCATTTGTGTACTAATGAATAATCCAGCTTGATACGGCGGTCAACCCGCGCTCAAGTTGGAGCCGACCCGCTGAAAAGGCATTGCACGGAAGGAAAAATCCATGGCCCACGATGCGCCCCAGGGCACCACCGGTCCGACCAAGCTGGTGATCCGGAATATCGGTCTGATCCTGAGCGGGGCCATGGAGCAGCCGATCCTGGATGCTGACACCATTGTCGCGGAGAACGGCAAGATCACCGCTATCGGACGGATCAAGGACATCGACGCCGAGGGCGCGACCACGGTCATCGACGCCAACGGAACGACGGTCACCCCCGGCCTGATCGACAGCCACGTTCACCCGGTTGCCGGCGACTGGACCCCGCGGCAGAACCAGATCGGGTGGATCGACAGCTTTCTGAATGGTGGCGTCACCACCATGATTTCGGCCGGCGAGGTTCACATGCCCGGCCGTCCGCGCGACGTAGTCGGCGTCAAGGCAATGGCGATTTTCGCTCAGCGTGCGTTCGACAATCTGCGCCCCGGCGGCGTCAAGGTTCATGCGGGTGCACCGGTGATCGAACCCGGGATGACAGAAGAGGATTTCAAGGAACTGGCGGCAGCCGGCGTCAGGCTGCTTGGCGAGGTAGGACTTGGTGGCGTCAAGGATGGCCCGACCGCGCGCAAGATGGTGGCATGGGCACGCAAATACGGCATTCAAAGCACGATCCACACCGGTGGTCCGTCGATCCCCGGATCCGGCCTGATTGACGCGGACGTGGTGCTCGAAGCCGACACCGACGTCGTCGGCCACATCAACGGCGGCCACACCGCCCTGCCCGATGGACAGATCCGATGCATCTGCGAAGGCTGCAAGCGCGGCCTGGAGCTGGTTCACAACGGTAACGAACGCTCGGCGCTCTATACGCTGCGGATTGCCCGCGAGATGAAAGAGCTGAACCGCGTCATTCTCGGCACTGATGCGCCGGCAGGATCAGGCGTTCAGCCGCTCGGCATTCTGCGGATGGTATCGCTGCTGTCGTCACTCGGCGATGTTCCGGCGGAAATCGCGTTCTGCTTCGCTACCGGAAACACCGCAAGGATGCGCGCGCTCGACTGCGGCCTGATTGAAGTGGGGCGCGCCGCGGACTTCGTGATTATGGACAAGGCGCAGCATTCGGCTGGCAAGAACATTCTGGACAGCGTCCAGCTCGGCGATCTGCCCGGCATCGGCATGACGATCATTGACGGCATTGTCCGCACGCATCGCAGCCGCAACACACCGCCTGCAACAAAAGTGCCGGAGATCGTTGCGCACTAGTCAGCGGGACATCAGCGCAGCTTGTTCAGCAGCGTGACAAAGATTTCGCGCTCCTTGGCATCGAGCGGCGCGAGCGTTTCTTTCGAGATCGCCAGTGCGCTTGGAGCAGCTTTCTCCGCCATCGCCTGTCCCGCCCGCGTCAGGCTGACAAGAAGCCGGCGGCCATCCTGCGGGTCCGAGCTGGTTTCCGTTAGCCCCCGGGCAGTCAGCCGATCGATCACACCCTTGATGGTTGCAACGTCCATTGCGGTAAGGCGGCCGAGCTGGTTCTGCGAACACGGCCCGGTTTCGGTCAACTTCGCCAAAGCCGCCCATTGCGTCGGCGTAAGGTTGATGCCGATTTCCCTTGCAAAGATCGCCGCGTGACGCTGCCAGACCTGACGCAACACGAAGCCGATCTGGTCCTCAAGCACATAGGGCTGCTTCTTCGGACTTTTCCTCGGAGGAGCACCCTTGGTCAGCGCGGCAACCTTGTTCTGAGCGGCCTTGGCCATTCCCATTCCCCTAATATCTTGCCTTCATCTGGTGGACCTCGTGACCGCTGCGATCGTCACACCGCCAGATGGGCGTCGCGAATGTCGGGACGCGCCTCAAGCTCGCTCATCGTGCCGCTGAAACAGATGCGGCCGCGCTCGATGATATAGGCCCGGTCCGAAATCAGATTCGCAAAGTGAAGATTCTGCTCAGACACAACGATGCTGACGCCTTCCTTCTTCATCGCCAGAATAGCGTCCACCATCTGCTCGACGATTTTCGGCGACAGTCCTTCCGAGGGTTCGTCGAGCAAGACCAGAGAGGGATTGCCCATCAAGGTCCGGGCGATGGTCAGCATCTGCTGTTCGCCCCCGCTCATGCGCCCGCCCATGCGGCCACGCATTTCGCCGAGATTCGGAAACAGGGTGAATAGCTTCTCGCGGGTCCACTGCGGAGCGTTTTGGCGCGGCGGCTGACGGCCGACTTCGAGGTTCTCTTCCACCGTGAGATCGGTAAAGATGCGCCGCTCCTCCGGCACGTAACCGAGCCCACCGCGCACAATGGCATGGGTCGGCTGAGCAGAAACGTCCTTCCCCTCGAATATGATCTGGCCTTCCCGCTGTTCGACCAGGCCCACGATCGATCGGAACGTGGTCGACTTGCCCGCCCCGTTACGGCCGAGAAGCGCAACGACTTCTCCATCACCGACCTCAAGTGCGACATCGAACAGGATGTGAGCCGGACCATAGTAGCTGTTGAGTCCCTGAACCGAGAGCTTCATGCCGGGGCTCCGTCGCGATGACGCGCATCATAAACCAGTCCTTCGCCGAGATAGATCGCGCGGACCTGGGGATTTCGCCGAACCTCGTCGGGTGTTCCTTCAGCGATCAGCGTGCCGCGATTGAGCACGAGGATACGATCGGCATGCTCGAACACCACGTCCATGTCGTGTTCGGTGAACAGAACACCGATGGATTTCTCCCGGGCAATGCGCGCGGTCAGGCGCATCAGTTCGACGCGCTCGCGCGGCGCCATACCGGCCGTCGGCTCATCCATCAAAAGAAGTTTTGGCTGATTTGCCAGCGCTATCGCAAGTTCGAGTCGCTTGAGATCGCCATAGGCAAGCTCGCCGCATGGACGCTCGGCATAACCGCTCATGCCGACAAGATCGAGCAGCCGGTTCGCTTCGCCCCGCTCGAATCCTGGTGTCGAGCGCCACATGTTGAAAAGCTGCGCATTATAGGAAATCAATGGAACCTGCACGTTCTCGCGCACAGTCATTGTGGGAAATGTCGCAGTGATCTGGAATGTGCGGCCGACGCCGAGCCGCCAGATCGCGCGCGGTTTCTTTCCGGCGGTGTCTTTGCCCAGCAGGTTGACACTGCCGCTGTCCGGGACATTCTGGCCATTGAGCATGTCAAAACATGTGCTCTTGCCGGCGCCGTTTGGACCGATCAGCGCAAGAATTTCACCGGCCACCAGGGAGAACGATACGCCGCGCACGGCGTGGACGCCGCCATAGGATTTGGTCAAGCCTTCGACTGAAAGAAGTGTGGGTGCGCTACTCATTCCGCGCTCTCGATCCGTGACGCCAGCATGGCGGGTTTCGATGTATCCGGCTGACGCCGGGTACGAATTGTTTCCAGCATGCCGACGATGCCCTTCGGAAACGCGACCACGATCAGTACGATAACCGCGCCGAGCACCAGCTTGGACCAATCCGTCTGACTGACCAGCCAGATATTCAGTGCCTTGAAGACAATCGCACCGACAACAGCGCCGGATACCGTCTCAACACCGCCCAGCAGCACCATCACCAGCGCATCGACGGACAGCGAGATGCCCAGGCTATCGGGAAACACACTGCCCTTCAGATACGCAAACAGCGCCCCGGCCACACCCGCAACTGTGCCCGCGATCACGAATGCGGTCCATTGAATCCGCTTGCCGTCGATGCCGATCGCTTCGCTTCGCAATGCAGAATCTCGTGTCGCGCGCAACGCGTAGCCGAACGGCGAGAACACAATAACGCGAAGCAGCAGCACCGCGATCGTCGCGATACCGAGCGATAGCCAGTAAAAATGAGCCGGCCCCGCTGCCCACGCGTCGGGCCATACGCCAAGAATGCCGTTATCGCCACCTGTCACGCCGACCCACTGGAATGCGATCGACCAGACGATCTGGGCGAAAGCCAGCGTCAGCATGGCGAAGTAGACGCCTGATAGCTGAACAGCGAAAAATCCGAAAATGGCCGCGCCGACCAAACCAAGCAGCGGCCCCAGCAACAGGCACGCAATCATCGGCAGGCCCGCAGCCTTGGCGAAGAATGCGACTCCATAGGCGCCGAGACCGAAATAAGCTGCATGCCCGAATGATGCGAGCCCGCCGACCGACATCAGGAAGTGCAGGCTTGTCGCGAAGATTACGAAGATCGCGATCTCCGCACCGACGGTAAGCGCGTAATTGCCGCCGAACAGTGGTAGCGTCGACGCCACAATCACGACAGCGAGCATCGCGAAGCGCTCGTTCAGCGTCAGCGGCCGCCATGGACGGACGGTCAGTCCTGGCGTCTTCCGAGCGACCGCCTCCGGCTTTCCGAACAGCCCCCACGGGCGAACGATCAGCACGGCGGCCATGACAAGGAATACAAGAATGATCGATATTTTCGGAAATATCAGAATGCCGAATGCGTTGAGTTCGGAGACCAGCACGGCAGCGACGAATGCGCCGGTGATGCTGCCGAGACCGCCAATCACGACCACAACAAAGACGTCGACAATGATGCGAAGGTCCATCGCGTGATGAACGGCGTCGCGCGGAATTTGCAGCGCGCCACCGAGCGCGGCGAGAAACACGCCGACCGCGAACACGCTGGTGAAAAGCCACTTCTGATTGACGCCCAGCGCCGCGACCATATCCCGGTCCTGCGTCGCCGCGCGAACCAGAATGCCCCAACGGGTGCGGCGGAACAGCAGCCACAGCGCTCCGAGCACCGCAGGACCGAGCACGATCAGAAAAAGATCATAGGACGGAATATTCTGGCCGAAAAAATCTACCGCGCCGCGAAATCCTGGAGCGCGCCGGCCGACCAGATCGTCCGGTCCCCAGATCAAGACGACGAGATCTTCAACCATCAGCGTCAGGCCGAAGGTGGCCAAGAGCTGAAACAGTTCCGGCGACTTATAGATCCGCCGCAGCAACACCATTTCGACCAGCACGCCCAGAACCGCAACAGTAAGCGCCGCAGCGACAATGCCGCCCCAGAAGCCAAGCGCGCCGGACAGGCGCTCTGTCAGCGTGAACGCAACGTAAGCGCCCAGCATGTAGAACGCGCCGTGCGCAAAATTCACAATCCGGGTGACGCCAAAGATAATCGACAAACCCGAGGCAACCAGAAACAGCGACGCCGCGCTCGCAAGACCGGTCAGGAACTGAACAAAGTAGAAGCTCATATGCGATCCACGGCTTGAGAATGCCGCGGGCGCATGGCGCGCCCGCGGTCGTCAAACTCAGTCTTTCGGACGCAGTTTCTCGACTTCCGCATCGCTTGGAAGGAAGTCCTCACCCTTGCGATAGGCGGAGTCGACCATCACGCCCTTGCCGTCCTTGAGCGCGGTCTTGCCGACGAATGCGCCCAGCGTCGATTGATGATCGTTCTTGCGGAACGTGATCTGCCCGAACGGAGACGACATCGACAAGCCCTCCGCCGCGGCAATCATCTTTTCCGGATCGGTGGAATTGGCCTTCTTGAGAATTTCGGCCGCCGCCTTGATGGTCTGATAGCCAACGATGGAGCCCAGCCGCGGATAGTCATTGAACTTGCCCTGATAGGCTTTCAGGAACGCATCGTGCTCGGGTGTCTTGATGCTGTACCAGGGATAGCCGGTGACGATCCAGCCCGACGGTGTTTCTTCCTTCAGGGGATCGAGATATTCGGGCTCGCCGGTGAGGAAGCTCACCACCGCACGATCCTTGAACAGGCCGCGTGTGTTACCCTCACGCACGAACTTCACGAGATCCGCGCCGAAGGTCACATTGAGGATGGCTTCCGGATTGGAATTCGCGAGCGCCTGCACGATCGGGCCTGCATCGATCTTGCCCTGCGGCGGCCATTGCTCATCCACCCACTGGATGTCGGGCCGCTTCTCGGACAGCAGCTTCTTGAAAACCGCGACCGCCGACTGGCCATACTCGTAGTTCGGTGCGATGGTCGCCCAGCGCTTGGCGGGCAGCTTCGCTGCTTCTTCCACCAGCATCGCAGCCTGCATGTAGTTCGACGGGCGCAGGCGGAATGTGTACCGATTGCCCTTCGACCAGGTAATCGCGTCGGTCAGGGGCTCCGCTGCAAGGAAGAACACTTTTTTCTGTTTTGCGAAGTCGCTCACCGCAAGACCGATGTTCGACAGGAACGTGCCGGTCAGCATGACCACGTTCTCGTTCGATACCAATTCATTCGCCGCGGTCTGCGCGTCGGCAGGCTTGCCGCTGTCGTCCTTGGATACAACAACCAGCTTCTTGCCGTTGATGCCGCCTGCGGCGTTGATCTCTTCGACCGCCAGTTGCCATCCTTTGCGATATGGCTCGGTGAATGCCGGCAACAACGAATAGCTGTTGATCTCACCAATCTTGATTTCGCCACTCTGCGCTGTGGCAGTTGTCGCCAGGGCCGCGCCAGCCAGACTAAAACCCGCGGCAAGCGCAAGCCCGGATAGACTGCCGAAAAGATGTATCCTTCGTTGCATCCCAACCTCCATTTGTATCGGGAGACCCACGTCCCCGTTCAATTCCCGTCCGTTCCTTATCCCGGTGGAGCGATTCGGCTCTTCTTTCGCATCAAGCGCAAACGGATCGCTAGCGCAGTCCGTCCTCGCCTTTGATCTCGTCAACAGTCAGACCGCCGACGCGCGGGAGTGGCCGCCCGCTGTCAGTCACGGCAACAGCCACCATGATTTCGTTGGCGCGCGGTGCGTCATTGATCTGCACTTCCATTCCGTCGAAATGACTCCGCACAAATGCCGCATCCTTGTGGCCAAGCGGAATGTCGAGCACGGTCCCCAATCCGCCGCGCTTTTTTGAAGACGGGATCAGCGCCGCACCCTTGCTCAGCACCTTGCGCACCGGCGCACCCATTTTCGGATGCAGGATTGCTGCCGCGTGCTCGAGTTCGCCGTTCTCACCGACCGCTGCCGCCTTCCCGTAACTCTGCGCCTTGCTGCCTTCGATGCCGAGCGCCGCAATCGCCTTCGAAGCAAGCAGTTCACCGAGTTCCTCGCCAATTGCGATTAACGGCGACAGATCGTCGACGAACCTGCCGGCAAACGGATTCTCGATCACAGCGATGGCCGCCGCGCGCCGGGTCGGCGGTGAAACATTCCGCCCGCTCTCCATGAGCGTCTCCTCGACGACCATGACGATCTTGCGAATGACCGCACTCATCGCAATCCATCCTCCCCCTTGATCTCGCTGGCCTTCAGGCCGCCAACCCGGGCGTGAATCCGCGAACCGGTGGTCATGACCAGTGCGAGAAGCAACTCGTCGGCACGTGGCGCGTCAGGGATACCGACTTCCATGGCATCGAAATGTGACCGTACATACGACGCGTTGATATGCGTCACCGGAACATCCAGCCGCGCGCCCGGTCCCCCGACCTTCTTGGCGGACGGCACAATGGCTTTGGCCTCGCCGAGAATTTCGCGCATCGCGTAGCCTCCGGGCACATGCCATAACGCACCGTGCTCGAGTTCACCGGACGCGCCGATCACGGCGCCTTTGCCATAACCCTGTATTGCTCCCGGATCGCCGCCAAGAGCCTTCAGCAGCACGCCCGCCATGGCCACCCCGAGCGGCTTCAGATCGTCCATGAATCCCGCGATATCCTCGACATAACGTCCGGCGAATGGATTGCGGATCGCGCACAGGATCGCGCCACGGCGCAGCGGCTGCGCTGCCGGCTTTCCACCTTCGTGAAAAATCTCCTCAATCAAGGTGACGCGTTTCCGGATCACGATTTCAGACATGCGACAGACTTTCGGTCCCGATTCTGGCGACGACGTGCGGCAGGGGCCGCAGTATAACACTATCGATGCTCTTCAACGCGACAACGCGGGTTTCGCCTTGCAGATGCAATGCTGCGCCATCGATCAAGCCGGACCTAAGAAGCAAACGCGCCACGTCAGCCCCTGAATCAAGCGCGATTTTAATGTCGCTCAATGGCAATTCGCGGACTTCGCGCGTTATCAGGCGCGCGCCAAGATCGTTATCTGGCTGAATTTCGTTTGCCGGGCGGCGAACTACTGAAGGATGATCCGGCAAATCGACCGCATTGGCGATAATGGTCGCCGCGGCGTCAGCCTGTGCGGCGGTTCGCGCCAGAACCGTCACTGCGTCAGCTATCCCGAGCGAAAAGCTGCGGCCACGCCATCCGCTGGTTGCGATGCCGCGGGTGGGATCGTTCGATTCGACCACAGTCTTTCCGATCAGTTCAGGCCTGTCGGGACGATCGACCAGGCCCACGGTAAAACACTCACCATCGGCAAGATGCAGGGCGATATCACCACCGTTGTTCACGTAAGCACGCCTGAGATCGGCCGCCCGCACCATCGTGCCGAGAATTTCTTCGGCAACGGCACCGGCGACGGCCGCCATCGGTGTGATGAAATGATTTGCGGCAAATGGAGCGACCGCATCATGCATCCGGCGGGCGACCCCCCCCTGCAGAACACAGACGGCAGGCCGCGCCGGTTTGCGCAGTTCCGGCAATTCGCCGCAGAGTTCATCGAGTAGACCGGTGAAACGCTCCACGGCAGCAGCGTAAGCCGCACGGACATTCGCTGCAGATCCACGCGCCTCCACAATCAGATCGATCGGACCGTCATGCAGGTGAATCCGCCTGCCGTCCGCGAGCCATCTGATTTGCGGGAGGCGTTTCATTTGCGCGATCTCGGCTCGGAAAGTTGTTTCGGCAACTGACGGATTTCTGTGTTGTTCTTCAATGACGCCAATGGACGCACGTGATCCATATGCCCGCCCAGCGCTGCATAGTCCGATAGCCGCAAGGTAAACTCGATTGGCGCGACCAGCGCCGGCGTCGGCACATAGCCAAAGGCTCCTTCCGGCACCTGGGTCACGTCAACCATGAAGGTGATGCCACCACCCGGCCATACATAAACCGGCGCACCACCGCAGGTTACAGACGTCAATGCCTCCTTGACCGAACGTGTCAATCGCACCGGGTTATCGGTGACGCCAGCTCGAAGCGATCCGCCTGCGCCGCCCATAAACAGTACGGTGCAGAGCGCGGGCTCGCAATTCTCCTGAATGCGTTCGACGGATTTCCTAAGATCGGCCGGCATTTCCTTCTCGACCGGCTTCAGCGCCTCGTCGAGCTCGAAATACGCTGCATGCTCGCCGGTCGTACTCACCATCATCATCCGCAGACCGGGCCGCGCTGTCTTGGGATCGAACGGACCGAGCACCGACAACGGATCGGAGATATTCGTGCCGCCCCAGCCAATGCCAGGTTCGGCGACCTGAAAATATCGGCCAGGTGTTGAGCGCCGGCCCTTCAGCTTGATGCCGGTGTCCGGAATATCGAGCAGCTTGCCTGCCTGATGTTCGGAGAGAACACCCGTGATGTGATCGTCCACAACCACGACTTCATCTATCTTGCCATGCCATTGCTTGGCGAACATACCGATGGTCGCCGAACCGCAGCCGACACGCATCCGCTCTTCAAGCACGCCGTTGACGATGGGCGGATGACCGGCCTGCACAACGACTGTCACCCCGCCATCGACCGTCATTTCAACAGGCTTGCCGTTGGACAGATCCATCAGTGCGTCACATGTTACACGGCCCTCCTTCTTGGAGCCGCCTGTCAGGTGGTGAACGCCGCCGAGCGACAGCATCTGCGAGCCATATTCGCCGGTGGTGACATGACCGACCGCTTCACCCTGCACACGTACAGTCGCGGTTTCAGGACCGAGATAGCGGTCGGTGTCGATCTTCACCTTGACGCCGCAATAGCTGAAGATGCCCTCGGTCACCACCGTGACCATATCGACGCCGTCGACCTCGGAAGAAACGATAAATGGCGCTGGCTTGTAATCTGGATAGGTCGTGCCGGCGCCGATAGCGGTCACGAAGACGCTCGGCTCGTGAACAATCTTGCCGTCCCAATCGCCACCGGCCTGAAACGGAACGAGTCGCCCGCCATGGGAGACCGTACGCTCCAGCACGACATGCGGATCGACACGGACAAGTTCACCATTGTTGTTGGCGTAGCGGTCACAAGCGCCCGCGGCGCCCGGCTTGATGTAACACATCACCGGACATGCATCGCAGCGGATCTTGTCCGAGCTGCCGGCAGTGGCGACATTTGTTTCAGTCAGCATGACCAAACTCGAGTCCGAGCCAAACTGAACTGACGAGCGGCACCAATGCCGCGAGGATAAAATTCCGTCCGTCCACATCCGGCATTTTGTTCGTACACGAACGATGTTGCGCGCAGACCCGAAACCTGTCAAGCGCCGCCGCGCGCGAAATTCTGGACTGCCGAATAAAAACTCAATTGCCTACCGTTCGTGTTCACAAATCGTGCAATGCATCATGACGCAGGGAGTGCAGCGTTTCCGTTCCATCGCTTGGCTTGCACGTTTGTATACAAACGGTATCGTCGGGCAACGCGTTGCTGGTGTTTGCAGCGCAGCAGACCGGGCCGCGACGATGAGCATAACGCAAACAACGATCCCCCTGACCGTCAACGGCAGAATTCATGATGTCGATGCCGCGCCGGACACCGCCCTGCTCTACGTGCTGCGCAACGATCTCGAATTGAACGGGCCGAAGTTCGGCTGCGGACTTGGGGAATGCGGCGCGTGCACAGTCATCATCGACGGTGTGGCGGCGCGTTCATGCGTCATTCCAATCAGCGGCTGCGCGCACCGAGACGTCATCACGCTCGAAGGTCTTGGATCGCGCGATCACCTTGATCCGGTACAACAGGCGTTCATCGAGGAGCAGGCCGCGCAATGCGGCTACTGCCTTAACGGCATGATCATGACGACGAAGGCGCTGCTGATGCAGAACCCACATCCTTCCGAATCTGAAGTGCTCAGTACATTGCAGTACAACCTGTGCCGTTGCGGTGCGCACGTCGAAATCCTGCGCGCGGTGATGCGCGCTGCCGGCCACGTTGCTGAGGGACACAAGTAATGGCGGTCGATTCGGAGATGGACCGCCAGCCCCTGCTTTCGGGAACGCTGTCCGTTGTTCGCCCGGCTTCTTCGGGTGCGGATGAACCGGCCTTCGAGACTTTTATCAAGATCGCGGCGAATGGGACTGTTACGGCCTTCAACGGCCACGTCGATCTCGGAACCGGCATCCGGACTGCCCTTGGTCAAATCGTCGCGGAAGAACTCGACGTCTCTTTTGCGCGCGTGGTCGTTGTGCTGGGCGATACCTCGGTTGTGCCCAATCAGGGCGCCACCATCGCCAGCGAAACCATTCAGATCACGGCCGTCCCGCTGCGCAAAGCGGCCGCGCAGGCACGCCATTTTCTGATGGCGCGGGCGGCGGAGAAACTCGATCTTCCGGTCAGCGATTTGTCGATAGAGGACGGCTTGGTTCGCGGTCACGACAACCGCAGTGTCAGCTACGGTGAACTCATCGCGGACGAAAGCATCCGGCTTGAACTCGCCGACGATGTCCCGGTCAAGCCGGTGGATGCCTACAGGATTGTCGGACAATCGACACCGCGAGTAGACCTTCCGGCCAAGGCAACCGGTGAACTGGTCTATGTGCATGACGTGCGCGTGCCGGGAATGCTGCATGGCCGTGTGGTCCGCCCGCCCTATGCCGGGGTCGATGCCGGAAACTTTGTCGGCACCAGCCTCATCGCCGTCGATGAATCGTCAGTCCGCGATATCCCCGGCATGGTCTCGGTGGTGCAGATCGGTGATTTCGTCGGGGTCGTTGCCGAGCGCGAAGAAAATGCGATCAAGGCGGCAGCCCAGCTCAAGGTCACCTGGAAGCCGACACCAACGCTGCCCGATCTTCAGGACATTGAAACCGCGCTCCGTGCCAATCCCGGCACGCCGCGCACGTTGATCGATAAAGGCGACGTCGATGCCGCCATTGCATCCGCTGACAAACCTATCAAACGAACCTATGTCTGGCCGTACCAGATGCACGGGTCGATCGGGCCGTCCTGCTCGGTCGCAGACGTACAGGACGGCATGGTGCGGGTGTGGTCCGGCACGCAAAATCCTCACATTCTCCGGTCCGATCTCGCATTGCTCCTGTCGCTGCCCGAATCGCAGATCGATGTGATCCGGATGGAAGCCGCAGGTTGCTATGGCCGCAACTGCGCCGACGACGTGTCCGCTGACGCCGTCCTGCTGTCGCGGGCCGTGGGCCGCCCGGTGCGCGTGCAACTGACACGCGAGCAGGAGCATGCCTGGGAGCCGAAGGGCACCGCGCAACTGATGGACGTCAACGGCGGCCTGCGTGCGGACGGCAGCGTTGCGGCTTACGACTTCACCACGCGTTATCCATCGAACGGCGCGCCGACGCTGGCGCTGTTGCTGACCGGGACAATTCCTCCGGTGCCCGCTGTCTTTGAGATGGGTGACAGGACCGCGATCCCGCCCTACGATTATGATGCCATCCGCGTTGTCGCGCACGACATGCCGCCAATCGTGCGCGCATCATGGTTTCGCGGCGTATCGGCATTGCCGAATACTTTCGCGCACGAATCCTACATTGACGAACTTGCCACCGAAGCCGGTGTCGATCCTATCGAGTATCGGTTGCGCTATCTGAAGGACCCGCGCGCAGTCGATCTGGTTCATGCCGTCGCGGAACGCGCCGGCTGGACTCCCCGCCCGATCTGGAAAGAACCCGAGTCCGAAGGCGACGTGGTCCGCGGACGCGGCTTTGCTTATGCTCTTTACGTCCACAGCAAGTTCCCTGGATATGGCGCGGCATGGTCGGCCTGGGTCGCCGATGTCGCGGTCAACAAATCGACCGGCGACGTGAGTGTGACACGCGTGGTTGCAGGGCAGGATTCCGGGCTGATGATCAATCCGGACGGTGTGCGCCACCAAATCCACGGCAACGTTATTCAGTCCACCAGCCGCGCGCTAATGGAGGAGGTCTCGTTTGACCGGACCACGGTGGCGAGCCGGGAATGGGGCGCCTATCCGATCATCAAGTTCCCGGACGTCCCGAAGATCGACGTGCTGATGCTGCCGCGTCAAGACCAGCCCCCTCTTGGTGTCGGTGAGTCGGCCTCCGTCCCCAGTGCAGCAGCCATTGCCAACGCCATCTTCGACGCAACCGGTGTGCGGTTTCGCGAACCGCCGTTCACTTCCGATCGCATCCTCGCCGGATTGCGCGGTCAAGGGCCTGCACAGCCAAGTGCTTTGCCTGAACCCCGGCTGAAGCAGCAAGAACGGGCAACGCGACCTCAAAGAAACCCGTTTCTCAAACGCCGCACCGTATTTGCAGGTGCCCTCGCAGCATGCGCCGCTGTTGTCGGCGTCGCCGCTACGGTGCTGCCGTGGCGTTCAATCGCACCAATTGCACGGCCGGACGCATCGACCTATTCGGTGGCGACCATCGCTCGGGGACGGCAGCTCGCCGCACTCGGCAATTGCGCGGTATGCCACACCGAGGCCAACGGCGTCGTCAATGCCGGGGGCCGCGCGCTCGAGACGCCATTCGGCGTCATCTACAGCACCAACATCACCCCCGATTCCGAAACCGGAATCGGCGCATGGTCTTATCCAGCCTTCGAAAGGTCGATGCGCGAAGGCATCCATCGCGATGGCCGGCAGCTCTATCCCGCGTTTCCCTACAATCACTTTGCCAAAACCACTGATGCCGATTTGCAAGCGCTCTACGCCTATCTGATGGCGCAGACGCCAGTGCGCGCGACCAACCGGGAAAACGCGCTGACGTTCCCCTTTAACCTCCGCCCTCTGCTGGCGGGCTGGAATGCACTGTTTCACAAGCCAGTCGTCTTCGAGCCCGAGCCGAAGCAATCGCCGGTCTGGAATCGCGGAGCCTATCTGGTCGAAAGCCTGGGTCATTGCGGCGCCTGCCATACCCCGCGCAACGCATTGGGCGCAGAGAGAACCGCCAAGGCCTATCTGGCCGGTGGAATGGCGGAAGGCTGGGAAGCGCCACCGCTCACCGGCCTGTCGCATGCGCCGATCCCCTGGAGCGAGGACGAGCTCTTTGCCTATTTGCGAACAGGGATATCCCGTTTCCATGGCGTTGCTGCCGGGCCGATGGCGCCGATCGTCAGGGATCTTGCATCCGTGCCCGACAGCGATATCCGCGCCATGGCGGTCTATCTTGCCTCCTTCAACGACGCGGCGCTCACCCCGTCGGCTCAGGAAGCCTTGGCAGCACGGCTGGAAGCGTCGACAGGCGTGAAATCAGCTTCCGCATCGTCAGCTGGCGCGCGCATCTATGACGGCGCCTGCGCCGTGTGCCATCAAGTGGGTGGTCCCGTGCTGTTCGGCAGCAAACCCTCACTGGCGCTGAACAGCAACGTTCACAGTGCCTCCCCTGACAACCTCGTTCAGGTCATTCTGCACGGCATCGAACAGCCGGTCTCCAGCGATCTCGGCTATATGCCCGCATTCAAAAACAGTCTTAATGACCAGCAGATCATGGAGCTCGTCTCATACCTGAGACAGCAGTTCGCCCCCGATAAGGCGCCCTGGGTCGACGTGGCCGCGGCGATAGGCCGGGCACGCTGTGCAGGCAGGCCATAAAATAGCCCCCGGTGACTGGCTGCCCGCAAGGGAGCCGGATATGATCCCCGCATGGCTATTACAGATATCGCTTCACGAACCTACAATCACGGCTGGCGGCTGGATCCGATCGTCCGCAGCCTGCTCGACACCGATTTCTACAAGCTCCTGATGCTTCAGATGATCCGGGAATTCTATCCGGACGAGCATGTGACGTTTTCGGTGATCAACCGCACCCATCACGTCCGCCTTGGCGAGGTGATCGACGAGGGAGAACTTCGCGCGCAGTTGGATCATGCCCGTACAGTACGCTTCGCCAAGAAAGAACTGATCTGGCTCGCGGGTAACACCTTCTACGGCAAGACCCAGATGTTCTCGCCGGATTTCATCAACTGGCTCGCGACCTTCCAGCTTCCGGAATACGAGCTCCATACAGTCGACGGCCAATACGAACTGCATTTCCACGGACCGTGGACCCACACCACGATGTGGGAAATTCCCGCTCTTGCAATCATCAATGAACTGCGGTCGCGGCAAGCGATGAAGGGCCAGGGGCGCTTCGTTCTCGACGTGCTCTATGCACGCGCCAAGGCGAAACTCTGGTCCAAGGTCGAGCGGCTGCGCAAACTGGAAGGCTTGCGGCTCTCGGATTTCGGAACGCGGCGGCGGCACGGCTTTCTCTGGCAGCGCTGGTGTGTGGAAGCCGTCAAGGAAGGATTGGGGCCGGCGTTCACCGGCACATCGAATGTATTGCTCGCGATGGACAATGACCTCGAAGCTATCGGCACGAACGCACATGAACTACCGATGGTAGCGGCTGCCCTGGCGAAGGACGACGACGAACTTCGCTGGGCACCCTACCTCATCCTCGATCAATGGCGCCACACCTACGATGGAAACCTTCTTATCGCCTTGCCCGATGCATTCGGCACAAAAGCATTTCTGCGCGACGCTCCGGATTGGGTGGCGGACTGGACCGGCTTTCGGCCCGACAGCGCGCCGCCGATTGCTGCGGGCGAAGAGATCATCAAATGGTGGAAGGAGAAGGGCCGCGATCCGAAAGAAAAACTTCTGATCTTCTCCGACGGGATGGATGTCGGATCGATCGAGGAAACGCATCGATATTTTGCCGGGCGCGTCAGAACGAGCTTCGGCTGGGGCACAAACCTCACCAACGACTTCGTCGGATGCGCGCCGGACGGCACTGCCGATCTCGATCCGATTTCGCTGGTTTGCAAGGTGACTGCCGTCAACGGACGGCCGGCTGTCAAGCTTTCTGACAACCCTGAAAAGGCGACCGGCAATCCTTCCGAGATTGCCCGCTATTTGCGCGTGTTCGGCAACGCAGGCCGCGTCCGAAGCGCGGTTCACGTGTAGCTGCGCGATTTGCGACCAATTTCCATTTGAGATTCATCGCGTATAGTTTACGCACAAGGCCACGACACGTGGTCACCGTTGAGGGGCGAACTCATGAAAGTAACGGTCAACATTGACTGCACACCGCAGGAAGCCCGCGAGTTCCTTGGACTTCCGAACATCCAGCCGATGCAGGAAAAAGCCATGAAACAGATCGAGGAAAGGCTTCTTGCCGGTGTTGCCAGCATGTCGCCCGACGCGATCCTGCGCAACTGGATGTCGTTCAACCCCGAACAGATCGGCGATATGTTCAAGATGTTCGGCGGACTGGCCGGCGGCGGGACCAAAAAGTAGAGCGTACCGCGATCCGCACTCTACAGCGACACCGCGTAAACTTCGTATTCCTCGCGAACGGTTTCAATGTGATCGCGCATGGCGTTCGCGGCTCCCGTCTTGTCGCCGCGCATGATGGCCACAACGACCCTGTCGTGCTCAACGTAGGATTTCGCAAGACGGCCGAGATTACGGAACTGCGCTCGCCTGAACGGCTGCACACGAACCCGTGTTGCTAAAGCCATTTCAGCGACATACCCATTCTGGGAGCCGGCATAGATTGCGTTATGGAATGCCTCGTTGGCTTCATGAAATAACTGCGGATTGCCATCATAACTCAAGAACCGCAGCCGCTCATGGAGCACTTCCAGTTCGTTCCGCTGAACAATTGGCATCCGCTCGGCGGCAAGGCCCGCACATAAAGCTTCAAGTTCAGCCATCGCCTCGAACATGCTGTTGAGCTGCTCGATGGTCGGTCTCGCCACCACCGCGCCGCGGTGGGCGCGCGAATTTACCAGACCACTAGCCACCAACTGCCGAAGCGCTTCACGAACCGGTGTGCGCGAAACATTGAAACGCCTCGCAATCTCGGATTCGTCAAGCGAGGATCCCGGCTCCAGTGCCCCGCGGACAATATCGTCGGCCAGTTGCAACCGTAATTCTTCCGCGAGCGTGCGTTTGCCTGTAGCCGCAGTTCCGCGTGCTGCCCGTGCTTCACCTGCCGACATTTCCGGTTCAATGATCATGGCTTTTCATTCGGTGTGTCGATCAGGCTTACATGGGCAGCCACGATCCGCCAGCCGTCCGCGAAACGCACCCATGTCTGCATCTGCCGCCCCACTCTGCCAGGCGCAGATGTCCGACTGAATAGCGTGGAAGCGACCGCAGTATCGCGGCCATAGGCGGTGATGACTGTTTTCGACAGCTCTCGCATCAGACCTGCCGGATTGCGTGCCGCACGAAATGCGGCGATTGCCTCATAGCCGTAAAGGTTCTCGCCAATGCCGTAGCGAATGGTATTTGGGTCCTTGCGGAATAGCGCGTCGAGCGTTGCAACATCGTTGGACGTCAGCGCTTTCTCGTAGCGCGCGAAGGCCTCTGTCACTTCGGCAACGACGTCCGGCAAGTTGACCTCGATTGCCATTCTCAAAATTCCTTTGGACGTGGCGCACGGACCACCCCGGCCTGTTCGAGGGCATATGATACGCGCAGGACCACATCCTCTCGCCAGGGCGCAGCAATGATCTGGACACCGATCGGCATCGGGTTGAGTGGGACCGGCACGGCGGCGACCGGGAGCCCGATGAACGAAATTGGCTGGGTGTGAATGCCAATGTTAGGCCGAACCAGCATCTCGACTCCATCCAGAACGAAAGTCGTTTGACCAAGCTTTGGCGCAACGCACGGCGTCGATGGCGCCAGAATCACATCGACCATCTCGAACAATTCCATGACTTTTGTCCGGTACCAACGGCGAAATTTCTGCGCGCGATCCACGTATGCTGACGGAATCATTGCCCCCGCGAAAAGCCTGTCCCGGACCGCTGGATCGAAATCGCTCGGGCGGCTCCGCAACCGGTCGAGATGCAGTGACGCTCCTTCGCTTGTGGTGATCACGAAGGCCGCAGCGCGAGCCCGCGCGGCTTCCGGAAGTTCAACCTCCCGCGTCACCGACAATGCGTTTGCGACACGAGCCACGGCTTCCCGCGCTTCGGGTGAAAGAGAGCTCTTGAAGTAACCTCCCGCGACAGCGATCCGCAAGTTACCAATGCCCTGCCCTAGCAACTGGGTCACAGGCTCGATCGGACGATCCACGCACGCCGCATCGTCCGCATCGGGTCCTTGCATTGCATCGTAAGCGATCGCCAGATCCCTGGTCGTTCGCGCAAATGGCCCGAGATGATCAAAACTTGCCACAAACGGAAATGACCGGGCGCGCGACAATCTGCCGTAAGTCGGCTTCAAGCCGAAGATCCCGCAAAATGATGACGGTACACGGATCGATCCATTGGTGTCTGAGCCGAGCGCCAACGGGACGAGGCCACCGCCCACCGCGCTGCCTGAACCACCGGATGAACCTCCAGACATCCGCGTGAGATCATGCGGATTGCGCGAAGGACCGTCGTGAACATTCTCGCCAGTGAAGTCGTAGGCATACTCGCCCATGTTGAGCGCGCCAACCAGAACCGCACCCGCGGCCTCCAGACGTTCGATCAGAGTCGCATCGCGGCTTGAAACAGCACGGTCGCGATTGATCTTCGATCCGGCACGGGTCGGCAGGCCTTCGATGTCAAAGAGATTCTTCACCGCGAACGGCACACCCGCAAGCGGGCCAGCTTCACCGCCGGCAGCAATTGTCGCGTCGATCCTGCTCGCTGTCTCCCGTGCGCGCGCGGCAACGAGATCGGTGAATGAATTCAGCCTGGAGTCGTGCGCCGCAATCCGCCTCAGCGCTCCATTGGTTACATCGATGGCGGACACCCGGCGAGACGAAACCGCATCGGCAATCTCCGATGCCGATGACCAGTCTATTTCGACGGGTAAGACGGCATCAGGCTTCATAGACGCTCGCCGGCTCGATTTCGTCAGGCAGCGGAAACTCCTGAATCATGCGCGCCATCTTCAGCGAGACGTCCAGATTCGCGCGAACAGCAGGCTTCCAGACCGGCTGAATGGGCAGGCCAAGGACTTCCGCGGCGGCATCGATGTAAGTTTCAAGCGGATCAGATGACATGTCTGTCTCGGCAACCTTCAATGCACGGGAAGCGGTGGATGTGGAATCGCCGATAACAATTCGCGTGTATAGGCATCCTGGGGTGCGCCAAGCACTGTCTCGGTTTGTCCTTGCTCGACGATGCGCCCGCTGCGCATCACGATGACCCGATCACACAGGAGCCGCACCACATTCAGATCATGTGAGACGAACAGGTAACTCATACCCATCGACTGCTTGAGATCCTGCAAAAGATTCAAGACCACCGCCTGCACCGACACGTCGAGCGCGGCGGTGGGTTCATCGAGTATGATCAGGTCGGGCTTCAACGCAATCGCGCGGGCGATGCCGACACGCGCCTTCTGACCTCCAGACATCTGATGCGGAAAGCGATCGAGCAGCGATAGCGGTAAACCGACCTGACACGCCAATTCCTCGCAGCGGGCACGCAACGCAGCGCCCCCCTTGATGTCACCCAGTTGGATGATCGGATCGGCAATGGCACGCGCTGCCGTGAACCGCGGATTGAGACTGTCGGTGGGATCCTGAAACACCATCTGGATGCGCTTGCGCAGCGGCAATCGCGCAAAGGCATTGGGCGCAATAGCGCTGATATCTTCGCCGCCAAACACGATCCGCCCCGAGGTCTGGTCGAGCAGGCGCATGACCATCATGGATGTGGTGGATTTCCCGCAACCGGATTCACCGACGAGGCCGACGCTTTCCCCGCGATTGACCGAGAAACTGATGCCATCAACGGCCCGAAACTGTTCCGGCTCGACTGGCGGCTTGCGGCCGAACAGCGAAGACAGGGTTTTTGACACACCCTGACGTGGATATTCCTTGACGAGTTTGTCGACGACCAGAAGCGGAGTGGCATCCACTTGCGCCGACTCCATTCCTTCCCGTGGAACGGGCAACGCAGCCCTGTCCTCATCGGACAGCAAATCCCGCAGTGAAACGCCGAGTCTCGGGGTCGCCCGCATCAGCTTGCGCGTATAGGGATGCTCGGGTTTGGCGAAAATATCCTTTGAAAGCGCGGTCTCGACGACGTTTCCCTTTTCCATCACCATGACGCGGTCGCAATAAGCCGCCGCAAGCCCGAGATCGTGTGTGATGAGGATGGTGGACATTCCGCGGTTTTTGGTCAATTCCACGATCAGGTCCATCACCGCCTTTTGGGTGGTAACATCAAGACCAGTGGTCGGCTCGTCCGCGATCAGAAGCTGGGGATTGCATGCCAATGCGAGAGCAATGACGACGCGCTGGCACATGCCGCCGGACAACTCAAATGGATAGGCATGGTAGCGTTCGCGCGGGCGTGCGATTTTCACCTGTTCCAGTGCTTCAATTGCCTTCTCGCCACGGTCATTGGATGTCGCCTGAACGTGCTGGCGCAGCACATCCTCGATCTGGTCGCCGACCTTTCGGATCGGATTGAGCGCGGCTCGCGGATTCTGGAAAATCATCGACATCTCGCGCCCGCGCAAATCGCGCATCTCCGTCTCGGACGCATTCTTGACGTCGATCCCGGAAAACATGATGGAACCGTCGGCAATCTTGCCGGCGCGGTCGAGAATCCGCATCACCGCATAAGACGTCACCGATTTTCCGGAGCCGGATTCCCCGACAATGCCCAGCGTCTCGCCCTTGGCGACACTGACATTGACCTTCTGAATGGCGCGAACGATGCCGCGCCGGGTCGCAAACTCGACCGTGAGGTCATTGACGTCGAGCAACGGCATCGCGGTCATCCGTTATGTCCTCCGCTGCGGATCGACGATGTCGCGCAGTCCGTCGCCGAGCAGATTGAAGCAGAACACCGCGATCATCAGCGCGAGACCGGGAAAGAATGCGATCCACCATTCCCCCGAGACCATGAAAGTCGCGCCTTCAGCAACCATGATCCCCCACTCCGCCGTCGGCGGACGCACACCAAGCCCGATAAAGGAGAGGCCCGCGGCGTTGAGGATCGCGTATCCCATAGTCAGCGACATCTGGACGATCATGATCGGCATGATGTTGGGCAAAATGTGCCCGAGCAGGATTCGATACTCGCCATTGCCGGACAATCTGGCCGCTTGCACAAAACCCGCATCACGGCGGACGTTGGCTTCGGCACGCGCCACGCGCACGTAGAGCGGGAAGTTCACGATTGCCGTTGCAATAATGATATTCTGCACTGTGTTGCCGAGTGCAGCGACGATGCCCATCGCAAGCACGAATAGCGGAAACGCCATGATGGTGTCGGCGATACGTCCCACAATGCGATCGGTCCATCCACCGAAATAGCCTGCAGCAATTCCCGCAATGCCGCCCATGAAGAACACAAGCACCACTGAAGCGGCTGCGATGAAGAAGTCGAGCCGGGTCGCAACAATCACCCGGCTCAGGATGTCACGCCCGAGCTGGTCGGTGCCGAACCAGTGTGCCGCCGAGGGCGGTTTCAACGCCTGGGCAGTATTACTGGCCAGCGGATCGTAAGGTACGATCGAGGGACCGAACACCGCCGCAAAAACAATCAGAACAAGAAGTCCGAAGGCGAATGCCGTGACGAGGTTCTCACCCAGGATGTATCGTGCGTGCTGGAGCGTGGCCTTAAAGCCGGAGGCCTGGGTGGTTGATGCGATTTCGGCAACGGGTGCGACAGTGCTCATCCTTCCAACCTCACGCGCGGATCGATGACGCCATAAAGAATGTCGATGACCAGGTTAAGCAGCACATACATGACTGCCATCGTCAGAACGAAGCCCTGTACCGGCGCGAAATCAGACGAGATCAACGCCTCAACCGCGTAGGAGCCGATACCGGGCCACGCGAAAACTTTCTCCACCAGCACGTTGGCACCGAGGAGGAATGAGAACACCATGCTTAGCGTGGTAATCACCGGCAGCATCGCATTGCGAAACGCGTAAGTGACAATGACCTTGGACGGAGATAATCCGCTTGCCCGCGCGGTTCGGACAAAATCCGACGCCAGAACGGCCAGCATCGAGGCGCGGGTCATGCGTGCAATCGGCGCGAGTGAGAAGATCGCGAGCGTAGCCGCGGGCAGGATCAACTGACTCAGCGCCGAACGAAACGTCTCAAAGTTTCGTGCGAGCAAGCTGTCTATCAGGTAAAATCCGGTAACCGCAGGCGGCGCGCTGGCAAACACATCCAAACGCCCGAGTGGCGCCGGTGACCAGCCAAGCTTGAAATAGAACACATAGACAAGCACCAGACCCGTGAAAAACACCGGTAGCGATACGCCGGCCGTTGTCAGGACGCGACAGAGATGATCGATCCATGAGCCCGGCCGCGTCGCAGCCAAAATACCCAGCGGAATCGCAATCGACACGGCAATCAGCAACCCGGTCAGGGTCAATTCTGCTGACGCGGGCAGCCGATTGCGGATTTCCGTTGCGACCGGCTGGCCGGTGGTGAGCGAATTCCCGAAATCGCCTTTCGACAAATCTACAGTGTAGCGCACAAACTGCTCGATCAGCGGCTTGTCGAGACCGAGCTTCTTGCGAATTTGCTCAATGGCCTCCTTGGTCGCCGCAGGTCCTGCGAAATAAGCCGCCGGATCTCCCGGCAACGCGCGGGTCAGAAGAAACGTAACAATCACGACCCCGATCAAACTCGGGATCGCAAACGCCAGCCTTTTTCCGATCATGCCGAGCATGGAACGTCCCCGCCCTGACCGTTACGCCTTCACCAGTGCGCGATAATCGAGACGGCGATGGAACCAGTACTGATAGCCCGAGACATTCTTCTGCATCGCGACGTTGACGTAGGGCTGATACAGCGGAATGCGCGGAATGTCCGTGTAGGCGAGATCGACAAAGCCCCTTACGTCTTTTTCGTAGGTTGGCGTGTCGCCGACCGCGGCGGCATCGACTGCGCCGTTGATGAACTTGTCCATCTCCTGCGATTTGTAACTCATCGTGTTGAAGATCGAATTCTTGCCGCTGTAGCACCAGATGAAGAAGTACTCGGGATAGTCGAGCCATCCGGAGAATACGTTGGTATAAAGCGGCAGCACCTTCTTGTTTAGCTCTGTACGCCAGTTGGCGCCGGGGATCTTGTTGATGGTAGTCTTGATGCCGATCTGGCCGAGGCTTTCCTGAACCAGAATGCAAAGCGGCTCGTTGACACCGGCAAAACCGAGATCGAACGACAGCGTGGTTTCAAAGCCGTTCGGGTAACCAGCCTCCGCGAGGAGAGCTTTGGCCTTTGCGATGTCGGTGTTGAACTTGTGCGGCTGGGGCCAAGCGACTTCCGTCCCGCCGGTGCCGCCGAACATTGGCTTCGCGAGCCCGAACAACACTGCATCCATAATCTTCTGGTAAGGCAGCGCATAGGCGACGGCCTGGCGCACCTTCGGATTGTCGAACGGCGGCTGGGTGACGTTCATGCCGATGTACTGAACGCCGTTTGAGTATGGCGTCGATACAATGTTGAGCTTGCCGGAATCCTTCAGCTCGACGAAGTCCTTGTTGGGCAGATCATAGGAAATGTCGGCATCGCCGCGTTCCAGCAGTGCCCGCCGGTTGCCGGACTGCGGGACCATGCGCCATATAACGCGCTTGATCTTCGGCATCGGTCCGCCGACCCAGTTTTCGTTGCGCTCCATCACCACTTCGGTGCCGGCGGTCCAGCTCTTGACTTGATAGGCGCCGGAGCCCGCGGTGTTCTGTTTGGTGTATTCGAGGCCCCACGGATCTTTCTCGGTCGCGCTTTTCTTCACCAGCTCGGAATTGACGATGCAGGGAACGATCACCGCGAGATCAGGAATCGTGAGGCGATCCTTCTTCGCGAAATCCACGCGCACCGTATTGTCGTCGACGACAACGAACTGCTCGGGCTTGGTGAGCGAGCCTGCGCTCATCTGAAAAGTCGGGAAGCCACCGACGCTCACGGCACGATCAAGCGACCATTTCACATCCTTTGCCGTCACCGGCGCGCCGTCGTGAAAGGTTGCCTTTTTCTTCAGTTTGAATGTCACCGACATATCGCCGACGTTCATGTCCTCAGCCAGTTCAGGCTTGAACTTGTCGCGGTCGTAATACGGAACGCCGTTGGCGCCGGTCTTCATCTCATGGGTGATGAGGCGGTCGTAGCAATTCCAGGATACTTCGTATCCAGGCACATTGGTGCCGACACCGTGGATATCCAGATTGTTGGGGCCGCTTTCGGATACGATCAGCAGCGTTTCAGACCGCGCGTCCGCCTTTGCGGCAGACCAAATCGCCGGTCCCGGTATCGCTGCACCCGCCGCTGCTCCGGTGACCGTCTTCAGAAAATCGCGACGCTTCATGATGTTCTCCAACGCGTTGAGACTTCGCTGGAGATGACTTCGCAAGCTTCATGCCAAATCTTAAGAAGATACTAAAACCCGACTAAGATGCTGTATTATTGATGGATTTCAAGGATCAAGAAGTGACAGCCCCCTATTTGCAACTCGCTCGAATTGCATACAGAGATGATCGAATGCATATTTTTTGTGCTCATTTTTGCAATGCATAGATTTTGTCCGAGCTAACGCACAGCATTATCGCGGTCCAATGTGAGCAATTTCAATCAGCGATCTCGGCGCGTAACGCACCTGCTTAGCTGCGCAGATAGGTCAGGCGCCACCGGACGAGATCGTCAGCCCCGGGACCCGGTTGCGGCTGCAAGTCGTTCAGTTGAACGATTTCGCCGGTGTCCTGATCAACCATCGCAAGCGTCACGGCCCCGCCGGTCTTTCGATTGGTAAACTTGAGCGGCGGCCCAGCCCTTCCGGACACCTCCCACTTGTCCCCCACCTGAACCAGCGCCTGGGTCAGCAGGATCGTGTCCCTGCCCTTTCGAGTCAGAATGTATTCGTAGCGCTCTGGGTTCACCTGATAGCGGCGGCGCTCAATCAACGCGTTTTCTTCGAGGTGCTTGAGCCGATCGGACAGCGTCGCGTTGGTCACTCCGGTCGAGCGGCGCAAATCCTCATACTTGCTCAGACCGAATGAGAGGTCGCGCAAAATCAGCACGGCCCATCGATCGCCGATCGCGGCCAATACGCCGGCGATCGAGCACGCCATTCCCTCAAAGCCTTTTGACTTCATAAAAGTACTTGCCTCCTAGTAACTCTTATCATTAGAGTAACTGACCGTCCAGTCTCCTCGGGACCGGACTGAGACGACGCGAAAACAACGACATCGCAAAAGCGGTCTAGGGACGGCAACCATGAGCAAGCTTCGGCGCGCGCTGCGCCGCAACCCGGATGGCACTGCGGTCCCTGCACCTGTAGCCGTCGCTATCGATATAGCGAACATCAGCTTCTCCTGAGGCAGCGGCGGTATCCGCCCAATCAAACAGCCGTCGAACGGCAACGCGTATATCGGAGGAACAAGTGCCAGAGACCAACGAAAAACAACACACGGTGACGTTGACCGTCAACGGTATACGCCACACCGCCTCGGTGGAGGCGCGCAAACTGCTGGTCCATCTGCTTCGGGACGATCTGAATCTGACCGGCACACATGTCGGCTGTGACACCTCGCAGTGCGGCGCATGCACCGTCGATATCGATGGACAAGCGGTCAAATCCTGCACCGTTCTCGCTGTGATGGCCGATGGGTCGTCCATCACGACGATCGAGGGCCTAGCACCGGCTGGCGGCGCACTGCATCCCATTCAAGCGGCGTTTCACGAACATCACGCCCTGCAATGCGGTTTCTGCACGCCGGGAATGATCATGAGCGTTCGCCAGTTGCTCAAGCAACACCCGAATCCCACGGAAGACGAAATCCGCCACAACCTCACAGGCAACATTTGCCGCTGCACCGGCTACCACAACATCGTGCGGGCGGTTGAATCGCTTGCAGCGGGAGCACATCATCATGACTGAAGCAGCCACCATCAGGTACATGGGTCAGCCGTTGCGGCGACGCGAAGACTTCAAGTTCATTACCGGTAAGGGGCGCTATACGGACGATATGAAGTCGCCAGGCATGCTCCACATGGCGATTCTCCGCTCGCCGCATGCCCATGCCGTCATCAAGCATGTTGATCTTTCTACGGCTCAGAGCGCGCCAGGTGTTCATCTTGTTTTGTCCGGTGCTGACCTCGTCGGAAAAATGGGCTCGATAGAACCCAACTGGGTCATTCCGGGGACCAAGGTCCCAGATCGTCCGGTTGTTGCGGTGGATCGCGTCCGCTTCGTCGGTGAATGCGTTGCGGTCGTCGTCGCCGAAACGCAGGCCCTGGCTCACGACGCTGTCGGATTGATCGAAGTTGATTACGAGACGCTCCCTGCCGTTATCGATGAAGAGGCCGCCATCCGCGAGGGTGCGCCGCAGCTTCATGACAACGTACCAAAGAACATTACGACGCTCTACAAGATTGGCGGTGGTGACTACAAGAAGGCCGCCAACGAAGCGGACCACGTGATCAAGCTTCGTGTGATCAATAACCGCCTGATACCCACCTGTATGGAGACGCGCTCCATCCTTGCGGAGCCGAACGTCGACGGAACGCTGACCGTCAACATCCAGAGTCAGGTCCCTCACATGCACAGGCGCTGGATCGCCGATACCGTCCGCATTCCTGAGCACCAGCTCCGGATCGTCGCGCCGGACATCGGCGGCGGGTTCGGCGCAAAGATGCATCTTTATCCCGAGGAACTGCTCTGCCCTTATCTTGCGCGCCAGCTCGGCGTGCCGGTGAAATGGTGGGAGTCCCGCTCGGAGAGCCATCAATCCACCAACCACGGGCGCGCCCATACCGAGACCATCGAGGTTGCATTCCGCAACGATGGAAAGATACTCGGACTGAGAGTTGAAACGCTCGGCAACGTCGGTGCCTATCTATCGAATATGGCGTCCGGCGGCCCCACGGTAAACACGGTCAACTTCGGCACGGGTACGTATAAGATCGACAACTACGAGGCATTCTCCCGGGTCGTTGTCACCAATACCGTGCCGGTCGATGCCTACCGCGGTTATGGCCGCCCCGAAGGCGGATACATCGCGGAGCGTGCCATCGACGCGGTCGCACGTCATCTGAAGCTCGATCAGGTCGAAGTGCGCAAACGGAATTTCATTCAGCGCGCCGACTTCCCTCATCGGCCTTATAATGGACCGGCTGTTATCTACGACAGCGGCAACTACCAGGGCTTGCTGGCAAAAGCTCTGGAGGTTTTCAAGTACGATGAGAGGATCGCCGAACGCGATCAGTTGCGCAGTCAAGGCCGTTATCGCGGCATTGGCGTCGCCGCTTACACTCATATGTGCGGCATGGCCCCATCGCGCCGCTTGTCATTGATGGGATTCAATCGCGGAGGCTGGGAAAGCGCCCGTGTAAGCATCGACTCGAGCGGGCGCGCCACGATCTTCTCCGGCTCCATGAGCCAGGGCCACGGCCACAACACGTCACTTGCCCAGATCGCGGCAGACGTTCTTCAGATTCCGATCGAAAGCATCGACATCGTGCAGGGCGATACGCGGCAGGTTCAGGCCGGCCACGGCACTTTCAATTCCCGCTCCATGGCAGTCGGCGGATCGAGCGTTCACGTCACATCGCAACGCATCGTCGCCAAAGCCCGGAAGATCGCAGCAAGCGTGCTGGAGGTCGACGAAAAGGACGTTTCGTACCGGGCCGGGGAATTCAGCGTGCCGGGTACAGACATCGCACCACTCAGCTTCGGCAAGATCGCCCGCATGGCCTATGTCGGTCACAAGCTGCCTGACGGTATGGAGCCGGGTCTTGACGAAACGACGTTTTACGATCCGGCTGGTATGGGATCGCCTTCTGGAATCCATATGGCCTATATCGAAGTCGATCCTGAAACCGGCATGGTCGATATCCTCGACTATGTCGCGGTGGACGATGTCGGCACGATCATCAATCCCCTGCTTGCAGCCGGACAAATTCATGGTGGCGTTGTGCAGGGCATCGCCCAGGCTCTGTACGAAGAGGTCAGTTACGATCCTGACACGGGGCAATTGATGACCGGCTCATTGCTGGACTATGCAGTTCCGCGCGCGGAGCATGTTCCCAATATACGGTCATCGTTTCAGGAGACGCCGTCTCCAACCAACCCGATCGGCGTCAAGGGTGTTGGCGAAAGCGGGTCCATCGCAGCCCCGCCATGCATGGTTCACGCGGTGCTCGACGCACTGTCGCCGTTCGAAATTTTGCATTTGGATATGCCGATGACGCCACCGCGTATCTGGTCCGCGGTTCAACAGGCACGCGCAGGAGTAACTCAATGATCCCGGCATCCTTCGACTACGTCCGCGCGACTTCGCTCTCTGAGGTGATCGGCCTGTTGCAGAAGGACCCCGATGGCACGAAGCTCGTTGCCGGGGGCCATACGCTGATCCCGACATTGAAGCTGCGGCTGGCATCGCCGGCGTTGCTGATCGATATCGGAAGCATCGCAGAACTGAAAGGAATCGAGGTTAGTGACGGGATCAGGATCGGGGCGCTGACCAAACATGCTGAACTCCTGGCATCTCGGGAGTTGCACGACGTACTGCCGATCTTCCGTCAGGCCGCGGACATCATCGCCGACCCCCAGGTGCGCAATCGCGGCACCCTCGGCGGTTCGCTGGCCAACGCTGATCCCGCGGCCGACTGGCCAGCCGTCGTTATCGCGCTGAAGGCAGAACTGGAGATCGCAGGTCCCAGCGGCTCCCGGCGCATCGGCGCAGCAGATTTCTTCGTCGACATATTCACAACTGCGCTTGAAACTGACGAAGTTCTGGTGGCGGTCCATATTCCGCATCCTGAAACCGGAACTCAGTTCAGGTACCGCAAGATCCGGCATCCTGCGAGCGGCTATGCCGTGGTCGGCATTGCGGTCGCCGCATCCCTGAATGATGGCGTCGTCTCGAACATCGCCATCGGGATCACCGGCGCGACTGGTCACGCCTTCGCGGCCGATACGGCAACTGGGTATCTGGCCGGTAAAGCCCTTGGGCGAGAAACGATCGAAGCAGCCGCGCGGCTTGCGAGTGAGCAAGCCCCATGTCTGTCCGATCACTATGCATCAGCAGAGTATCGCCAACACCTCGTCAAGACTGAGGTCGCAAGGGCGCTGACGTCGCTGGCCGGGACCGCATGATCGCAGATGTGTGTGACCCGCAATGGGGTCGCACGCGGTCTATTTGCTCTTCCGTCTCGAAGATGAGCCACGGGGCTTTGCGGCTGTCCTGCCCCGGTCAGCCGCGGGACTAGCAGCGGCCGCACCAAATCTCTTCCGGTTAAACGGGACGGCACCGGAGCCGGCAACAATCTCGATATCTTCAAGATGGAGCGGTTTACCGCGCGCAGTCAGCAATTGGGGATACTGCACCTCCTGCCCATTGGACCGGTCGTGGAAAACGACCTGCGGTCCCGCAGGCTCGGCTAGCCAGTCGTCACCCCATTTTTTAAGCGCCAGATAGGTCGGAAAGAAATCCCGGCCCTTTTCCGTCAATACATACTCATATCGGCCGGCATGTTCAGGCAGAGGAACACGGGTCATGATCCCGGCGTCGACGAGTTTCTTCAGGCGGGTACTGAGAATGTTCGGAGCTATTCCGATATAGTATTGGAATTCATCGAAGCGCTTGACGCCGTAATAGGCCTCGCGCAGCAGCAGGATCGACCACCGGTCTCCCACAGCTTCCATGGCGCGAGCCACCGAACACTCCTTATTGGCATTACGGCTTCGCTTCACATCGGCCATTGCAGGTCTTTCAATCCTCGAATCTTGCCGCCGCACAATATCGGAGGCCTATGTTCGTCTGTCCAGCACCCTCCTGCCCGCATTTAGTAGGGTTTTGAACCGCCTCGATGTCTTGCTGCCCCGCACTGTCAAGGACCGGAAGTAGCGTCGATGACAGGGCCGAACGGCTGCCACCGTTCTCCCACCAAGCGGCGGAGTTGCATGGATTTTATGGGGGCAAGATCATCTACCTGTCGGTTGCGCCGGTATCGTATTTCTTCTCCGCGGCGCTGGCATCGCCGCAGGCGAGTATGGCAATCGCCATTGCACAGGCCATGGATGTGATTGCGCGCATCTCGGCGTCCTCCAGACACAATTTCCCGTTTCGGCCGCGCATGACGCGCGGCCGACGATCTCGATCCGTGAAACAGGATTAATCAGGCCGCCTGGCCGGATTCCTTCGCCTTTACAGACGGCTCCGGCTGCGATGCGCGAGGATGCGAAACGAGCACACCTGCCTCTGCCAGACGCTTCAATTCCGACTCGGGGATGCCGAGTTCTCTGAACACCGCATAGTTGTGCTCACCCTGGAAAGCCGGTGTTCCGATCGGCGTCAGCTCATCGCCGGAGAAATGCCACGGCCGGCCCGGCAGACGATATTCGCCACCGTTACGATCCGACACATGTTGGACTGCACCCCAGTATTCACTCCACTCCGATTTGATGAGATCCTTGGTCGAGCGGATCTCGCCCATCGCGATCTTGGCTTCATCGAATTGTGCATCGAGGGTCGCCATGTCGGGGAACGTCAGCATCCACGACTGGATGATTTGATGCAACGCACCGAAATTCAGACGGCGGGCCGCGGCCGACGAGAACCGCGGATCGTCCATCAGATCGACCCTCCGCATAGCGCGCAGCCATGACGGAAACGTGCGGCTTCCGACGATGCTGGTCGCCACCGTGAAATGCTCACCGTTCGGCCCGGTGAAAAACGAGCAATCCGTTGCGCCAAGGATCGCGGGCTCCGCGCCGATATCGTCATCGGACATATCGAGATGGGCACGCTCATTGATCGCCAGCAGCGTTGCCGCCATGGCCACATCGATGTATTGGCCCTTACCCGACTTCTGACGGCTGTTGAGCGCGGCGAGAATGGCGATGACCGCTTGGAGCCCGGTGTAGACGTCGGCATGCGACAGGCTGTCGGTGCGCGGCTCCGCAAGCGCTTCGCCGTAGTGCCGCACGCTGTTGTGCGTGAATCCCGCCTCGGCCTGCACCGTCGGTGCGTAGGCCATGCGGCTGCGCCACGGGCCACTCTGGCCATAGCCTGTGATGGACGCATAGATCAAGCGCGGATTGCGCTTCGACAACGTTTCGTAATCGAGGCCGAAGAAGCCGAGCGTTCCCGCGCGAAAGTTTTCGACCACAATGTCCGCCGTGTCACACAGCTTAAGCACCAGCTCATACGCGCCCGGCAGATTCAGATTGATGCTGACGTTGCGTTTTCCGGCGTTCTGCTGGGCGTAATAGCCCGACATGCCATCCGTCGATGGAAACGCAAAGCGCGACACATCGGGGCTCGGCGGTTCGATCTTGATGACCTCGGCACCGAGGTCCTGCAACGTACGTGCACACAAGGGACCCGCCAGCACGCGGGAGAAATCGACGATGCGGATTCCGCTAAGAGGGCCACTCATGTCAGCGCCCCGCGAATTTGGCGAGACCCGGACCGTTCTTGCGGAAGGATGCAAGACCGGCCTTGAGATCCTCGGATGACCAGATCGGCGCCTGAATACGGGCCATGGCCTCGTCAGCAGCGTCAACGCCTTCATTGACTGCAACATGCACGAGCTGCTTGGTGGCCGCGTGAGCCAATGTCGGCCCCTGCGCGAACTCTTCCGCAACCGACATCGTCGCGCTTTCCAGCGACTCCTCAGGCACGGTGAGATTGATCAAGCCCCATTTCTCCAAGGTCGGCGCATCGTAGCGCCGCGCCAGCATGGACATTTCCTTGGCGCGCTGTGCGCCGATGCGCTGGACCTGACGCTGGATTCCACCCAGCAGCGGATGAAGCCCAAGCGTCGCCTCCACCGAACCGATCTTCGCCGACGACGCCGCAATGATGTAGTCGCAGCTCAATGCGAGTTCGAGCCCGCCGCCAAGGCAGACACCGTGCACGCTGGCGATCAGCGGGATCGGCAGTAATTCCATGAACCGAAGGAATTCAACACCGGTGAGCCGCCGATTCTCGTTGGTCTGATCGCCGCTGCCTTCCGAAACACGCTTGTCGAAGATGTCGAGATCGGCGCCCGCGGAAAAATGCCGCAAGCCGCTGCGGATCACGATCGCACGGCTGCCGTTTTTCTGCGCTTCTTCAACTTTTTCAACAATGGCGTTGATGAGCTTGGGGCCCAACAAATTATAGGGCCGATAAACCATGGTCAGTATTGAGATATTGCCGCGCTGTTCGCGCGTAACCAGTGCATCCTCAGACAAGACGACTCTCCCGTTTTTCGCAGGCGCATTCATCCGCGCCGATGCCTTTGATAAATCAAGCCTAGCTAACGACTTTCAGTTTGCAAGTTTAGATTGACGCAGGTCAGCCATCCTGCCGCTCGACGCGGTTCTTCAGCACGCCGATGTTCTGAACCTCGAGCTCAATCTCGTCCCCATGCTCAAGGAACCAGCCAAGTTCGAGGCCGCAGCCATTGCCGACCGTACCGGAGCCGATGAACTCGCCCGGCATCAAAGTCTCGTCCTGGGTGACATGCTGGATGATCTCTTCAAACGAGAAGAGCATGCCATCGCTCACACCTTTGGAGCGAACCTCTCCATTGACGCGAACTTCCATATTCAGCTTGTAGGGATCGCCGATTTCATCGGGCGTAACGATCCACGGCCCGAGCACATTGCCGCCATCGAAGCTTTTACCCTTTGCAGGGCCGAGCCGGCCTTCCATCTCGACACGCTGGGCATCGCGAGCAGAAAAGTCGTTGAAGATCGTATAGCCGAAAATATGATCCCGTGCCTTTGCAGCCGAGATGTTCGCACCCTTGCCCTTGGTGACGACGCCGAATTCAAGCTCATAGTCCATGACCTTGCTGTAGCGCGGCCATTTGACGGTCGTGTTGGTGCCCTTCACACTGAATCGATTGGTGATGTAGTAAATCGGCTGCTTGCGGTAGATTTCAGGAAGTTCGGGCAATGGCTCTGCTTCGAGGCGGGCCAATTCGGCTTTGTTGCCTTCCGCGCGGGCCTTAAGCTTCAGTTGGCCGCGAGGCGACTGGCGGATGTGCAGCGGAAACGACATGCCGTCCCGCATCTGACGCGGCTCCGGAAGAGGCGCCAGGATTTCGGCACCGGAGACAGCCGTCGACAGATCCGCGTCGCGGCCATAACGCTCGAACAATTCTCTCGCCTGATCGAGCGCAGCCTCGCCGCCGTCAATCAGCGCGATCATGGAATTGAATACCGGGTTGGCATTTCCCGCGCGTGAAGAGGCCGCAGCGATATCGAACAAACTCGTGTCGCCGTGATGCACAATCGCGACGCGTTCCTTGTCATTCAGACGGCATGTTGCAAGCTTCACCAGCCCATTCCTCCGTGATTTTTTGGCAGGAGCTGAAATTTCCGCTCCGTTTCGCTCAGAATAGATAATGACTTGCATTTTGCAAGTCATTATCTCCGCGAACCGCGCGTCGGAGAACGGCCGATGTCTCTAAAGCCAGAATCGCAGCCGACGTACCGCGCGCATCTGCTTGAGACCATTCGTAGTCTCCGCAGCGAGATCGTCAGCAAAGTCCTGCGGCAGGGCAGCCATGCAGAGGCCGGCGCAAAGCCGGCGTGGGTTATCCCAGGGCCTTCAGCCAGTTGCCGATTTCGCGCAGCGCGTCATTCGCCTTGGGAAGGAGTTTGCCCATGGTGATAAAGCCGTGGAATTGACCGGGATATGTCCGGTGCGCGACCGGCACGCCCGCATCACTGAGCCGCCTGGCGAACTCGTCGCCTTCGTCGCGCAACGGATCAGCTCCGGCCGTCAGCACAATTGCAGGAGGCAAACCTTCAAGCTGCTCCACGACCGCCGGAGAAGCCCGCCAATCTCCGGAGTCGGCTTCATTGCTCAGATAGTGCTCGCGAAACCAGCGGACCACGGAATGCGTCAGCAAGGCGTCGGTCTCAGGCTCCCTGTGAGAGGGATGGCTCATTGAAAAATCGGTCGCAGGGTAGATCAGAACCTGACCGGCGATTTTCGGGCCTGCAACCCGCGCATTGATGGCTACGATTGCAGCGAGGTTACCGCCGGCACTGTCGCCGCCCACCATCAACCGGGTCTGGTCTATCTTCAACTCACGAGCGTTCGCAGAAATCCACTCCGTCGCGGCAATGGCATCATCGACCGCCGCGGGAAATTTGTGCTCTGGTGCGAGCCGATAGTCGATCGACACCACAATGAGCTGCCCCTCATCGGCAAGCGTGCGGCAGACCACATCATGGGAATCGAGATTGCCGATGACCCAGCCCCCACCGTGAAAAAAGACAAGGCACGGTGACAGTCCCTTTGCCTGTCTCAAGGTCAGGGGCTTGTAGAGGCGCGCGGGAATCGCTCCACCCGGCCCAGGTATCGTTATCGATTCCGCCGATGCAATGCGGGGCGGTTCGGGATTGGAAACAACGCGACTCGCCAGATACATCTGGCGGGCTTCAGCCGGAGAAAGCGTTTCATACGGCGGGCGGCGAGCTTCACGGAAAGCGTCAAGAACAGCGGCTGCATCCGGATCAAGAACAACTGGCATACAACTCCCCGTGGGCTAGGACAGGCCGTGATCTCTACTTGCGGGAATTGTTAACCTGCGGCCTTTCCGCTGTCGATGCTGCCCCTCTTGAAGTGTCGCGTTTGGAATGAGCGACTGTCAGATTCCGCCCATACAGAGGTACTTGATTTCGAGATAATCCTCGATGCCGTACTTGGAGCCCTCGCGGCCATTGCCGCTTTCCTTGACACCGCCGAAGGGGGCGACCTCGGTTGAGATGATGCCTTCGTTGATGCCGACCATGCCGTACTCAAGCGCCTCGGCGACGCGCCATACCCGGCCGATATCGCGGCCGTAGAAATAGGCGGCCAACCCGAACTCCGTGTCGTTGGCGAGGCGGATAGCCTCTTCTTCAGTCTTGAACCTGAACACAGGTGCGACCGGACCGAACGTCTCCTCACGAAAGATCAGCATATCCGGCGTCGTGCCGGTCAGCACTGTCGGCTCGTAAAAGGTCCGCCCGAGAGCATGACGCTTACCGCCCACCGCCACCTTGGCACCCTTGCCGGTCGCGTCGGCAATATGCTCTTCGACCTTCTCGACCGCAGCCATGTTGATCAGCGGTCCAATGGTGACACCCTCACCAAACCCGTCTCCGACCTTCAGACCACGAACCGCCTGCGATAACTTTTCAACGAATGCGTCGTAAATCTTGTCCTGCGCGAAAATACGATTCACGCAGACGCAGGTCTGCCCGGCATTGCGATACTTTGACGCCATCGCCCCCTTTACGGCAGCATCGATGTCCGCGTCGTCGAACACAATGAACGGCGCATTGCCGCCGAGTTCCATCGACGTTCGTTTCACGGTGGACGCGCTCTGCTCCATCAGTTTCTTGCCAATCTCGGTCGAGCCCGTGAAGGTGACCTTGCGCACGATCGGATTGGACGTCATCTCGCCACCGATCGCAGAGGCCGATCCCGTCACCACGGAGAATACGCCCTTCGGCACGCCCGCCCTTTCGGCAAGTACGGCCAGGGCCAGTGCAGAGAGCGGCGTCTGGCTGGCTGGTTTCACTACCATCGTGCAGCCTGCCGCAAGCGCCGGTCCCGCCTTGCGGGTGATCATTGCGGCTGGGAAATTCCACGGCGTAATCGCAGCGCATACACCGATAGGCTGCTTCAGAACAACGATGCGTCGATCCGAAGTGAAAGGCGGAATCGTATCCCCGTAAATGCGCTTACCCTCCTCTGCGAACCACTCGATAAAACTCGCCGCATAGGCGATCTCGCCCTTGCTCTCCGCCAACGGCTTGCCCTGTTCGGCCGTCATGATGGCTGCAAGATCATCCTGATTGGCAATCATCAGGTCGAACCACTTGCGCAGAATTGCTGAACGCTCCTTAGCGGTCTTTGCCCGCCACGCTGGAAGCGCGGCATTTGCCAGTTCAATCGCGCGCCTGGTTTCGCCGGCGCCCATGTTGGGGACGCTGCCAACCAGATCGCCATTCGCCGGATTGTCGACCTTGATCGTGCCGCCGCCGTCCGCGGCAACCCACTCGCCACCGATAAAGCAGGCGTCTCGCAGAAGAGAAGCGTCTTTCAGGGTCAGTTTCGAAGCCATTTTATGATGCCTTGTTAACGGGTGTGACGAGCGTTTCGCGCAATTTAAACCGGATAATCTTACCCGATCCCGTGCGCGGAATCTCGTCCACGAAATGAACCGAGAACGGAACCTTGTAGGACGACAGATGCCCACGGCAATGATCGAGGATGTCCTTGGTTCCTACATTCGTGCCCGTCCTGGCAACAACGAACAATGCCGGCACCTCGCCTAAATGCTCATGGGGAATTCCAACCACCGCGCTGTCGACCACATTCTCGATCGTATTGACGACTTCCTCAATTTCAGCCGGCGCGATGTTCTGGCCGCCACGAATGATCAATTCCTTCAAGCGTCCGGTGATGGTGAGAAATCCATCGCGATCACTCTTGGCAAGGTCGCCTGTGTGATACCAGCCCTTGCGGAGCGCGGACGCGGTCTCCTGCGGCTTGTTGTGATAGCCGCTCATAAGGTTGGGTCCGCGTACGATCAGTTCGCCTTCCTCGCCGATCGCGACATCGTCACCGGTTGCCGGCGAAACAATCCGGACGGCGAGACCTCCAAGCGGCAGGCCGCAAGACCCCATCACCCGCGTCCCGGTTTGCCAATTCATCGTCACCATTGTTGATGTTTCGGTAATCCCATAACCGTCCAGCAGCTTGATCCCGAAACGAGATTCAAACTCCCGATTGAGCGTAGCGGGCATGATGGCACCGGCTGACACGCTGAGCCGCAAACCCGGAATTCTCAGATCTGACTCCGCCTTGGTCGCTTCCAGAAAATAGTGAAACATTGTCGGCACGCCCGGAAAGAGGGTGAACTCGCCCGTCTTTAACAGACGCACCGCCTCGGTCGTCGAATACTTATCCATGATGTATTCGGTCGCTCCCGCGGCAAGAATGCTGAGAACCGACAAATTCAGCGCATACGAGTGAAACAAAGGCAGCGGCGAAAGCACGACGTCCCTTTCCGAAAGCCCCGCGATCGGTACCCAGCACGCTGCGGTCACCCACAGCATACTATGGACCGAGAGAACAACGCCCTTGGCCCGGCCGGTAGTGCCGGATGTATAGATAATGAATGCGGGTTGCTCGATCTCGATCGGATCCTTCGGCTGCGACCTTGGTGCTGATGCCGCGAGGTCCTCGTAACGCAATCCCTCACCCCGCTGCGCACCCTGGCTAACAAAGACATTGACACCCAGAGCCGGCAATTGCTGCTGCAATCTTGCAACTAACGACGCTTGCTCGTCCGTGGTGATGACGCCAGAGCAATCTGCATCCTGCAATCGATACAGAATCTCCGATTCGGTAGCTTCATAGCTGATCGGCACGCTAATCGCGCCCGCGCGATTGATCGCCAGGCAGCTCTCAATCCATGCCACCGAATTCGGAAGAAAGATCGCGACTTTATCGCCAGCCTGAATTCCGTTGTCCGCAAGGTGTCCGGCAAGATTACCTGTGCGTGTTGCGAGCTCAGCGTAAGTCACCTTCGATGACGCATCACGATAGGCGATCTTCGATCCACGATCCGTTGCATGGCGTTGGAGCAACACCGGAATCGGCGCTATCAAATCGGTGTGCAGCATATTTGCTCTCCCGTGTCGCTTTCCGTCAAACCATACTGAACCCGCCGCTGATGCTGACAGTCTGTCCAGTTATCCATCCGCCGTGCTTCGACGACAGCAGAGTCACCATGGGCGCGATGTCCGACGGAAAGCCAAGACGGCGCAAAGGATAAAGCTTGGTGAGTTTGTCGCGATTGGCATTGACCCATTCAAGATCATGAGGGGTTTCGATCAAACCGAGCGAGATAGTGTTTGCGGTAGTTCCGAAACGTCCGAATTCACGAGCCAGCGACTTCATCAACGCGATGACACCGGCACGTGCGGCGGCAACGATCGCAAGTCCGGATTCTCCGACCCGAGACGAATCGCCAACCAGCGCAATGATCCGGCCGTCACCAGCTCTCTCGAGATGAGGTGCCGCCGCTTTCGAGATATGGATCGCGCCATAAAGACAGATGTTGATCTGCTTCTGCCACTCCTCGGGAGTCGAGTCGATGAAACGATTCCGGAGCGCAACGCCTGCGTTATTCACGACAATATTGAGGCCGCCAAAATCCGAGGCAATCGAGGTAACCATGGTGTTCACTTCATCGAAATTGGCGACATCGGCCTTGTAAGCCTTGGCCTTGCCGCCAGACTTCTCGATCTCGGCCACCACAGCCTCGGCGCTGCTACGCGATCCATTATAGTTGACGGCGACCATAGCGCCTTCCGCAGCAAGGCTGAGCGCTATCTCGCGCCCCACGTCGCGCGCGCCGCCAGTGACCAGAGCCACCTTCCCCTTCAACTGCATATCCATTTTTCTTGCTCCTCAAGAGTGTGCTTTTGCGTTTTCGATCAGGCGAAACAATCTTTCCGGCGTCACCGGAAGTTCAAAGACATCGATATTGAGCGAAGCCAATGCATCTGAAATGGCATTAGCGACAGCCGCCGGGGCTCCGATTGTGCCCCCCTCGCCCATCCCGCGGAAACCACCCAGCGTGGTTTTTGAAGCGGCCTCGATATGCACGACGTCGATCGAAGGAACCTCGCTTGCCGAGGGAACCACGTAGTCAACGAGACTAGCCGTTACGTTCTGGCCTTCATCGTTGTAGATGACTTCCTCATAGAGCGCGGCACCGATGCCCTGCGCCACACCGCCATGAACCTGGCCATCGACGATCATCGGATTGATAAGCTTGCCGCAGTCCTCAGCGACGAGGAATCGCTCCAGCTTCACCTGATAGGTTTCTGGATCGATCTCCAATACCGCGACGTGAGCCGCCGTAGCCGCTGTGCCAAACACCGGATCATAGGTCTTTGTCGACGACAATTCCTCACGTTGGTCGCTGGGAATGCGTCCCATCTCCGAATAAACCGCGCGTGCAAGCTCTCGAAATGTCATCGCCCGGTCGGTACCCGCGACTGCGATCCTGCCATCCTCGATCGTCAGATCCGCAACCGACGCTTCCAGCAAATGAGATGCGGCGCGTAGCACCTTCTCCTTGACATCTTGGGCCGCGAGCGTCGCGGCGCCGCCGGCAAGCACCGCGCTCCGGCTCGCGTAGGAGCCCGTAGCATTCGGAACCGCGGCGCTATCTCCGTGAATGACGCGGATGTCCTGTAACCGCGCTCCAAGATGCTCTGCAACGACCTGGGCAAACGTGGTTTCGTGTCCCTGTCCGTGCGCCGCCGTGCCGACAGCAACCGTCACAGCACCGGTAGAATCGATCAGTATTTTGGCGGTTTCAGTTCCTGTATTGATCGGCATGCCCGGCGCAACGGAAATACGCGAGCCAATTCCCGTGAGCTCCGCGTAACATGCCATACCGATGCCGAACCAGCGCCCCTCGGCCCGAGCCTTGACCTGACGCTCTCGCAACGTGGCGTAGCCAATTGTCTGGCACGCCGCTTCAAGGCACTCCGTAAAGCTGCACTGATCCCATACGATTCCCGACCCGATCTTGTGCGGAAACTCATCCGGCTGAATCATGTTTTTCAGCCGAAGCAGTTTTGGATCGACATTAAACTTGCGCGCCGCCATGTCCATCAGGCGCTCGGTCACGAACGTCGATGCCGGGCGCCCGACACCACGATACGGCCCCATCGGCGGCTTTGAGGTCGCGACCCCACGCACGCGGCCGCGATAATGCTGGATTTTGTATGGCCCCGGTAGGAAGCTGACCACCTGAACGGGCTCGAGTACGGCCGTCCATGGATAAATCGAATACGCTCCGACGTCGCCGATGACATCCGCCCGAAGCGCAACCGCAAAGCCGGCTTTGTCAAAACCGAGTTCGGCATCGATAATCTCGTCGAACCCCTGGCTGGTCGAAGCAAGGTCTTCAAGACGATCGCTTGTCCACTTCACCGCTCGGCCAAGATGACGCGCGGCAAATGTCACAAAGAGTTCCTCTGGATAAAGCGAAGCTTTTCCGCCGAAACCACCGCCAACATCCGGCGCGATCACACGCAGCCGGTTACCTGGCATGTCGAGGGCTTCCGAGAGCGCGTCACGGATGATCCCGGGAATCTGTGTCGCCGAATACAACGTAAGTGCATCCTGCCCCGCCGAGTATTCGGCGACGTAGGAGCGATTCTCCATTGCAAGCGGCGTCTTGCGCCGCATCCGGAAGCGGCCCGAGACCCGAACAACGGCATTCTCCATCTCGGCATCGACGTCCCCGCGCTTGAATTCGCGCGAGAGCAAAACATTTGTCCCAATTTCTTTATGCAACAGCGGAGCATCCGGCTGCACGGCGGCTTCAGGATCTATGACAACGGGCAGAGCCTCAAAATCGATCTCGATCAGCTCAATCGCATCTTCTGCGAGATACCGGCTTTCCGCGACGACCGCGACGACGGGTTCCCCGACATAGCGAACCTTGCCCTGAGCGAGCGCGACAAGCGGGGTCGCGTGATAGTTCGCCATCCGCGACGTTGCGAGAAGCGGCTTGATTCGACCTTCAAGGTCCGCGCCGGTGAATATCCCGATCACACCCGGAGACCGGCGGGCCGCCTCACAGTTGATCGAAACGATGCGAGCGTGTGAATGATCGCTTCGCCGGAACGCGACATGAAGCATTCCCGCGGACTGTCGATCGTCAACGTAATTGCCGTTTCCCGTCAAAAGGCGCGGATCTTCAGTACGTCTCACACGCGCGCCGACCATCTTTGGACGCGTTGCGAGATCATCTCCGACGTTATGCATGTCCTTTCCTGGTCGGACTTTCTCAGTCATATGCGTGCGGACCTTTGCGCAATTGATCCCACTGCGCGCTGTCATGACTGCATATAACGGTCGCGCCGCCGGATTCGATCTTGCGGACTTCTGCGAACGACTTCAAAAATAGTTCGGCATTTTTCGTATTGCGCGGAACGGTATCGTTATCGAGATTGGCGCGAACACTCACCGCGTCGGAGGTCAAAAGGAATTCTCCGCTGCGATCCAGCTTGACCAGCGCACCTATCGTTCCTGGCGTATGGCCCGGCAGAGGGATCAAGGTGATCTTTCCGTCCCCGAAAATATCCGTTTGCCCGGCAATGACATTCATGGGGATCGGATGATCCCAGTCGATCGCGAGGTAGCCGCTGCTTATCGCATCCGGCGCTTTCGCCGCCTCAAGCTCAAGCGCATGAACAAAGATCGTCGCCTTCTTGAAGAACTCATTGCAGCCGCAGTGGTCCGTATGGAAATGCGAACAAACCACAACATCCACATCGTCGGGGCCGAGCCCGACGGCTTTGAGACCGCTAAGAACATGTTCGCCGGGCGGCATAATGGGGGTCATGAATTTTGCAAGCCCACCCAGCCGCGCCTCGGGGTTTTCAGCCACTTGCGGATGACAGCCCGTATCAAACAGCACATTGCCTTGGACATGCCGCATCAGCATGCAGGACACTGGCAGATCGATCATTTCGGATCGGTCCGCGTCCGGAAAGTAAGTACTCTTCTTCATACGAAGACGGCCACCGGACAGAACATGCATCTTCATGGCATCTTCTCCTTCAACGCATCCGATGCGGATCGCACGGCGCGCACGATATTTTCATATCCGGTACAGCGACAAAGGTTTCCCGATAGTCCTTCGCGGATATCGTCATCCGTTGCGAGCGGATGCTTGGCGATCAGATCTTTTGCTGTGATCAGCATCCCTGGCGTACAAAACCCGCACTGCAAGGCGTGATGCTCCCGGAAAGCCTCCTGGATTACACCCATATTGTGGATGGTCCCGAGGCCTTCGACTGTCTCGATTTCACAACCATCCATCTGTACTGCCAGCAACAGGCATGAGCGCACGCTGTCGCCGTTCACAATGATGGTACATGCGCCGCAAACTCCGTGCTCGCAGCCGATGTGAGTTCCGGTCAAACCAAGCGTATTCCGCAGGAAATCCGCCAAGAGCAACCGAGGCTCCACGCTTTTCTCGTGCACAACGCCATTCACCGTCACCTTGACATCGCGAGAGATGGTCATGTGGCCATTCCCCCTGCACGCTGCCACGCGGCAGTGAGTGCGCGACGCGCCAGAACGCCGACGAGATGACGGCGATAATCCGACGATGCATGCAAATCAGAATTCGGCTCAACCGCTACTCTAATCGATGCGACGGCTTCATCCAGCAATTCATCGGACAATTTCTGACCGGCAAGGAGATGCTCGGCATCAGTTGCCCGCAATGCGGTCTCGCCGACCCCCATCATCCCAATCCGCACTTCTCCGATCACGCCATCGGCTATGGAGACGGTGGCAGCAACACATGCGAGCGCAAAATCGCCGGAGCGCCGCGCAACTTCCTCGAAGCCCCATCCGGTTTGCGGGGGCAATTTGGGAAATTCAATGTCGGTCAGAAGATCGTCATCACCAAGATCCGTGGTAAGCGCGCCAAGGAAGAATTCCGCGGGATCAACAGTCCGCCGGCCAGCACTCGACGCGATTCCTAGCTTCGCATTGAGAAGCAGGGACATCATCGGCAGCTCGGCGGCTGGATCAGCATGAGACAGGCTACCGCCAATGGTGCCGCGATTACGGATGGCCAGGTGCGCAACGAAGGTCATCGCTTCGTGCAACACCGGAAAATACTCAGAAACGATGCCCGACGTTTCAAGAGAGACGTGACGCGTCAAAGCGCCGATCCTGATCGACTTCCCGCAATCCTCTATGCCTGCCAGACCCGGAATACGATTAATGTCCACCAGCACAGAGGGCCGAAGCAGGCGAAAGTTGAGCATCGGCACGAGACTTTGACCGCCTGCAATGATCTTGCCATCGCCGCCCGCGGCTGCAAGCGAGGCCACAGCGGATTCCACGCTATCGGCGACGACATAATCGAAGGCAGCCGGCTTCATCTGCTCAGCATCCCTTGAATGCGGGTGGACGTTTCTCGGCGAAAGCTTTGCGGCCCTCTTTATAATCATCGCTTGCGGAAACGCGGTCGATGAAACTTTGTGCCGCCCTCGCGTCGAGGTCACCGGCCCCCATCGCAAGACCCGTCAAAATCAGCTTCGCTCCGGTTATCGACAATGGTGCGAGCGTTGCGATATTCGCCGCGAAACCCTTGGCATCACCCATCGGATCGCTCGATACGCGATCGGCAAAGCCCATCTTTTCGGCTTCACGCGCGTCAAATCGCTCGGCGCCGTAAAGGATACGCTTTGCGCTGGTGAGGCCGACCAGCGACAACAGCCGCTGCGTGCTGCGAATACCATAAACGATCGAAAGCTTTGCGGCCGGAATGCCGATCGACGCATTCATATGCGTGAAGCGAAAATCGCACGCCATCGACAGGTGGCATCCGCCGCCAAGGCAATACCCCTCGATCACCGCAATGACCGGCTTCGGCACACCCGCGATAGCGTCGGATGAAGCATCCACCGCCGCCTCATAGGCAGCGCTTTCTTCGACGTTCGACCGAACCGTGCCGAACTCCGAGACGTCAGCACCGACGCTGAAGTTGCCGCCAGTTCCAGTCAGAATAATCACTCGGACGTCCGGGTCTGCGCCGAGTTTTCCGAAGAGTCGAGCCATCTCCTGCCACATCGCAAGCGTCATGGCGTTGCGCTCGGCGGGCCTGTTCAGCCTGACGACCGCAATCTTGTCGTCAACCGTGACTTCGATATCAGCCAAGACTTCCTCCCGCAGACGACTAGATCGACGCCCGCTTCAATGCTTTGTCATTCTCGGATTGTTCCGGATTGCCGCTGACCAGTTCTCCAAACCGGTCGAAGAATTGTCCGGCGAGCTTTTTCGCCGTTGAATCGATCAGCCGCGCGCCAAGCTGCGCAATCTTACCGCCGACCTTTGCCTGGACGTCATAGTGGAGGACCGTATGCGCCGAATCCAGCGCTTCCAGCCTGACAGTCGCGCCGCCCTCGGCAAACCCGGCGATCCCACCTTGCCCCTGGCCAGTGATGGTATAGCCTTCCGGAGGGGCGATATCGGATAGTGTAACGCGTCCAAGAAACTTGGCCTTGATGGGCCCGACTTTCAGAACAACCGAAGCCGCGAATTCCGTCTCCGACGTCATATCAAGCGTTTCGCAGCCGGGGATGGCCTGACGAAGGATGACGGGGTCGTTTAACGCCGCCCAGACATCGGCCTGCGAGGCATTCAACGTGGTTTGTCCCGACATTTCCATACAAATACTCCTCCAACCGCAGTTATTCAGCAGCCGCCGACTTTACCGCCATCATGTGCAACGGTGCGACTGCCAGTTTCACTGCGTCCGGCAAGGTTACAGGCCTGCCGTTCGCGCGATCGACATAGACATGCACGAAATGCCCTTGGGCAGATGCGATGTTCTCGTCATCCTTAAAGAGGCCGATGTCATAGCGGATGCTACTGTTGCCCTGATGGCCGATGCGGAGACCCGCATTGACCTTCGAAGGAAACGCAATCGATTTGAAGAAGCGGCAGGTGGTTTCGGCAACAAGACCGATCACCGGGCTCTTCTCAACATCGAGCGCTCCTCTCTCAATAAGATACTGACATACGAGCGTATCGAAGAATGAATAGTACGTTGTATTGTTCATGTGACGGTAGACGTCGTTGTCCATCCAACGCGTCGTCATAGTTTGAAAGTGCATATAGTTGCTGCGGAATTCAGGTTTCGGCCGATCCGTCATAGCGATGCCTCGTAGATCGCAAGTGCATCGGAATGGGTGACCTCGCGTGGGTTATTGACGAGAAGCCGCGTCTGTTTCATTGCATCTTCAGCAAGCATTGCCACATCCTGCTGCGCGATTCCCACGTCGCGCAGGCGCGTCGGCAGCCCAAGTTCGACGGGAAGATTCGACAGCATCTGCACAAGCGCCTTGGTGCGATCGGCTGCGCCGCCGGTCGCTTGCGGAGTCAGAATAGACGCTAGTTCGCTGTAGTGACTTTCCGCTGAACCTGCGTTGAACTGAATGACCTGCGGAAGCACAAGAGAATTCGACAGCCCGTGAGGAACATGGAATCGCGCACCGACCGGATAGGCCAGCGCATGTACGGCTGCGACCGGCGCATTTGCAAACGCCATTCCAGCGAGCATGGAGCCGAGCAGCATATTGTGACGCGCCTCACGATTGGTTCCGTTACGGCAGACCTCGTGGATGTTGCCACCGAGAAGCCTGAGAGCTTCGCGTGCCAATGCATCGGACAGCGGGTTCTTCAGACGCTTGCTGGTATAAGCTTCGATGGCGTGGACCATCGCGTCAATGCCGGTGGCTGCCGTCACCGCTGGCGGCAACCCGAGCGTTAACTCGGCGTCCAGCACAGCCCAATCAGGCAGCAGGACGGGTGACACGACGCCTTTCTTTTCCCCCTCGCCGGTGGTTACGATTGAGATCGGCGTCACCTCCGAGCCCGTGCCGGCGGTGGTGGGCGCGAGCACCAATGGCAAACGCGGACCCTTGGCGAAGCCGACGCCGTAGATATCCGCGAGCTTTTCCCGGCCCACCGCGAGCAGCGCGACCAACTTGGCGACATCCATCGAACTTCCGCCGCCGACTGAGACCACGCCGTCGACTTTTGCGTCCGTCGCCAACTTGACCGCGGCATCAATCACGTGAACCGGAGGATCTGCTTCCACGCCGGTAAACAACGTGACCGAAACACCCTGCTGCTCCAGCCCATGCAATCCCGCCTGTAGCAGGCCGGCGGATTTAACACCGGGATCGCTGACCAAAAGTACAGACTTGCAGCCAAGATCTTTGACAAGTTCACCGATGCGCGATGAGCATCCCGGCTCGACCAGGATTGATTTAGTTGACTGAAAAACAAACCCCTGCACCGCAAGCTCCGTTCAGCATCAGCGCGAAATAGTGACTTTCATAACTAGACTAATTTCCATGACCGATGTCAACTCGGTCGAATACCTTTTTCTGCGGTTCCGCGAGCTTCTGTTGGTTTTGCGGCTGCAAGGGCAGCACTGATTTCTCCGACGATTCCCCTGCGGAAAAGCATGACGCAAACCATGAAAATCAGACCGATGATAATTGGAACCTTGCTCGACAAGTCGATAGCAAGAGAACCAATCTGAACAACACCTACGCTGGAGAGCTTGCTCTCAAGTGTCACGACAAGAATGGCGCCAATGATCGGACCGAGCGGTGTCCCCAGCCCTCCGAGCAGGCACATCAGGATAACGTTACCTGATTGGGTCCAGTGCGCATCGGGCAACCCGGCAAATCCAAGCGTCAGGGCCTTCAGGCCGCCTGCAAGACCTGCAATCGCGGCGGACATCGTGAATGCTGAGAGCTTGTATTTCTGAACATCGTATCCCAGCGAGATGGCTCGCGGCTCGTTGTCACGAATGGCGAGAAGCACCTGTCCAAAAGGCGCTTCCATGACGCGTTGAAATCCCCAAACCGCGACAAGCATCACGACCAGCGCGAAAGCGTACATCGCGTGGTCGCTCGAAAGATCGAACAGTCCGAACAGGGCGCGTCGCGGAATGCGCTGGAGGCCATCTTCTGCGCCGGTGAAAGGCGCTTGCACGCAAATGAAGTACACCATTTGCGCAAGCGCCAGCGTGATCATGGCGAAGTAGATACCCTGCCGCCGGATCGCCATTCCGCCCATGACGGCACCAAGCGCGGCACCTATGAAAAGACTGACTCCCAACGCAAGCTCCGGCGTGAAGCCCCAAGACTTGGTGGCGTAGCCTGCTGCATACGCACCGACACCAAAGAAGGCCGCATGCCCGATCGATAGAAGTCCCACATTTCCGGTGAAAAAGTTGAACGCCACCGCGAACAGCGCGAATGCCACGCACTTCATCAGGAACTGTGCATAAAGCCCGGCAAATGGAGCAAGGATACCGACCACAGCCAATCCAAGCAAAAGAGCGGTCGACGTTTTCATGTTCATGGTGCTCATGTCTCACGTCCAAACAACCCGGCGGGCCTGACAAGCAGAACAAGCGCCATGACGATGAAAACGATGGTCGATGACACTTCAGGATAAAAGACCTTGGAGAGACCCTCGATGACGCCAAGCGCAAGACCCGTCGCGATCGCGCCCGCCGTCGACCCCAATCCGCCAATCACCACGACCGCAAAAGTGACGATCAGAATGTTCGACCCCATCAGCGGCTGAACTTGATAGATCGGTGCAGCCAGCACACCGGCAAAGGCCGCCAGTGCCGCGCCAAGCGCGTAAACGAAGGTGACCATCAGCGGGACATTAATTCCGAGGGCCTGCACCAGCCTCGCATTCTCGGTACCGGCGCGCAGATACGATCCAAGACGCGTTTTCTCGATCAGAAACCAGATCGCGAGGCAAACGAGCAGCGACACGCCGACGATCCACACCCGGTAAATCGGCATTCTCATGAAGCCGAGATCGACCAGCCCGCGCAGAGCCGATGGTGTCTGGTAAGGCAGGCCCGCAGATCCATAGATGTCGCGGAAAATGCCCTCCAGCACCAACGCAAGCCCGAATGTGAACAACAGGCCATAGAGATGATCGAGACCGGACAGCCGGCGCAGCAGAACCCGCTCGATCAAAGCACCGAATGCACCTATCACGAGAGGCACAAGCAGCAGAGACCACCAGTAATTCACACCAAGCTTATGCATGGCGAGATAAACACCGAATGCGCCGAGCATATAGAGCGCGCCGTGGGCGAAATTGATCACGTTGAGCAAGCCGAAAATCAGAGCAAGGCCAAGGCTCAAGATTGCATAGAAACAACCGTTCACGAGACCGATCGTAACCTGGCCAAGCAGCACCTGTGCGGGAATATCAAACATTTCGTCCTCAAACTCCCAGGCTTCGGTCAACGAGATCCGCCTTCGCCTCTAGCTCCGCCGCAGACAGTCGCATCGTGATGTCCCCGTGCTCGACGACCAGAAACCGGTCTGCGAGCGGCGCGGCGAAATACTTGTTCTGCTCCACGAGAAGGATCGTGTAGCCGCGCGACTTCAACTCGGTGATGAGATCGAAAAGACGATCAACAATTACGGGGGCAAGCCCCTCGGATATCTCATCGAGCAACAGCAACCGCGCGCCGGTACGCAAAATCCGTGCGATCGCCAGCATCTGTTGCTCGCCGCCGGATAGTCTGGTCCCGGGCGTACTGCGCCGCTCGGCAAGATTGGGGAGCAATGAATAGATTTCGTCGACAGACATCCCCCCGCCAGATTGCTGCGGTGGCAGCAGCAAGTTCTCCTCACACGACAAGCTGGCGAATATGCCGCGTTCCTCGGGACAATAGCCTACCCCCATGCGCGCGATGACATGGGGCGAGAGGCGGATCGTGTCCTTGCCGCCGATCTGAATCGAGCCTTGCCGTTTGTCGATCAATCCGACAATTGCACGCAGCGTAGTCGTGCGGCCGCTACCATTGCGGCCGAGAAGGGCAACCACCTCTCCCCGCCGCAGAGAAAACGACATGCCATGGAGGATATGCGACTCGCCATACCAGGCGTGCAGACGGTCGACGTTCAACACATCGATAGCGCACGGACCGCTTGCAATCATAATGCTTTCCCCATCGCGCGCGAACGTGAGCCGAGGTAGGATTCGATCACCTGCGGATTGCGGGATACCTCGTCGTACGGCCCTTCCGCTATGATTTCACCACGCCGCAACACGCTGATCCGATCGGCGATCCGCGCCACCATTTTCATGTTGTGCTCAACCATGACCACGGTGCGGCCAATCGCAGCCTGTTTGATGAGAGCGGTGACGCGATCAACGTCCTCATGACCGAGCCCTTGGGTGGGCTCATCGAGAAGCATGACCCTTGGTTCCGTCGCCAGTGTTGTTGCGAGCTCGAGTGCTCGCTTGCGGCCATACGCCAGATCTCCGGCGCGGGTGTGCGCGAAGGTTCCCAGATCAACCTCCTCGAGCAGGCCGCAAATGCGCTCGGACATATCGCCGGGCCGCAGTCCACCGCGCCAGAATGTCGCGGGCGATACAAATCTCCGCTGAAGCGCGATCGCAATATTCTCGCTCACCGAAAGATGCGGAAAGACTGCAGATATCTGAAACGATCGCACCAGACCAAGACGAGCGAGCGCCGCCGGCTGCTCCATCGTCACGTCGGCGCCCTCCAGCCGTATTCGGCCCGATGTCGGCACCAGAAATTTCGTCAATAGATTGAAGACTGTTGTCTTGCCGGCACCGTTGGGACCGATCAGCGCGTGAATCGTGCCGCGCCGAATGTCGAGATCGACGCCGTTTACCGCAACATAGCCGCGGAATTCCTTCCGCAGCCCGCGCGCTTCCAGCACCACATCGGCATCCGCATGATGCGACGCTTCCTCCATCGGGATCATCTCCTCCGAGAATTTTTGTGCGTCGCAATGACAATGAGCCTTGCGAGCCCGTTGACAGCGTCATATCAAATTAGTCTAGTTATGCAAGCCTGTCGATCAGGTAAGAAATTAAGGGAGGAGCAAAATGAATAGAGTGGCAATGATACTCGCTGTTGGCATTGGACTGGCGAGTCCGGCATATGCGCAGACGGCAAAGATCTCGGACGACGTGGTCAAGATCGGTGTAATGACCGATATGTCGGGGCAATTTTCTCACGAGTCCGGCGAAGGATCGGTCACCGCGGTCAAGATGGCCGTCGAGGATTTTGGCGGATCAGTACTTGGCAAGCCCATTGAAGTGATCGTCGCCGATCACCAGAACCGCAACGAGGTGGCGATTGCCAAGGCGCGCGAGTGGTACGACGTCACCAAAGTCGACCTGATTGCCAACCTGATCAACTCATCAATCGCATTGGCAGTCACCAACGTCGCACAGGAGAAAAACCGCATCGCCATCGTCAACGGGTCCGGCTCATCACGACTGACAAACGATTCCTGCACCCCAAACAGCATCCATTATGCTTACGATACCTATGCGCTGGCCCAAGGCACCGGAAAGGCACTTATCAAGGAAGGCTTGAATACTTGGTATTTCCTCACAGCGGACTATGCGTTTGGACATGCGCTTGAGAGCGACACGGCGAACGTGGTGAAGGCGAACGGCGGCACGGTCGTTGGATCGATCCGCTACCCCATCGATACTGCCGATCACTCGTCCTTTTTGCTTCAGGCACAGGCCTCAAAATCCAAGGTTGTTGCTGTTGCCGGCTCCGGAACAACGTTCATCAACGCTGTCAAGTCGGCGAAGGATTTCGGTCTCACCGACGGCGGAAAGCAAACCATTGCCGGGTTGCTGGTCTGGATCACCGATATCGACTCAATGGGTCTGTCGACTGCACAGGGTCTCCTCTTGACGAATGCGTTCTATTGGGATCGAGACGAGGAAACCCGCGCATTCTCCAAGCGATTCTTCGCGAAGATGAAGCGCATGCCGCACATGGGCGATGCCGGCGATTACTCGTCCACAATGCACTACCTGAACGCAATCAAGGCGGCCGGCACCGACGACGCCAAAACCGTGATGGCAAAAATGCGCGAGATGCCGGTGAATGACTTCTTCGCCAAGAATGGCCGTGTTCGCGAGGACGGCCGGTTCGTACATGACATGTACGTTTACGAGGTCAAGAAACCCTCGGAATCCAAATATGCGTGGGACTACTACAAACTTCACGCGGTCGTTCCGGGCGATGAGGCATTCCGCCCGCTGTCGGAAAGCAAGTGCCCGCTGATCAAGAAGTAAGCCGTAACACCGATCAGACGCGGCCGGGCACCGCCCGGCCGCTTTTTGTGCCGCCAAACTTGTCGGGATTGTAGCGCATGCGATACCTCATCGACGTCGCGTGAATTGGTTCACCGCAGCGATTGCAGATTACCGTCGGCGTAAAATCCTTCCCGCAATCCAGGTGCCTGAGGATGAGCGGAGGCTTCCCTTCCGCGCGCCATTTGTCGCCCCAGGCCATCATCATGATCAATGGCCCATACAGGTCCATCCCCATCGGAGTCAGCAGATACTCGAATCTCTCGGGTAACGACTGATACTTCCGCTTCTTGAAAACCCCGCGTTCGACAAGCCGCGCGAGACGGTCGGTGAGGATATTTGAGGCAATATTTAGCTCCACCTGGAGCTTGTCGAAACGTCTGGCGCCAAAGAACGCTTCTCGAATAACCAGAAAACTCCATCTGTCGCCGATGACTTCAAGCGCCCGCGACACCGAGCTTGGGCGTCCGCGCATGAAATCATCGGCGGTTCGGCGCGAGCGCCGCGACGGCTCGATCGGTGTTTTCCCCGCCCCCGGCCCGTCGCGGTAGCTGACCTTTCGCGCGACTACATGCTGATGGCAGCACGAGCACGAGACGAACGGCTTGCTGACGCAATTGCAGCCCTCGTGAATAAGCTGAAGCGGCGCTCCCTTCGGATCAGCCAGCCACCGGTCACCGAATTGCATAAGAGCCATGAAGGTGGGGTAGAGATCGATACCCGACTTCGTCAGCTTGTATTCAACGCGGCTCGATGTTTCGGAATAGCTGATCTCCCGAAATATTCCCTCGCGGGTCAAGCGGCGTAGACGATCCGTCAGGGTTGCTCTGGAAATTTCGAGAGCCGAGCGAAATTCCTCAAACCGCCGAGCTCCGAAAAACCCCTCACGGATAACGAGAAACGCCCACGCATCCGAAAGAATACCGACCGTCCGGGCGACGGAACAGTTCCGTTCGGTCAACACCGGCGGGTTCTGAATAATACGAACAGATGGCGTGTCTTTACCGGCTTTGGGTCGCCTTCCCTGCTTTGTCGCAGCCGCCAGCCGCATAATTCTATCCCGAGCCTAAATCTGATCGCTGGATTCCGGCATGACTCACGCGTATGAGCCGCCACTCTCGAAGAGTTTGACGGTATCCGAACGCATTCGTCAAGGTCGGTGGGTGAGCGACGCCAGACTCAGACTTCGATCACACGCTCCGTGTGCACGCGGCGGCAATCCATTTCGTATTCGAGATCCTGCACCGGCGGCCGATTCAGATGCCAGGTAAGCCCCTGCCGGAAAATGCCGCGCTTTCCGAGTTCACTTTCAATGAACGGAAAGATGTCGTGAACGGTATAGAGTTGCGTTGCAGTCACCTGATTCCAGTCCCCGCTGAACGCACTCATGCGCCGCTCCATCTCTCCCAGAACCCACTTTGCTTTTTCCAGCATTGCTGCTGGTGAAGTATCGCCGAGCCGGACGGCATGATCGCGATAACTCCCTTTTCCTTCCGGCGCTTCACCACTACCCGCGATCACAAACGACGTCGGCGCTCCCGCCGCAACCACCGTATATGAAAAAGCGTGAAAGCCCGGTTCCGACGGAGGAGTTATCTTTGGACATACGTTGCTGCGCGCCACGGGATTTGCGGTGCCATCCTGCATCAGCCCCCATGCCTTCAAGGTGCCGGTGTATTCCTCGTTGAACTTGACGAATCCGCTTTCCGTAAAAGGCGCAGGTGAACGCAATTCACATGCCGCGAACGCCGACAACGGGCGGCCCGCTTCCTTAAGAATTTGCGCGATCTTCTCAAATCCCTGCCGCAGCGGCACGGGATTCGCGAACCGCACTCGCTCGAGGGCAAAGCCAGGAAGCGCAGCAACGCCGGCGGAATACTGACTGACACCCGCCATGAAACGATAGCCACCATTCGGCGCTTCAACAGTCTTGATCATATTGCCTCTTCTTGCTTTTCGAGAACGGAATTTTGGTCGGTTGATGAAAGCTATTCTTCAAGAACGCCGAGATAGGCGTCGCGAATAATCGGATCTGCGAGCAATTCCGTGCCCGATCCAGATCTGACAATCCGGCCCATATCCATGACGAACGCGGCATCGCATAAGTCCAGGGCTGTCGTAACATCCTGCTCCACCAACAGGATCGACATGCCTTCAGCATTGAGCGCACGCAGCGCGGCAACAAGCTGCTCGACCAGCAGCGGCGAAAGGCCGAGTGAAAGCTCGTCGATCATTAACAGCTTCGGCGCGCTCATGAGGCCACGCCCGATGGCACACATCTGCTGCTCTCCGCCGGAGAGCGTTGCGGCGGCTTGATTGCGGCGTTCGGACAATTTCGGGAACGTCGTGTAGACCCTGTCAATGTCGCGGCTGATTTCGGCACGCGAAGCTGTTCGCGAATAGGCCCCCATCAAGAGATTGTCTTCGATACTCATCGCGCCGAACAACCGACGCCCCTCGGGCACATGGACGATGCCGCGGGAAAGAATTTTTGCCGCGGTCGCGCCTGCGAGATCTTCGCCATCGGAGCGATAGATACCCGACTGAACAGGAATCAGGCCCGATAGGGCACGCATCAGCGTGGTCTTGCCCGCGCCGTTGGAACCGATCAGCGCGGTGATTTCACCTCTGCGTACCGAAAGGTCGATGCCCCACAGCACCTGAACCTCACCGTAGCCAGCGCGAAGCCCCTGCAATTCGAGAATGGAAGCAATATCAGCCATGGGCGCCAGCTCTCTGGGCATATTGCTGACCGAGATAAGCCTCCACGACAGCAGGGTTTTTGATTACATCGCGCGGCAAACCATCGGCAATCAATCGCCCATTGTGCAGAACAACGATCCGCGTGCACACATTAAGCACGACCTTCATGAGATGTTCGATCATCACGATCGTGATCCCGCTGGCCGCGAGTTCGTGAATAAGCCGGGTCGCACGCTCGACTTCAGCGCTGTTCAACCCGGCGTTGACCTCATCGAGAAACAACAGTTTCGGACGCATCGCAAGCGCCTTTGCCAGTTCCAGGCGTTTGCGCATCGCCAGTGTAAGTGTTGCCGCCGGCTGATCGGACTGTGCTTCGAGACCAACGAAAGCCAGACGTTCCCGGGCTGACTCCCGCGCAGACTTCAGGCTCTCATTCGGCTGCGAAAACAGCGCCGCGGCGGCCACATTGTCGAGGGCCGAGAGCTCGGCGAACGGCTGCACGATTTGAAAGGTACGGGACAGTCCAAGGCGTGCAGACTGATAGGTCTTTACGCGTGTGATGTCCTGACCTGCGAACGTCACCGTGCCCGAACTGGCCGGCGTGACGCCGGTCACCACATTGACGAGTGTGGTCTTCCCGGCACCGTTCGGCCCGATCAGACCAAGAACTTCACCCTTGGCGATACTGAGCGATACGTCGCTGAGCGCCTTCAGGCCACTGAAGTGACGGGAAACAGATTTTAGCTTGAGGATTTCAGACACGCTTCGGCCTCCAAGCAAGAAGTCGATCGCGCAACGACATCAAGCCATGTGGCAGGAACAGCAGAAGCGCCACAATGAGAACGCCCAGCACACCGCTATGGATCTGGATGTAGTTGCGCCAGACCACCTCTTCCAGTCCGAGATAGACCAGCGCGCCGACAACCACTCCAAGCGGCGAGCCAAGCCCGCCAATCAGCGCCATCACGATTGGCTTGACCGAGTAAAGAATGTCGAACACATCGGATGGATCGATGTAGTGAACCCACGCGGCGTAGATGCCACCCGCCGCGCTGACAAAACATGCCGACAGGCCGAATGCGATGCTCTTGTAGAGCGTGGCATTGAGCCCGATCATGTTTGCGGCGGTCTCATTCTGGCGGATGCAGGCCAGCCCGAAACCGAGCTTCGATCCGGCAACAACCATGACCATAACAGCCGTCCCGAGCAGCAGCGCCCACATCGCATAAAAGAAGAATGTCGCATCCGACAGCACGCCAGCGGCAGACGTCAGCGGAATGTTCAGGCCCATGCCCCCGCCCGTCAGATCGGTGGCGTTGTTGACGAGTTCGCGAAACACTTCGATCAGCGAGAGGCTGGCGATGGCGAAGTAATGCCCGCGCAAGCGCAACAGCGCAGCCCCAAGCAAACCCGCAAGAACGAATGACGCGACCCATGCGGCAGCGACGGCGACGCCAAGAGGCACGCCACGTGACATAAGCACACCAGTTGTGTACGCGCCGAGCCCAAAGAATGCCGCTGTCGCAAACGAAGGATAGCCCGCGAACCCGCCGACAATATTCCATGACAACGCAAGGATCGCATACATGCATGCGATCGTGCCAAGCCTCAGCGCATACGCCCCGCCGAACAGCGGCAGCGCGGCGATGCAAGCCACCAGTACAAGCAGAATCAGATTCGATCGGGTCATTCGAAGCCCTTTCGGCCAAGCAGACCCTGAGGGCGGACGATCAGGAAAATGATGAGCAGCACAAACGACAGCGTCGTCGCATGCGCCGGGCCAATTAGGGTGGCGCCGATGCCTTCGATCAGCGCCAGCAGAATCCCTCCTGCCAGCGCGCCTGACACACTGCCGAGGCCACCGAGCACGCAGACAACGAACGCCTTTCCGAGATAGGCCGTTGAGGTCAGCGGTGAGATCGGGAAAATCAGCGCCATAAGCACGCCGGCACACCCGGCCAGCGCTGCACCCAGACCGAACGCTATTGCATAGATCGAATTGACATCGACGCCCATCAGCGTCGCTGCGTCGCGATCTAGTCTCACCGCAACAATGGCTCGCCCCACCCGCAGCCGGCGCAGGATGAGATAGAGCACGCCGGTCAGTGCCAGCGCGGACGCCGTTGCAATCAGCCGATCGACCGGAACGACGACGTCGAACAGCGAGATAGATCCCATTGGCGGCGTCAGCGTCAGCTTCCGGTAATCAGCCTTGAAATAGTAGATCATCGCATTGTTGAGGATCAGATCGAGGCCGAAGGTCAGCGTCAGCGTCACCAGCACCGGAGCGGTGATGACACGGTTGAGAATAAGACGCTGAATGACGTAGCCGAACGCAAAGAATAACGGCGCCGCGATCGCCAGTGCGTACCACGGCGAGATGTGAAGCGACTGATAAAGTCCCCAGGCCAGATAAGCGCCGAGAACGATAAACGAGCCATGGATGAGGTTGATGACGTTCAGAACGCCCCAAACCAGCGAGAAGCCAATCGCAATACATGCGTAAAGGCAGCCCAGCACTAAAGCATTGATCAGAACCTGGGCCGCCAGCATGTGGTGTCCTCGCCTCCCCGCGGTCGATCAGTTAACGCCGAGCTTGAATTCGCCCTGCTTGATCAGCGCGGGAGAGAGGACCACGGGCTTGCCGCCCTGAAGCTGGAATACTGGCGGCTCCAGTGAATTGATTTGCCCGGTCGGCCCGAACTTCACCGGCCCGAAGAACGTCATCACGTCCATGTTGGCGAGTTCATCGCGCACCTTGTCCTTGTCCAGCGATCCGGCTTTCTCGATCGCCATCTGAAACAACGCACCCGACACGGAAGCCGAAGCCTGCGCGTAATCAGGTTCGGATTTGTACTTGTCCTTGAATAGCTTCACGTAGTTCGCGGTGGTGCCGAAAATGTCCTTGCCAGCATACTGCGCGGCAGGATGCCACCAGGCAGCGCTGGTGATGTTCTCGCCGCCTGCACCCGCGGCATCAATGAACTCCTGGTAGGCCGGGCCCGCGATCATCGAAACCACCGTGGCCTTGATCTGCTGGTCAGCCATCTGCTTCTTCACCAGCAACAGGTCATTGATGTAGCCGGTCACGAAAATCCACTGTGGCGCCAGCGACTTGATCTGCGACAGCGTCGCTGAGTGATCGAGCGTTCCGATCGCATACTTCTCGAAATACACGACTTCGAGACCATTGCCCTTTGCAGACTTCTCCATCTCCTGCGCAATGGCGAGCGGGAACAGATCATTTCGCGCCAGAATCGCGACCTTCTTCACATCCGGCGCCTTCGCCTTGACCATCTGCGTGAGTGGCGTAGTCAGCGTATCGTTCGGCGTGAAAGTCCCGAACAGGTACTTGTAACCCTGGTCGTAGACCTGAGACGACGATGCGGTCGCTGCGATAGTCGGCACCTTGTACTTCTCGGAAACGCTGCTGCCGGCCTTTGCCGCACCAGATCCGAATGGCCCAAACAGGAAGTTGACGTTGTTCTGAGTGATCATCTGCTCGGTGGTCTGCACCGCACGCGGCGTATTCGACTGGTAGTCGGCGTAGACGATCTCGACCTTGTACTTCTTGCCACCCACCGAAATTCCACCTGCCTTGTTGGCCTGCTCGGCCCACAAGTCATAGCCCTGCTGCTGCTTGATGGCCTCGGGCGCGAGGGGCCCAGTTAGCGGAAGCGGCGCGCCGAAGCGGATGACGTCCTGTGCCGACACCACCGAGGCGGACAATCCCAAGGCAGCAACAACCAAGAATGAATTCAAACCACGTGAGACGAGCCGGGAGCGAGCCATCCAGATTCTCCATCAGGGACCGAAGGTGTGACTTGGTTGAAATCTTGGCAAAATAAGGGATCGAATAAAAGCATTGAAATTCGAAGCAAGCGGTCTGAATATTCGAACACTATGCACCGCCTGCCCGATTTCATGCATCCCTCCACCCAAACGATCGGCCTGCAAAACATGATCGAATCCACCGCTATCAGGTATTTTCGCGAGGTCACGGAGCGCGGCTCGATCAAACGCGCAGCAGAATCTCTTCGCATTGCACCAAGCGCGATCAGCCGACAGGTCCAGGGGCTTGAAGACGAACTCTCGGTCAAATTGTTCGAACGCGGTGCACGGGGAATGAATCTGACCAATGCCGGCCACCTGCTCTATCGCTATGCACAAGAGAGCCAGGCGAAACTGGATCGTGTCCGTGCCCAGGTTGAGGAGTTTGATTCGCTGCAGCGCGGGCACGTCAAGCTCGCAACCGTCGAGGGACTGCTGGCAAGCTTCGTGTCGGATTTTGTGGTCGACCTTTCGAGAGACTATCCCGGCATTTCAATCGCGGTGACCACCGTGGGATCACGCGGTGTGGCCGAAATGGTCGGACGGCACGAGGTCGATCTCGGGCTGGTCTTCGGTCGCGCACCCCGACGCGATCTGATCGAACTGGCCCGCATGCGGCAATCGCTATGCCTGATGGTCGCGCCGCATCATGCGATGGCCGGCAAGGACCACTGTACCATCAAGGAACTGGCTGGACTTCGTGTCATTTTGCCTGATCCATCGTTTGGCATTCGCCAGGAAATCGATCGCGCCTGCGCAAAGGCAAACGTTGAACTCGATCTCTACAGCGAAACCAACTCCATCGCGTTCGCACGAACGATGGCTGCCAAGACCGGTCTCGGGACTTTCCTGCCGCGGAACGCGGCTATGCCTGAACTGGTCTCCGGCACCTTGGTCGCGATCCCGCTGCGCGATAAGCGGCTGGAGGCAACGCAGGTGACGCTCGTGCAACTCGCAGCCCGCAACACCACGCCTTCCAGTCTCCGCGTCGCGGAGTTGCTCGTCGATAGAATGAAGCAGCAGACGGACTAGCCTGGAACGCTTTCCGTGGTCCTCGGCTCCATTACGACACTGCCCCGGAACAGCCTGCGCACCAAGATGTAGAATATCGGCGTAAAAACCAGACCGAACAACGTGACGCCAAGCATGCCGAAGAATACAGCCACGCCGACCGCCTGACGCATTTCCGATCCCGATCCCGATGAAATCACCAGCGGGAGCACACCGAGAATGAATGCGAACGAGGTCATCAGGATCGGCCGCAATCGGAGCCGGCACGCTTCAACAACGGCCTCGAGCTGGTTGCGTCCCTCACGTTCGATGTCGCGCGCAAACTCCACGATCAAAATGGCGTTTTTGGCCGCCAGCCCGACCAACACAACGAAACCGATCTGGGTCAGGATATTAATGTCCTGGCCCATAATGCGCACGCCGACGGTTGCGGCAAGCAAGCACATCGGCACAATCAGGATCACAGAAAATGGAAGCGTCCAGCTGCCGTATTGCGCGGCAAGCACGAGATACACAAACAGCACGCAGATCGGAAACACGTAGAGACCTGAGTTTCCACCCTTCACCTGCTGATAGGAAAGATCGGTCCACTCGAACGCGAAGCCGCTCGGTAACGTCTCCTTCGCAAGCTTCTGCATGATGTTGATCGCGGTCGTCGAACTCGTTCCCCGTACCGTATCACCCTGGAGTTCAGCGGCCGGATACAGATTGTAACGTGCGACCCGATCAGGGCCGGCGGTGTCCTTGAAGTTCACGACGCTTCCTAGCAGCACCATGTCGCCCGCCGAATTTCGTGTTTTCAGGCGGGCAAGATCCGACGTTTCCTTGCGGAACGGCAAATCAGCCTGGGCTGTGACGTGATAGGTGCGTCCGAGGATATTGAAGTCGTTCACATAGGACGAGCCGAAATACACCTCAATCGCTTCCGTCACATTCTGGATGGGCACACCAAGCATCTGTGCCTTCTGACGATCGATTTCGACGAAGACCTGCGGAGTATTTGCGGTGAACGGTGAGAACACCGCTGTCAGCCCTGGCTCCTTGCGTGCCGCCGCCACGAGTTCATCGGTTGCCGCCGCCAGCAATTCAGCCCCTCGGCCCTGAATATCCTGGACGCGCATGGAAAATCCGCCGCCGGTGCCAATGCCCGGAACAGCTGGCGGAGGAATAACGATGATAAAAGCACTCTGAATGCTGGACAGCCGTTTGCGCAACTCGGCAGTGATAACGTCCGCCGTGAGTCCCTTCTTCAGCCGAATTTGAGGCTCTTCGAAAACCGGAAATAGAGCCGCGGCATTGCTCGATTGAGTCCGTGTCGCGCCCGACAGACCGGCGAGCGCTGGCACACGAACAACGCCGGGCGTATCGAGTGCTATTTTTTCAATCTGACGAACAACTTCGGTGGTGCGAGCCAATGAGGCGGCCCCCGGGAGTTGCACCGCGACAATCACATATCCGCGATCCTGCGCCGGGATAAAGCCCTGTGGTGTACTGACAAGCAGCCACCCCGCAGAAGCAATCAAGGCAACATACACAAGCAGCATCACAACGGAATGCCGAATAACGAAGTCAGCCAGATGTCCGTAGCTGTGCGACAGCCGATCGAACCCGCGATTGAACACGCCGATCGCGGCTCCCCAGCCCCACGCGACCAGGTTCCAGCTCGCTGGTGGTTTCTTCTCGTGATGCGGCTGCAGGATCAGCGACGCCAGCGCCGGCGACAGCGTTAGGGAACAGAAGCACGAAATCGCCGTGGCGACAGCTATGGTGACGGCGAACTGCTGAAAGAACTGACCGGAGATACCCCCCAGGAATGCGGTAGGCACGAACACCGCACACAGCACCAGCGCAATCGATACCAGTGCACCACCAACCTCCTGCATTGTGAGCAGCGCTGCCTCACGTCTGCTTAAGCCCGCAACCAGATGCCGCTCGACATTTTCAACCACAACGATCGCGTCGTCGACAACAATGCCGACTGCGAGCACAAGCCCGAACAGCGTGAGATTGTTGATCGAAAATCCCAGCGCTGCCATCACCGCAAAGGTGCCAACAAGCGATACCGGGATCGCGATGATGGGAATGATCGCTGGACGCCAGCCTTGCAAGAATACAAGGACGACAATGACCACCAGAACCATCGCCTCGTAAATGGTCTTGATCAGTTCGTGAACCGACTCAGCGATGAACTCGGTCGGATTGTAACCGATGTTGTATTCCAGGCCCTTCGGAAACTCGGTTTTGAGCCGCGCCATCTCGTCAGAGATATTCTTTGCGGTGGCAAGCGCATTCGAGCCGGGGCGCTGGAAAACCAGCATTGCGACAGCTGATTTCCGGAGCAGGAAACCATTGGTCGTTGAGCTCAGCGCACCAAGCTCAATACGCGCGACGTCGCGCAGCCGGACGATGCGACCATCGGCTCCCGCCTTGATCACAATATTCTCGAATTGCTGAGGATCTTTCAGGCGGCCGGTGAAGGTAAGATTCGGCTGAAAAGCGCGATCCGTAATGGGCGGTTCGGCGATCTGACCGCCTGCGATCTGAAGGTTCTGCGCCCGTATAGCGGCAATCACGTCGCCTGCCGTCATACCCAGCGTCGCAATCTTGTCCGGATCGAGCCACAAGCGCATCGAATAATCGCGCGCTCCGAAAATCTGGATATCTCCGATGCCGTCGAGCCTCAGCAACTGGTCGCGCACCTGCCGCAAAGCATAGTTGGAAATATAGAGCTGGTCGTAAGTGTCATCGGGCGACAGCATGAACACGACCATCATGAGGTCGGGGCTATTCTTGCGAGTAACGACACCATTGCGCTGAACTTCCTCTGGCAGGCGAGGCTGTGCTATCGCCACCCGATTCTGAACCAGCACCTGAGCCTTATCCAGATCCGTCCCCAGCTTGAACGTGACGGTGATGTTCAACTGGCCGTTCGATGTCGCCTGACTGTAGAGGTACTCCATATCCTCGACGCCGTTGATCTCCTGTTCGATTGGCGTCGCAACGGTGTCCGACACGGTTTGCGCGGAGGCGCCCGGATACTGCGTGGTGATGACAACCGTTGGCGGCGCCACCTGCGGATATTCCGCCACTGGCAAAGTCGTGTATGCAATCGCACCGATGATAAGCAGCACGATCGACAAAACCATCGCCAGAATCGGCTGGTTTATGGAGAGGCGTCCAAGATTCATGGCTTGGCCCCGCCACTCGCAGCTGGCGGATGCGGCGTAACCTTGGCCCCGATCCTGACGCGCTGAAGTCCGTCGATGACGACCTGGTCGTCGGGCTTCAGACCCTCACGAATAACCCGCAGACCATCATCAAGAGGACCAAGAACGACGGGACGCGCTTCGACAGTATTATCGGCTTTGACGACAAAGACGATCTTGCGCGACTGGTCCGTCGCGATGGCGGTGTCGGGCAGTAGCAACGCTTCATAAGGCGCGCTGCCAAGCACCCGAACGCGCGCAAACTGACCGGGAAGAATTGACAGATCCTGATTCTTAACCAGCCCTCGGCCTCGTAATGTGCCCGTACCGATGTCGAGTCGATTGTCGAGGAAATCAACAAAGCCCTCGTGCGAGGGCTTCGTCTCACCGGAGAGGATCACCTGAACCGGATTGGCTGTGTCGCGCGAACTCGGCCGTTTTCCTTCAAACCACAATCGACTGTTCTTGATGTAAATCGACTCATCCATATCAAAATAGACGTGGATCGGATCGAGCGAGACAATGGACGTCAGCAGCGTCGCACCGCTTTCGCTTCCCTGTACAAGATTACCCACCGTCACAAGGTGGCGACTGACGCGGCCGTCGATCGGGGCGACCACCCTGGTATACTCAACATCAAGAAGCGCTCGCTTTAGAGCACCCTCCGCCTGCATGGTTGCCGCCTGGGCCGCAGACAGCGTCTGGCGACGCTGATCAACAACGCTCTCGGAGACGGCTGAAGTCTTCACCAGCGTTTCAGCTCGCGCCAACTCGCGCTCTGCCAGGTCGACCTTGGCCTTGGCGTCCGCAAGCTGACCACGAGCCTGCTCGGCTGCCGCCTCATACTGCCGTGGATCGATGACATAAAGAAGATCGCCGGTCTTGACGATGGCGCCATCCTTGAAGTCGACGCTCATGACAAAGCCTGTCACACGAGCGCGGACCTGAACCTGCTCAATCGCATCAAAGCGGCCAGTAAACTCGTCCCAGTCCGTCACCGTTCTTTTTGTCGGATTGGCGACCGTGACAGCGGGCGCACTGGCAGCGGGCGCTTGAGCCGGCTTCTCGCAGCCGGCCAGACCGATCCCAATTGCAACGGCGACAAGCGCCAGGAGAGATTTGTTTCGTCCGGAGCTCCAGAAACGATCAGATAACACCTTCGATTGCATCGCTAAGCCCCCGACGTCATTGTCCAAGCACTCGCTCAGTGTTTTCATTCCTGTCGAGCCCCTACGTTAGCCCGCATTTATGGAGACCGCCAGCGCCATGCAAGTCTCCGAGACTTACCCGCAACCAGACAATTCGGTACTTGTACTGGAGAATTCATGGCTATGCATATCTGACCTGACGAGCCAGTTGCCTTTCCAGAGTTGCGTAAAGCGTCGGACAGACCGCGTCTGCCGTCGCAAAGACTCTCCCCTGTCTCGTGCGAGCACGAGTTCTTGTCATTGATATACTACGAATATATGCTTGGGCTGATCGGATCGATTTACGGCGGATGGGGAGTGAATTGAAATCTAAAAAGATTACAAAGCGCGCAGCGCAAAATCCGGAGGCCGATGACGGAACGCTGACAGATCGTGCTTATCGAGAACTCGAAGAAATGATCGTCACCCTTCAGCTGACTCCCGGCACCATACTGTCCGAACACACCCTTGCACTAAAACTGAAGATCGGCCGGACTCCGATTCGTGAGGCGCTGCAACGTCTCGCGCGGGACGGTCTCGTGGTGATTATGCCGAGGCGCGGCATCATGGTCTCGGAAATCAATCTCAGGCTGCAATTGCGGCTGCTCGAAGTGCGCCGCGAGCTTGAGCGGCTGATGGCGAAACTGGCAGCAGAACGCGCCACCCCCGAAGAACGTCAGGAATTCGCCGAAGTGGCTCGTGGAATGCTCAAGGCGGCGGCTCAGGCGGACGACATCGAATTCATGCGCCTCGATCAGAAATTCAATCTCCTGATCGCAACGACCGCGCGCAATGAATTTGCGCGGCGATCGATGGGCCTCATGAACGCTCTCTCCCGCCGCTTCTGGTATCAGCACTATCAGGAAGTTGCAGATCTGCCGTTGGCCGCGAAGCTGCATGCCGCGGTCGCAGAAGCTGTCGCCGGGAAGAAGCCCAAAATCGCGGCCGCCGCCTCCGATAAGCTGATCGACTATATCGAGGATTTCGCGCGTAAGACGCTCGATACCTGATCCGAGATCAATCGAACATCACGACGCTGCGAATGGTTTCGCCACGTTTCAGCGCGTCGAATCCCGCATTGATGTCGTTGAGAGAGAGACGGCGCGAAATCAGATCATCCAACATCAGCGATCCGTCGAGATAGGCGCGCGCCAGCATCGGAAAGTCGCGGCGCGGCCGCGCGTTGCCATAACTGACACGGCGGATGCGTTTTTCCTGCATGAGGGAACCCCACCGGAACGATACATTCTGCTGCACGTCGACCTTGCCAAGCCAGATTACGTTGCCGCCTGGCCGAACCGCTTCGGCGGTGACACGGAAAGCCACGAGGCTGCCGGCGGACTCTATCACGGCGTCAACACCGCGGCCGCCCGTCTCACTCTTTGCCGCAGCGACAGGATCGTCATTTGACGCATTGACGGTGTGGGTTGCGCCCATGGTTAGCGCCAATGCAAGCTTTGCAGGATCGAGGTCAACAGCGATGATCGTACCAGCCCCTGCCAGCCGCGCACCCTGCACCGCCGCCAGACCCACTGCGCCACAACCGATCACCATGACCGCGTCGCCATGTTTGATCGCATCCAGATTCAGGGCAGCCCCAACGCCGGTCATTACGCCGCAACCGATCAAGCAGGCACGATCGAACGGAATCTCCTTCGGCACTGCAATCGCCTGCTGATCCGGTATGATGCAATATTCACCAAACGATCCGAGAAACATCAGTTGCTGCACGTCACGGCCGTCAGCAAGCCTTGCGCGGCTCTCTCCATCGAATGACCTCGCCTTCGGACCTTCGCCGAGATATTCCTCGCAAAGGATCGGCAAGTCGCGATCGCAATAGAAGCAATGGCCGCAGTGCGGGTTCCACGACAAGACGACGTGATCGCCCTTCCTTACACCCCGCGCGGCTGAGCCGACCTCCTCGACGATGCCAGCTGCTTCGTGGCCAAGCACGATCGGCATCGGAAAGCGCAAAGATCCTTCAATTACTTCAAGATCGGTGTGACACAATCCCGCCGCAAGAATTCGCACCAGAACGTCTGTGGGCTTCAACGCAGCCGCAGTGACGGTCTCGATGACGAGCGGCGCCTTCGCTGCGTGGAGAACTGCCGCGCGATACTGAAGCGGCATCTATGCGACTGCCTTTCCGGAACCACCCAGCGCCTTGAGCGCCAGATCGATATCGGATGACGTCATCTCCCATTCGTTGCCGAAGTTAGCCACAACGGCGCGCATGAACGGATCGACGGCCGTTCTCGCAGCAGCCGCGTCGCCAAGATGGTCGGCGAGCAGCGCCAACGCGAGCTGGCGCGGCTCCGGCCCCTCATAGCTCCACTCAAAGCCATTTTTGCTGTACTCCATCACATCGGTTCGGGGATTCAACGGTGCACCGTCGACTGTCACCTTCACGCCGTCGATCGTCCGGTCGCCAACATAATGTTTCATTCTTTCTCTCCACTCATTGCGTCCCGGCTGCCGATCGGACTAGTGCGTCACTTCCACCTCGCCGGCGATCACACGCATGACGTCGCGGTCGCGGTGCGCTTCTGCCAGAGAGCCGGAAAACATCAGTTCGCCGCGCTCCAGCACATACAGGCGATCGACGTAGTCAGGGATGTGATGGACATTCGATTCCGCCATCAGCACGCCCTTCCCCATTGCCCGGATCGACGCGACGCCCTCTGCAATCAGCGGAATGATGGCTGGCGACAATCCCTCGAACGGCTCGTCCAGCAACAGAAGCTTCGGATCAAGCGTCAGCGCACGCGCAATGGACACCATCTTGCGCTCGCCGCCTGACAACTGCGCACCGCCGCGCGCAAGATACTGCCGCAGTTTCGGGAAGACCGCATAAGCTTCCTCGATGCGCTCCTGAGCCGGCCGACCGGTCGGCCGCGTCCATGTCGAAAGCTCGATGTTTTCAGCCACGGTAAGGTCGGCGTAAACTTCAGACTCTTCTGGTGAGAAGCCGATCCCGCTCTGGGCGATCCGCCACGTCGGAAGCTTCGTCAGATCGGCGCCGTCAAAAGTGATCTCACCGGATAGCGGACGGCGATAACCCATAATGCTGCGAAATGTCGTGGTTTTGCCCGCTCCGTTACGGCCGACCAGACAGACGAGTTCGCCCGCCGCAACCGAAAGGCTGATACCGTTGAGAATGCGGCTGCCCTGAATATCGACTTTTACGTTGGAGAGCTCGAGCATTACGACGCCCTCCTCAAGGTCGGCGGCCGTGTTCCAACGACGGCCGAAATCATCGCCGGATCGGCAAAGAACCGGTCTGGGGGCATGTCGGCCAGGACCTTGCCCTCCTGCAGAGCCACGATCCGGTGCGAATAGCGCGCCACGAGATCCATGTCATGCTCGACCTGAACGATGGCTCGTACCCCTGCCGCCTTCGCTGCCGACACGAGAACTTCCATGATGGAATGCTTGTCTCCCGTGGACACGCCGCTTGTCGGCTCGTCGAGCAGGATGACTGTCGGATTAAGTGCAAAAGCGCTGGCAATATCCAGCAGCTTCTTTTCACCCTGGGAAAGGGTGGATGCCACCGTATCCAGCTTGGCGCGAAGACCGAGAACCTCCGCCACGCGCTCAACGTCGGCCTGAAGTTCGCTGTCTTTCGACAGCGAACGGAATGGATTGGCAATGCGCCGCAGGCGCGAAGCAACCGCAACCGCAAGGGTTTCGCGTACCGTCAGCGCCGGAAATACATTCACGAGCTGGAAAGCACGCGACATTCCGCGCCGGGCCAACTCAACCGGACCCACACCTGCGATGTCGTTCCCGAGAAAGCGAACCTCGCCGATGGTCGGCCGCAACAGGCCGGTGACAACATTAACAAGGGTGGTCTTGCCTGCGCCGTTTGGTCCGACAATCGAAACGAACTCGCCGTCGGCGACGTGGAAAGACACGTCCTGTAGCGCTCTGTATGCGCCGTAGTGTTTGGAAACGCTGATGGTCTCGAATAGCCGCGCCCGGACATCCGGCGATGTACTGATCGGATGCATCATCTGCCCCCTGCTTTGCGAGAGACGAGCATCTCGACGGCACCTGACAAGCCTTGTGGCAAGAAGATAACAAGCAGAACCAGGACGCCGCCCATCACAAAGCGCCAGTACTGCGTGATCGCCATCACGAAGTCCTGCAACAGCACAAAGGCGAGCGCGCCGATGGCCGGGCCGACAAAAGTTCCGCTACCGCCAAGGACCGCCATGAAAACGAGGTTGCCGGAGTGGGTCCAATACGCGAGTTCGGGATCGGCCAGGCCAGTGGTGATTGCGAGAATCGTTCCGCCGATCCCGCCATAAACCGCCGAGATCACGAACGCCGCCAGCCTCATCCGGAAAATCTGCACGCCTACGTAAGCCGCCTTGCCGGCGTTTTCCCGGATTGCCTTCAGATGCAAACCAAATGGCGACTGGGTTATGCGCCACATCGTTGCTCCTAACAGCGCCAGCAACGCCAGCACATAGTAATAGAAAGGCCCCGTGAGAAATGCGGTCTTGCCTCCGCGCCATTCCATGCCGAACAGCAGCGGACGCAACACGCGCATCCCCTGGTCGCCGCCGGTAACGCTGTAGAACTTGAACAGGAAGGAATGAAACAGCATCCCGAAAGCCAGCGTCAGCATCCCAAAGAAGATTCGGGTGTAGCGAACGCAAAGAACGCCAATAACAAGCGCAACAAGAGCGGAGACCACCGCACTGGTCAAAACAATCAGTTCGAAACTCAGCACACCGAATTTTGACGTCAGTGTCGATGCAGTATACGCACCGACGCCAAGAAAGAGGGCGTGCCCAAACGACAGCAGGCCCGTCGTTCCGAACAGAAGATTGAATCCAAACAGCGCGATTGCGTAGGCAAAGAACGGCACGAGCAGGAGAAGCGCATACGGCGATGCGACAAGCGGAAGCAGACCCATAATCGCGATCAAGCCGAAAAAGACCCAGAGGCCCTTGATCCGGGGGAGCGGGTTCCGCCTCGGCGCACTCAGCGAGAGATCGATGGATTGTTCACTCATGCCGTCACCTTGCCAAACAATCCGGCGGGTCTGAGGATGAGCGCCGCGACGACCACGAGATAGACTGACAGCAGCTCCATTTCCGGCATGATCGAGATCGATGCCGCACGCATCAGTCCGACGATCAACGCACCGACAAGCGCGCCGCGCATGCTTCCCAGCCCGCCGATCACAACGACGGCAAACGCCTCCACGACCAGCTCAACGGCCATGTCGAGCGACGCAGCACTGGATGGGACAACCAGTGCGCCGCCGACCGTTCCGAGCATGCAGCCAACGGTGAAGACAAGCGCGAAAATTTTCGACGCATTGACACCGAGTCCTTCGGCCATATCGCGGTTTTCCGCAGTCGCCCGCACGATGCGGCCGGTTTTCGTACGTTGCAGAAACAGCCCTAGCGCGGCGGCAATGCCGATACTCGCCGCTATCACCAGCAGATTATAGGTCGGCACCTGCACACCCATGATATGGGTCGTGCCATATATCATGTAGGCATTGTCCATGGTGCGCGGCGTCGCGCCCCACGTGAAGCGAAAGACATCCTGAAACATCAGAAGCAGGCCGAAAGTGAGCAGCAACTGATAGCTCTCGTCCCGGCGGTACACCGTACGCAGCACCCGCTCGATTGGCAGTCCAACGACGCCGATTACAAGCCCCGCGAGAATAAGCACAGGAAAGAACATGAGCGGCGGCAATCCGAACTTCATCGCAACAGCGACCGCAGTAATCCCGAAATATGCGCCGAGGGCATAAAATGAGCCACAGGCGAGATTCACGATCTGCTGCACGCCGAATACGAGCTGAAGCCCCGCCGCCACCAGAAACAGGATGGCGGCGTGGAATGTCCCACCGAGAATGATGTCGACGATCGCCGTCATGGCTCAGACAGGCATCTTGGCGGTCTTGATCCATTCCCAGAAATCCGCGCCCGGCGGTTTCTGCAGTTGCTCGGCCTGGAATGTGTCAATCGAAGCCAATGTCGGGAAATCGTACTTGTTCGTGTTTGTCGACGGCCCCTGATAGAACACCTGCTCCGCGATCTTGTCCTTGCGGAATCGGCCCTTGCCGCCGAGGCTTTCCACTTCGAGGCCGGGCATTGCTTCCGCGACCACATCCGGCGTCGGCCATTTCTTCGCGGCTTTCTGCGCGGCTTCAACGCCCGCCTTGTAACTTGCGAGCGCGAAGTAGGCACGATCCGCTTCCCAGTGCGGCGCCTCCTTGTAGCGATCCATGTAATCCTGAACAAAAGCCTTTTGCAGCGGCGATGCCTGCGGATGATCGAAATAGAGGGTGTTGTGTCCGAAGATCACGCCCTCGGGCATGAATTCTTTCTTGAGCTGATTGAGTTGCCAGCCGGCCGCCGGCAGCACGACCTTTACGCCGTCGAACAGACCCGCCGCAGCGCCCTGCTTCATGAATACCGGAAGATCGGCGAACAGCATCGATGAGAAGATCAGATCGGGCTTGGCGGCCTTGAGCGCGGCGATATGTGATGTCAGATCAAGGGTGCCAACCTTTGGCCACTGCTCGGCGACGAACTCAGCCTCCACACCATAGCGTGCGAGAATCTGCCGGAAAGCTTCCCAGTTGTTGCGGCCGTAGGAGTAATCCGGATTGATGCCAGCGACCCGTTTGAATTTACCCTTGAAGTGCTTGACCGCGAGCAGCGACGCCATCACAGCCTCGCATTCATTGTCAGTCGAGCGAAATACATAGCGCGACTTCGGCATCACTTCCTTGACGCCGTCCTGCGTTGTGCCATCCCACATCACCAAGAGCGACTGCTCTTCTTCCGCAACAGGAGCTACGCCAAGGCTGACGCCGGTCGAGATCAGTCCGTGGACGCTTTCGACCTTCTCCTGCAGCACCAGGCGACGGAAACGTTCGATCGTGTCCTTGGGGTTGGTCTCTTCTTCAATGACAAGCTCGAACTTGCGTCCGGCAATGCCACCCTCCTTGTTCATACGGTCCGCCGCCCATTGCACGGCGCGGATACCGCATTCGCCGGCGGTACCGGCGACACCGGAGCGTGGTGCGATGATGCCGATCTTGAATGGCTTGTCCTGGGCAATGGCCGGGGCAAATAGCTGGGGCGCCGCGGCGGCGGCAACACCGGCACCTGCGAACTTCGAAAAGGCACGACGGGTGAGCCTCATTGATATCCTCCCATGTAAGCTAAGCGCATCTGCCGTGCGCCGTTGCCATACGATAAATATATCAGACAGATTTCAGCAAGCACTTTTTGCGTGCCGCAGTGTCGCAATGCCGGTTGCCGGCCTAATAGATTGGTGATATGTCAGATCGAAGAGGCTGGACGACGTCGCCGGCCGTTCAGAAAATGACGGAGATTGCGCCATGGAACTCTCATCCAGCCCAATGACCGACCGGCAGCGTAAATACCGGGCCACCTACAGGGATCGCATCGCTGGCTGGTACAATGGCTGGCTACACGCCTTCGTCATTTATGTGATCGGGCTCACTGCCCTCTCGGTCTACATCGCCAACATCGGCAATGTTCGCTGGTGGGAATGGCTGATCGTGCCTGTCACCTTCCTGGCGGCAAATTTCTTCGAATGGTGGATTCACCGGTTCGTCATGCACCGGCCGTCGCAGATCAAGGCATTCCGTGCGATCTACAACCGGCACACCCTGATGCATCACCAATTCTTCACCGAAGAGGAGATGCGCTTCGCGGACCATAACGACTGGCGCGTGACGTTTTTCCCGCCCTACGCCTTGGTCACCTTCACATTGATGTCGATTCCGCCGGCACTCGTGCTGGGGTGGCTGGTGTCACCGAACGTCGGCTGGCTGCTGATCTGCACCACGACATCGATGTATCTTATCTATGAGTTCATGCACTTCTGCTGCCACGTCGACGAAAACTGGTTTGTCCGCAACATGCCGTTCGTCAACACTATCCGGCGGCATCATGCGGCTCATCACAATCAATCGATCATGATGGAGCGAAACATGAACCTGACCTTCCCCGTGATGGACTGGCTGTTCGGCACATCGGATCTCGATCGCGGACTGATCGGCCACATCTTCAACGGCTACGACACCCGTTACATCCGCAAAAACATGCGTAAAACCTCGCGTACGCCAAAACCCGACGCTGTCGGCCAGCGCTCGGGCTTTGCCACGCCCGCCGAATAAACGCAGTCCGCGCGGGAGATTCGACATGAGCACGATTGAGCCGAACTGGTTGTCCCTGGTTTGGTTCGCCGGACTGGCAACCGTCTGTGGCGTTGCCTTTCTCATAATTGCTGGAAAATTTCCGCTCGATGCCCGGCCCGACGCGGCAAGGTCGCTTCCCGCAACCTTGTTGATTATCGGCAACGTCGTTCTGCTCGCGACGCTGCTCGCCGGCACTGGACTCTACGGATATGTCGAACTGCGGTGGAGCACGCTGGTCGTCGTCAGCGGACTTATATTCTTGTTCACGCCAGCGCTATTCGAGGAATGGCGCTGGCCCCTGCGGAACGCGACAATCGAACTATCCGTACTGGTCGGCATTCAGATCCTGGCGCTCGCCGTACTTGCCAAAGTCGGCGGTTCAGCGTTCGCGATCCTGTCGTGACTTTCCGTCCATATAACCAAAGGAGCAATCGATGCCCGTGAAGATCAAATTGGCGCTGTCTTTGGTCGTTATCATTGTCGCGGCTGTCGCATTCTATATGCAACACACGCTCGGCCACGAGCGCATTCAGTATCTCGTGGTGTTTCTGGGCGTCTTCATGGTGTTCGCGATGTGGCTGTTTCCGGAAGTGAAACGCGAGGAAACCGCCGGCGGCATTCGCCGGGAGACAACCCAGAATCGCGCCAGCTAAGGCACGCGCTAAAGCTTTCGCCGCGCTCCACGAAGGAGCACGGCGATTTTTTTATCCACAAAGTGCCGCGCACAATTGCGCCGCCAGATCGTCAGCCACCGAGATAGGCCTCGCGAATGTGCTTGTCGTCGATCAACTCTTCTCCTCGCCCCGACAACACGATCGACCCAGCTTCCATCAGATAAGCATAGTCGCACATATCCAGCGCGGAGTAGGCATTCTGCTCCACCATCAGCACCGTGGTGCCTGATTTGCGGATTCCGTCGATGATCTCGAACACCTGCTCCACAATATTCGGCGCGAGCCCCAGGGATGGTTCATCGAACATCATCAGCTTCGGTTTGGACATAATCGCGCGGCCGATTGCCAGCATCTGCTGCTCGCCGCCCGACAGAGTCCCTGCCACCTGACTGCGCCGCTCCGCAAGCCGGGGAAACTGCGTGAGAACCCGATCACGATCCTCTGCAACACCATCAGCGTCACGCCGCAGATACGCCCCCATATCGAGGTTCTCCTCGACTGTCATGTCAGGGAACACCCGGCGTCCTTCAGGACAGTGGGCAATACCTCGCGCCAGAATCTCCCGCGCCGAACACCGGGTGATGTCTTCTCCTTCGAAGATCATGCGGCCGGACGCCGAGGGCAAGATTCCAGAAATGGAGCGCAATGTCGTGCTCTTCCCGGCCCCGTTCGCGCCAATCAGCGCGACGAGCTGCCCCTGCTTGATCGAGAGAGAGATACCCTTGATCGCTTCAACCTTGCCGTAACGGCAAACGAGATCGCTAATCTCTAGCACGTTTCTTCGCTCCTTGCCCGAGATAAGCACGAATGACTTCAGGATTACCCTGAATTGCCGACGGTGGGCCTTCGGCAATGATCCGGCCGTAGTTAAGAACAACAATGCGGTCAGACACGCCCATCACCATTGGCATGTCATGCTCCACGAGCAGGATCGTGACGCCGAGACCGCGTAACTTATCGAGAAGCTGCATGAATCGCGCTGTCTCCGTTGCGTTCATGCCCGAGACCGGCTCGTCGAGCAATAGCATCGAAGGATCCGCAGCCAACGCCAATGCCACACCCAGAAGCCGCTGATCGCCATAGGCGAGCGAGCCTGCCATTTCACGCGAGCGGCGTTCAATACCAACCAGGGCCAGAATTTCCGCCGCGCGTGTCCGCAGTTCCTTTTCGGACTCTCGCTCCCGCGGCAGCGCCAGCAAGGTATCCCACAATTGCGAGCGGCCGCGGCGATGCAGGCCGATCATGACATTCTCGAACACGCTGACACTCTGGAATACGCTGGTGCGCTGAAACGTCCGCACCAGGCCCAATGCCGTAACTTCGTGCGGTTTCAGATTGTTCAGCGACGTGCCGCGATAAATCACTTCTCCCTTTGTCGGCCGCAGGAAGCCAGTGATGACATTGAATGCGGTCGTCTTGCCCGCGCCGTTCGGCCCGATCAGACTGACGACTTCGCCTTCGTTAACGACGAAGTTCATGTCCGAGATCGCAACAAGACCGCCGAAGTGAACCGCAATGTGTTCGATCGAGAGTGCTGGTAGCGTCTTGGCTGCTTGAACCTTAGCTGCTTGAGCCTGCATCATGGCGCATCCTGCATCTTGGCTTCCGGCGCAATGGCAGGATCCCTGGTTTCATCGACCCCGAACCATTTCTCAATGGCCGGAACGATCCCCTGCGGCAGCACGAACACGATCAGGATCATGAACACCCCGTAGAGAATCCACTGAATTTCCGGAGCGGCGAACGAGCGCGCAACAACGGGGATGAACCCGAAAATCAATCCGCCGACGAGCGGCCCTGCCAACGTTCCTTTGCCGCCGGTAATCACCATGATCACCATGGTAACGGTGTAGAGAAAGAGGAAGACGTCGGGATCGATGATTTTCAGATAGTGCGCGTACAGGCTTCCTGCCGCTCCGGCGATGCCGGCAGATACGACAGCCGCCAATACCAGATAGCGGGTGACATCGATACCGACGGAAACCGCCAGCGATTCATTCTCCTTCAGCGCCACCATCGCGCGCCCGACCCGCGAATTCACCAGGCGGCTGATGATGATGTAGGAGATAACCACGACGCCGAGGACCAGATAGTAGTTCGATTGCTTGCTGAAGAAATCGAAATAGCCGAGCCCGGGAAGTCCGAGTGTCATGGGCGGAATCGAAGTCAGCGCCAGCGGACCCTGGGTCAGTTCTACCCAGTTCAACGCCACAAGTCGGACGACTTCCGCAAAGCTAATCGTCACAATGACGAAGTAGGCACCGCGAACCCGGAACGACAGCTTGCCCACAATGTATCCGCACAGCCCGGACACGAGTATGGCGATGATAAAGCCAAGCCAGACGGGCCATGGCTCATGAACGACGCGGATGCCGCCGATCAGTTCCACGTCGAACCCGAGCGCCGTCAGCGCGCTGACGTAAGCCCCGATACCGAAAAAGGCGACATGACCGAGACTCAGCTGGCCGGTGTAACCCAGCAGCAGATTGAGGCTCATCGCCGCGATGATGAAGATGCCCGTCGTGATAAAGGCATTCAGGAGATAAGGATCCTTCAGCCACAACGGAACCGATGCGAATACGACAATCGCAACCCAGGGGAGAAGCCGTTTCATCCAATTCGCTCCGATCGTGCAAAGAGTCCGGTCGGTTTGAATAGCAAGACCGCGATGATAATCAGAAAGCCCATGGCGTCGCGGTAACCCGACGAGATGTACCCGGCGCCCATCTCCTCGGCAAAGGCCAGGATGAAGCCACCGATTGTTGCGCCGCCGATGCTGCCGAGACCGCCGAGAATGACGATGGCAAACGCCTTCAGCGACGCGATGTTGCCCATCTGCGGGGAGATCACGTAAACCGGCCCGAGCAGCGCGCCTGCGGCCGCCGCGAGCGCCGAACCGATGGCGAAGGTGGCCATGTAGATCGCCTGAATGTTGACACCCATCAGCGAGGCGGTGTCGGTGTCCTGGAATGTCGCACGCATCGCCTTGCCGAGCTTGGTGCGGTTGATCAGGAAGTACGAGATGGCGATCAACGCCAGCGCCGCGAAGAATACGAAAAGCCTCAACCACGACACCGAGAAAGGACCAATCGTCAACGGCGTCTCCGGAAACGGCGTATTGACTGCCTTCGCGACGCCGCCCCAGACGTACTGCTCTGCGTTTTGCATCACGATCATCGCACCGATCATGATCAGCATGGTAGTGTCGATATCGGCACCTCGCATCGGACGCAGAAGAACGAACTCAATCAGCGCGCCAAGAAGGCATCCGGCGACAATCGCAAAAAGCAGCGCCAGAAAAAAGTTGAACCCAAGCATCACAGCGATGAAGTACACGAAGTACGCACCGAACGCATAAAGCTCGCCGTGCGCAAAGTTCACCACGCGCATGATGCCAAAGATCAAAGTCAGGCCGATTCCGAGCAGCGCATACGTGCTGCCGAGGATCAGCATGTTGATCATGTGTTGCAGAAATTCAGTCATCGAGCTTTATCCAGGTCAAAACTCATCGTTCGGCGGAGGCCGCCGTGCCTTTGGAATGGAAAGGCGCGGGCATCGAGACGATGCTCGCGCCTCCATGCTTACAGCTTGGGAAGAACGACCTTCGAGTTGTCGATCTTGATCAGGTAGACGTTGGGCATGCTCTGCCCGCTCTCCTTGCCGGAGGGCCCCTGCTTCTCGAACTTGATCTTGCCGTTCAGGCCGAGCAGTTCAGTCTGCCACAATGCGGCAGCGATCGCCTCGGGCTCTGCCTTGCCTGCTTTCTCGATAGCAGCCGCGATCGTGCGGATGCCGTCGTATCCACGGAAGCTCTCGGTCGCGCCGGCGAAGTTGAAGCCGCGCTTTTTCCATTCGCCAAGGAAGTACTTGGTCGCCGGCGGATTCGGCGTCTCGTCCGGATACCACGGAGCGAACGTCGTCAGGTGAAACGTTCCGTTGGCAGCGACGCCAGCCTGATCAATCAACTGATCGGGATTCTGCGAGCCGCCAGTCGTCACGATCTGCTTCTTGATGCCGAGTGCTGTTGCCTGTTTCAGAACGAGCGTGAGTTGCTCGACAGCAGTCGTCACCATGATCGTGTCAGAGTCGGTTGCCTTAATTTTCGACAACTGAGCGCTCATATCTTGAGCGGACTGGTCCATCGTCTCGACGAGGCCAACCTGAATATTGTCAGCCTTCAAGACCTTTCCGAAATCTTCAGCGGCGCCGCGGCCCCAATCATTGTTGATGACAAGGAAGTCTGCCTTCTTGATCGACAGCTTGGGAAGAATTGGCTTGAACGCCGCGGCTTCGACCGACGACGGCGGCGAGATGCGGAAGATGTAGGGATTGCCGGTCGTCGTGATCTTGCCCGACGAAGACGTCTCAACCACCATCGGAACCTTGTATTCCATCAGCTTCGGCATCACGGCCAGCGTCAGGCTCGATCCCCAGGCGCCCATGATGACCGGCACCTTGTCGGCCGTAATCAGCTTCTCGGCTACAGCTGCAGCTTCAGTCGGGTTGCTCTTGTTGTCCTCGATGACAAGCTCGATCTTCTTGCCGAGAATGCCGCCCTTGGAATTAATTTCATCAGCGGCGATCTTGGCGCCGTTGACGACATAGGTACCCGACGCAGCAAAGGGTCCGGTCAGCGGTTCGTTGACGCCGATTTTGATCGTCTGGGCTGCGGCCTGGCCGGCAACGCCGGCCGACAGCAACGCGATTGTCGCAAGTAGTTTGGTGTGTTTCGCCATCTTCCATTTCCTCCGTTTGAGTGCGGAAATCAGGTCTTTTTCAAGCAAAGCTTGTGCCAGTTGTCCGCTTGTATTTATCTAACTGTTATCCTGAACCCAGATAGTCCTATTTTTAGTATCTTAGTATCATCTGCAAAGGCCGTTCGCCGTCAAGTTTTTTTCAGCAATCCGGCACACTGACTGCGAGCCCTCCGCGCGACGTTTCCTTGTATTTCGTTTGCATATCGGCCCCGGTATCCCGCATCGTACGGATAACCTGATCCAAACTAACGTGATGCGACCCATCGCCGCTCAGCGCCAGCGACGCCGCATTAATGGCCTTGATCGCGCCAAATGCGTTGCGTTCGATGCAGGGGATTTGCACCAGCCCGCCAATCGGATCGCAGGTCATTCCGAGATGGTGCTCCATCCCGATCTCCGCGGCATTTTCAATCTGCCGGCTGCTGCCGCCCAGTGCCGCTGTCAGGCCGGCCGCAGCCATGGAGCATGCCACACCCACCTCCCCCTGACACCCGACTTCAGCGCCGGAGATGGAAGCGTTCATCTTGCAGAGCCCGCCAATCGCTGCGCTGGTCAGGAGAAAAATCCTGACGCCGTCCTGGGAGGAGCCCTCACAATGGTCGGTGTAATACCTCAGAACTGCAGGAATGACGCCAGCGGCGCCATTGGTCGGGGCAGTAACAACCCGGCCGCCTGCCGCATTTTCCTCGTTTACAGCGATCGCGTACAAGCTTGCATAATCCATCGCTGCGATGGAATGCCGCACGTTGCGGCTTTCTGACGCCTGCAGCCGGGCATGAAGCGAGCGAGCGCGACGCTTGACCTTCAAGCCACCCGGCAACTGACCATCGGTGCGTATCCCGCGGTCTATACAGTCGAACATCACCGCAACGAGACGATCGAGCCGATCGTAGACTGACGCTTCATCCGCAAGTGCGGTTTCGTTCGCGAGCACTACCTGCGCGATCGAGAGACCAGAGCGGTCGCACATTTCGATCAATTCAGCCGCGCTTCGGTAGTCGAATGGAATGGCCGCGGACGACTCTGCTGCAGAACCCGTTTCGCCCTCTCGCTGAACGAATCCGCCGCCGAGCGAGTACCAGGTTTCGGCCCACAACTCGTGGCCATCCTGATCAAGGGCCGCAAATCGGAGCGTATTCGGATGAACCGGCGTCGGCTCATCAAAATTGAAAACGATATCCTGTACCGGGTCGAAATGGATCGTCAATCCATCCTTCAGTACGAGCTTGGCCGTGGCAGCAACGACAGCGATGCGGCGGTCCGCATCATCAGGATCGACAGTCTCCGGCGAGAAACCAGAAAGCCCAAGCATAACGGCCTTGTCCGTTCCATGACCACGCCCGGTCCACGCAAGGGATCCAAGCAACGTGACTTGCAAGCGTCTCAGGCGCGAGCGCTGAGATTCATCAAGGGCTGACATGAAGGCCGCTGCGGCCTTCATTGGGGCGACCGTGTGAGAGGATGACGGCCCGATCCCGATCTTGAACAGATCAAAAACACTGATCATGATAGGTGACCGGGCATCGCCCGCTCCAGCTTGGGTTGTTACTTCGCCCTCAGCCTTGGAATGATCTCCTTCGCGATCAGTTCGACCTGATCCATCCGGTACTTGTAGGGCACGAAGATGATCTTCTGAACGCCGACAGCCTGGTGAGCCTTCAATTGCTCGACGCACTCATCGACGTTGCCCATGATGGCGCTCTCGCGCGAGCAGTCGCTGTGTTCAGGGAAGTCCCATTCCTTAATCAGCCACTCGTTCATCTCATCCTGAACGGCAGCCTTGGACGGACCGATCATGATCGGCAATTGCGAAGCGTTGAGAAGCTTGTCAGGATCCTTGCCGCCCTCCTTGGCGAAGTTGCGGAGCTTGGCCCAAGATTTTGCGAAAGCTTCGGGCGGATAGAAGTAGGTCAGCCAGCCGTCGCCAACAGTTGCTGCGCGCTGCAGGACCCTGTCGACATAGCCACCGATAAGGATAGGCAGAGTCGGCTGCTGTGCCGGCTTAGGATACATGACCGCGGCCGAGATGTCGTGAGCCATGTACTTTCCATCGACCATCGGCTCCGACCACAGACGGCGCATGATTTCCAGATTTTCATCCATCAGCTTGCCGCGCTTGTCGAACGGAATACCCATGGCATCGAACTCGCGCTTGTACCAGCCTGACGCCATGCCCATCAGCAGGCGGCCACCTGAGAACTGATCCATGCTGGACAACTGCTTGGCCAGTGCAACCGGGTTGCGCAGCGGCAGAACAAGAATGCCGGTGCCGAGCTTGATTTTGCTGGTGCGCGCGGCGATTGCGGTCAGCGTTGTCAGCGAATCCAGGATCGGAAAGTGCGGGTCCACACCAAGAAGAATGTGATCCCAGACCCAGAGCGAATCGTAGCCCAGTTCCTCGACGCGCACACCGTAGTCCACCAGCGCTTTCGCATCCGGCATTTCGGGATAGGCAGTGAAATTGCGTGCGGCGATACCGAACGTGTTCGACAGTAGGGTCATGTTTGCTTCCTCGTTTATTCTTATGCGATGAAGAGACGATCGGGATCGAGCATTCGGAGCGTGGTCAGCTCGTGCTCGGTGGGCGGCTCAGTAACGTTGACCTGATCGTCAAAAATCAGATCGAAACCGGTGTTGTCCTGGACCTGTTCGCGCGTGATGCCCGGATTGAGGGCGAGTACCTTCATCCGGCGCGAGGTCTCGTCGAAGCCGAACACCGCAAGTTCAGTGATCACACGGAACATGCCGCCTTCCGGCAGCCCGCTTTCAGCGCGGGATTTTCCGCCGCGGATAAAGCCAGGGCTAGTTATGAAATCGACCTGATCAACGAAGCGGCGCTTCTCGTGCTTCATCGCAACGATCATGTTGGTCAGGCTGGAAATGTCGTTTCCGCCGCCAGTCCCCGGAAGTCGTGTCTTGGGCTTCTCGGAATCGCCAATAAAGGACGAGTTCAGATTTCCGTACTTGTCGATCTGGGCGCCGCCCATGAAGCCGACGTCGACATATCCGCGCTGCAGCAGCAGAAGAACTTCGGCGCTGCCCAGCACCATGTTGGCACGCTTGGTACAACGCTGATCGTTGGTCGATGGCGGCAACTTGCCGGGCTCGACAAACGCACCGATCACGCCGCCTTCAAACAGGATTGTCAGGCCAGGGCAACGCAGACGCTGCGCCAGCGTCGCAGCCAGCAAGGGAATGCCAATGCCGGCAAATACAACCTGACCTTCCTTGAGCTGGCGCGCGCTCAGGATCGCCAGCATCTCCGAAGCTGTATGACGATTCTGTTCAGTCATCGAAAATGCTCCTGCCCCTGCGGCTCGCCGTCACGATTTCGTCCATCCCGATCTTCGCAAGAAAATCGTTCCAGGTTTTCGGGCCGTAGACGTACTCGTCGAGATACTTCTTCATTCCACCAACGGGATCGCCGTTCACCTGCGCCACGTACGCATTGAGATGGTTCATCATCGGCTCGTAGACGCCATAACATTCGTGCGGCGCGGAGCCGTAAGGCACCTCAACTACCGCATCGACGCAGAAGAATGGAATCTTGGTCTGGTCAGGCGCGCGACGGATCTGATCGTTGGAAACAATCCGCTCGGTGGTCAAGATCACGCGGTTGGCTGCCATCGCAAGATCGATATCCATGAACTGCAAGCCATCGATCTGGGCATTGCCATAAGCATCGCAGCGCTGCACATGGATCACCGCAACGTCCGGATTCAGCGCGGGGACCAGCAGCACTTTCTCACCGGTGAAGGGACAATCGAATTCCTTGGCTTCCGGACGAATGCGGGCCACATCGGAGCCCAGCATCGAGCGCATCGGCATGAACGGAACACCCATCGCACCGGCGCGGAAGCGCATGCCGACACCCATGTGGCTCCATTCGTCGTAACGTGCCGTTCCGCCTTCAACATAGTGGCGCATCACCTTCGAAAGGCCCCACAGGATGCCTTGGGCGAACCAGCTCGAAATGATGTGATTGGCTGCACCAGATCCCAGCAGCAGATCGCCGTCAGTCGAGATAATGCAGCGCGAACAGCAAAGTTCTTTCTTCCGCGCCCGGATCAACTGCCAGATCATGGCCATCGGCGTGCGCGATATGGTCGAACCCCCAATCCCAACCGATGCGCCGTCGCCGACGAATGATGCCGCTTCTTCCAGACTCACAACCTTCTCGCGAAGACTTCGGTCTCGGCGCGCGAGGTTCTCTCGCAGCTTCTGATATGGCTGGACGATATCCTGACCTACGCTCATGACTTTGCCTTGCCTGCCATTTCGGTCTTGTACTGCGGCCCGAAGGCCTCAACGTTGAAATCCTCGATCAGGCGATCCCATTCCGGAAGGCTCGATACGAGACCATTCCAGAACGACTGGTGCCTGCGGCGCTCGAAATCGTCGACACTGACGCCCTGCTGCTCCACCCAGGTGTAATAGCCGAGATTGAAAACCTGCCGGCGCAACTGATCGGTCAATTCCACGACATTGTCGGTTGCGATCGACGTTAGGCAGGAGCCAAAAATCTCTCCCGCATTAACTTCGTCAAACGACGGAAAATGCTTCGCGCGATAGCTGTCACGCTCGCTGTCATAAAGCGACGCACTATCGGTCGCGACGGTGACGATGACATCATCGGGTCCGTAGTGAAGCTGTTTTGCGAGCTTGATCGAGGCGACAATGTTGGCGAAGCCGGAAATGCCGACATCCGCGAAGGCTGCAATCAGCTTGCCGTCGAGTTTCTGGCGACCCTGAAGATACTTTCGGCCGACATCAGAGCCGAACAGCAGATTGAGGCTGTCGGTAACACGATCCGAGACGCCGACGACAACGTCGGTATTCATCACGTTATGGATGAATGGAATATGCTTGTCGCCGATACCCTGAATATTGTGCTCGCCGTAGCCGTTGTTCAGCATCGTCGGGCATTCGAGCGCTTCGACCGCGGCAATCTTCGTCCCATGCCGCGTCTTCAGATAGTCGCCTGCCGCAATGGTGCCGGCCGAGCCGGTCGCCGACACAAACGCAGCGAGACGCCGCTGGCCGCTGCCGTTGAAAGCGAGAAACGCCTGCTCCGCCGCACTGCCCGTGCAGGCATAGTGAATGATATAATTCGAGAATGCCGAGAACTGATTGAGAATCACGTTCTGCGGATCGCGAGCAAGTTCAGCGCACTTGTCGTAGATTTCCTTGACGTTGCTTTCGGTGCCGGGTGTGCGCACGATATCATCCGGATGCGCAACCCACTTTTCGAGCCACTCAAACCGCTCGCGGCTCATGCCCTCGGGAAGCACGGCCACACCGCGGCAGCCAAGCACACGCGACACCGAGACCCCGCCGCGGCAGTAATTCCCAGTCGAAGGCCAGATCGCCTTTTGCTGCTCCGGATCGAACCGCCCCGTCACAAGCTGCGCTGCCAGCGCCGAATAGGCAGGCAGGACTTTGTGCGCGCCGATCATCGGAAAACGCCGGCCGAGCAATACAACAATCGGCGCTTTCACACCGGTGAGCGCTTCCGGGAGCACGATATAACCCGGCACATCGATCCGGCTGGTGCGATCGGCCCCGTTGTACCAATGGACCCGCCAGAGATTTGCGGCATGAGGTTCGTCGGGCGCAATATCCACCAGCACCTTCGACGCCGCGGCGGGAATGCTGGACGGGTTGGCAAGCTGCGAGAACGTCGGCATCACCACGCCCCGCTCGCGCACCCGCGCAATGGCTCTCGCGCGCTGCTTGCTATCGACTATGTCGGGATTGATGACCGAAGACATACCAAACTTCTTTCAGGCTCACACCGATTTGAATGATACTAACGTTAGTAAAATAGGATGTCCAGACCGGTGCTGTCCGATCCTATGAAATACTTGCGGCATGCACGTTTTTGTCACCATTGACCGCCATTCGCGCAGCAGCCGCGTCAAACGAACGCAACCGGACGTCCTCTTCCGCGTTGCGATAAAGTGTCGTGCGCTGCCTCGGATTGCGCCCGGCCGAAAGGATGATCGCTTCCATGTCTTGCGGCGTCATTTCCTGGCCATGGGATGCACCTGCTGAGCGCGAAATGCTCTCGTCCATCAAAGTGCCGCCGAGATCGTTGACACCCGCCATCAGACATTGGCGAACGCCATCGGCGCCAAGCTTTACCCAGGAAGCCTGAATGTTGGGGATATGCGGATTGAGCACCAGCCGCGCGACCGCATGCATCAGGATCGCTTCGCGGAACGTAGGGCCTGGCCGCGCGCGGCCCTTGAGATAGATCGGCGCTTCCATGTGAACGAACGGCAACGGCACGAACTCCGTGAAGCCGCCGGTATCCATTTGCAAATTGCGGATGCGCAGCAGGTGGCGCGCCCAATGTTGATAACCCTCAATATGACCGAACATGATGGTAGCGGTCGAACGGAAGCCCACCTGATGCGCGGCGCGCATCACATCGAGCCACTGCTGGGTGTTGATCTTGTCGGCGCACAGCACCGCCCGCACTTCATCATCGAGAATTTCGGCCGCGGTTCCCGGCAATGTGCCAAGGCCCGCCGCCTTCAGCTCGCGCAGAAAATCAATTACAGGAATTCCCAGCGTCTGAGCGCCCTGATGAATCTCCAGCGGCGAGAACGCATGCATGTGCATCTGCGGTACAGCCTGTTTCACCGCCCGGCAGATATCGAGATACTTCTGTCCGGTATAGGACGGATGAATGCCACCCTGCATGCAGACTTCAGACGCGCCGCGCTCCCAAGCCTCGACCACGCGGCCGGCGACTTCGCTCATCTCCAGATCGTAAGGCCTGCCGCGCAGATTCTCGCTCATCTTGCCCTTGGAGAAAGCGCAGAACTGACACTTGAAGGAGCAGATGTTGGTGTAGTTGATATTGCGCGTGACGACATAGCTCACCGTGTCGCCATTCTTCTCACGGCGCAGTTCATCCGCTGCACGGCAGACGGCCGCGAAGTCATCACCACGCGCCCGAAACAGACGGACGATTTCTGCTTCGCCCAGCGTGACTCCGCGCTGCGCTTTCGCCAACACCTGTCCAAGGTTCGCGGATGGTGTGGCCGATGGCGCTCTTTGAATCCAGCCGAGTTCACGTGAAGGCAATTGCCCGACGTGGCCGGGGCACCAGTCATCGACACGAGGCGCACCATCACCGTCAATGTGATTAAGCACCGAGGTCCGCAAACCAGCATCAACCCATCGGGATGCATCGCGCGCGAACGACGGATAGATCGCAAGGCGCTCGACGAGATCCTTGCCCGCCGCCTTGGTTGCCGCTTCCAGAAGCCGCAGATGCGGCCACGGAGCTTCCGGATTGACGTGATCCGGCGTGACCGGCGACACCCCGCCCCAGTCGTTGATGCCCGCTGCCACAAGCCTGCCCAGTGCACCGGGGCTCAGATTGGGCGGCGCCTGAATGTTCATTTCCGGATCGAAAATCAGCCGCGCGATCGCAATCGTCCAGAGATGATCCTCGACATCCGGCGACTCGGTATTCGCCATACGCGTGCCGGCCTTCGGACGGAAGTTCTGGACGATAATTTCCTGAATGTGTCCGTACTGATCATTGAGATCGCGCAGGGCGAGCAACGAGTCGATGCGCTCCTGCCGCGTCTCTCCGATACCGATGAGAATCCCGGACGTGAACGGTACGTTCCGTTCACCTGCCAATCGCATCGTTTCGAGGCGAGCGGCCGGAATCTTGTCCGGTGAGCCATGATGGGCACCGCCCTTCTCGGCAAGGCGGTCCGAGATGCTTTCCAGCATGATCCCCTGCGATACCGAAACCTTACGCAGAGCGTCGATGTCTTCTCCGCTCATCAGACCGGGATTGATATGCGGCAGCAGACCCGTTTCACGAAACACCGCAGCTGCAGCTTCCGCGAGATAGGACAGCGTGGTGAGATGTCCCAGCCTGTCCAGCTCTTCACGAGCGACGCGGTAGCGCAACTCAGGCTTGTCCCCCAGGGTGAACAGCGCTTCCCTGCATCCGGCCTTCTTGCCTGCTTGCGCAATGGCAACCATCTGCTCGATTGAGAGATAAGGCTTCTCGCCATTGCGCGGCGCATGCGCGAAGGTGCAGTAATGGCAAACGTCGCGGCAAAGCTGCGTGAGCGGAATAAAGACCTTACGCGAATACGATACCTGATGCCCATGGACAGCGTCGCGCCGTGCGGCAGCGGCGGCAAGAAGCTGATCGAGATCGCCCACATGAATGAGTTCGGACGCCTCGTCGCGGCTCAATCGGTGGTCCAGCGGAAATTCCTTCAACAAAGAAAGGACCGTCATCACATATGCCTCACGCAAAGCGGCAGCGCGCCAACACCCAGCCGGTTTGAAACATTCAGTTCTGCGAGCAGCGCCGCTGTCAGCGAATACCTTCTGGTCGCGATCGGCGCGACCAGGTCCTGTGGGCGATCGATATCCCGCCCGATGCCGTCCGAGCTGACGACGCCGCAGGCAAAGCCCTTCGCCCGTGACTGCATCTGATGACGCAGATAGCTGTCCTCGCCGAATTTCGGCACGATCATATCTGGCGCGCGCATGGCGAGAGCGTTGGTGCCGCCATCGGACAAGGCCGGCGCCAACACCACAGGATTGTGCTGAAGTTCAGCGATGATCGCCCGCAGATCACTTGCGGTAGCAAACGGCACATCGGCCGGAACAATCAGTGCACTTGCCGCTGCATCGAGTGATTCCAAACCCTGCTGAACCGCCGCATTGACACCTGCTTCCGTGCCATCGTGGACGACCCGCGCATCGAACAACGACGCAAGATTTGCAACCATCGGATCGCTTGTAACGACCACAATGCCGGCAAGTTCGGAGGCACACAACGTCGTCAGAACTTCGTGCAGCATGGTACGTGCAAGCTTGACCCGCTCGTTGTGCGACAAAATCGGCGCGAGCCGCTGCTTGGCCTGGCTCAGCCGTTTAACAGGAACAACAGCCCAGATGTTTGAAGGGTTTTCAGCGAACGTTTCCATCACGTCACTTTCCTTCTATCCGCGGTTGCCAGCCGCTCCGCAAACTCGAGGCAATCGGCTGCCAGCCGGTCACGGTCTTCCAGGCTCCGCATCCACGTTGATGTCACATGCACAGGCATATCCATCTTGCCGGCATCGCCACGATCGGTCTCGTCGATGATCAATCCGTCGATAAAGCGATAGTGCCGGGCGATCGCGACAGAGTCCGCCGGCACACCTAGCTCAGCCATGATCTTTGCCGTTGGCCCCTTCACCGCCTGCCCACCGATCAACGGAGAGACCGCGACAATCGGCGCGGTCACGCGCTCGAGAGCATTCCAAATATCCAAAACGGCCAGAATGGGATCGACACTCAGATATGGATTCGACGGACAAACAATGACAGCAGCAAGGTTTGGGTTATTGAGCGCCGCCAGAACCTGATCGGAAGCCGCGGCATGCTCCGCATTCTTGAATTCAAGCCGCTTCACCACCGGCGCGCATTGCAGCCCGACGAAATAGCGTTGAAATGGCAGCGGCCCATCGGCTGTCATTACCGTGGTCTCGACGCGATCATCCGACATGGGAAGGATGCGCGAAGCTATCCCGAGCCGGCGCGCCATCGCGGTTGTGAAATCCGTCAGCGACATTCCCGCGCGCAGCGCGCGTGTACGCTCAACATGCATCGCGAGATCGCGATCGCCGAGCCGGAACCATGTCTCGCCACCCAAGCCGCCGAGCGACTCCATGAAATTCCAGGTCTCGTCTGCCCTGCCCCAGCCGCGCTCGATATCGCTGAGACCGCCGAGCGTGTACAGAACTGTATCGATGTCCGGCGAGACATGAAGTCCAAGATGCTCGAAATCATCGCCGGTGTTGACGATTACAGTCAGATCGGCGCCGATAAGACGCTCCAATCCGAGCGCCAGCTTGGCGCCCCCAACGCCGCCGCAGAGCGCGACGACCGGCCGTCCACGAAGCGATGATGGTTGGACGCTCATCGGAACATGTCCCGTTCGCGAGGGCGCACCAGCGCCGATGCAGAACGCGGCGCTGCGTCGAATGTCAGACCGCGCACCACAACCACCGGCAGACCTTCGGCCGCCTGCCCCATCAACAGCGACGCGCCGGCGGCGATCTCATCCGCCACCGCGATTTCGGTCATCTGCATCTTTCGGCCGAACATATCCGGCTGACCGATCATATCGAGCAATGACGGTAGACCCGCAGCACCGAGCGCAACACCTACGACGCCGTTGCGCCACGGACGCCCGAAACTGTCATTGATGATGACGCCAACCTTTGCACTGAATGCTGCGTCAAACCTGGCCTTTAACTGCACCGCAACACCATCCGGGTCGCGCGGCAACAACAGCACGCGCTCCTCGCCATTAATGTGCTCGATGTTCGATTGATCGATTCCCGCATTGGCCATCACGAATCCAAGCCGATGCGCAACGATCATGACGTTGGGACGATGGCGCACGACCTCGTCGGATTCCGACAGAACGACTTCGATGTAACGTGCGTCCTTGCCGACCTGATCGGCAAGCATTCGCGCCTTGTCCGAAGGAATCACGTCCTTCAATGCAACGTAGCGGTTCTCTGCTTTTGAGACGATCTTCTGGGCGATTACGACGATGTCGCCGGATAGCAGCGAAAGCTCCGCCTTGTTCAGAGACTCGACAATGAGCGCAGCAAGATCATCGCCCGGAGCAATCAGCGGGATGCCGGGTACAGCATGATATGTGACGCTCTTCGCCATTGCGAACGATCATTGTGGAGCGGGTGGAGAAAGCCCGGTGATACGGATGCCCGCACCGGGAACCTTGTAACGGCGATTGATTCCGATCAGAACCGACGTCAACGCCTCCGCAGCAGCCGAATTGGCGAGCACGCCGCCATCGATACCTGCACTGGCAACCTCGTTCGCCAGTCCGATCACGACGTCACGGGATTCCTTGTCGTTACCGAATACAAGCACGTCGCAATCCGCGCGACCGCCTGCATGTAACTTCGTGGCGCCGACGTTGTGAAACGCGGAAACCACTTTAACACCCTCGCCGAGCAGAGTCTGCGCGATCTGCGCCGCCGACCCCTCAGGAGGAAGCTGCACGACCGACACCTTCGGCGGCACCAGCGGCACAGCCGCATCAACCACGATCTTGCCCTGCACCGCGTCCTTTACCTCGCGCAAGGTCTCATCATGACTGCCGAACGGCACGGCAAGCACCACTATGTCGGCAGATTTCGCCGCGCCGACATTGTCGTCGCCGCGGGCACCGCCGCCAAGCTCCTTGGCAAAGGCCTGAGCCTTCTCCGCCGAACGCGAACCAATGACCACGGAATACCCCGCAGCAAGCCATCGCTTTGCGAGACCTGAACCGAGATCGCCAGTGCCTCCGAGAATAGCAATGCTTGGCTTAGCGCTCATGTAACCGGCCTTTCTTCAGATACGACGTCAGTTGCAAATGTTCAGTCGAGCGCCATTTCGGTCAGCGGCACCAGTTTGACACCGGCCTTCTCGAGACCCTCTCGCACCGACTTTGCCAGCGCGACAGCAGTCGGCTCGTCACCATGAACGCAGAGCGAATGAACCTTGCAGGGAATCTGCTTGCCGGTCCGCGTGGTAATCGTGTTGTTCACCACCATGTCGACGACCTGCTTGGTCGCAACCGCCGGGTCCTTGATAACCGAGCCTGGAATCTTGCGCGAGGTAAGATTACCGTCTTCTTCGTACTGGCGGTCGCAGAAGCCTTCCAACGCGACCTTCAGTCCGAGGCTGCGCCCGGCTTTTTCCATCTCGGAGCCGGACAGCGCGAGATAGATGATGCTGTCATCGACCGCCTTGATCGCACGACCGATCGCAAGCGCGTAATCGTAGTTCTCAGCCGACATGTTGTTGAGCGCGCCATGCGGCTTCAGATGCGTCACCTTCACACCGGAATAGGAAGCCAGAGCCTGAAGCGCGCCGATCTGATAAGCTATCATATTCTCAAGATCGTCGGGGCGCATGTCGATCCGCCGGCGGCCGAAGCCCCAGAGATCGTTGAAACCGGGATGAGCACCAACGCTGACGCCCGCGCGCTTAGCATCAGCAACGACCTGACGCATGGTCAGCGGATCACCGGCATGGAAACCGCAGGCGATGTTGGCGGACCCGATGATCTTCAGAATTCCGTCATCGTCGCCGATATGATAAGCGCCGAAGCCTTCCGCCATGTCTGCGTTGAGGTTGATCTTGATGGTCATTGCTCACTCCGGATTTAGCGCGATTGGCGGAAGTGCTTGTTTTTAAGGTCCCGCCGAACATAAGGTACTATTGTTAGTAAGACAATATCTTTTATCGATATCGTCGCTTAACGGGAGCCAAAAAGCCGCCCGAACAGGCGCTTGAGCCTCGCCTTCAGGACGTCGAACACGAGCGAAGCTGCATCGAGGCCCGGGGCCTCTCCCTGTATTGCCTCTGTATTCCCGGAAAGCCTTGCCTCGAGGTTCCGGACAAACATGGCGATCAGGCGTCCGGCGACGTCCTGGACGAGCCCGGAGCGGCTGAACTGCGCCAGTGCGCCCGTCAGCGTGAACCCAATGCTAACGTCCACACGTGTTTCATTGGGGTTGTCGCCCTGCTTAACGGCGTACCCGACCATGCCACGCGTCGCAGAGTTGCTGCGCTTGTCCTTGCCCGAACCCATAATGGTCCCAGTCCGCTTCGCATCATCGCGAGTGATATCGGCGACGCCCTGGAACTCCGCTGAGATCGGGCCGACCTTGACCTTCATCTGACCTTCGACATGGCCGTCAATCGGCTCCCCCGCCAGCGACGCGCCGGGAAGACAAGAGGCAACGCCGGCGATATTGCCGAAGAAGTCCCACACGACATCGACCGGGTGCGCAACGGTAAAGCTCTGGTTGAATGTTGTCTGCGGCTTCCAGTCGGGATCCATACGCGCGGAGGACGCGGAGGGCGCGCTGACTTTCTTTGCAGTTCCTAGCGTCGCGACTGCACGGGGCGCAGAGCCGGCAGCCACCGGGACCGAATGTCCCGACCCTGACGGGCCAAGCCGCGTCCGATTGCCGTTTGGAATCGCGGCAATACCCCGGCTGCGGCGCGCTTCGACGACGCGCTGCACCGCACGAATGATGCCGACATAGCCCGTACAGCGACAGAGGTTGCCGCTCATCGCGACACGAATGTCATGCTCGCTCGGCGCTTGCATCCGCAGCACCACATCGCGAGCGGACACGAGCATTCCCGGCGTGCAATAGCCGCACTGCAGCGCATGTTCTTGCGTGAACGCGGCGCGCAATTCAGTTGCGATCTCGTCGTTGTCGAGACCCTCGATCGTGGTCACGTCGGCCTGCTGGCAGGCAACCGCAAAGGTGATGCACGAGCGCGTCGGCACACCATCGACCAAAATCGTGCAAGCACCGCAAACGCCGTGCTCGCAGCCAAGATGAGTGCCGGTGAGATTCTGGGTCTCACGCACGAAATCGGCGAGATGGGTGCGCGGCTGAACATTCGCGCTGACCTGTTTACCGTTAAGTGTGAGGCTGACTGTATTCATGCCGATTGCGCCTGTTCGATAGCGCGCCGCAACGCGACAATATGTGTTTGCTTGTCGAGCGGATCGGTCATACCCGCCGCTTCAATGACCTCGCCAACCGCCTGACTGTTGAAACCAGCGCCAAGGCGCTCGGCGCGTCCGTCGCCAAGGATGTTGCTGGCTTCAGCGACCACGATCGGCCGGCTCTCCGTCGCCCCGATGACGACACGGCTGACCCCGCGATCCGGATCGGAAAGGAATGCCCCGATGGCATGCGCGAACTCACCGGTTTTCCGGCAGCTCTTGTAATAACCCCATCGCGCCGTACTGCTGAGTTTGGGGACCGTGACGCTGACCAGCATCTCGCCCGGCTGCAAATCGGCTTCCAAGGCGCCGACCATGTACTCCTCAACCGGGATGGTACGCTCGCCCTTTGGCCCACGCAGCATAACCTTGGCGCCGACGGCTGCCATGATCGAATGCCAGTCCGCCGAAGGATCGGCGTGGGTCAGGCTGCCGCCGATGGTCCCGCGATTGCGCACCGCGCGGTAGGCAATGCCGCGCGCCACTGTCGGCAATGCACCGCAGGTCACGTCCGGCACGCGCCGATCTTCGATGTCCGCGTGGGTGATGCATGCGCCAAGCACGATCTCGTCGGACCGTTGATCAACGCTGCGAAGCTCGTCTATACCGGTGATATCCACTAAAAGATCTGGCTGCACGAGGCGCATGTTGAGCATGGGCCCCAGCGACTGACTGCCAGCCATGATCTTGACCGTGAGACTGTCGTCACTGATCAGCTTGAGAGCTGCACCGACGTCACCGGGACGCGCGTAATCGAAGTTAACCGGCTTCACGCGAGCACTCCTTCACCGGCCTTTGCGCGTGCTGTGCTCTTGGCTTCCTCGATTGCCTCCAGCACCCTGCGCGGTGTGATCGGCGAGTGACGTATTTCAGCACCGAGCGACTTCAGCGCGTCATTGACCGCATTGCCGATAGCTCCCGGAGGCGCGATCGCCCCCCCCTCGCCGAGGCCCTTCACACCAAACTCGGTGTATGGCGCCAAGGTCTCCATGTGGCCGAGTTTGGGTTCGGGCACCTCGGTCGGACCGGGCAACAGATAATCCGCGAACGTCGACGCAAGCGGCTGACCGGATGTGTCGAAATTCATCTCTTCGTACAACGCGGTGCCGATCCCCTGCGCGAGCCCGCCATAAATCTGGCCGTCCACCACCATCGGATTGATGAGTTTCCCGCCATCCTCGACGATCACGTAATCGAGGAGCTCGATGCCGCCCATTTCCGGATCGACCGCGACGACAGCGATGTGGGAGGCGTAGCTGAACGTGCCGGAGTCACGCACCGGCTTGTATCCGATGGTCACTTCGAGGCCACGCGGATCGACCGACGGAGGAAGATCCTGCGGGCGGCGATACCAGGTGTAGGCGACTTCCTGCAGGGTGACGCTGCCGCTCGGCCCGACCACGACGCCGTCGCTGAGTTTTACGTTGCTGATATCCGTCTGCAGCAGATGCGCACCGATTCCAAGCACGAGTTTGCCGAGTTCGCGCGACGCCGTCGCAACCGCTCCACCGGCCATTACCGCACAGCGCGATCCCCAGCTTCCGGTCGAGTACGGCGTATATTCGGTGTCACCGTGCACCAGTTTGATCTTGGCCGTATCGATGCCCAGAATCTCATGCGCGACCTGCGGCAGCGTGGTTTCCATGCTCTGCCCGTGGGAGTGGACACCGACGCGCAGTTCGAGTCCGCCGTCCGGCGTCATGCGCGCGGTCGCCTGCTCGTGGCCTGGCACCATTGGAATGCCCCAACCGGCGTAAACCGATGTTCCGTGTGCGCCCTGCTCGCAATAGACCGACAGGCCGACGCCGATCAGGCGCCCATCCGCCTCGGGTTTCTTCTGACGTTCGCGCAGGGCCGGCAAATCGATCTTGGCCAGCGCCTTACGCAGCGACTCCGGATAATCGCCGCTGTCGAAATGCTTCTTGGTAATATTGTCGAACGGCATCTGCTCCGGCTGCACGAGGTTTTTCAGCCGCACCTCGTAGGGCTCGAGACCGGTTTCACGGGCGATGGCGTCCATCATCAGTTCAATGGCGAAGCAGACGCCCGTGCGGGCAACGCCGCGATACGGCAGAATCGGACACTTGTTGGTCGCGACAGACCAAGTCCGGCAGCGATAGGACGGAAAATCGTAAGGTCCCGGCAAAATGCTCGCGACCTGCGCGGCCTCAAGACAGGCGGAGAACGGATAGGACGAATAGGCCCCTGAATCGACCGTCGCCTCACACTCAACACCGCGCAGCTTGCCGTCGCGGTCTGCATAGACGGTGATGTTGTAGTGATGCTCGCGGCAATTGGCGCCTGCGGTGAGATGCTCGCGGCGGTCCTCGATCCAGCGCACTGGATAGCCGCAACGCTTTGCAAGCCAGCCGAGACAGACGTCTTCCGTCAGCACGATGCCCTTGTAGCCGAAGCCACCACCGACGTCCGGCGAAACAATGCGCACCTGAATCTGTTCGAGGCCGAGACACTCCGAAAGACCGTTGCGCACGATGTGCGGCTGCTGGTTTCCGGTGTAGAGAACCAGTTGGTCCATGCGCTTGTGCCACATGGCAACGGTACCGCGACCTTCCATCGGCGCCATGCTCTGGCGAGCCGTGGAAATTTCTCGGGTAATCTTGATGGGCGCATCGTACGCCGCTTCCATATTCACATCGACGAACGTCTCCAGGAAGATGTTATCCCCCCAGTGCTCATGGAGCAGCGCCGAATCCGGCCGCTTCGCGAGCAGCATGTCGTAAACGGCGGGCAATTCCTCGAAATCCACCTCCACGGCGGCAGCAATGTCTTCCGCCTCCGCCCGCGTATCCGCGACGCACATGGCGATCAGCTCGCCGACCTGACGCACTTTTTCGAAGGCCAGAATCGGCTGCTCGGAAACCTTGAAACCCGGCAGGCCCGATACAGCGCGGATCGGCTTCACACCTTCAAGGTCCGCCGCAATGAAAACACTGTCGCGGTACTCGGGCGGAATCCGTATGCCCTTGATCCGCGCGTGAGCCAGAGGACTCCGGACGAAGGCCACATCGCGCATGCCGGGCAACCGTATATCGCCGACGAATTCGCCCCGTCCGCGCATCAGGCGGTCATCTTCCTTGCGGAGAAGCCGCGCGCCTACCCCTTGCTCAACCATGCCAATTTCCTTCAACGGAAGGCGGAACACCACTCGCCAAATTCATCCTATTTTTAGGACGATAGCAAGACCTCCTTCACGTCAATTCAGGAACAAAGTAAAGCTGCTGAAAAAAGCTGCTCAGTGCACCGGAACTAGGCTTTTCCGGATTTCCGCCGCGTCAGGTTGACGGCCTTATGCCCGTTCCGGGATTTCTTTTCCCGCAGCGGCTTGGTACCCAAAAGGTCCATTTGCAGCTTGATGCTTTCGCTGCGGTAAATGATATCGCCGACATAGATCGCGATACCGCCGTCATCAATGACAACGCAGTGGGCCTCGACGGTCGGGGCGCCGATCGAAATCTTCAGAAGATCTGCGATTTCGGGGTCCGCGCTACCGATCGTCAGCGTCTGATGCGCCTCGGACAGGGTAATTTCATCCATGGCGTCGATGACAACAAGCGCGGCCGCATTCTTGAACCGTACGGGGTTCAGATCGAAGATTTCCCGCGCCAGAAGAAGATTGACGACCGAATAAGGATCCTCATTGCGGTACTGAACGCTGCGCAGCTTGACGTAGCTGGAGGCGAGATCGCCATCGGACTCCCCCAGAACAGGCGGAGCCACGCCCTCATCGATCGCCAGCCGCCGCGGCACGTTGTCCTTGAGCGATTCGATCAAGGTGGCCCAACTGGTCGCAAGCTTGACCCAATGCCGGTCCTGGGTCTTCTTCGAAACAAAGGTGCCGAGTCCCTGGCGCGCCTGAAGCAGGCCCTCCTCGCGCAGAATGTCCACAGCTTGCCTTACCGTGACGCGCGCCACCTCGAACTCGCGTTCGAGTTCTTCAAGCGTGGAAATCTTGTCCCCAGCGCTCCACTGCCCGGATTGAATCCGTGTCCTCAACACCGATGCGACCTGAATATACAGGGGCACTCTGCTGCGGTCGTATGCCTTTAACAGTCTGGACACATTATTACTTCTTCTGGAATCTGGGACTCGCAGCGAAGATCATAACTGACGCCGACATCAAAGCAATGCGCTAGCTGGCGGGGCGACATGAGCCAAAGCGTGAACTTTCGCCGATTGGATGCCGCTCGATTTTCGTCCTGCCTGCACGGATATTCAAGGAGGATTTGACGAAGTCATACTATCTTTAGTACTATAATATCAATCAAACGAATGTGGACCGCATGGCTGATTTCCGGATTTTAAAGGCGGCGGACAGCGCCCTTGTGATCGAGTTCGGATCTGCCATCGACCGCAAGATTAGCGATCGCGTCCTGGCCTTGGCCGCGGCTCTGGAACAAGCCAGATTGCCTAGCGTGACCGAGGTGATCGCCACATTCCGTTCGCTCAGCGTGAACTACGACCCGCTGACGACAACCGGCAGCGAACTTGAGCAAGCTATTGCAGCATTCGTGGACCAACCCACGCAATCAACCCACCATAAGCGGTTATGGGCCATCCCCGCCTGCTACGATCCGAAATTCGCACCCGATATCGAAGAGGTAGCAAAGGCCAAAGGTCTTTCGGTTTCTGAAGTCGCAGCGCTCCACGCCGGCACGCAATATCATGTCTACATGATCGGATTTGTCCCCGGTTATCCCTACATGGGCGATTTGCCGGAGAAACTGCAATTGCCGCGCAGGTCGGACCCTCGCCTGCGCGTTCCTCCCGGCTCGCTCGCGATCGCAACCAGCATGACCGCCGTCTACCCATACGAGAGCCCGGGAGGCTGGCATTTGATCGGAACCTCGCCCGTTCGTTTCTTTGATGCGGCATCGGCAAGGGGGTCCCTGCTCGGCCCCGGTGACGGCGTCAAGTTCGAGCCGGTCACACCGGAAGAGTTTGACCGAATTCGCAAAGCTGTGGACCGCAATGACTACATTCCGGACAGCACGGAGCTTGCGGCGTGATTTCTGTGCTCAAAGTTATCGCGCCCGGCTTTCACACCACCGTGCAGGACGAAGGACGGCGCGGCTTTCAGCACGTCGGGGTGCCAGTTTCCGGCGCCCTCGACCGCAGCGGCTTCACGCTGGCAAATGCGCTAGTGGGAAACGGGCAGAACGCATCGTGTCTGGAAATCATCGGCTCCGGTCCTGAACTGGAGGTTGTCAGCTCATCCGTCCGCGTGGCCCTTGTCGGGAGCGGCGGCGGGCTCGATATCGTCGGGCGCGAGGATCCCTTTATCCCTTCAGGACAGTCGATCCGGTTGACCAAAGGCGAGATCGTACGCGTGCGTCTGGGCGGCGATGCATTCTGCTCTTATCTCGCGATTGAGGGCGGATTCGACGTCCCGCTGTGCCTCGGCAGCCGATCGACCTATACGCGCGCCGGCTTTGGCGGAATGTCCGGACGGCAGCTCCGCGGTGGCGATGTGCTCGACGGATCAATCGAGGACGTCGCGGTGCGCGAAGAAGTCACTCTGAGCGAACAGCGCAATCTGCGTTTTGATCAGCCGATCCGCGTCGTGCTCGGCCCGCAGGATGACTATTTCACTGAAGATGCCATCCGCGAATTTCTGTCGAGCACTTACACCATTACGCCGGCATCCGACCGGATGGGGTTTCGCCTCGACGGCCCAACTCTTGCACACAAGAGCGACTACAACATCGTCTCGGACGGTATCGTTGCCGGATCGATTCAGGTGCCCGGCTCGAAGCTTCCCATTGTTCTGATGGTCGATGCCCAGACGACAGGCGGCTATCCAAAGATCGCCACGGTCATCTCCGCTGACTTGCCGCTGCTCGGCGTCCGCGGCGCCGGTCGCACCGTGAGATTCAAAGCTGTCTCACGGGAAGAAGCCGAAGCGATCCGCCGGGCGGAGCATCAGGATGTCCTGAACATCATTCAGGACATCCGGCCCGTAAGCGAGATGCAGGGCATCAATCTCAAGGCGCTATATACGTGCAACCTGATTGATGGCGTAGTCGACGCCATGGCTTGATCAGGAATTCCCGATCAGGCTGGGACAAGAATGCGCGGATCGACGCCGGTGAGGCTCTTGTAGATCGAGGGATCGGTCGCACCCTCGGTATTGAAGAGAAGCACACGCGAATTCGCGTTCAATCCGAGCAATTCGCGGCCCTGCGGATCAGAGGCCGCAGCGAGCAGACCGGCCAAGCCTGCGCCACCACTTTCACCTGCGACCACGCGGCTTCGTCCATTTTCCGCTCGAGCTAACTGCTTCATCGCAGCGATCGCATCGGGATCACGCACGGTCATGTAGGCTTCCGCCAGCCGGGAAAGAATTCCCCACGCCAGCATCGATGGTTCGTAACATTCAAGCATCGCCATCACGGTCGGTTCGACTGGCGCGATCTTGACCGGCGCGTCGGCCTCATTGCTGGCGAGCAGACACGCCGCGCGATCCGGCTCGACAATGATGAATTTGAGCCGGGAAGTGCCGCTGCGGAGCGTGAGATTTGCAGCAATGGCGGCGGCAAACCCGCCAACACCTGCCTGCAAGAATACATGCGTCGGCAGTTCCGCCATTTCATCAAGAATCTCGGAGACCATCGCGGTGTAGCCCTGCATCACGAGACGAGGAATGCGCTCGTAACCCGGCCACGACGTGTCGGATACAATGATCCAGTTGTTGGCATGACAGACGCGTTCTGCTTCAGCGACCGCGTCATCGTAGTTGCCGTCAACTTCGATAACATTGGCGCCGAAGCGCGCAATCGCCGCGATCCGCTCGGGACTGACGCCTTCATGAACGAAGATATTGGCCTGGCATCCGGCGAGATTGGCTCCGGCGGCAACGGACCGGCCGTGATTGCCGTCTGTCGCACAGCCGACATTGATATTGCGCACAACAGCGCGCACGTCGGGGTCGAGCAATTCGCCGGGAAGCACGGAGCGGCCGAGCACGCGGCCCGCCTCTTCAAGCGCGAGACAAACCACGGCGTAAGCACCGCCCAACGACTTGAAACTGCCAAGCCCGAACCGCCCGCTCTCGTCCTTGATATGAACCGATCGCACGCCCGCCGTGGCCGCCACCTCGCCCAGAGAGCGCAGCGGCGACGGCCGATAACTCGGGTGCAGCCGCAGCATTGCCAGCGCTTTTTCGGCGGCCACCGGTCCAAACATCTCCTGATCCAGGGCCAGCAGGGTCTTGCCGCGGTTGATGCTCTTGTTGCGTTCAATCATATCTGCACCTCTTTCTGATGCAAAATTAGCTTACTTGACGTGCTATTTTACCCCTGATTTTATGGTCTAAGCGCAACAATTTTGCGGGAAATCGATGGCACCTTCAAAAAGCATCCAACTGGACGAATTCGACCTCGCCATTCTCGAGGAGTTGCAGGTCAACAACCGCACCTCGCTTCAGGAGATCGGAAAATCCGTCAATCTGTCGGCCGCCGCCGTGCAGCGGCGTGTCCGGCGGATGGAAGACGCGCGCGTTATTCAATCCAACGTGGCAATTGTTGATCCCGCCAGCGTTGGGCGGCCTATTACGATTGTCGTGGAAGTACAGATCGACAGCGAACAGGCGGATCTGATGGACTCGGCGCGTCGTGAGTTCGCCGCGGCACCTGAAGTTCAGCAATGCTACTACGTGACAGGTGCTGCGGACTTCATCCTCGTCCTCACCGTGTCGACCATGGAAGAGTATGAGCAGCTAAGCCGCCGCCTATTCCTCGAAAACCGGAACGTGAAGCACTTCAATACGTTTGTCGCGATGAACCGCGTCAAAACGAGTCTGAGGGTGCCGCTGATACCGGGCAAAGGCCTTTGAAATTTTTTCCGACGCCAAATCTTATCAACGCTTCAAAGGGAAATACCCGCACAACAGGCCCGCGCACAACTCTCGCCGGCGCCTTCATGCACGATCGTCAGAGACGGGGCTTCATGATCCCTGTGTGCGAAGATCGTTCGGCAGGTGGAGATCGCCCGGATTCAGAATACAGCCGGGATTTATTTGAAATTGCGGAGTGCCGCTCTTCCACCTATGGAAACAGCCCGCGCGTCGTCTTTGCGGCGCGTACACGCTCCACACCGATGGCCATGGCGGCCGTCCGATTAAAGATCTTGTCGCGTTTCGCGCGCACAGCCATCTGATCGAAAGCTCGATCGAGAATCTGATATTCACGCCGCATCACCTCTTCTTCTTCCCAGAAGAGCTGTTGCAAATCCTGCACCCATTCGAAATAGCTGACCACGACACCACCGGCATTGCAAAGAATGTCGGGTATCAGGAAAATTTCATCCTGGCGTCTTTCGAGCACGAGGTCAGCATCGGGTGTCGTGGGACCATTCGCACCCTCCGCGAGAACTTTGCATTGCAATTTTTCGGCGATGGTCGCGTCAATAACGCGCTCGGTAGCTGCCGGTACAAGGACATCGCAAGGCAGCGTCAGGATGGTAGATGGGTCGCACATCAGTTCCTTGGAGTATCCTTGAAGGCTCCCGTGTTCGGTGACATGCCTGATCAAGGAGGTGACATCCAGACCCGTGGCACGATGCAAGGCACAGGTATGATCGCTGACTGCGATGACAGTCACGCCCATTGCTTGCAGTTCTGCGGCTGCGATCGATCCGACGTTTCCAAAGCCTTGAACCACGGCCGTTGCATTGTTCAAGGTGATGGCGCGTTCAAGCATCACCCGCTTGGCCAGATGAGCCACCCCGCGTCCCGTCGCTTCCCGCCGCCCCAAGGTCCCGCCCGCACTGACCGGCTTGCCTGTTACGATTTCGGTGACGGTGCGTCCTTGATACATCGAATACGTGTCCATGAACCACGCCATCACTTGTTCATTCGTCCCCATATCCGGCGCCATCACGTCGACGTGAGGCCCGACAAACGGAATCATCTCCTGCATGTAACGGCGAGAGAGATTTTCCAGCTCCCGTGCGGACAAGCTCAAGGGATCCACGCCGATACCGCCCTTGGCGCCGCCATATGGCAAGCCAACAAGTGCACACTTCCAGCTCATCCAGATTGCGAGCGCGGCAACTTCACCAAGATCAACGCTTGCAGCGAAGCGTGTTCCGCCCTTGGTCGGACCGAGCGTCAGGTGATGCTGAACGCGATACCCCTCAAAGACCGCGGTCGATCCATCATCGCGATGGACAGGGCATGAAATAACAATCGCGCGCTTCGGCATGAGAAGTCTGTCGCGATCGTCCTTCGGAATCGCCAGATAGTCCGCGATGACACCAAACTGCTTCACAGCCATCTCAAAAACCGGACCGCTATAGACTGTCATCTATGTCGCACCTGTTAATTGGAGGTAGAGGAAGAGCTGGTCACGTCTGCTGAGCGGGCACCGATGGCTTCACGAAAGCATGACAATCGCCGGGAGCGATTCTTCATCCGCACACTAGCAATTCGGGCAAGCGTTGGCTGCGTAATTCGCTTCCAGAATTGAGCATGGATCGCGTGCTGCGCTGCATCTAGCGCCGCGCGCTGTTCTGCAATCATGGAAATCCGTCTGCTACCGGCTGCGGTCGCCCTACCCCGCAATACAGAATGCCACTTCGCGAGACTTCGTCCGGCGAGTAGATATTGCGAAGATCCACAATGACGGGAGTGGCCATGATCGCCGAAGACGTTCACGACTGCTCCCATATCCTGAAGCGCCGTGATCAGCGGGATGGGCGGTGCATCACGCATGTCGTCGGTGTTTGGCTTGAACACCTCGCTCCATCCGTCACAAACATTGTGCGAATGTCGCCCACCGTATCGACGCCTTGCCGGAAGATAAAGGCAACTCATCGTCTTGAACATCTGATCAAGCCGATACGCCGAGAGACGACCTGCAACAAGCAGAGCCCGTGTTACCTACAGCGGCGTACACGCACGCCATCAACCCACACCGTACGACAAACTACAGCTGGTGGACGGCGAACAACAACGGCTCCCCGAGCTCCAGCGCAACCGGCGCGGTATACACCCTTCGCGCAAACCACCGCACCGGCGTCCGTCGTTCGAATAACCATTGTCCCGGAAAACGCCAGAACGGCAGACGCAATAAGCAGAAATGAGCGCATGGCAAACTCCCAAAGCTGTCTTGTTTGATCCTTGAAGCAAGCGATTTTCTCAAGCCGTCAGCGCCGCTGAATTACTTCTTCTCCGCAGCGATTAGGACTTTCTTGCATGCCGCGGTGAGCTTGTCGCTTGACTTGGACAGACAAGCGATAATTCGCCCCCCTCCCGGCTCGACGCCCTTACAGAATTTTTCATAGTCACCCATGCAGGCGCTACGCTGCTCGGCCGTCAAATCCTGCGAATGCGCAGCTCCGGAAACGCACAGAAGAGCGGCAATCAGTATGACATGTCGCATGTGTGTATGCTCCTTTTCCGATTCAGTTGATCCTACGCGGCAGGCAAAGTCCCCATTACGCCCGCAGTCGCCTTGGGGAAACGACAGGCGGAGGTTCTTGCTTCTTTGTCTGGTAGCCGTTGTACTAAGACGATTTAAAATCTTTGATCGGGCAACCGCTCAAAGCCGGCGCATCCGAAACCGGCCACAGTCGTGGGGAAAAACCATGGAGAATATCAGAGCCAAGTGGCTTACGTTCTACGCTGACCATGTCGAACCAGCCTCGAAGGAAATGTTTGGTCACGTCGAGAAGATGATCGTGGCTACATTGGTGATATCGGCAGGCGCACATGTCTCCAGCACTGACCCCGCCATACTTTTGTTCGGCTACTTACGTCACGGCCTCATTGGCCGCGGCGTGGAATTGTTTGGTATCGTTCTTCTCGTTCTGAACTTTCTCGACGGCTTGTATAAACTTTCAAAGTTGAATTGGCATATCGCTTACCAAATCGCCATGTCGATCTGTTACATCGTCTTGAGCGTCCGATTGGTCCAGTTGATCCTTGCCTTCCGCGGAGAGTAACTGCCGGTTTGGCGATTACTGCGCCGCGAACTGGCTTAGTACATCCTTGCACGCGGGTGACAGCGAACCAGCCCGCACAGCCAGACACTGCACGATACGGCCGCCACCGGGCGCGACGCCTCCGCAAAGCGTGCGAACGTCTCCACCGCAGGCTGATCGCAGGACAAACAGCTCCTCGCGTGGCCGCATCGGCCGCAAAACCAATGCAGGCGCGGGAGCCGCCGCAGAACTTGCTGCCGGTGCTGCGCTCCCCTCGGCTGGAGCGGCAGTGCCGCCGCTGACAGCATTCACCGCCTGTTGGCAGCTCGTCGAAAGTTTCGACTTGTTCTTTTCCAGACAATTCAAAGCCGGTGCGCCTCCAGGCGGGACGCTCGCGCAATTCTTCTGATAGTCGGAGCGGCAGGCGCTGCGTATGGCTGCAGTCTGTGCGTCTGTGGGCTTTTGCGAGGTTGTCGTCGCAGCGGCCTTCGGAGCTGCTGCAGGCGCAGCAGCTTTCGCCGGTGCGGGAGCGGCAGGTGCCGGAGCGGTTTCTGCCTTCGGCGCGGCCGCGGGTTCGATGGCCTTCACCGCTTGCTGACAGGAGCCGGACAGTTTCGAAATGTTTTTCTGCAGGCACTGCAACGACGCTGCACCACCCGGCGGTACGCTGGCGCAGTTCGCTTCATAATCCGAACGACACGCCGAGCGGATGGCATTTCGTTGTTCGTCAGTAGGTTGCTGGGATATCGCTGACATTGCTGTCGCCAGAACGATCATTACAGAGAGCGACCATAGCGCTGCCACACGTTTCAACGTGTCGGTCATTTGAAGAAATCCCTATTGGCGTCCGAAGGACAATGCCCGCAACAGAAGTCAATTCGAAAAAACTTGTCAGCAAATTCTTAGTTGGCGATATCATTTTCTCTTTTGGGTTCCACCGCAAGTGGATTGTTGTTATCCATAAGGCTGCGGACGCAATTTCCGAGCGGAATAATTTCCGCAAAAAATTTTGAATAGGGCACCGAAATGAGAGCTTCGTGTCCGGCCAGCATCAAATTTCCCGGCGCCGCCAGGCGCAACGCATCTGCTATCCCGCGTATTCCTCTCGTCATATTTTCACTGGCCGCGCTAACTGCTTGCGAACAGAATAGTTTCGTCCCGCCGCCGCCGCCGAAAGTTGATGTCGGTGTTCCCGTGCAGCGCACAATCACGCGGTATTTGACAGCCACCGGCAACACCGCTCCATTCAAGTCAGTCGATCTGGTGGCGCGCGTACAGGGTGTCCTTCAGACAATCAGCTACGAAGACGGCGCGTTCGTAAAACAAGGTACAACCCTGTTCACGATCGAGCCTGAAACCTACAAATTGAAACTTGAGCAGGCGCAGGCCGCCGAAGCCGGTGCGCAGGCCTCGTTGAAGCAGACAGAAGCCGATTTCAAACGTCAATCGGACTTGGTCACCAGACAGGTCGTCTCGCAAGCTACGCTCGAACAGTCCACATCCGCGCGTGATAACGCGCAGGCCAATCTGCAACAGGCTCAGATCAACACCAAGATTGCGGCCGTCAATTACGGCTACACCAATGTGACGGCGCCGTTTGACGGGATCGTCAGCGCGCACCTTGTTTCGGTTGGAGAACTGGTGGGCGCCGCCTCTCCAACCCAGCTCGCGACAATTGTCGCATTCGATCCAATCTACGTAAACTTCAACGTCAACGAACAGGACGTTCTACGCATACGCGCGGCCGCCGCCAAAAGAGGGATGACACCGAAAGACCTCAAAGACACTCCCGTCGAAGTCGGTCTACAGACCGAGGCTGGTTATCCGCACACGGGTAAACTCGACTACGCCTCGCCAACCATCAACCAGGCAACGGGCACACTTGCGGTACGCGGGATCTTTCAAAACGCTAGCCGTGTGTTGATTCCCGGATATTATGTGCGCGTCCGCGTTCCGCTCGATAAGCAGGATGCCCTGCTCGTTCCCGATGTCGCGCTCGGCAGCGACCAGGCGGGACGATATGTTCTTGTTGTCAACAAGGAAAATGTCGTCGAGCAGCGCAAGGTTCAGACCGGGCCGCTCGAGGGCGAATTGCGAGTGATCGAGAGCGGCCTGAAGGCCGATGATCCTGTCGTTATTGCCGGCCTGCTTCGCGCAATCCCCGGTCAGAAGGTCGATCCTCAGCTACAAAAGATAGATCAGCCTCGCGCTTCGGCGAACTAGGGACCGAGGACGGCCATGATTTCGAAATTTTTTATCGAACGGCCGGTACTCTCAAACGTCATCGCGATCCTGATGATTTTGATCGGCGGTGTTGCGCTGTTTAGCCTGGCCGTTGCGCAATATCCCGATGTGGTTCCTCCTACTGTGCAGGTCACAACGCGCTACCCCGGCGCCAGCGCCAAGACGGTCATTGACACCGTGGCACTGCCAATCGAGCAGCAGGTCAATGGCGTCGAGGGCATGCTTTACATGCAGTCCTATAGCGGCGCCGACGGCAGTTATACGCTCACAGTGACATTCAGGATCGGCACCAATCTCGACTTTGCGCAGGTGCTGGTTCAGAACCGGGTCTCCAGCGCGCTGTCGCAGTTGCCGCAGTCGGTTCAAACCCAGGGTGTCACGGTTCAGAAGAAATCGACGGCAATTCTTCTGTTCGTGACGCTGACGTCGCCGAATGCCACCTACGACAGCCTCTATCTGAGCAACTACGCCACGATCAACATCCGGGATGAGCTCTCGCGGCTGCCCGGTGTCGGCAGCGTGAACGTCTTCGGCGCCGGCCAGTATTCAATGCGCGTCTGGCTTGATCCGAACAAGCTGCAGGCCCTCGAACTGATGCCGCAAGACGTCATTCAAGCGATCCAGCAGCAAAGCCAGCAGGTCACGGCCGGTCAGATAGGAATGCCGCCGACACCGCAGGGACAGGCATTCCAGTACACGCTGAATGTTCAGGGCCGGCTGGATGAAACGAGCGAATTTGACGATGTCATTGTCAAGACGGGCAGCAACGGCGATGTCACGCGCGTCCGCGACGTCGGGCGCGTTGAACTCGGCGCCCAGACCTACAGCCAGATATTCTCGCTCGACAAAAAGCCAGCGACCGGGATCGGCGTATTCCAGTCGCCCGGAGCGAACGCTCTTGAGGTCCAGCAAGCCGTAAAGAAGAAGATGGCCGAGCTGGCACGCGGGTTCCCGCAGGACGTGCAGTTCGACATCCCGTTCGACACAACGAAATTTGTCTCAGCATCCATCCACGAAGTCTACAAGACGCTGATCGAGGCTGGTTTTCTGGTGCTTGTCGTCATTCTTGTGTTCTTGCAAGACTGGCGCGCCATGCTGGTTCCGGCAACGACGGTCCCCGTCACCATTATCGGTGCCTTTGCCGCGATGGCGGCGCTAGGCTTCACCATCAACCTGTCCACTCTGTTTGCCATCGTGCTCGCGATCGGAATCGTGGTCGACGACGCCATCGTCGTCGTCGAAGGTGCCGCCCACAACATCGAACAAGGCATGTCTGGCCATGACGCAGCGATCAAGGCAATGGATCAGTTGTTTGCGCCGATCATCGGGATCACGCTGGTCCTGGTCTCGGTGTTCCTGCCGGCCGCCTTCTTGCCCGGCCTGACAGGCCGCATCTATGCACAATTTGCGCTGGTGATCGCTGCAACTGCTCTGATCAGCGCCATCAATGCTGCGACCCTGAAACCCACGCAGTGCGCGCTGTGGCTCCGGCGTCCGGTTCCGCCCGAGCAACGCAACTGGTTCTATCGCGGCTTCAACTCGATCTATGACCGGATCGAGAAAGGTTACACCTCAATCATCGATCGGATGGTCCAGCACAGCAATGTCTCGGTGGTCGTCGCGCTGATCCTGATTGCGATCGGCGGCTATGGTCTCTCCCGCGTGCCGACCGGATTTATCCCGATCGAGGACCAGGGATACCTGTTGGCCGCCGTGCAGTTGCCGGACGGCGCTGCGCTGGACCGCACCCAGCGCGTTCTCGATCAGGTGACCGAGATCGCCGGCAAAACACCCGGCGTAGCGCAAGTTATCGGGATCTCCGGCATATCGGCACTCGACAACAGCTCAAGTCTCGCCAATGCCGGTGTTGCATATCTCATTTTGAAGGATTGGGACGCGCGGGGCCCCGGAGAAGATCTGCGATCGCTCGTTGTCGGGCTGAACCAGAAGCTCGAAGCGATACCGGAGGCGCGGATTTTTGTGCTTCCGCCCCCGCCTATTCAGGGCATCGGTAATGCCGCCGGCTTTGCCATGCAGGTTGAACTGCGTGACGGCAACTCCGATTTCGGCAAACTTCAAGCCGTCACCCAGGCGGTCGTCGCCAACGCCCAGACACAGAGCGCGTTGCAACGCGTCAGTTCGCCGTTCCGCTCCATGGTCCCGCAGTTCGACGTCGAGGTTGACCGGATCAAGACACAAACGCTGCATATCACGACCGATCAGGTGTTTTCCACATTGGCGGCCTATCTCGGGTCGTCCTATGTCAATCAATTCAACAAATTTGGACGCACCTTTCAGGTCTATGCGCAAGCCGACGCCCAGTTTCGCCTGACGACAAAGGACATCGAGAATCTCACGATACGCAACTCGCAAGGCGCGATGATACCGCTCGGCACGATCGCAACGGTCACACCGGCGGTAGGTCCCTCTCTCATCAGCCTCTACAATCTCTACCCGTCCGCCACCATCATTGGACTGCCGTCACAGGGCTACAGTTCCGGCCAGTCCATCACGCTGATGGAACAGATCGCCGACAAGACCTTGCCGCCGGGCACGGGCTATGAGTGGACCGCGATGTCGTATCAGGAGAAAGCCGTCGGCAGCCAAATCTACTACGTGTTTGGCCTCGCCTTGCTGCTGGTCTATCTGGTTCTGGCTGGCCAGTATGAGAGCTGGTTCGCGCCGATTGCGGTCATTCTGGCGGTGCCGTTATCTCTGCTCGGGCCGATGGCAGTCCTGACGGGACTGAGGATCGAGAACAACCTCTATACGCAGATCGGCCTGATCCTGCTGATCGCACTCTCGGCCAAGAACGCCATTCTCATTGTGGAAGTTGCGCTCGAACTTCACGTCCGGGATCGCAAGCCGCTGCTGGAATCTGCTGTGGAAGCAGCACGGGCGCGGTTCCGGCCAATCCTGATGACGTCGTTTGCCTTTATCCTCGGTGTAGCTCCGCTGGTGTTCGCGACCGGCGCCGGCGCGAGCGCCCGCAAGTCAATCGGCATTACGGTGTTCAGCGGAATGCTCGCTTCGACCTGCCTTGCGGTTCTGTTCGTTCCAACATTCTTTGTCGTGATACAGCGGCTAGAGAACCGGCGCGCCGAGCGTAAGGCAAAGAAGGCCGCCGCACAGCCGGCCGCAGCAGGGCCCTAGCCGCCCGAACCGTCGTGCTTTCACCGACCGGCCTAGGTTAAATGAAAATCGTGTTGATGCGTGTGAAGTTCTGCCGACGAACTGAGCCGGGTCGTTATCCCGTGATCGTCATGGCTGGTGAAAAAGTCGAAGCTTGTCATGGCTTGAACAAGAGTAGCCACATTAACCCCGTCACCAGACCAGGATCTATCAGACTGCATAAGGTCGGATGTCGACTGAACGTTATGGTCGGTATTGCGGCCGAGGTCCGATCTGAAATCGAAGCTGTCGCGCTGATCAGAGCTACTGTTCCAGGAAAATGCGTAGCTTGAAAAACTGTGGCTATGGTGAGACGAACTGCTCTGGCTTGAATAATCGGTTGCCATGCGAGACAGGCTGGTTTGTAGATCCGTAGAGATAGAACGGCCTGAGTCGAAATCTGTTGGAGCGGGGATCTGGGCTGATCCGTGCGCTCGCACATCAATCGCGCCGCTTCCGCGGCTCTCGCTCGACGACGACTCATGCGAAGCATGTTCTACAGACGATGATGAACCCACGTCTCTCGACGAATTTGAGCGATCATCCTTCTCCTGCGAGGGCTCCCTCGAGCATCTTTCGTTGCAACCGGCTGAATCCACCTCTCTTAGCTCTGACTTGTGGTGATCTTGTTCCTGACTATTGGAAACGATGTCGTCGGTTCCTGCCGACAGCTCACGGCTGTCGCTTGCCAGGATGAAATCCTGGTCGTTTCCGGAAACTGCATCAATCGGACTGTCATCAAAATAGTGATGGTGGTGGTGATGATCATGGCTTTCCGCAATAACGAGGTCAAACTGGTCAACCGCAGTGGCGTTGTGCTCATCACTCGCGATGACCTTGATATGGATAACGCATTCCTCGCCCTCGGGCGGCGTTCCCGAGAATGTCATCGACACCGGATCAAACGTGAGCCAGTTCGGAAGCGGATCGCCATTCGCTAACGTCGCGCGGAACGTCAAAGTATCGTTGGCATCGATATCGGCGAATACAGAGGCCGGGATGACATACTCGAATCTGCAACCTTCCTTGGCCCGCTGGTCCGGAATCGGATGCTCGACAGTTGGCTTATCGTTCAATCCGTTGATGGTCAGCGTGAGCGTTTCCGGAACAGCAGACGATCCAGGCTGGCTCTCGAAGCCAATCGTATAGATTGCCGATTCCCCAACACCCAGAAACGCGAATTGGCTCGCATCATAGGTCACGACGCCAGTTGCGGGATCGACATGCACCAGCTTGGCGAGATCGACGCCCTGAGGTATCGGCACATTGCTTTCCACCCCGGTAACGGTGGCGGTGCCGGGCACGTATCGCCCCGCCGATCGATCGACCACCTGCCCATCGACCGAAACCGTGACCTGATCACTGATGGCAAAGTTTCGTTCGACGGGACCTTGCGATGCCTGGACGTCCACCACGTTTGCGACTGCGATCGCGCGCACAACCGGAGGCGGGGGCGCTTCAGGGAAAATCAAGAGATCCTGCGCCGTCGCGATAACCGGTATGATGGCGACACCGCTTGCAAGAGCGATTAACCCTGGCACACCGGATTCGGCTCCCGGGCCAAAGGAATTGCTGGCAAAACTTGCCAGCGCGTTGGCGCTGGAGCCGGTTTTTTCGCCTCCCGGGCCGTCCGGATTGTAGTTGGGGTAGTAAATCTGGAAAACCTGCTGAATGAGGCTTTTCTCGCTTTGGATATCGGCAAGCGTTTTGAGTTGATCAACAGCGGAGACGGGTTGTCCCGCGCCGAGCGGCGAGACAATCGTTACGAGGCCGGCGTGAGACACCACCTTGAGAAGTTCTCCGGTTGCCTTGTCGTAAAGATGAAACGATCCGATTTTTCCATCCGGCTCTCTCAATACGGAAAATTTGCTCGGTCCATCGTCCGAAGCGATTTCCACCATAATCGCCGTGCCACGGATGCCCATCGTGGCAACCGGTGTTTCGACGCGCATGTTCCCGAACTTCGCGGTATGCCCGGCGACGAGGGTAATCGTTCCTTGTATCAAGCTCAAAAGCGACGAGTTGGACGATCCGTTTGGGTCATACGTCATCTCATCCAGGACGATGCGCGCATTCGATGCAAGACCAAGCGCCGTACCGTCAACGAAGCTGATTCCGATCGTGGTATCCGGTCCGGTCTGGACGACGTCTCCCTTGAGAAGCTTGTCACCCTGCTTTAACTCGACAGGAAAGCCATTGCGCGTAACCACCGCGGTACCGCTCACTTTCGCGACGTTGCCCACAGCAGGGACCGCACTTGCGATCTGGTCAGCTTGAGCATATTGGGCCCTAGCCGTCATCGCTTCAATTACACGACCCGACAGGCTCGCTCCTTCCGGAGACATCAGCGGCGCGCGATGATCGCCCTTGAAATATTCCTGAACTGTAACGCTTTCCATTTCGTTGGAAATGATCAGATCAATGCCGACCCTGTCATAATTTCCGGAAAATAGCAGTTCGGAATTGACGAAGGCTGCCGGCGAACATGCGGCGGGACATTCGATTGAGTTCGCAGCGAACACAAATCCGTCTGAAATTGCGGTTCCGGCCAACCCCTGCATACTGAGATTGCTACTCATGTGGGTTCTGGTGCCTCGATTTCATGCCATTCTTGGCTATGCCGTTGCTACTTCGCCTTGCTCCATTCTGCCGTTGGTGACGCGCCGTACTTTCGGCTCGCGACCATTCAGTTTAGGAGCGCTATCAGTCCGACCAAGAGCAGTCACGAGCGCCGCATTGACGTCCTCGATCCGGCCAAGTTTGACGAGTATCGCCGCCAGGTTCGCGAAAGCCTCGGGCAGATCCGGCTTCAACCGAATGACCTCCCGATAAGCGTTTACGGCATCTATATGATGTCCCAGCGCATCGCACGATTGAGCAAGACAGAACCACGGTTTGTAAATTTCGGGCCTGATCGCCGTGAGCGTCTTGAAAAGCCGTTTTGCGGCGGCATGATCACCTTTGCTGGCCAGTAACTGACCGAGCCGATGGATCGCGTCCGCATTCTTCGGTTCCACATCCATAACTTGCCGGTAGCCATGTTCGGCTTCCACAAGCCTGCCCTTCTGATGAAGCTCGGTTGACTCTGTCAAAACATCGGGAATGGTTCGCTGATCAATCTTGCCGCCGAGATTTAGTCCGTTCTTGGTGCTGACCATGACGTACCGGATACGGCGCTCCTTCACACCGAATGAGTACTTGTAAGGCTCATTGCCCCGCAGGAAATCATACTCGGTGAACCCGTTGGCGATCGCATGCCGGATGCTGTGGGAATGCAAGATCACACCCGGCGGCGGGCCGTCGAAGGTTTCGTCTCGCCCGGTCATATAGAACAGAAAGGCATGCTTGCGCCTGTCGATCAGCGTCGCGAGCGCAGCAAGCGGCCGATCTTCTTTCCAAAGCGTCGGCAGGAACAGCAGATCGGCCCTGAAGCTGCGCGTCAGCATGGCCCGGTTCGAACGTATAAGCGTGTGAACGAGATCACCCTTGCGCGGGGTCCACTTGATCTCCCAGAATCGCAGCAACGTATTGAGGTCGCGCTCAATCGTCTCTGGCGTTGCCACGGTGATGCGATACTCGCCGGTTTCGTCGACAAGCCTCAACAGACGCCTGATCTTCTGTCTGGTGTTGGAACTCAACATATTGAGATAAGCGTTCCAGTCCGGCGGAAGTGCCGCGAACGGGCAGAGATTGTTGTCGATGTTGTCGACTTTACCGATACGATTGATTTCACTGGTCTGGAAACCGGCTTTCGGAAAATGCGCCAGAAGAAGCCGGATGCGCGGCTCTGACATACGAATGTTTTCGAGATTGAGACGCGCCCAGTTCATCCGCTTCAGGTGCCGGGCAAATGCAGGAATGACCTGATGCTCCGCTCCGGGGGCGCAAAGAACGCCGGTATAGTCGGCCGAGAAGTTACCGGCCATGTTCAGTTCATTGTGAAAACGCGCATTCTCCAATTTGGTTTGAATCCGCATCGGCAGGAAGGCTACGTACGGGGCGTCTGCCTTCTCGCTCGCTTTCGCGCCAAGGACAAACCAGGGGCTTGAGATCTGCCCTAGCCAGCCTGAAAGCCATTTCCAGGACATAAACAACTGGGCATCCGGATCCGCGTCATAGACTGCGTTCCAGTTCTCTTCCAGCCGGGCAAAATCCGGCAATGTGTCTATGACATCAATGCGCACAGGATGACCTCGCTTGTTATGCTCAATACCTCAAATCAACGCCTCAACCTTCCTAAGCAAACCTCATTTAAGACCGTAGACGCGCTTTCTCATCGCTCGCGGAACGCGCGTGTCATGCTGTCGTGGATCGGCTTCACGATGTACTGAAAGAACGTTCGTTCAGTCGTCTTGACGTAGACTTCCGCCGGCATACCTGGCGTCGGGCTGAAACCCGGGATTGCGGCTGCTTCCTCATTATTCAGCTTGACGCGGATGATATAGATGTCGGTCGGCCCAACTTGTTGGGATTTTTTCTCGTCGGCCAGCGTATCGGCTGAAAGATAGATGACTTCTCCCGATATCATCGGCGTAATGCGCTGATTGAGAGCGCTGAGCCGAACCGTTGCGTGCTGCCCATGCCTGACGCTGTCGATATCCTGCGGGCGCACGCGGGCTTCGATGATAAGTTCATCCTTGAGCGGCAATATTTCCATGATGTTCTTGCCGGCTTCGATCACGCCTCCTTGCGTGTGATACCGCAACTTGACGACTACCCCTCTGACGGGCGCCGCAATGTGAATGCGGTCTAGCACACCCTTTGCACTCAGCATTCGCTCGCGTACATCGACCAATTCGCCCCGCACCTCATGCATTTGCTCTACTGCGGTCTTGATCGCGGTCTTCTTGACGCCGTTGATCTGTTCAAGAGCCTTCGCGATGCGCTCTTTGGCGTCGCCGATATCGCCCATGATCCGGCCGACCTCTCCATCAAGGTTCGCTTGCGACCTTTGCAGCAGCAGAACCTCCGGCTTCCTTACCAAGCCGGTCTTCAGGAGATACTCCTTGGCTTCGATCTCCTCCTCGATGAACTTGATCTGGCGGCGGACACCGTCAAGCTGAATCCTGGAACCCTGAATTCTTTCGTTCAGCGCGTTGATGCCTTCATTGATGCCCGCGATATCGCTGTTCATGTTATTCCTGCGGGCTGTGAAGGTCAGTTTTTGACTACCCAGAATTTCCTTCACTTCGGGCTCATCCATCGCCTGAATCAGTTCATCGGGAAACGTGATTTCATCGGCTTCGCTCATTTCGGCCTGCAACCTGGCATCCATAGCCGTCAGTCGCATGCGGCGGAGAAACAGGCGACGCAGCTCGGCGCGCGGAGCGGTTTCATCCAGATCAACCAGCAACTGTCCCTGCTCGACGATATCGCCCTCGCGCACGTAGATTTCACGTATGACGCCGCCTTCGAGGTGTTGAATGATCTTGTTTTGGCCTGTTGCGACAAACACACCTGACGCGACAATGGCGCCGGCGATCGGAGCCATATTGCCCCATACGCCGAAACCCATGACCATAACCGCCATAATGAGCACGCCGCCAATCGTCGGGAGACGCGTCGACCGCGGAAGCGAATCGTACCAAGTGCCTTCAGCTACCGGCCCCTGCGCAATGAGTTTTTTGTCTGACACAACGGCACCTCGATAATCCTGTTAGATTCAGATTTCCCTCATTAAGAATTCAGCATTGGCGGCCCATCACCGCCGCTCGGTTTGCGTCCGGAAATGAGCGGGATGATCTCGTCGCGCGTACCGAACGCCTGTACCGCACCATTGTTGAGGATCATGATCTTGTCGACGCTCCTAAGAAGCGCGGCACGCTGCGTGATCGTCACGACCGTTATCTGCTTCTCTTTTGCACGAATGAGCGCCTTGGCCAGCGCCCGCTCGCCATTCGCATCTAGATTTGAATTTGGTTCATCGAGAACCATCAGGCGCGGATTGCCATAGAATGCGCGCGCGAGCCCAATTCGCTGCCTTTGACCGCCGGACAACGGGCTTCCGTCCATGCCCACAATGGTTTCATAGCCCTGGGCGAAACTCGATATCATCTCGTGAACGTCGGCTGTTTCTGCTGCGTCGAAGATATCTTCATCGATCGCATCCTGCCGCATGCGTGCGATATTCGCCTTGATGGACGCGGGGAAAAGCTGGACGTCCTGCGGCAGGTAGCCGACGCTTTCGCCGAACTGACGCGTGTCCCAGTTCCGAAGGTCCATCATGTCCAGGCGCACATTGCCGGCCGTCGGGATAATTGAACCCACAAGCATGCGCGCAAGCATGGTTTTTCCGGTTCCCGAGTCGCCCACGATCGCCAGCGACTCTCCGGGTTGCAATTGGAAGCTGATCCCGTTCAGGATGACTTTCTTGGTGGGCGGCGGAACGTACAGAATGCGCTCGACGCTGAGATGACCCTGCGGGCGCGGAAGCCGTAAACGGTCCATGTTCAGCGGTGAATTTTGCAGAAGGGCTTTGACACGCCCGTAGGCGGAACGCGCCTGCACAAAGCCACGCCACCCCTCGATGGTCCCTTCCATTGGAGCAAGCGCGCGGCTCGCCACGATCGAGGCCGCGATGATCATGCCGCTGGTCAGTTGGCTCTCCAATGCCAGCCACGCGCCCCAGCCCAGAATCGCGATTTGTGTGCAGAGGCGCAGGAATTTCGAGATTCCCGTCATCATGATGTTGAGATCTTGCCCGGCGACCTGCGCCTTCAAAGACTCGACCGTTTCGTTGCCCCAGACCTGAACGCCCTCCGGGATCATCCCCATGGCATTGATGACCTGGGCGTTGCGCGCCATCGCTTCTGCCTGAAGGTTGGCGCGGGTTCCAAAAGCATTCGCCCGTGTAAACGGAATGGCGGTGATCTTTTGATTCAGTATGGCGACAGCCATAAGACCCAAGCCGGACGACAGAACGATTAGCCCGAGTTGGGGATGGATCAGAAAAACAACGGCGAAGTACACAGGAGCTACCGGCGCGTCGAACATCGTCAGAAGCACCGGGCCGGTGATGAATGCGCGCAGATGCTGAAGGTCCGCAAGTGTCTGAAACTCACGACTGGACCCACCCTGTGCTGCCTTCGCAGCTGCGCTTAAAACAGGACCACCCAGCCGCGCTTCGGTTTCGACTGCAACGCGCATCAGGATAATACGGCGCATCATATCCATCAGCACGTGCGCACCAATCGCCACCACCACGATCATCGACAGCATGACAAGCGTGTCGGTGCTTCTGCTCGTCATGACGCGATCCGACATGTTGAAAAGGTAGACGGGGATCGCGAGGACGAGAAGGTTGACGGCGATGGAGAATATCCCGACGGTCACAAGGTTGCGCCGCGCGTTGGCGAGGCCTTTGCCGAGAGCATCTCGGAATTCATTATCGCTGGAACGCTTATGCAAGGGTGTCGAACCGCCGCCGCCTCCTCCGCCTCCCCCGCCGTTCGACGCTCCGTTACCTCCACCCCCGCCTCCATTCACTACGGATGGGACTGGTGCACCAGGGCTGACGGGTGAGCCGCTTGCCGGCGGACGCGCATCACTTCGCGGTTCTGGTGGTGTCTTCGCCACCTCGGGTGGCGCGGGATCGTCGGATCGCTTGGCTGCGCTGTCCGCCGCGGACAGGGCTTTCTGGATTGAAACGGCGACTCCGGACTGATCTTTCGCCAGTTCGGAAGCTTCCTTATGCGCCACATCGTTTGTGCCGTCTGGCGTATCGTGACGGGCGGGAAAAGGGACAACCTCCGCAGTGCGCAGTTTCGCGCTCTCTTCGTCGGTCAAATGCACAGACGTGCTGGCCTTAATGTGAGGTTCGTTGTCGCCCCGTGTCATGTACCCCAGCCTCCACAACGCCGATCTGGTTCAACTCGATGACTTCGTTTTCACAGCACCTTTACCGTTCAGTGCGTGACACTTGCTATTGGATCCTCGTGCACCGGCGTACTTAGTACCGGCTGCGCCACTGGCGCTTCCTCCTGACTATCGTTGACGAAAGCGATCAGTTCGGGAACCAGGGCCTGTGCATCGTGATTCAGCACATGACCTTTGTCTTCCGGCAGGAGATTTGCCTGCACAAGAATCGTATCGCCGTACACCTGACCGTTGACGAAAGTGTTGGTCGCGCCAACATCGACGATTGCCGCGTCATTGCTCAAGCTGTCTTTCCCGCTTGTCACAGACTGAATTTCGTTTCCATCCGGGTGGAGGGTCTGGGCAGCAGCCGACGGTGCGCCTATGAGCTGCGCGATGACATTGACGTCAGACGTGACGTTGGTCTGCCAGATAGCATTCAGATCGTAATAGTCACCTTTGACGTACAGCACGTTGAATACGCCGCCGGACCCGTCAACGAATTTTCCGTAAGAAGGATCGAGGGTTGTCGCACCGTCTCCGACCGCAGAAACAAGGCTCTTGAGATTGTCATTCATCGGATCGAAATTGTTATCGCCATAGTTTTCGATCGTTGCCGTATTGCTCAACTCGTTCTTGCCCGACACGACGGACTGTGACGGATCTGTACCGTCTGCAAGCATCTTGATGTAATCATTGTTCAACAGGATGTTGTTCTGGAAGATCACATTCATCCCGTGATACGCACCGGTCACAATGATCAGATCATAGTGAATCGATCCATCAAAAATCTGAGCCAGGTTACCAAGCTCATTACCGCCCGCCTGAATGACGTAGTGCGAGTCTGAACTACTCTGAGCGATGATATCGTTGTCAGACAGATAGTTCATCTGAACAAGGGTGTGCACGTCGTAGTAGTTGCCGTCTACGACATCCACATTCCAGTGTGGCCCAGCGAAGGTGGCTTTCAAATCGGCATAAATGCCGGGATGCTGGACGAAATCGGCGATATTGGTTGCCTGATCGCCACTTGTCGCGATTGGAAGCCCTTGCCCTCCCATAACATCGACGTGGTCGTGATCCATTGTGGAATTGGTCTGGAAGATCGCGTTGGTCTTGAAGTAGTCGCCCATCACGATCATCGAGCGTCCGGACTCGCTCAGATCGACGATCAACGAGGCGTTCCAGCTATTGTTGCCTCCGGCCAACGCCCACTGTCCGAGATCGTGTCCTAGATCTGGAGCGGGGTCAGGTGGTGGTAGCGGCACTTGGTCCGGCGGTGTCATAGCCGGGTCCTGCAACACACCGTTCAGATAATAGCCAGGCTCGACGGAATGGATATCAGGTGCTCCAGCGCGCAAGACAAGGTTGTCGTCGTGCGAGTTGGCGAGATCCGTGAGGCCGGTTCCATTTTGGGGAATCCACCACTCTTTCGGAATCTGATCGTTGGCCTCGTCCGCCATTCGTTGAAGGATCGCTTCGGTATGAGCTGTAAGCTGTTCGGCCTGAATAGATACAAGCGCGGCGGCCGCATCTCCACATCCAGCAGGCAACACAAGAAGGCTGTCATCATCTGATAGAGCATTGACTTGATGAACATGCAGCAACGTCTGCTCTCCGCCCGGCTGATACTGGACGGTGATATGAAAATCGTATCCCACGCCTCCGGCTCCGCCGGCCGCAGTAGGCCATGACAATCTTGGAAGGCCTCCGATCCCGTCATCATCCAGGTCGGGGCGGAGTGGCGGCGGGCTCAATGATTTTGTTGGATGAACCCGGGACGCTTGATAGTCTTCAAATGGAAGAGCCTCCGGCCCCCCCAAGCCCCGGCCGTCAAGACCAGCGAAATCCGGATTTGCATTGTAATCTGGCAGCTTCGCAACGTAATCGTCTTGAATTTGCCGAAACGACGACTGATCGTAGTCGATACGATCTCGCGCGATGTCGTTTATGATTTTGAGATAGCCTGCGAAATGCCAAACTACTTCGGTAATGCCGCCGGGCACCATGAGAGCCTCCTATTTCAGGCTCAAGGAATCGACGATCCTGCGGAGCTAGCCGCGACATCAAATCGTTTTTGGTCGTGTGAGCATGATGGTTCAGGGAAAACCCGCGCGGCGGATGCCGCGCGGGTCTAATTGTGTCAATTAGCTGTGCAGATCGTGACTGTCTTGAATATCGTGACCTGCCGCCTGGATGGTCATGCTGTTGAACTGGATGTTCGCACCCTGTGTGATGGTCTGGTTGAATGCGTCTTGTGTCAGGGCCGCGTCGGCGTGCGAAACTGCACCGCTTGCGTTGGCACCGATGACATCTCCCATCTTGGAGTCCAGCTTGGCGTCGCCGCCCTCGGCCTTCCCGTCCATATGGAAGTCACCTTCGCCGCCCTTGAACGAAACCTTCGGATCGCTCAGGTGGTCGTTGTCAACCAGATTGTTGATCTGATTGAGATCGAAGGCGTTGCTGTACCCGCCGTTGAGGGTCTGGTTCACCACTTCCGGTATGATCACCGAGTTGTGGATGTCGTTGATCCCGTGGAGATCAATAACCGGGCTGCTCAGACCGTCAGCCTTGAGGTCAAGGTCAACCTTCACATCAACAGCGACATTGACCTTGTTGTCGACGGTATTCTCGACCTTGTTGTCAACATTGTTGTCGACGCTGTTGTCGGCCTTGTTGCTTACCTTGTTGTCGAGATTGTTGTCGACCTTGTTGTCGTTGGTGTTGCTGTTCTTGTTGTCGTTCTTGTTATCGTTGCTGTTGTCGTTGCCGTTCTTATTGTCACTCTTGGAATCGAGCGACTGAACAGCGAGCTGGGCTTGACCTTGGGCCTGACCTTGACCTTGTCCCTGAAGCTGTCCCTGCAAGTTGGCCTGCTTCTGATCCTGGTCTTGCTTCTGGTCTTGATTCGGATCGTTCTTCTTCGGCTTCGGATAACCCATGACGAACTCCTATGGGGTAGGAGCATCTCATCGCCTCGAAGATCGCTGATCTTCTACGTCTGCGATCGTCAACGCGCTACGATGCGGTTGAGGTCGGTCTCCCGACTGCGATCCCCTCGCAATTATTTGCGAGACTCCGCATCGTCAGCGTTGCTTATGTAGAAGGCGGGGAATAGCCGCACATTCGAGCATTACGAATCGTCTTAAGCATTAGACGAACGTCACCGATCGATGTGATTCCAGCGGCTCCTAAGCCATTCGAGAGTCCCCAAGCTAATCCTTTCGACTAGTCAGGGTCACCCAAACGGATAATCTTGCACGTCAGGATTGTGGCAATCGCGGTGCGCATGGCAACAGCTGGCAGAAGAAGCCTACGCGCAGGAACGCGAGAACGCAGCGGCAATGTAATCAGCTCGGCGGCTTGTCCACCGAAACCCGTCGCCTCACCTGTAATTGCGGAACTGCACCAAGCCATATCAAGGCGATGGTTTGGCCGAACCCAAATGACTTTCCAGGCGCGGCAGTAAATCCCAGATATCGCGGTTGATGCGCGTCATGTCCTTTGTCGCCTTCACCATGCTTTTCAGCCGCGCTTCATCCATCGGTTTCATTTCACCGAACCGAAGACTATCCTTTGTTTGCACGATGCGCATCGATTGCGTGTGGGTGATCTGGCCGCTCGCGTCGACAATATACATGCAGTGATTGAATTCGTTACGGACAACGGTCGACTCATTAAACCGCTCAATGATCTTGGAAAGCGCCTTCTCGAGATTTGGGTCCCGGATGGTGATCTTCGCCAGACGCTGAATCAGATCCAGCCGCGCGCGCGTGGTGTTAAGCGTGGCAAAGGTCAGCGCCGCAGATGCCTGATCCGTTCGCAGAAGGAGCATGAGAACGTAAATGAACAGACTCTCGTTATTGGTCCAGCTTGAAACCAGATTACCGATCAGCGCCAGAATGAGCGTGCGGCGATCGGCCGACGCGGGCGCCGATGCTGCAAGCGCCTCGAAATCGGGCTTTGTCGGAAGCCGGCTGGACACCATGGACAGGTCCACTCCTGACGGGTCTGGAGCACCGCACGATTATTGATGTATGATCCAGCAGGTCCTTGAACAAAACAAGGGCGGCATTGGCATTCTGACACTTTTTGGAGACATTGCGGAGTGCAGCGACATGTGGCGCTGGGCCCTAGACCTATCCAAAGTTCGCAGAGCTCACAGGGCTGCAACCGCTGTGATCTCGCCCATGGTCGAGAAAAGCCGCCACCGCCTCGGGGGCATATCTGACCTCACATGGTCGGACCCATACATGGTCGGCTTCATGGTCATGTTGATCACCATCGCGGCCAGGATCGAAGCCGGCAAGATCGAGGGCGAAGCTTTGTGTCGCGTACAGGCCAGATCTTGGGAAGACATCACCACGATACGATCCGGCCTAATCGGCGAAGAGGTGCTTTTGTTGAGCACCTCATGCAATCGAGATTTTGAAACCGGCTGCCGGAATGCATTCGCCTTCGGCTCGATGCTTGTCGGGAATTCAATCCTCTTTGCCGGCGCTGGGACAGGATGGCAGGACCGGCCCCGCGACCTGCAAGAAGCAGATTCGACAATCACAGAGCGGGATGACGTATCAGCTGCATGGGAGCGCTTTTTCGATGCGCACGTTTCAGCGTACGTCCGTGATAATATGGTAGAGCCAGGCGCAGCACCCCTCTAAAGTTCCCCTAGTGGAACCGGTTGGAGGACACGTTTGACGTGCAGCCCACTTTCAAAACGCAAGTTTGTGCAGCGCGATGAGCCCTCACATAAAAACGTTGCAGGATTGCAAAAAAGGGGGACTATACTGAGGATTAAGGGCAAATTGATTAGACCCGCTAAACATTGCGTTTTGAAATGGAAAGGCCCGTGCGACCACCGAAGTAATGAGTAGGGGCGTATTATGAGTATCACCGGTTATTCAAATTCAGCTTCATTCCGCGAACGACAACAAGCTTTGGACGATTTGTCTGAACAAATTTCTCGTAGCGAATTTCAGAATAATCCCGCTGAACAAAATGCCAGTCGGCGTCACAATACACATTCCAACGGTCACTCTCTGCAATTCACACTCAAGCAATCCATTTTGAGAAAATCGCTTCCGAGCAGAGCTCGTCTCTTCATGCGAGATGGCGCTGACCACCCTTCTTCACCGGCCGTGCACACCCGTTTAGACTCTGCCTGCAAGCACGAGACGAATTCACAGGATGCACGCCCGCTTCCTCCGCGCCATCGCGCAGATCCCAAAGCCCAAACCAAGCCCAATGAAATTAGGCATCTCAACGGCGCCAACGAAAAGGATCACAATAACAAACCTCCTCCTGTAAAAAAGCCAGGGATCGTCGTGATCCATCAGCGCGCATTTTTTCGTGACTGTTTTGTTCGCTGTCTTGAAGTTTCCTACCGAAGCCATGGCATTTTCGCATTCACCAATATCTTTGAGTGGAGAAACTCCACCGAACAGAACGCTCTCACTCCAGCCGTGATCGTATTCTTTGTCGATGGCAGCGGATCGTCCAGCGTCGCAGACCTTCAGTTTCTTGAATCCAGCGCCGCCGATATTCCTGTCGTCATCATGTCCGACATCGACGACACGAACTATGTGATGCACGCGCTGAGAAATGGAGCACGCGGCTACATCCCAACTAGCTTACCATTCAATGTTGCCGTTGAAGCTGTGCGCCTGGTGGAAGCCGGCGGAACATTTGTGCCTGTCAGCAGCCTTGAGCTCGATCGCAACAAGCAGCCAGCGGTGTCCAAAACAAGCGAGCTTTTGACAGAAAGGCAGATGATGGTCGTCGAAGCGCTCTGTCAGGGGATGGCTAATAAGCAGATCGCCTATGAGCTTGGTATGAGCGAGCATACAGTTAAAGTCCATCTTCGCCACATCATGAGAAAGCTCAAGGTCAGAAACAGGACTGAGGTTGCCGTCCTGACCAAGGATTTCTTTGAAAAGACAAACGATCACAAGTGGCTGGAGTCTGGGACCGGCAGCCATAAGGATGTTCAGTCTTCCTGATTGCGCGTGAGCCAGCACGAAATTTCTAACAAGCGAACTGTCGAGGCATCCAGCGAATAAGGTCGCAATTTAGCTCATTTGGATGGAATGGCGATCTGCGCTGAATCACCACCCAATCTCAAAAAAATTTGTCGCCCGCCCTGCTTCAACACGTGACGGACTGACTTGTCCGCTCGGAAGGTCCTGCCGGAACCGATCAAGGCCTTGGACCCTCTGGTGAGTCTTTGGCCAGACTGAGCTCAACTACCCGATCTCGCGAAACGGTCTGCCTTGTCGAGCGCGGCCACGAGGCTTTGCTCAGTCACCGCCCCTACAAACTGCCTCAGATACGGCGCTTCGGCGATCGAGCGCTGCGCGATCGTCTGGATGCCATCCTGCCTGTCGCCGGAAAACCCGAGGTCCTTCAGGCTTGTCGGCAGGCCAACCGTCTTGAAGAACGTCATTATGTCGGCGAGAAATTCTTGTGATCTCTGCTCCAGACAGAGCTGCGTAAGAAGACCGAATGCCACCTGTTCACCATGCAGCGCGCCGTTGAGCGATGGAATGGCCGAGAAGCCACGCGTCAGCGAGTGCGCAATCGACAGCCCGCCGCTTTCAAAACCTAATCCGCTGAGCAGAATTGTCGCTTCCACGATATTCTCAAACGCAGCGTCAGGCTCCTTCCGATCGACTGCCACGAGCGATGCAACCGCATCCCTCCGGATCACCTGATAGCACTGGTTCGCAATTGAAACCGCGAGCTCGGCCGGTCGAGCCTTGTAGAAATTCATGCCACCGGAATTAAAACACTGCTCAGCTTCGAACTTCTTCGAGAGTGCATCGCCAATGCCCGCAACAAAAAATCTGCGCGGTGCGCGTGCGATGATCGATGTATCGACAACGACCGCGTCCGGATTGGTCGGCATCAGCCTGACTTCTTTCAGGACATGATCGTCAGTGTAGACGATCGCAAGGCGGCTGGTGGGCGCATCGTTCGAGGCGACCGTCGGCACCACGATAATGCCTCCGCCTCGCTGAATCCGGACACCCTTTGCGGTATCGATCGCCTTGCCGCCACCAATCGCGACAACCACGTCTGTACTTGCAGCGCCAGCCTTGCCCGCCATTGCGTCGATCTGGGTAGCTGAACATTCGCCCGAAAATTCAGCGAACTCTATGCTGTCGGTGCACGGTTGAAGCAGTGTTTCGAGTTGCTCGCGAAGGACTCCCATCACCGCGACATCCGCCACGACCAGGGGGCGGCGGCCATACAGCGGAACCAGTGCCGAAAGCTCATTCAGAGCGCCGGGGCCCTGTACATACCGATGCGGGCCGCCGAAAGCTCGAATGGTCATTGGTCACCCCAGAAGAAGTCACGCTTGCCGCCATCCATGCAGATCAGCGCGCCATTGATAAAAGCGGCTTGAGTGGAGCACAGAAATGCGATCAGCGAACCCACTTCGTCGGGCTGGCAGAACCGGCCGAGAGGGTTTTGCCCAGCGATGATGGCGCGCTTCTCGGCGGAAAAGCCGGCGATCAGCGCGGTCTCGACATAACCCGGCGCGATGGCATTCACGGTGATGCCGGCGCTGCCGACTTCCTTGGCCAGCGTCCGCGTGAAACCAATGACCCCTGCCTTCGCCGCGGAGTAGTTCGTCACGCCGGGACGTCCACCCCCGGTGACATTCATCGATGAGGTATTCACGATCCGCCCGAAGTTCCGCTCGCGCATGAACGGCACTGCATACTTGCTGCACAGGAATGTGCTTCGCAGGTGAGTCCGAACAATGATGTCCCAATCGTCAAGGGACATGTTCTCGGCAAGGCTTCCGAGATGGCGGCCGCCGGCACCCGCGTTGTTGACCAGTATGTCGAGTTGCCCGAGACCCCGGTACGCCTCGCGCACGACCGCTTCCGCGCCAGCTTCTTCTGACACGTCGCCAATACAGGCGACGGCGGCAGTTCCGCTCGCGCGCAACTCTGCGACAGTGGCATCAGCGGCATCGCGATCGATGTCGTTGATTGCGATCGAACAACCCTCCGCCGCCAGCGCAAGTGCCTCAGCCTTGCCGATGCCGCGTGCCGCGCCGGTGACCAGCGCTGCTTTGCCTTTCAATCCGAGATCCATAATTAGCCTTTTACTGCACCGGCACCGAGGCCTTGAATGAAGTACTGCGTCAGGAGCGCGAACGCTGCGAACAGCGGCAGCGCGATCAGCGTCGAGCCCGCCATGATCTCGCCCCACCGCAAATCGAATGAGCCGACCATCGAGGCAAGCCCCACCGGAAGGGTCTTGTTGGCATCGCTGCCGATCATGATGAGCGCGAAGGTGTAGTCGGTCCAGGACAGCAGAAACGAGAAGATTGCAACGGTAATAAGCCCTGGCAGCGAGAGCGGAAGAACGACGCGTAAAAATGCCCCGAGTCGGGTGCAGCCATCGACCATCGCGGCCTCTTCCAACTCAAACGGCATGCCTTTGAAGAAGCCCCACAGAAACCAGACCCCGAGGGGGAGCGTCAGTGTCAGGTGCGACGCGATCAGCCCAATCAGCGTGTCGCTCAAGCCGAGCCGCGCAAAGATCGTGAACATAGGAATCGCGATCAGCAGCGGCGGGAACATATAGGCGTAGAGCATCGCGCCGACGATGAGCTTCTTGCCGCGAATGCGCTGGCGCGTCACGGCGTAAGCAATCATCACCGAAAAGACCATGGTCACGACGACCGTGACCACCGCCACGACGACGCTGTTCATGAAGTGGGTCGGATAGTCGGTCAGTTCGAGCAGGTTACGGTAGTATTCCAGCGTGAATGGCCCCGGCATAAGGGAGACCGTGCTGAGCAGGCTCGTCGGCTCGCGGAGGCTGGAAATGAACATCCAGTAGATCGGAAACGCCGAATAGATCGCGATCACGATTGCGGCGGCATAGAGACTGAGTCGGGCGGGGAGCGATTTAACGGCGGCCATTAATCGTCCTCCAACGGGAAGATACGGAAGTAGAAGAACACGGCCACCGACAGGATCGCGAACGAGATCGTCGCAATCGCAGCACCGCCGCCGATGTCGAACAGGCTGAACGCGTGACGATAGGACAGGATGGCAAGATGTTCGGTGGAGCCGACCGGGCCGCCGCGGGTCAGAAGCCAGATTACGTCGAATTTGTTGAACATCCAGATTGCGCGCAGCAATACCACCACGGTGAGGATCGGCTTCAGCATCGGCAAGGTAATGTGGAAGAAGCGCTGAACCGCCGTAGTGCCGTCGACTCGTGCTGCCTCGTAAAGGGATGTCGGCACCGTTTGCAGCGCCGCCAGAAAGCATGTCGTGACAAATGGTGTCCACATCCAGACGCTGACGAGAACGACAGATGTCATTGCCGCGCCTGAGCTCTCAAACCAATTCACCGGCGGCAGGCCCATCGCGGCGATAGTCTTGGTGATAATGCCGATACTGCCGTCCACCATCCATTTAAACGTCAGGATCACGACCACGGTGGGCAAAAGATACGGTAGGATGGACAATCCGCGCACGAAGTTTCGGCCTGGAAACGTCTCGTTCAGGATCAGCGCGAATCCGATGCCAAGCACGACTTGAAGCACGATCGACCCGAGAGAATAAAGCACACCGTTCCAGAGTGCGCGCCAGAACTCGGGTAACTTCAGAATTGCGATGTAATTATCGAAGCCAGCCCACTTGGCTTCGCCAACGAACGAATCAAGCTTGTAAAAGCTCAGGCTGATCGCATACGCCACCGGCGCAACGATCAAAACGAGCGTCACGAGAAGTCCGATCACCAGGAAGGTGTATATCGTCGCCTTCGAACTCAACTTCGTCTTTCCGGGGAAGAGCCCGGCCGGGAGCATCCGGCCGAGCAGTTGGCACACGCGTTTCTTATGATGCCGTGAGCTTGCGCATCTTGTCTCCAGCCGCCTTGACGCATTCGGTCGCCGGCATGTTCTTCAAGACGCGATTTTGCAACATCTCGGGGATCACAAAGCCTTCGAACACCTTACCCGGACGCAGGTCCGGCGCCGGGCCTTCCGTGTCGACGGACGTCAGGATCATCGACTTGTCGACGATGAAATTTTTCATCGTCTCCACCGCATCCTTGTGCTTCTCGATCAGCGGGTGGGCGCGCCAGCGGGCGTCCTCGTAGACATCGAGGCGTGGCGGCTGGAAGTGCAGCGGCGCGGTGTGCAGGAAGTTGATGTACTGGTTCTCGGTGAACCATTTCATGAACTTCATCGATTCACTGGAGTTCGGCGTCTTCAGCACAACCCAGCCGTCATAGCCGTGGTTGACGGCCTTCGCCTTCCCTGCGCTGTCCATGTACGGCGTAATACCGTACTTGGTCGCGAGAGCCGGCGACGTGCGCTCCAACGCTTCAATGATACGGCCCGCATAGGCAGTGTGTCCGACCTTGTCCGAGGAGAAATTGGAGAGAACCTCGCCGAAGCTCGCCTGGCTGGTGCCGGACGGCATGGTCTTGTAAAGGTCGGCGAAGAAATCGAGATATGCCGCGACCTTCGGAGCGTTCGCCGCGTTATCGATGGAGACATTCCATTTGTCGTCGAAAAGCTTGACGCCCTCGGCCCACATGAAGCCCGGCGACAGCCAGTTGGTCGCGCCGTTGCTGCCGATCGGGAACAGCGAGCCTGAGCGGCCATCCTCGTTCAGCGCCTGTGAATTCTTCAGCATCTCGGCCCAGGTCTTAGGGACGCTCAAGCCCTTCTTCTCGTAGAGATCTTTGCGATAGTAGATCCAGGCCAGATTGTAGTCGTAGGGATACCAGTAGACCTCATTCTTGATGGGGAAGAGAATTTTCGGTCCCCACTTGTGCTTGCTGGTCAGTTCGGTCAGCGGCATCAAATGCCCTTCGGCCTGCAGCAGCAGAACGTGACCGACGAATGCGAATGTCGCGATATCATAGGGCTGACCGCCGCGCAGAGACGTCGTCACCTTGGTGAAGGCATCGTCGAGCGGCACCGAGTCAACAATAACTTGCGTACCTGTCATCCGCTCATACTCGGCACAGGCAACTTTCAGCGCGCGAATGCTGTCGATGGAAGTTTCGGTGTTCAGGAAGCGGATGGTTTTCTTGCCCTGGCCCCATACCGCCGGTGCGCCGAGCGTGCCTGCGGCAAGACCCGCGCCAACTGCTCCCGCGCCCTTGATGAGCGTACGCCGATCGATATTCGATATTCCGTCTTTAGCCATTTCCCTTGTCTCCCCTAGAAATTTCACTGTTGTGAACGTTCGTTTTGGTTTCTTGGTCGTCTAAAGTCGCTGCCCCGTTGACTTCGAGAACAGGTGGAGCCGTCCAGCCTGCAGCCGGACGGGAATTCGTTGGCCGAACTTCCAGTTATCGACACGGTCGGTAAGAATGCGCAGACGGGCCCCGCTCACTTCTCCGATCGTCAGTGTCTGAGCTCCTAGTTGCTCGATGACGCCGACCTCAAATGCCAACGCGTCGGGTCCTTCGCCAAGTGCGATATGTTCGGGCCGGATACCGAGCACGACATCCTCGTTGGCCGCTCGGTATAGCTCGGGCAGAGAAACCCGCAGCGCACCACTCTCGAACACGCCATTGGACGCCCGTCCTTCGACGAGATTCATTTCCGGCGAACCGATAAATCCCGCCACAAACAGATTCACGGGGCGATCGTAAACTTCGAGCGGAGCCCCAACCTGCTGTACGTGACCGTCGCGCATGATGACGATACGATTGGCAAGCGTCATCGCCTCGACCTGATCGTGGGTCACATACACCATGCTGGTGCCGACTTCCTGGTGCAGGCGGGCGATTTCCTCTCGCATCCGGACACGCAGCTTGGCGTCCAGGTTCGACAGCGGCTCGTCCAGCAAAAACACCTCAGGTTCACGCACGAGCGCACGGCCGAGTGCGACGCGCTGCATCTGGCCGCCCGAAAGCTGTTTCGGCTTACGCTTCAGGAATTCATCAAGACCCAGCATTTTCGCTGCGCGCTGTACTCTCATGTCAATCTGCGCAGGATCCATCTTTCGCATCCGCAAACCGAAGGCGAGATTCTCGTAAATCGTCTTGTGCGGATAGAGCGCGTAGTTCTGGAATACCATAGCGATGTTACGATCTTTCGGCTCCAGCGCGGTAACATCGCGGTCACCGATAAAGAGTTTGCCCGAGGTAATTTCCTCAAGGCCCGCCATCATGCGCAGCGTTGTCGACTTTCCGCAGCCTGATGGCCCCAGGAACACCACGAATTCACCGTCGCGAATCGTCAGATCAACGCCGTGAACGGCGACAACCGGACCGTAAGCCTTGCGAACCTTTTCGAGCCTAATCTCTGACATGCATCACTTGTTCTGACGGGCCACGAAACCGTGGATGCGATGATTAATCGGCGCGAGCGCCTTCTGAATATCGCGGTAAATCGGAAAACCCTGATCGTAGACAGCGGTCCGCGCCGGATCCGGCACCGCCCGCGATACGATTTGAACGACACCGGCGGCCGCACGCTCATCCCTGAAAACGCCAATGCCGACGCCTGCCAGCAATGCCGCGCCATACGAGGCATCAGCAACGGCGGGCAGTTCAACCGTGATGTTCAGCACGTCGGCGACGATCTGTCGCCACAAGGCGCTGCGCGCACCGCCACCCGTCAAGCGCGCCGTCGAAAATCCAAGACCCTTGGACTTCATGACCTCAAGACAATCCCGCAGGGAATAGGCCACGCCCTCGTAGAGCGCGCGGACAAAATGGCCGCCGCCGTGGTTGAAGCCTGCACCGACGAAATCCGCCCGCAGCAGCGGATCCCAGTAAGGACTGCGTTCGCCATTCAGATAAGGATGGAAGAACAATCCCTCAGCGCCGGGCGGCACCGCAGATGCTCGGGTATCCATGGCATCGAAAACTGCGCTGCCGTCTTCACCGTCACTGCGGAAGAATGTATCGCGCAGCCATTTGTGCGCGGACGCGCAGGAGTTGGTAGCGGCAATGACGTACCAGTGGTCCGGCACGACATGATAGTAATTGATCAGCGAGAAGTCTGGCTGGGCCTTGGGCGACAGCACATTCACGGTCGCTGCCGTTGCCAGCTTCACGACCCCCATTCCCTCGCGCACCATGCCCGCGCCAAAAGTCTCCGCCGCGGTATCGGACGTGCCGCAGACCACCGGCGTGCCTTCCGCCAGGCCTGTCGCCTGCGCAGCTTTCGCCGTCACCTTGCCGACAATGGCGCTCGGCTTGACGATCGGCGGCAATGTTGCCATCGGCCAGCCAATCATGTCGCACAGTTCTTTCGACCACTCTACCTTCTGTGCATCCAGCATCAGAGTGCCCAGAGCATCAATAGTATCGGTCTCCCAAGTACCGGTGAATTGCGCGCGCAGCCAATCCTTGGCGATATAAAGCCGCCTGACGCGCGCGAACGCTTCCGGCTCATGCGTGCGCAGCCACTGCATCTGCGGCAACGTCCAGGTCGGGTTGGCGCGATTGGCCCCGATCTCCAGAATACGCGCGTCAGCCTTGTCGCGAAGCTGCAGTGTCTCCTCGCGGCTGCGCTGATCGTTCCACAAAATCGCGGGGCGGATCACGTGACCGTCGGCATCCTCGAGCACCTGCGTGTGAGCGCCGGCCGAGAACGAAATCGCGGCGATATCGGACGCGGGGCGCCCGGACGCTTTCAAACCGCGGCGTAACGCATCGCAAGCCGCCAACCACCAGTCATCAGGGTTCTGCTCGCTCCAGCCCGGATGTGGCGACGACGTCGCGACGGGCGCGGACGCCTCGCTGACCAGCGAACCATCACTCCTGATGATGCTGATCTTGAGCGAGCCGGCACCGAGATCGATGCCGACCAGGAGAGGATCAGACACAGCCATGCGCACCCTCCCCGAATGCCGCGCCGCTGCGCGTCCTGTCAATCACGGCGAATGTCTTTCGCGTTAGGCCCCGGACGCAAACCTAGCTTGCCGGGATTCAGGAGATTGGCGGGATCGAGCGCATCCTTGATTGTCTGGAGCACATTGAGACCCGCGCCGAGTTCGCGCTGCATCCATGGATTTCTGAACAAGCCGGCGCCGTGATGATGCGCGATCGAGCCGCCGTGATCGAGCGTCAGTTCCTGCACCGCATCCCAAAGTCTGGCGTGGATCGGCAGCGCGACCTCATCTGCCATCGGCGGCAGGCGGATCGTCATGTATTGGCATGCGCCTTCGGGATAGACGTGCGACCAGTGCGCGCCGAAATGAACGCCCGGATGAATCTTGCGTACAGCGTTGCCGATGGCGTCATACATCGCGGGGATTGCCGACCAGTTACCGGTCACCTCAATGGTGTCATTGAAATAGCCCGCATCGTGCCACTTCTGCGAGTAAGCGACGTAGCGGTTTTCCTTCCAATGGTGGAACGGAGCATCAGGTCCGATTTCGCCGCCAAGTTCCTTGGCGATCGCCAGCGCCATATCCTGCTCGACTGTGACCAGCGGCTCGCTGCCACTGAACATCATCATGGCCAGATAGGGCTTGGTCTTGAACAATGCGATGTCCTTAGTACGCTCATCGCTCTCAACCCTATCGTAAAGACGCACGACGGCCGGGCGCAGTTCTGCTTGCATAATGAGCCGCGCGCAGTCCCAAGCCGCCTGCTGCGTCGGAAACGCCAGCACAACACCGCGCTCGATCTCAGGCTTTTTCCAGATTCGCAGCGTGGCCTCCGTAATAATGCCGAAGGCACCTTCACCGCCGATCATCAGATCTCGGATTGACGGACCGACCGAGCGCCGCGCAACCGGGCGCACTTCAAGCGGCGTGCCGTCCGGCAGCACGGCTTTCAATCCGGCAACGATGTCCTCGATCTTTCCATAACGGCTGCTGGCCTGTCCTCCGCCACGGCAGGCGAGCCAGCCGCCGACGGTGGAAATCTCGATCGACTGCGGTAAATGACCGCACGTGTATCCGGCTTCATTGAGCTGACGCTCGAACTCGGCGCCGTTCATGCCCGCCTGCACGGTCACGACTGCATCGGTCGGGTTGATCGAAACGATTTTATCGAGCCGGCGCGTGTCCAGCATGATCTCGCCGCCGAGCGGAATCGCGCCGCCCAGAACACCCGAGCCGTTGCCATAGGGAATGATCGGAGTATTCCGCGCCCTGGCAAGCTGAACGACGCGAATAATCTCATCCTCGTTCGCTGGACGCACAACGAGACGTGGCACCGCTCCGGCAAGAGTGCCGGCGCGCTCGCGGAAAACAGCGAATGGCAGGCGATCGCGCGCATAGCCGAGGCGCTGATCGAATGATGCTAGAACGTTGTCATTACCGACGATTGCCCCAAAAGCAGAGACGAGGCTTTCATCGACACGATCGGTTTCGCGCACGGCGGCGATGGTGGTTGCAGTCATGACAGCCCCTTTTCAGAGGCCAAATTCGCCACGCTCACTCGGCGCACTCCCCTGATCGCATTATATTTTCTCGTGATTGAACAAATGGCTTGCACAATCGTTTGTTCAAACGTCTTACAAACGGCCCCTGCGGTCAAGTTAAAATTTAGCGCGGGGCTGGGCCTGTGGAAGCGCGGATGACGAGACCGTCTGGCGCGAGAGGCGCGACAGGTTGCGGCGTACCGCCGTTCAAAAGATCGATCAGAAGATCGGAAGCAATTTCACCCATCAACTCCGTAGGCATCTTCACCGACGTCAATTGCGGATAAAGCATTGTGGCAACCGGCGCATCGTGCAGGCCCATCACCGATATGTCGCGTGGAATTTGCAGACCCGCTTCATGCAACAGAGCCATCGCACCCGCCGCGGTGACCAGCGTGGCGCCAAGAACAGCCGTCGGCTTCAGTGCAAGAAGACTGCGCATCGCATCCGCTCCGCCCTCCGCCGTGTATCCAGCAACGGCGACCAGCTTCGGATCGAACGGAATACCGTGCCGCTTCAATCCGTCGCGATATCCGGCCAGTCGTTCGCCGGCGTTGAACCCGCCGGGACGGCCCGCAAGATGTGCGATCCGCTTGTGACCCATCTGCGCCAAATGATCGACGGCAATTGCCGCAGCGGCGCGGCTGTCGAGCACGACACAATAAGGGCTGCCCGACAGTTGCCGGTTGAGCAGCACGAATGGCGTATGGGTCGATTCAAGCTCTTCGCGCAACAGGGCGTCATCGTCGAGGCTCGCAACCAGCAGCCCGTCGGCGCGGTTGCCGTGAGACAGACGGTGATAGACGGCGTCGGTCGCGCCCGACTCCCGGTGCGCAATCAGCAACGAATAGCCATGCCGTGCGGAGGATTTTTCGGCACCGCGAATGGCAGACGCAAACACCGGGTTATCGAGTTGCGGAACGATGAGACCGAGCGTCCGGCTGCGTGACGTTCGCAAACCCTGCGCGAGCGTATTTGGTGAATAATCCAGACTACGAGCGCTTTCGAGAATCCGCTCTCGCGTCTCTGGACGAATGCGCTGGCTCTCCTCGCCGCGCAGCACCCGTGAAGCGGTGGATACGTCGACCCCCGCCATACGTGCAACATCGGCTAGCCTCGGCCTCATCGATTCCTGCATCCCAAACGACGTTAGCGCGGCGAGCGTAGACTTGGAGGCTCTATAAAACAAGCAAGCGCAAGGCCCGGACTCGACGCATTCCGGCCGTCAACGTACAAGGCTTGAGCGGTCGAAAACCGGATTGGCCTGGTTAAAAGACGGATGCAGCCATGAACGTCACCATCTATCACAACCCGGATTGCGGAACGTCCCGCAACACGCTGGCAATGATCCGGCAAAGCGGCATCGAGCCCACAATTATCGAGTATCTGAAGCAGCCGCCCACCCGCTCAGAACTGATCGAGCTCATTGCGGCGATGGGAGTTTCTGTGCACTCGCTTTTGCGCGAGAAGGGCACACCCTATGCCGAGCTTGGGCTCGGCGATCCGAAATGGACAGATGATGATCTGATCGATCAGATGCTCGCACACCCAATCCTGATCAATCGGCCGATCGTCGTGACACCTAAGGGCGTCAAGCTGTGCCGGCCCTCGGAGGCTGTGCTTGACGTTCTGCCAAATCCGCACATAGGCAGGTTCGTCAAGGAAGACGGCGACGTCGTCAACCCTGTGTGAGGCACGTCGCTGCCGATGACCAACACCCTGCTTATGCGAGGTGAAGGTCAGGCAACTTGCGACTCAGTTTTGCGAATCAGCCTTGGCGAAGCGATCGTCAAGCGCGTAGCCCGCGCCACGAACCGTGCGGATCGGATCCGACTCGCGCCCAAGATTCAGCAGCTTCCTGAGACGGCCGATGTGTACGTCCACCGTGCGCTCGTCGATATAGATGTCACGGCCCCACACGCCATCGAGCAGCTGCTCGCGGCTGAACACACGCCCCGGGTGTTCCAGGAAGAACTCCAGAAGCCGGTATTCGGTCGGGCCCAAGTCGATCGGGCGGCCAGAACGGGCAACGCGCCGCCGGTCACGATCTAGTTCGATGTCGCCAAAGGCGAGAACGGTCGCGAGGCGTTCGGGACTTGCGCGCCGCAGCAGACCCTTCACACGCGCCAGCAGTTCCGGCACCGAGAACGGTTTGACGATATAGTCGTCCGCTCCGGTCGCAAGGCCCCTCACCCTTTCGCTTTCCTCGCCGCGCGCGGTCAGCATGATAATCGGAATCTGCTTGGTCTCGGGTCGTGCACGCAACCGGCGGCAAAGCTCGATCCCGGACAGGCCTGGAAGCATCCAGTCGAGCACGATGAGATCGGGAACATGTTCCTTGAGCCGGGTGTCCGCATCGTCGCCGCGGGCAACCGTCTCGACGTCGTAGCCCTCGGCATCCAGGTTGTAGCGAAGCAGCGTGGTCAACGCCTCTTCGTCCTCGACCACAAGAATTCGGGCGCTCATTTCAAGTCCTTTAGTTCGTCTTACAAATTAACTGCCTGACGCGGCCGTTGCAAAGTTCGTCATGTCGCCCTTCGGGCGCTGATCGAGCATCTGCTGGCCTTCGATCATGTAGAAAACCGTCTCGGCGATGTTGGTCGCATGGTCGCCGATCCGTTCAATATTCTTGGCGCAGAACATCAAGTGAATACAGAAACCGATATTGCGCGGGTCTTCCATCATATAGGTCAGAAGCTCGCGGAACAGGGACGTGCAGATTGCATCGACCTCTTCGTCGCCCTTCCAGACGGTCATCGCGGCAGGCAGATCGTGCGCCGCATATGCATCGAGCACCGACTTGACTTGCGACTGAACGAGGTCGGTCATGTGTTCAAGGCCACGGATCAGCTTCAGCGGATGGAAATCGCTGTCGAGCGCTGCGACGCGCTTGCCGATGTTCTTCGACAGGTCGCCGATGCGCTCCAGATCGGTGGCAACGCGCATCGAACTGACGATTTCACGCAGATCGACCGCCATCGGCTGGCGGCGAGCGATCGTCAGCACCGCGCGTTCCTCGATCAAGTGCTGCAGTTTATCGATCTCGAGGTCGGCCGCGACAACGCGCTTGCCCAGCGCGACGTCGCGCCGGATCAACGCATCGACGGAATCGACGATCTGCCGTTCTGCCAGTCCGCCCATCTCGGCCACGAGCCGGTTGAGTTCCTGAAGGTCGTCGTCGAACGCTTTGGCGGTATGATCTGAAGCCATGATATGTTTTCTCCCGCGAATGCGCGTCAGCCGAAGCGGCCGGTGATGTAATCTTGTGTGCGCCGGTCGGTCGGCGAAGTGAATATCTTGTTGGTATCGTCGAACTCGACCAGCTCACCAAGATACATGAACGCTGTCTTGTCAGACACACGCGCCGCCTGCTGCATATTATGCGTCACGATGGCGATCGTGTAGTCCTCCTTGAGTTCCTGGATCAGTTCTTCGACCTTGGCGGTCGAGATCGGATCGAGCGCCGAGCAAGGTTCGTCGAACAGGATGACCTCAGGACGGACGGCGACAGTGCGTGCGATGCACAGGCGCTGCTGCTGGCCGCCGGACAGACTGAGGCCGCTGGCGTTCAGCTTGTCCTTGACCTCGTTCCAGAGCGCGCCGCCCTTCAACGCGGCCTCGACGCGGCCGTCCATTTCGGACTTCGAAATCTTTTCATAGAGCCGGATACCGAACGCGATATTCTCATAGATCGTCATCGGGAACGGGGTCGGCTTCTGGAACACCATACCGATCCTGGCGCGCAGCAAATTCAGGTCCAGTTTCGGATCGAGAATATTGGTCGAGTCCAGCATCAACTGGCCGACCGCTCGCTGACCGGGATAAAGGTCATACATGCGATTGAAGATGCGCAGCAATGTCGACTTGCCACAGCCTGACGGACCGATGAAGGCGGTCACGCGGTTCTCGCCGAGAACAAGATTGATGCTCTTCAGGGCGTGGTGCTCGCCATAATAGAAATTCAGATCTCGCGCGGTCACCTTGGGCCGCGCATCAAGCCGGCCAATACCACCCGGTACGGGGCTGCGGGAAAGATCTACGCTGACAGAAAGCTGCTCGTTCATTTCGATGTCCTCTCGGCGCCGAGAATGCGCGCGCCAATGTTAAGGGCAAGTACGGTCAAGGTGATAAGCAAAGCCCCGGTCCATGCGAGCTGTTTCCAGTAGTCGTAGGGGCTTTGGACGAAGTTGTTGATGGTGACCGGCAGGTTCGCCATCGTCTTGGTCAGATCGAGACTGAAGAACTGGTTGCTTAGCGCGGTGAACAGCAGCGGGGCGGTTTCGCCAGCAACGCGTGCCGTCGCCAGCAGGACGCCGGTGATGAGGCCGGCGCGCGCAGCGCGATAAGCGATACGCTTAATGACGAGCGAACGCGGAAGACCGAGTGCAGATGCTGCTTCACGCAGCGGATTGGGCACGAGACCAAGCATGTCTTCGGTGGTGCGCACCACGACCGGGATCACGATCACCGCAAGCGCCAGCGTGCCGGCCAGCGCCGAGAAGCCGCCCATCGGTACAACGACCGCACCATACACGAACAAACCAATGATGATCGATGGCGCGCTCAACAGGATGTCGTTGATGAAGCGGATCACCGAGGTCAGGCGGTCGTGTTTGCCGTATTCGGCGAGATAAGTGCCGGCGAACAATCCGATCGGCGCGCCGATGCCGACGCCAAGCACCGTCATGATGATCGAGCCGACGATGGCGTTCAGCAATCCGCCGTCGGTGGATCCGGGCGGCGGCGTATTCTCGGTGAAGACACCGAGATGCAGGCCAGCAAAGCCGTTGTAGAACAGTGTGAACAGGATCAGCGCGAGCCAGGTCACGCCGAAAACAGCTGCGCCAAGGCACAAGAACCGGATGACGATGTCCCAGCGGCGGCGAGAGGCATAGATCGGGTTCATGACTTAGTTCCCCGCCTTCTTTTCAAGACGCATCAGCATCAGCCGCGCTGCTGCGAGCACGAAGAACGTCAGCACGAACAACAGCAAGCCAAGCAGAATGAGACCGGACTGATGCAGACCGTCGCTTTCGGCAAATTCGCTGGCGATGGCCGCTGAAATTGTCGTGCCCGGAGCAAAGACCGATGAGGATATCCGGAACGAGTTTCCGATAATGAATGTCACCGCCATCGTCTCGCCGAGCGCGCGGCCGAGTGCGAGCATGATGCCGCCGATCACGCCGACCTTGGTATAAGGGATCACGACGTTGCGGACGACTTCCCAGGTGGTGCAGCCGACACCATAGGCCGCCTCCTTCAGCACTGGCGGCACCGTCTTGAACACGTCGACGGAAATCGCGGTGATGAAGGGCAGCACCATGATGGCCAGAATCAGCGCGGCATTGAACAGGCTGAGGTAGGACGGCGGCCCCGCGAAAATCGTGCCGAGGACGGGCACACCGTCAAACAGCCGGATCATGAAAGGCTGGAATGAGTTTGCCAGGAATGGGCCAAGTACGAAGAAGCCCCACATGCCGTAGATGATCGACGGAATGCCTGCGAGCAGTTCGACGGCGATGCCGATCGGACGGCGCAGCCACTGCGGGCAAAGCTCGGTCAGGAAGATCGCGATACCGATACCGACCGGGATGGCGATAATCATCGCGATCACCGAGGTTATCAGCGTGCCGTAGATCGGGCCAAGCGCGCCCAGAACCGGAGGATCAGCGGACGGCGCCCAGCGCTGCGTCCAGAGGAATGCAAACCCGTATTCCTTCATCGCGGGCCATGCGCCTGCGATCAGCGATAGAATAATGCCACCGAGAATAAGCAAGACGGCGATCGCGCAGACCCTGGTGGTCCAGTAGAATGCCTTGTCGCCGAACTTGAATGCGCTCAGAGCTTTTGCGCGATCGTAAGGTCCGGCTGCTTCCATTGAGGTGCTCTGAACCGCCATCTCTGCCACGCTAGTCCCCTGTCCCATTCACTTACATAGTTGCCGGCCGCACACGTCGTTACGCCAGCGGTAGTCCAAGAAAACGGAGGAGAGGCAAGCCTCTCCTCCGGAACATTTGCTTAGCTCTTGATGTCAGCCGACCAGGTCTTTTCAATCAGCTTGACCACCGGCTCAGGCATCGGGATGTAGTCGAGCTCTTCAGCCATCTTGGCGCCCTTCTCGAACGACCACTTGAAGAACTTGATCGCTTCCGCAGAGGCAGCCTTGTCGACCGGGGTCTTGTGCATCAGGATGAAGGTTGCGGCGGTGATCGGCCACGAAGCTTCGCCCGGCTGGTCGGTCAGGATCACGTAGTAGCCCGGAGCCTTGGCCCAATCAGCATTGGAAGCCGCCGCCTGGAACGCAGCAACGGTCGGCTGAACGGTCTTGCCGGCTTTGTTGATCATCGCAGTGTAGGTCAGCTTGTTCTGCTTGGCATAGGCATACTCGACATAACCGATCGAGTTCTTGGTCTGGCCGACGTTGCCGGCTACGCCTTCGTTGCCCTTGGCGCCGACGCCGGTGGGCCATTCAACAGCGGTCCCCTGACCAACCTTGGCCTTCCACTCAGGGCTGGCCTTGGACAGATAGTCGGTGAAGTTGAAGGTCGTTCCCGAACCGTCCGAACGGCGCACCACGGTGATGGCATCGGTCGGCAGCGTCAGCTTCGGGTTCAGCTTGGCGATTGCGGGGTCGTTCCACTTGGTGACCTTGCCGAGATAGATGTCGCCCAGCAGTTCGCCGGAGAGCACCAGTTCGCCCGGCTTGATGCCTTCGAGGTTCACGACAGGCACGATCGCGCCCATCACCATCGGCCACTGAATGAGGCCATCCTTCTCAAGCTGTTCAGCCTTGAGAGGCGCGTCGGTCGCGCCGAAGGTCACGGTCTTGGCCTGAATCTGCTTGATTCCGGCGCCGGAACCGATCGACTGGTAGTTCAGACCGTTGCCGGTCTCTTTCTTGTAAGCGTCAGCCCACTTCGAGTAGACGGGGAACGGGAACGTCGCACCCGCGCCGGTGATGTCGGCAGCAAAGGCCGAGGTCGATGCGGCGACAAGGCCGGCAGCGACGATCGCTTTTTTAATGAAATTCACTGGGTCTCTCCATCGTGTGAACAAAGCGCCTGACCGTTCGAGATCGTTATCGCGCTTCGAGGCCGCCTTCTTAGAAGGCCGAGCCTGCACTTTTTATGAAATCCACATGACAGCGGTGTGACAGCGTTTACCACTCAGTAACACACGACCAAGTCATTGATTTATTAGATGAATATAAAATCATCTATTTCGGAAGAGCGATGGATACCACTCATGTTTACCCGCTTCCCATCTAAGCAGCCGAGTGTGACAGTGCGTGGATATGATTGGCGGCAGGATATCTGCTGCGCCAACCGCCGCACCGAGTAAGGGCTCCAACGCCGATCTGCATGCCCCGGCAAGGGCAATCATGGACGCAGGAACACCTTCCTGCCCCCCGGCACGCAGACCGTTGGACCCGCTCGGCGAAACTAGAGAGCTACCAGGACAGCACTTCATTTCAGGCTCGCCTGCCTGATCCCCGATGGAACTGCCTCCGCTTTCTTTCCTTTGGAATCGAACTGCTTGAGGTAGGCGACGACATCGTCAATCTGCTTTGGATCTTTCAGGCCCGGGAAAATCATCTTGGTGCCCGGAATCTTGGCTTTTGGATCCTTGATGTAGTCCCGGAAGGTCGCTTCATCCCAGGTGAGGCCGGAGTTCTTGTTCGCCGCCGAGTAGTTGAAGCCTTCGATACTCCCGGCTTTGCGCCCGAACAGTCCGTTGAGCACGGGCCCGACGGCGTTTTTCGCGCTTTCGCCGATCTGGTGGCAAGCCCTGCACTGAGCAAAAACCTTCTCGCCTGCGGCCGCATCCTGGGCGGCCGCGGGAACAACCAAGAGAAGCCCTGCTCCTACGACGAGAACGAAAATGCGCATGCGACCACTCCATGTCTGACAAACAGAACGGCTGAGAAAACCAAATCTGAAACGAGCGCGCTGTTGGCGGGTTAGCCCAGCGAATTGATGATTTCCCGGTAAGCTGCTTCGGGGAACGCCTTCAATGTGCGCGTCCTGATATTTCCCATCATTCCAAGTTGCAGGTTGAAACGCGCAGCAACCGCATCGTCCGGAGCTTCGTAAACCGCGACGATGTCATATTGTCCCATGGTCAGGAAAAATGATTTGAACTCGCCGTCCATATCCTTGAGCGCCTTCTTCGCCGCATCCAGACGGCGCGGCGAGTCCTTCACGGCCTGCACGCCTTTGTCGGTCCAGTTCGCCAGCATGATATATGTCGTCATGGCAGTCCTCCGTACGTACGAGGCCCCCGCCAGTCTCACGCCCCTGACCTGAAGAACACGATCCGGGTCAAAAACGTGTAGTCCGACTCCAGAACCATGATGCCCACGAACACCAGCAACACCAGCGGCGGCAGCAGGATGGCATAACTCAGCGCCAGGCGCTCCCAGGCCATGTGCATGAAGACCGCCACAATCAAACCTGCCTTCAGAATCATGAACAGCAGGATCAGCGACCAGCGTAGATATCCGTGAACGCCGAAATAATCGACGAGATAAGAGCAGGCGCTCAGCACAAACAGCCATGCCCAGACCACGAGGTACAGCTTGATCGGATGCTGCTGTCCCTCGGCATGTGCAACAGCCGGTGCTGCAGCAGGTGCCGCATGAGAAACTCCGTTCATCGTGACTTCAGCCATGTGTCACCTCACCACAAATAGAAAAACGCAAAAATGAAGACCCACACCAGATCGACGAAATGCCAATAGAGTCCGGTGATTTCGACGATCTCGTAATGTCCCTTCCGGCTCGTGAAAAAGCCGCGCCGCTCGGTGTCGAAATCCCCTCGCCAGACTTTTCGCGCGATGATGATCAGGAAAATCACGCCGATGGTGACGTGCGTTCCGTGGAAACCCGTAATCATGAAGAAGCATGAGCCGAACTGCGCCGCCCCCCACGGATTCTCCCATGGCCGGACACCCTCCATGATCAGCTTTGTCCACTCAAAGGCCTGCATGCCGACGAACGTCGCGCCGAATGCAGCCGTCACCAGCATCAGGATCGCAGTCTTGCGGCGGTCGCGCCGATAGCCGCAGTTGACGGCCATCGCCATGGTTCCGCTGCTGCTGATGAGCACGAAGGTCATGATGGCGATCAGGATCAGCGGCATATGATGTCCGGCGATCTCGAGCGCGAATACTTCACTGGGGTTCGGCCAAGGCACCGTCGTCGACATCCGCGCCGTCATATAGGACAGCAGAAAACAGCCGAAAATGAAGGTGTCGCTGAGGAGAAAGATCCACATCATGGCCTTGCCCCACGAGACATTCTTGAACGCCCGCTGATCTGACGACCAGTCGGCCGCAATGCCTCGCCAGCCCTTAGCCCGTGTGTGGGATTGTCCGGTGTTTGTCAGCACAGTCTCCGCCATCGGTCCAATCTCCTCAAGTCAGCAGTTGGCGGCAGATGGCGGCGAAATCGTCCGCCCAGCCAGTCAACAACGCAAGCAGGATCAGCCAAACCAGAAGCAGGAAGTGCCAGTACATGGTGCACAGTTCGACGCTCAAGCGGAGCCGCGAGACCTCAACGCCGCGCCATGCCTTGGCGATGGTCCTGCCCAGCGCCGCGAGGCCGCCCAGCACATGCAGTCCGTGAACCGCGGTGATGAGATAGAAGAAGGCATTGGCCGGGTTAGCCGTCAAAAAATAACCGGCTACGTTGAGTTGTTGCCACGCCAGCAACTGGCCAATCACAAAAACGACGGCAGAGACGCCTCCTGCGAGCAAGCCGATAAGCACATTGTCACCGTCATCCCGGCGCGCCGCGACTTGCGCCCATTGAAGTGCTGCGCTGCTTACGATCAAAACGCCGGTGTTGAACCACAACAGCTTCGGTACCGGCATCGACCGCCAGTCAATCAGCTCCATGCGCATGGAGTACGCACTGATGAAGAGGGCAAACAACGATCCGACGACCGCCAGAAACACACCCAGTCCAATCTTCGCGGGCGGCAGCGACGAAACGCTCCCATCGGGAAAATCGCCGATGACGCCCTCCTCAAGCCATGGCTTGGCGGCAAGGCGCTGCTGCGAGAGCCACCATCCCGCAATGGCCGCGATTCCAGCCATGAACAGGACAATTGCTGTCACGGATGCGTCCCCTTCAGTGCAAGAGCAGCCGGTGGCTCATTCTGCGGAATGAAATCCTGCGCAGCACCGGGCACGCTGTAATCGTAGGCCCAGCGATAGACGACGGGGAGTTCCTTGCCCCAGTTGCCATGCGCCGGCGGAGTTTCAGGCGTTTGCCATTCCAGCGTGGTCGCCCGCCACGGATTGCCGCCAGCCTCTTTCCCCTTGCGCAGGCTCCAGAAGAGATTGAACACGAACACAAGCTGGGCGAATCCCACGATCAAGGCTGCGATGCTCATGAATGCGTTCAGATCGTGGGCGGATGCCGGGACGAATGCCGTATCGCCAATGTCATGATAGCGGCGCGGCATACCTAGCAGCCCGAGATAGTGCATCGGGAAGAAGACTGCGTAGGCACCAATGAACGTCACCCAGAAGTGAAAACGCCCGAGCGACTCGTTCAGCATCCGCCCGGTGACTTTCGGGTACCAGTGATAGATCGCACCGAACACGACCATGATCGGCGCAATGCCCATCACCATGTGAAAATGTGCGACGACGAACATCGTGTCGGACAACGGAACATCCACAACGACGTTACCGAGAAAGAGGCCGGTCAAGCCGCCGTTGACGAAGGTGACAATGAACGCGAGCGCGAACAGCATCGGGATGGTGAGATGAATGTCGCCGCGCCACAGGGTCAGGACCCAGTTGTAGACCTTGATCGCAGTCGGCACCGCGATGATCAGCGTCGTCGTCGCAAAGAAGAAGCCGAATTTCGGATTCATGCCGCTGACATACATGTGGTGCGCCCACACCACGAAGCTCAGCGCGCCGATTCCGACGATCGCCCACACCATCATGCGATAGCCAAAAATGTTCTTGCGTGCGTGGGTGCTGATGAGATCGGAGACGATCCCGAAAGCCGGCAGCGCGACGATATAGACCTCGGGATGACCGAAGAACCAGAACAGATGCTGGAACAACAGCGGGCTCCCGCCGGAGTACTTCATCTGCTGGCCCATTTCCACCAGCGTGGGCATGAAGAAGCTGGTGCCGAGAAGCCGGTCAAGAAGCATCATCACCGAGGCGACGAACAGAGCGGGAAAAGCGAGCAGCGCCATCACGGTCGCTGTGAAAATTCCCCACACCGTCAGCGGCATCCGCATCAGCGTCATCCCGCGCGTGCGGGCCTGCAGTACTGTCACCACGTAGTTCAGGCCGCCCATGGTGAAGCCGATGATGAACAGAACCAGTGACAGCAGCATCATGATGATGCCGGCCTCCTGTCCTGGCGTTCCGGAGAGAACTGCCTGCGGCGGATAGAGCGTCCATCCGGCGCCGGTCGGTCCACCGGGCACGAAGAAGGTCGCCACCAGCACCAGCACGGCAAGCAGGTAAATCCAGTAGCTCAGCATATTGGCGTACGGGAAAACCATGTCGCGCGCGCCGACCATCAACGGGATGAGGTAGTTTCCGAAACCTCCGAGAAACAGCGCCGTGAGAAGATAGATCACCATGATCATGCCGTGCATGGTGATGAACTGGAGATACTGGCTTGGATCGATGAATGAAAAGGTACCGGGGAATCCAAGTTGCAGCCGCATCAGCCACGAGAGCACCAGCGCGACCATGCCGATGGCCATCGCGGTGAGCGAGTACTGGATCGCGATGACTTTCGCATCCTGCGAGAAGACGTATTTGGTCCACCAGCTATGCGGATGATAAAGATCGACCTCACCCACTTCAGCAGGCGGAATTCCTGCGAGCACGTCAGACGGGACATCAACCATCGAAATGTCCTCCTTGGTCTTCCACTCATCCGAGAGGAGTTAGCCTCACGAGGTGCGGCGCCTCTTCATCAGTATTTTTCATTCACTGCCTGTCTTGAAAATTGCCTTCATGATGTTGCGCTCACCGGATAGCTCCGCAAACGTCTGCTGCTTCTCAAGCCACGCGTGATAGTCCTTCTCTTCCTGAACAATAACCTTGCTTCGCATTTGCGCGTGCGCGATGCCGCACAGCTCTGCGCAGAGGACCTCAAACGTCCCGGTTCGTGTTGGAGTGAACCAGAAATAGGTAACGGAGCCGGGCACCATGTCCATCTTCGACCGGAACTCAGGCACGTAGAAATCATGCAGGACGTCGATCGAGCGCAGCAATACCTTCACCGGTTTCCCGACAGGCAGATGCAGATCGCCGTTTTCAATCACGACGTCATCCTGTCCGTTCGGGTCGTTTGGATTCAGTCCAAGGGGATTTTCGGCGCTGATGTTGCGGGCATCAGTTGTGCCAAGCCGGCCATCCTTCCCCGGAAGGCGGTAGCTCCACCGCCATTGCTGGCCCATGACCTCAATTTCAGTGGCGTTGGCCGGAACGGTGACGAACTGGTGCCAGACCACCAGACCGGGGGCGAGCATTGCGCCGACGCCGATGGCGGTTCCTATCGTGAGCCACAATTCGAGCTTCTTGTTTTCCGGCTCGTAGGCTGCCCGCCTTCCCTCCTTGTGATGAAAGCGGAAGACGCAATAGGCCATAAACGCGATCACCGCGAAGAACACCGCTCCGGTGATCCAGAACGTCATCGTGATGGTGTCGTCGATGTAGCTCCAGTTTGAAGCAATCGGCGTCCACCACCACGGACTCCAGAGGTGGAACAGCACGGAAGCGATCGCGACCAAAAGCAGTATGAGTGCTACAGCCATGCCTTGTTCATCCTTGCCTCTAGAGGCTACGGACAAGACTTAAGGGGCACGGCTCATGTCGACACGGGATGGCATGCATCAAGATAGCCATCGCAATGCTGGCCGCCTTGCCCCCTTAACCGGTCGCAACATCGAAACCGACATCAGCAGTTTAAAGAGCAAGTATGCCGGTCGGGTTCAATTCAGCGAAGATGCTGCGATCGCAGGTGTCATTGAACTATGGGCATTACCACTAGAGGATGTTCCTCGCCGGGCTTGATTGTCAATAGACCGGCTCATGCGAACGGATGATGCTTGTTGAGTGCTGTGCCGTCGCACAATGCCGCAATGCAATCGGGAACACAGAAGCGCGTAACGTCTTCTCACCTTGCCTTCAAAAATTTTGCAGATGCACAATGGATCTAACAGCGCGTGCTATTCTTGTCTGGTTGCGCTATACTTGCTCCACAGGTCGCGACCCGGTTTGCCCGGCATAGCTCTTTCGTGAACTTGGCCGTCTCATCTGGTCGCCATTTCTGCGCACGAAGGCGATTGAACGTCGCTTGAAAAAGACGCCCAATCTCGCCGGTGCGAACGCATGGGAGATTGCGGCCATGGCCACACCGTATTCAGACAACATTCCACAAGTTGTACCAGACGCGTCTTCCGGCGCTGCCGTCCCTGTCGTTCGCGACATCGGAACCTCCGATCTGCTCGAGGCCTTGCGGCTGGGCTGGGAAGACTTCAAGGCGATCCCAAGCCACGCGGTTATTCTGTGCGTGATCTATCCGGTGCTCGGACTTGTGATCGCAAGGACAGTGCTCGGCTATTCGGTGTTGCCGCTGCTGTTCCCGCTCGCGGCGGGCTTCGCACTGATCGGTCCCTTCGCCGCGCTTGGGCTCTATGAGCTCAGCCGCCGGCGCGAGCGCGGGGAAGAGCCTTCCGCATGGGATGCATTTGCCGTGCTGCGATCACCGTCTTTCGGAGCCATGCTCGGACTTGGCGTGATCCTGCTCATTCTTTTCGTTGTCTGGGTCACCACCGCAGATTCCATTTACGTTGCCATCTTCGGCAACACTCCTGCTGCAAGCATTCCCGATTTCGCCTCACGCATTTTCTCGACCAAGGAAGGGCTGCAGCTGATGGTCGTGGGATGCAGCGTCGGCTTTCTGTTCGCTGTCATCGCTTTGTGCATCAGTGTCGTGGCGTTTCCGCTGATGCTTGACCGGCATGCGAATACGATCGATGCCATCCGGACCTCTCTGCGGGTCGTGGCGAAGAATCCCGTTGCAATGGCGACGTGGGGTCTGATTGTCGCGGCGCTGCTGGTAATCGGATCGATTCCGCTGTTCCTCGGTCTCGCCGTTGTTCTGCCCGTACTCGGTCATGCCACGTGGCATCTTTATCGCAAGGTGCTCGAGCCGGATCCAAATCCATACCAGGAACCGCCCCACCCGCCGAAAGGACGGCGCTACGCGGCCGATTTTCCTGCTTCTCTGCTCCCGTGGGGGCGCGACAAGCCGTAGAACCAATCACCGAAGCGTTTCCGCTGCGACTCCGTCGTCCACAGCGGAAACGCTTGAGACCGGTTACATCCCGAGTGCTCGCCCGTCGCTGCGCGGATCATGCGCTCCCGTCATGCGTCCAAGCGCGATCATTGAGTCCATGCCGGAGTGAGCTACGATTCTTTTCTCCCAGTCGGCGAAGCTTTCCTCTTGTGAGTACGAAAGCGGTTATGGGTTCCGAACGATATGCGTTCCGGTCTCGCCGCGAAGCGCAGGCATCGCGTGATCAAGGTGACTGATGATGGCGCGCTTGCCGCCGCCTTCCAGAAAGCGGATTGCCGCATCGACTTTCGGACCCATGCTGCCCGGCGGAAAATGTCCTTCCCGGTGATAGGCCTTGATTTCGTCGAGCGTGACCTCCGTAAGCTCCTTCTGGTTCGGCTTGCCGAAATTGATGGCGACACGCGGCACCGCCGTCAGGATCAGCAATTCGTCGATATCGAGCACATTGGCGATGTGTGCCGACGTCAGATCCTTGTCGATAACCGCAGGCACGCCGGTACGCACGCCCTTCGCATCGCGGATCACCGGCATGCCACCCCCGCCGCCGGCAATAACGATGGTGCCGCGCTTGACCAGCGCATCGACCAGCGAAATATCGCAGACGTGTTTTGGTTTCGGTGACGGCACAACATGACGCCAGCCGCGACCGGAATCCTCGCGCATTGCCCAGTTCAGTTCCTTACTGATGTTCTTGGCTTCCTCTTCCGTGAAGAACGGACCGACAAACTTGGTCGGGTTGCCGAAGGCGGGATCGTCGGCATCGACTTCCACCTGGGTCAGGAGACTTGCAACGTGCCGCTGATTGCCCTGTTCCCGCAAGGCGTTCTCGATCGCCTGCATCAGGAGATAGCCGATGCCGCCCTGACTGTGCGCCACGCAGATGTCCATCGACATCGGCGGAATGCGGCTCATGGTCAGCATCTGACGCATCATGATCTTGCCGACCACGGGGCCATTGCCGTGCGTGATCACCAATTCATTGTCGATCTGCGCCAGCGGCAACAGCGCCTCCGCGGTCTGCTGCGCAACGGACTTTTGCTCTTCGGAGGTGCCACTGATGTCTTCCGGATGAACCGCATTGCCACCGATGGCGATTACAAGACGGCGTGGAACTTCATTAAGAGTTCGCATAACGGCTCACCTTCATGTCATTGGCCGCAAGAGCCAGCACGAGTTCGCATGCCTGCGCGTTCGACGGCGCGACCATAATGCCCGCGTCCTCCAGACGCCGGACCTGCGCGGAGCGCACCTGCCGGTCAAGCTCCGTGCCGGTCACCGAAGCGACGATGATGGGGGCACTGTCAGGCCGGTTGGCTACGATCTCCGCCAGATGCGATGCGGGGTCGGCATGCGCGCCGTAACCGATCACGAGATCGACGAGAATCACCGCGACCTCCGGATCGATCAGTGCCGCACGCAAGGCGTCGTCGCGCACCGACGGATCAATCATGGGATGCGGCCGGCCCTGGGTGTATTCGTCCGCGCCGAGATCGATGATCCGATCCCGGCCAGCGCTCTCCGGCGCATCGAGATAGGGAACATTCGGAATCGCGGCATTCGAGGCCACCTTGCGTCCGCCGGCTCCGAGGATCACCTGCGCTTCGGCGCAGAGTGTCCCTCCGGCAAACAGACCCTCGATCCGGCGTTCCCCCCTGCGCCGGGGCAAGCGCGTGGCAAGCTTCGTGACATTGAAGTTGCCGCCGATGGTCCGGCCTCCGAGCGCGAGCTCCGCTGCATCTTTCAGGGTGCGCGCAAATTTCGCATTCGGCGGCAGATCGGCGGCTGAAGCTGCACCGATGAAGCACACCGTATAGGGCTTTGGACTTTTTGCAATGCGCGCGATCACAACCTTCGCAACATCCGGATGCGGCGGTTTGGAAATCAGAACCACGCGATCCGTCTCCGGATCAGCATCCAGCGCATCCATCGCCATCAGCGTTGTGATGCCGCCGATTTCCTTCTTCAGGTCGCGTCCGCCTACGCCGATCGCGTGCGAGATGCCCTCACCTGCCTCGGAGATCAGACACGAGACTTCCTGCGTGCCGGTTCCGGACGCGCCGATGATACCGATCTTGCCGCGCTTCAGCTTGTTGGCGAACGCCAGCGGCGCACCGCCGATGACGGCCGTGCCGCAATCCGGCCCCATCATCAGCAGGCCCAACTCGCGCGCATGCTGCTTGAGCGACAGTTCGTCCGCGATCGAGACGTTGTCACTGAACATCAGCACATGAAGCCCGCGGTTCAGCGCCTTGCGCGCTTCGGCCGCGGCGAATTCACCGGGAACGGAAATCAGCGCCAGATTGGCATCAGGCGTGGACTTGACCGCCGCGCCAATGCTGCGCGGCCGCCATGCGGCCTCTCCAGCACTCCGGGTCTTTGGCTTATCGAGCGCCTTGAGCGCGTCGCCGAGTGCGGCCCGTGCGGCCTGCTCACTCTCGGCCTTGACCGCAAGGATGAGATCGTTGCCCAGTGCAGCGACATCACCGTCTAGAAGTCCAGCGTTACGCATGATGGCAACATTCGACGGCGTCCCCATCATCAACGCAGCTTCGAGAATGCCGGGCGCCGACGCGATCTCACGCGACAGCCGCATCAGCGCGACAGAATCCAGATAGAAACCTTTTCGAATTTCATTCAGAACGAATGCGCTCATGATACCCCCAGATCTTTCGCAATGGCCCGGACAGCTTGCTGGAAGCAGGCCATCGGCGCCTTCACCACGCCGGCGCCCACCTGCCCGATCCCGGGCTCTCGATGTGCGATGCCGGTATTGATGACCGGGGCCAGCCCGGTTTCGACCACCAGGCGCACATCGATTCCGGTAGGAACGCCGGCGAAGTCGAGCGCTGCGATTGTCCACTCAGGATTTTGGCCTGCCGTGATTTCACCCATCGCACGGGTGAAATTTCCCGCTGACGACGGCGCACCCGCGCCGATGAATCCGGCGACTGCGGGCGACGCAGCCATGGCGAAACCGCCAAGACCGATGGTCTCGACAATGGCGGAGTCGCCCATGTCGGGATTAGCGTCCTTCTCAGAGTAACCAGCGAAGTAGAGACCCTCCGGCATTTCGACAGGCGCGGTGAACCACTGGTCGCCGAGGCCGCTGACACGCACACCGAAGTCGGTGCCGTTGCGGCACATGGCGGTGACGATGGTCGAACCGCGAATGCCCTTCGCCGGATCGGTCATCGCCTTGCCCATGGCCATCGCGATGTTGAGAAAGAACTGATCGTTCTGCGCAATGAAGGCGATGCAATCGGCCAGAACTTCGTTGTCGGTCGAGGTCCGCGCCAGCGACGGCCCCACCTCCCGCAGAAACACGCTTGAGCAGGCGAGATTGCGCTGGTGCATCTCATCGCCCATCGAGAGGCCGCGCGCGATGATCGACTTGAGCTCAATGCCGCCGCGCGCCCGAATGGCCCTGGCAAGGACCGGTCCGAATACGTCGCGCAGCCAGGCAAGTCGCGCGAGCACACTCGCGTCATTGCCGCCAAAGCGCATCACCTTCCCAAGTCCCTCGTTGATCGCACAATAGGCGCGATTACCAAACCTGGTGTTCTCGACAACAAACAACGGCATCGACACCGTCGTCATGCCGGTCATCGGACCGACCGCGCCGAAATGATGGTTCGGATGAAATTCGATACCGCCGCTGGCGGCGAGTTTGGTGGCAGCCTCGAGATCTGGCGCCCAGCCTTCAAAGACAATTGCGCCGGCGACCGCGCCCCGCATCGGACCGCACATCTTGTCCCATGTGATCGGCGGCCCGGCATGAAGAACCATCCGATCCTTCAATCCCTTCAACACCTCCCGCGCCGGAACGATGTCGATCAGCTTCGGCTCGCCTTCCAGAATGCGCGCCAGAGCCTGCTTGTTTGCTTCTTCTATTAATTTCATGAACGCCTCCTCACACGCCGAGCTTCGCGAGCAACGCAGCCATCTCAGGATCACCACCGGCCGGCGGCGACCAGTCGACATGGATGACCTCGATGTCGCAGTCGCGCAGATCTTTCACGAAGCCTTCAAGGCCGACGTTCACGACCTTTACGTCGCCCGTCAGCAGAGCCTGATACGGCGCATCTTTCTCAGTTGCCATGGACGTCATTCCTTCACTCTTTATCGACGCTTCAAGATTAGTAAGAAAATTCTTACTTTGTCAATTGCCGATGCCAAAACACTGAATTGAGACACTGAAGATCATGATCCGAATGAAAGCGGCAGCGGCGAAATGCACTGCACGCCGCTTGACGCGGTTTAGCGATGATAAGCATCAAGACGCCGCGCGATTGTTCCACGCGACTACATCTCGGCAAATCGGTGTGGCGGCGCCGTCCCGTCGCAGCTATCGCGCAGCAACCACACCGTCGCTGCGGGGATCGCTTGCACCTTCGAGCAATCCGTCCGGATGCCACACGATTGCACCTGCGTGCCCCATGAATTCCTCGAACGGCCTCACAACCTGCACATCATGCCCAAGACTGCGCATCGCCTCGATCGTTCCGGGGTCGAAACGGGATTCGATTTTCAGATTGTTGTTCTCCTCACCCCACGTTCGGCCAAGCAGCCAGCGCGGAGCGGTGACCGTCGACTGGAGATCCTGGCCGTGCAGCACATAGCGCGAAAAAATTGCGGCCTGCGTTTGAGGTTGTCCTTCACCGCCCATCGTGCCGTAGGACATCAGACGGCCATCGCTCAGCTCCGCCATCGCAGGCTGGATGGTGTGGAAGGGAAGCCGCGACGGCTCCAACCGGTTTGTATCGTTCTCACCGAGGCCGAAGCTTGTTCCGCGATTTTGCCAGGTCACGCCACTCTGAGGAAGAACGACACCCGAGCCGAACTCCCAGTAAATGCTCTGAATGAAGCTGACGCTCAAACCGCTGCGATCGGTCGCAGCGAGCCAAACCGTGTCGCCATGCTTTGACGGATCGGGCCACGGAGCAGCGCGATCTGTCGCAACAGTCTTGTCGAGGGCCGCGAGGGATTCCTCCGTCAGGAAGTCCACCGCGGCACGTTCCATATAGTCGGGATCCGTCACATGCCGATTGCGGACACGAAATGCTGCCTTGGTGCATTCGACCAGGCGATGGAGATAATCAATGCCGTCCGCCTCGTTGGCAATCCTCCGGGCGTAAAGTCCAAGGATCAGCAGCGACGCGAGACCCTGCGTCGGCGGTGGCATATTGAAAACCTTATGGCCAGTCACATCGAGCGACAGCGGTGTTACCAGAGTGGCCTGATGACGCTCGAGATCGGGCAGACGAAGCGGGCTGCCGGCCTTTTGAAGATCGGCGGCCATCGAACGGGCGAGATCACCGCGATAGAAATCCGACAGGCCCGCTTGCGACAGGCGCGCGAGGGTGTCCGCGACGCGAGGCTGCCGCAGCTTTGAACCGACAGCGAGTGGAGCACCGTTCGGCAAATAGACATCAGCGAAGCCCGGTACGTCCTGCAGCTCCGGGCGCTTCTTCTTGATGTTCTCGTGGAGTGTTTGCGGAACCGGCACACCTTCCCATGCGTAGCGGATCGCATCCTGCAAAAGACGCGACATTGGCAATCGTCCGCCATGCTGCCGGCGGCTGAGATTTTGCGCCTTCTCCCAGCCGTCAACGGTGCCCGCAACAGTCAACGCCGCCAATGGACCGCGCCCGGGAATGGCCGTGCACCCACGCTCCCGATACCAATTGCGATCGGCAGCCATCGCGGAACGCCCGCACGCCTGAATTCCGATCGGCGCCGATCCCGGCTTGCCGATCAGCCAGAAGCTATCGCCGCCGAGGCCGTTCATGTGCGGATAGACCACGGCGATTGCCGCAGCGGAGGCAATCATTGCCTCGATCGCATTGCCGCCATCGGACAGAACGGAAAGACCGGCCTGGGCCGCAAGATGATGCGGCGCCGTCACCATGCCTCGATAGCTTCTTTTCGTCTGCAACATCGGAACGCTCCGCACGCAAAAATAAGTAATAATGTTTTTACTTATATACCGTCAAGAGCCTTGAGCGAGCGCCCATCCAGTCGGCGCGCGATCGCAGCGCCAGAAACCATCGACGAGAAAAGGCACTGCACCGCAGAGAAAGAACTGCTCCGGGCATGCACCCGGAGCAGTTAAGTTGGGAGATCGGATGCGGTGCTGCTAAATGCGATTGAAAGACGGAGGCCGCGGCTCATCGCGGGCGAAGTGCCGCTCAATAGCCCGCAGTGCAATCAACGCGCCGGCAAAGCCGTCCCTGCCCGAACTGTGACCTATCGCCGATACCGCGGCCAAAGCCGGCGCCACACGATTGATGTCCCCGCTTATCGTCGTGTGAATTGCAGCATGCATCGCCGCGGCTCCGTAACCCAGCGCCGCGGTCCGCAGATGTGTCGCGCTGATGTCGTTGGTACGGTCAAGATGCGCGCGGACGGCGCTCCACAGCAGGTCCCGCACTTTCGGCAGATCGAGTGCCGCCAGCGCGATGAGCGCGCCTCCGAGCAGATCGTCACCGGACGGCGTCAGACCCGGTCCGAGACCGATCAGTGTTACCAGTTCCGCGCGTTCCGCCGGCAGAGGAGCACGTCCATCGAGCGCATTCGTGATGACGCGATCGAGAGCAGCTATTCCCGGCGCGGCGACCGCGACAAGCGGCGTGAGCTTTTCGTGACGCTGCGCACAACCCGCAGACGCCAATCCCTCCTCCGCCACCCCCACAAGAAAAGATTGATCAACGGCGCCAAGTCCGCGCTGCAATCCTGCAAGCGTCCAGCATACTGCCGACACCGGCCTCCAAATCGATGCATCGCCGAACGTCGCCAATGGCCTGTTGTCGATACAGAGAGTTGAACGATCCACCGAAACGGCAGCGTATATCGCTGGCCAGCAAAGCGATCGACGTTCGCACAGGACATGCAGCGGACCAGAGCCAAGATGCGGAAGGCCAACACAAATCCATTGGCCACCAAGCACGGCATAAAACGAGCTCTCGAAAACAGCGACAACCCGCCCTTCGCTGTCGCTCCGCAGCGCCTTCTCCGCGAGCAGCCCCATTTCGCGAATGGCAGGCAACGGCCGGGTACCCGGCCGTGACACAGAAGTCTCTATGCAACCTGTTACTGACATATCCGGCTCTCAGGCGCCCCATGCCCCGAAGTTCAGATAAGTAATAATATTCTTACTTTTATGTCAAACGGGAAGAGCGTGCTGCGCGTACCGACAACGTCATGATCGGGAACGAATTGTTTCCGCGCGCGTAAACAGGACAAGGTCAGACGAGATTAGGGGCTTTGCCCTGCACCGGCGAAAGTTTCGGTGAGGAGACCTTCTTACCATCCTTGCGCAAGGTATCGGGAACCGTCAGCCACGCCATGATCACGTCGTGAGCGTGCCTGCGGCGGTCTTCAAGCCAGCCTGCATCGCCCAGATCCTTGTCGAACATCAGCGACAGTGTATGCCGGTTCGATACGTGGAAATAACTGAACGCCGTAATCGTCACGTAGAGCTGGATCGGATCCACGCCGCTGCGGAAAATGCCGGCCGCCGCGCCTCGCCGTAGAATATTCTCGATGTTGGATACGAGCGGCATTGTCAGTGCGGCGATCTTGCGGGATTTGCGAAGATACTTTCCGCGCTGCAGATTCTCCGTGTTGATCATCGCGATGTAGTCTTGGTGATTCTGGAAGAACGTGAACGTAAAATCGACCAGCTCGCGCAGGGCTTCCGCGGGGTCGAGGCTGTCGAGATTAAGCTGCTGTTCGGCGGCGCGGATGTCCGTATAGACATGCTCCAGAGCGGCCAGATAGAGCCCGTCCTTGTCGCCGAAGTAGTGATACAGCAGGCGCATATTGGCCTTCGCGCGGTGAGCAATCGCGTCGACGCGTGCCCCGCCAAGTCCGTTGCGGCAGAATTCATAAGTCGCAGCTTGCAGGATCGATTCCTTGGTGAGGGCGGAATCCCGTTTGCGCTTGCCCCCAGCGGCTTTCTTGCGTGCGGGCTGCTTCTTTGCTGACGTCTCGTTCATTCGTGCACCTGGTCAACACCATTGAAAGCATTTGGTGACTTTAACATAGTTGCCGTTACCGGCGGGGTCATTCGACCTCTGAAACTGCATTCTGCGGGCAATATGGGTCCTAGCTACCACATCGCCGCAACTGCAATCAAATGACGAGATCGGCCGTCCTCGCCGGGTGGACGGCCTATTGGCCAATGCGCTTGCTTCAACGTACATCGGAGACTGTCACGCCGTTGCGGGCGACCGGGCGACCGGCTTTATAGACGTCACGGTGTTTGGGCCGCGCGATAACCGCTTCCTGAACATGCTGCGCATCGATCACCAGAAAATCCGCAGGCCCGCCTTCCACAAGACCATACCCCTTGATACCGAGTGCTCGCGCCGCGTGCGACGTCACCATGTCGAACGCAAGCGCGAGTTCCGCGTCGGTATTGAAACCTGAACGATACCCCACGATCATCGCCCGTTCGAGCAGATCGCCATCGCCATAAGGCCACCAGGAATCGCGGATGTTATCGTTGCCCGCGAAGACATTCACGCCGGCTTCGTGAAGCAGCAGGACCGGCGGAAATGCGTGAGCGCCGGGCGCATTCGTCAGAATCGAAACCCCCGCTTCCGCAAGCCGATTTGCCGCCCGCAGCGCTATATCTCGCGGAACCTGTCCCAGCGCATACGCGTGACTGATCGTCACCCTGCCTCCAAGGCCAAGCACCTTCGTGCGCCGCGCGATCTCCTCGATTTCGAACACACCGAGCAGATCGCCGTCGTGCAGATGGATATCGATGCCGACACCATGACGCTCCGCGACATCGAAGATTGCATCGAGGTGTCCCGCGATGTCACCGTCAAAGCCGGCGGGGTCGAGACCGCCGACAAGATCGGCCCCATTGCGGACGGCCTCGTCGAGCAGTTCGCGCGTGCCGGGCGCAGTCACGATGCCGCTTTGCGGAAAGGCGACGATCTGGATCGACACTTTGCCCCTATGCGCATCGCGGACCGCCGCCACCTGCTCGAGATTCCGCAATCCGATCTGCGGATCGATATCGACATGGCTGCGCATGTGGGTCGTACCCTGCGAAACGCAAAGCTCGATCAGACCGGCGGCGCGGACAGGAATCGGCTTCGCCTTGGCAAGTGCCTGCTTCTCGAACTCAACCCGCTCGCGGACATTGAAGCCTGCGGTACACGGCCGATGCGGCTTCCATTCGTCGCCGATGAACCCCTTATCGAGATGGATATGACCGTCGACCAGGCCCGGCAGCACGAAGCGCCGCTTGAGATCAGTACTTTCACGCGCCGCAACGCGCAGACCGGCTGCAATGGCAGAAATCTGTCCGTTCTTCACGGCGATATCGACCGTTCGCCCATCGGGCAGTCGTGCGTTTTGAAACAGGGTATCGATGTCAGTCAATTGAAGTCCCCAAATCTGTAAGCAAGCACATGCATCGTCGATCGGCTGTGCGGTTGCGCCTCCTCACGACTGGATGATTCCTTCTGGCAGCGTGCGACAGTAATCGGCGATGCGTCCCGGAGTTGTGATCCAGATGTCGCGCCGCTTCGCAACGATGGTTTGCAACGCGCGCCGCAGTGGCCTCAAACGATGCGGCTGCCCCACAATATAAGGATGCAGCGCGATGCCCATCACGAGAGACTGCTTCGTGGACTGCTCCAGCATTTCCTCGAAGTTGTCGACGATCATTTGGGCAAACTGCTCGCCCGAGTCCTTTCGCCCGACGATCGAAGGAATGTCGTTCAATTCCTGCGGATAGGGCACCGAAAGAATCCTTCCGCCATTGCGGGCTGAAAACCAGATCGGCTGATCGTCCATGCACCAGTCGAGCAGGTATCCGTACCCGGCCTCGGCCAACAGGTCGGGCGTGAGGTGAGACTGCGAGATCCACGGTCCGAGCCATCCCGCCGGCTGGCGCCCCTCGAAATCGGCAATCACCGCAGTGCACTCGGCGATCAGTTGCTGCTCTTCCGCTTCGAGCAGTATGCCCTGCCGCTCGGAGTTCGTTCGCCCATGACCGACCACCTCGGCGCCGCGCTTCCGAAAAGCCTCCATCACTTCCGGGCAGTAATGGTAGATACTGCTGTTCGCGAGGACAGACACGGGCAGTGACAGCTCGTCGAAAAGATCGATTAGCCGCCAGACACCGACACGGTTGCCGTAGTCGCGCCATGCATAATTCAGGACATCCGGATGCGGACCGCCGGGGCACAACTCCGCGCCCAGTCCGTCGCCGAACGAAAAATGCTCAAGATTCAAACCGATATAGACGGCAAGTCGCTTGCCGTCGGGCCAGTTGAAGTCAGGCCGGTTGACGATCGCGCTGTAGCCATATCGCCCGTGCGAAGGAACCTCGAGACTTTTCCCTTTACGCGAACCCAACTGATTTTTCTGGTTGCTTGAAGCATCGGCAACTGCCGCAGATATCGGCACAATCTGCTTCTCTTTTGGTGTGGACGTTTTCTCGACCATCCCGGAAACTCCCTCAAAGTAATTATGGCCGCTTGACATTTCGACTATAGTTGAAGAAAGTTTTTACTTCCGTCAAGTTCGCGAAACGATGAGCGGCGGAAATGCTGGCGAGTTTGTTCTCGAAACGGAGAGCAACCGCCTTATCGGGAGGAATAACAGAATGCGCTACAATTCGACATCATCGAACCGTGCCTTTTCTCGTCCTTCGTTCCTGCAAGGCATGATGGGCGCGGCCTTCGCGGTAACACTGGCCGCTTCACCTGCTCATGCCGCCGACCCCATCAAGATCGGTCTCGTCACTGCCCTTTCCGGTCAATCGGCACGGGCTGGTGAAGCTCTGACTCGTGGAGCCACTATCGCCATCGAAGAGATCAACGCCAAGGGCGGCGTTCTCGGCCGGCCACTTGAACTCGTTCGCCGCGATGACGAAAGCAACCCGGCGAAAGGACTCATCGCCGCACGCGAACTGATCCAGCGTGAGAAGGTTTCAGCCCTGCTCGGCGGCCTCGATACGCCGGTTGCTCTCGCGATCGTGCCGTTCGTCAACAACGCCAAGATGCCTTTCGTCGTGCCATGGGCTGCGGGCACCAACATCACGCAGAACGGTGCCGCCGACAACTTCGTGTTCCGCGTCTCTGCGATGGATGATGAAGTCGACAAGGCCATCGTCCAGTTCGCCCGCAAGACCTACGACACCAAAAAGCCCGGGCTGATCCTGGTCAATAATCCATGGGGCGAGTCAAACGAGCATGGCCTCAAGGCCGCCATGAAGGCATCTGGCACTGAGCCCGCCGGCATCGAGAAGTTCGAAGGAAACGACGTCGATGTCGTGCCGCAGCTGTCGCGATTGAAGCAGGCAGGCGCTGATACGTTGTTCCTGGTCGGCAACGTCGGTCCGGCTTCGCAGGTCGTGAAATCGCTCGACCGGATGGGATGGGCTCCGCCGATCGTCTCGCATTGGGGGCCCGCCGGCGGCCGCTTCACCGAACTTGCAGGGCCTAACGCCAAGAACGTGATCTTCGTTCAGACCTATAGCTTCTTCGGCGACCTCTCGCCCGTCGGCAAGAAAGTCATCGCGGCGCTGCAGGCGAAGTATCCTGACATCAAGGGTCCGGCAGATATCACCCCCGCCGTCGGCGTTGCCAACGCCTACGATTCGGTCCTCGTCATTGCGAAAGCAATCGAGAAGGCTGGCAAGGCAGAGCCAGTCGCAATTCGCGACGGCTTCTATGCAATCGACCGCGTCGACGGCCTGATCAAGACCTATGACAAGCCGTTCACGAAGACGAAGCACGATGCGCTCACGGAGAGCGACTACATCTGGACGCGCTTCGAGGACAACCACATCCTGCCGTTCGTGAAGAAGTAAACCGGCGCGTTGGCCGACAACCCAAGGCGATCAGCACATGTCACTTCTTCCTGCGATCATCACAGGATTGGCGCTCGGCAGCATGTACGGACTGCTCGCGCTTGGTTTTCACGTCACTTACGCAGTATCCGGCACGGTGAACTTCTCCCAGGGCAGTTCGATGACCCTAGGAGCCGTGGCTGGATACTTTTTTCTCGTTCTGTGGGGCTGGCCGGGCGCGCTCGGCATTCCGGCTGTTCTCGCAATCTGCGCCCTGTATGGCCTTATCATCGAACGCTATGCCGTGCGTCCGTTCGTGCAGCGCGGATCGGACAACTGGCTGATGGCAACCGTTGCCGTCGGCATCATCGTCGATAACCTGATGCTGTTTGTGTTCGGCAAGGAGCCGCGCGGCTTCCCCTCAATGCTCGCGGTGAAACCTATCCAGATCGTCGAAGGAGCCGGCGTCTATCCGCTTCAGCTTCTGATCCCGATCATCGGTCTTCTCCTGGCAACGGCGCTTCATCTTTTCACCCGCCGTACGCGCCATGGCGTCGCCATGCTCGCGGTCGTGCAAAATCCAAATGCTGCACACCTGATGGGCATCGATGTCGGCCGCGCTATCGCCGCAAGCTACGCGGTATCGGCGGTTCTCGCCGGGATCGCCGCCCTTCTGATTGCGCCGCTGTTCAACGTCTCTTCGGAAATGGGGACGCTGTTTGGCATCAAGGCATTTGCCGCCGCAATCATCGGAGGCCTCGGCAGCGCATGGGGCGTCATGCTGGCTGGACTCTGCCTCGGCCTTATTGAGGTGTTCGCCACCAGCTATCTCGGCTCGGTTTACACCCAGATCATCACATTCGCTTCTGTCATCGTGATTCTCGTCGTTCTGCCCCACGGGCTGCTCGGCCGCGCTGGAGTGAAAAAGGTATGACTTCCCGCACGTCTCTTATCATCGGCGGCGCCGCGCTGGCGATTGCCCTTGGCTATACAGCAGTCGCCGACAGCTACGCGGTGTTTCTCATCGCGACCATTTCGCTGACTGCCATTGCCTGCATCGGCCTGAATGTCCTGCTCGGACTGGCGGGGCAGATCTCGCTCGGACATATCGGCTTCATGGCAATAGGCGCTTACACGACGGTGCTTTTGATGGAAAAGGCCGGTTGGCCTTATCTGGCAGCGACCGGCGCTGGCATTGTCCTCGTCAGCATCATCGGCGGTCTTCTTGCCATGCCGGCGTTGCGCGTCCGAGGCCCGTATCTGGCTATGGTCACGATTGCGTTCGGCTTCATCGTCGAACACGGCACCATCGAATGGCGCGATCTCACCGGCGGCGGCAACGGCCTTGTCCTTACCGTTCCACCGAGCATTTTCGGCATGCCCCTATCGGAGCGCGGCCTCGCCATCGCCAGCGTCGCCCTGATGTTTGCCGGCGTCGTGCTATTCGATCGGCTGAAGCGAAGCGGCTGGGGCTATGCCATGCGCGCGGCCCGCGACTCTGAAGTTGCGACCCGCTCGGTGGGTATCGATCTCGTCCGCGTGCGCACCATGGCTTTTGTCATTTCAGCGGCAGCCATGGCGCTGGCAGGATCATTATTCGCCCCGCTTCAAGGCTACATCAGCCCCAGTTCATTCCCCTTCCTGCAATCGATCCTGCTGCTGTTCGGCGTCATGATCGGAGGAGCCGGGTCGGCGCTTGGCCCGGTGATCGGTGCAGTACTCGTCGTACTGCTACCAGAGCTTCTCTCGGATCTGGCGGAATATCGCCTGCTCGCGTTTGGTCTTTTGCTGTTCGCTGTGCTGCGCGTTGCTCCGAACGGCGTCGCGGGTCTAGCCGGGCAACTCTTTGCAAAATTCTTTTCGGCGTCCCGGCCGCAATCCAGTGCGGAAGGTATGTCGACGATCGGCGACCCCGGTGCCGCTCTTCGCGTGGAAAGCAGCAGCGCGCCACCGCTCAACGTCACGGACCTATCGATCGCGTTCGGCGGTGTCCGCGCGGTGCAGAACGTATCGTTTACCGCGCAGCCCGGTCAGGTGACGAGTGTGATCGGCCCCAACGGCGCCGGCAAAACGAGCGCACTCAACCTGCTTTGCGGATTCTATCGGCCGACGTCAGGTACGGTGAAACTTGGTGATCGTGACCTGACCGGCCTGCCCTCACACACTCTCGCCCGCGCCGGCGTGGCGCGGACATTCCAGACCACGCAACTATTCGGTTCGCTCACTATTATCGAAAACACGCTCCTGGCGGAAACCGCCGGCAAGCTGGGCGGCATCGTCTCGCCGCTCCGCAATCCGGACACCGAGCGTTTCGCGCGATCCCTGCTGCGGTTCGCGGGAGTTGATGGTGACCTCGACCGGCCGGCGGAATCGCTTCCGCATGGTGAGAAACGTCTGGTCGAAATCGCGCGCGCTTTGGCGTTGCGGCCGAAGGTCCTGCTTCTTGACGAGCCCGCCGCCGGCCTGTCGAAGGGTGACAAGCTGCGCCTGACAACGTTGCTGCGCCGCATCGCGGATCTCGGTGTCGCCGTGATCATTGTCGAGCACGACATGCCGATGATCATGTCGCTGAGCGATCACATCGTGGTCTTGGATGGCGGCAAACGCATCGCCGTCGGCGAGCCTGCGGCCATCCGGAACGATCCTCTGGTCCGGAAGGCCTATCTCGGCGATGCAACGGCGAGCGAACAGCGCCAGCGTCCCGTCCGTCAGCCCGGGCAGGAGACTGTGCTCGACATCAGAAAGCTCGATGCGTTCTACGGTCTGTCGCGGGCGCTCGAAAGCATTAACGTCGTTGTCGGTAACGGCGAGGCCATTGCCGTGCTTGGCGCAAACGGTGCGGGTAAAACCACGCTGATGCGCTCGATCGCAGGGCTTGAGCCGCCACGCGCAACCGGCGAGATTTCGCTTTCCGGCGAACGGATCGATAGCCTGCCCGCGCATGCACGCGCCCGCATTGGTGTTGTGCTGGTGCCGGAGGGACGGCAGGTATTCCCGGAACTCACGGTCCGGCAAAACCTGCAGCTTGGGGCCTATGCTCGCACGGACATCGATCTCGATGCCGAAGTCGAAGCCATGCTGGCCCGCTTTCCACGCCTCAACCAGCGCATCGATCATCGCGCCGGTCTTCTCTCCGGCGGTGAACAGCAAATGCTGGCAGTCGCCCGCGGCCTGCTGACGTCGCCGAAAGTGCTGATGCTGGACGAGCCATCGCTTGGACTCGCGCCGCTTGTGGTCGACGAGCTTTTCGCGTCGTTCGAACGTCTCCGCGTTGAAGGAATGACGCTGATTGTCGTCGATCAGATGGCCGGACAGGCTCTTGCTCTGGCTGACAGGGCCTATCTTCTGGAGACAGGCGCGATCGTCAAAAGTGGAGCCGCAGAAACCATCGCGAAGGACCCCTCGCTCGAAGCCGCCTATCTGGGAGGAGAGGCCCAGGCAAGCGGCGCAGAGAGAATTGTGGTCGGGGCCTGATCCACCGCGTCGCGGGTCCATTTTCAATGCCCACGACGTTATGCATCACCTGAGCCGGTTGTCGCTATCGGCTGCCTCCGATGACCGTCAAAAGCTCCGCAGTCACGGCGTCGACCGGCAGCAAACCGTTGATGCTCCTGAGGATGGCTCTCTATTGATAGTATTCGATGAGCGGAGCAGTCTGCTCATCATACGTATGCAGACGCACTTTCAGCGCTTCGTGATTGTCATCGAGACGAACGTCCCCGTCGGCTTCCTGCATCTCACGAGCCCTGATCATGACCCAATCGAGCAAGATCTCCTCGTCTGCGCGCTCCTGACGCCAGCATATGCAAGATGCGCGGTTCGGGGGAAGGTTCCGTCAGACCATCTAGCGGGTTACTTGCGGACAGCCAGCCGCAGAATGAGGTGTCCATTCGGACGAAACGCGAACCGGGACGGATCTCAGCCGACGTCCCGGCCGCCGTCGATCATCTCAGGGCTTCTGAGGTGTTCGTTTACTCGGCAGCATGCTGCTTTTGACATCGTCTCTAAATGGGTCCAGCGAGGAGCTCTCGCCATATCCATATTGCTTATCTCGCGGCGCTCAGGGTTTACGCCGGGTTGGCGTATGAGCGGGTCTTTGGTTACCGGAGAACCAGCTCTTCGACTTTACGAACTCACTCTCAAGAAAACGCCTGACCTCTCTGGTCAGCTTTCTAAGATCGCTTTCAGGACGGCGAAGCAACCACACGTTCAAAAATGCCGTCTCATTCGGAAGCACCCGGACAAGTCGTTCGGCTTGCGCAAAGGGCACAGCGAGAAAGGCCAGACCAAGGCCTTCCGCCGCCGCAGCAAAGTGACTTGCAACTGGCAAAATGCGCAGGGCATTTCGCACCTCCGTCGCGGCAAAGAACTGTGTGGCCAACTGCATCTGGCCGGCGCGTTCACTTCGGAAGCCGGCAAAATCCTCTGTGAGTCCGATAATGTCGTGATCCTTGAGTTGAGCCAGCGATCGCGGTGCAGGATGCGCCGCCAGATATTCCTCCGAAGCGAATATCCCGAACGCGACGGTCGCTACCCGCTTTCCGATCAGTTCACTTTCGCCCGGATCACCCATTCTGATGACGAAGTCGAGATCGCTCGTCGCCAGGGACTGCTGATGCATTGTCGATGTGAGTTCAAGACGCAGACGACTGTTCAGACTGCGGAGTTGTTTGACGCGAGGCAGGAGCCAGTGCTTTGTCAGTCCCTCCGTCGCGGAGATCTTGACCACGGACGACCTCTGGCCGACGCGCGAACGCAGCTCGCGATTAAACAAGTCGAATGCGGACAGAATATCCCCAGCCGAGCGCCGAAGATCTTCGCCTTCCGGCGTGAGTTTTACTCCCGACGACGCCCGAAAGAACAGCGGCGCTCCGACGTACCGCTCAAGCTCCTTTAACCGCCGGCTCAGTGTCGGTTGGCTCATCCCAAGTTCATTGGCGGCGCGATTGACGCTGCCCGTTCGGGCCACGACCAGAAATAGACGGTACAAATCCCAGTTTGCTTCGGTCACATCTGCATTCCGCGCTGCCTGGGAAGGGATAGTGATGGGACGGGCATGCAGAACTTAGTTTACACGCCTGTCGTGTCCCTGCCAGTACCGTTCACGAAGCTTGCGCTTCAATATCTTTCCTGAGGGATTTCTCGGCATCTCTGACAAGAACTCGATCGACTTCGGAATCTTGTAACCTGCCAGGCGCTCCCGCGCATATCGCAAAATGCTGTCGGCGTCCGCAACGGCATTCTGCATCGGCACTACAAGAGCCTTGACGGCTTCGCCCCACCGCTCATCCGGTACGCCGATGACCGCGATATCGGCGACATCCGGGTGGCTGAACAATACACTCTCGATTTCCGCGGGATAGATGTTCTCTCCGCCGGAGACAATCATGTCCTTGATACGATCGTGGATATAAAGGTATCCGTTTTCATCAAGATATCCTGCATCGCCGGTATGGAGCCATTCACCCTTGAGGGTCTTCGCTGTGTCGTCGTGACGATTCCAGTATCCAACCATGTTCTTTGCCGTCCGGCAGACGACCTCTCCCACCTCGCGCGGTGGCAGCGGCGCTCCCAGAGCATCCACAATTCGCAGTTCAACGCCGTCGATGGCCCGGCCGCATGATTTCATGACTTCGCTGTCGATACGGGAATGGTCTTCCGGCAAAAGCGCGGTCCGCACTCCGGTGGTCTCGGTAAGGCCGTAGACCTGGACAAAAGCGGTTTGCCTGAACACGCGCAACGCGCTTTTCAACAGATCGATTGGAATTGGCGAGGCGCCATAAATCACTCGCTTTAGCGAAGAGGTATCGATCTGATCGATATTCTTTTCAGACAGAAGCGCCAGTATCATCGCGGGCACAAAGAACGAAGCCGTGACACGATCGTGTTGAATCGATTGAAGGACCTGAGACGGGACAAACTCGCGAAGAACGACAATCTTCATACCAGCGAGCAGACCCAGGATGCCCGTCCCGGCCCCGGCGATATGAAACAGCGGCATTGTAATCAGCAGCGTGTCACTGGATGTCCAGTGACCCCAGAAATCTAACACCGCGGGCGACGTCAGCGAAAAATTCCGGTGAGTGAGCTGAACCCCCTTGGGATGACCAGTCGTTCCACTGGTGTACATCTGAATACAGACGTCCTCGGGCTGTGAGATCACGCCGGGATCACGGGGGTTCTGCGCGTCGCGCCACGCCGCGTAAGATGCATCGAGAACAATCACCTCGCGGATCGTGACAAGTTGATCGCGAATCTTGCCGAGCGTTTCCAGAAACGGTTCACCGATAAACAGCACTTCCGCTTCGGCATCGTTGATCACAAACGCGATCTCCGGAGCGGCAAGCCGTGCGTTAATGGGCACGAGCACCGCATTCGCCTTGGCGGCACCCAAAAGAACCGAAAAGAAGGCGTCGCTGTTTTTGTCGAGAATCGCGATTCGGCGCGCAGGTTTGACGCCGGCCGCGATCAGGCCATTTGCAACCTGGTTTGAGGCATGATCGAGACCACCATAGGTGGTTTCCCTGCCTTCAAAATTCAGCGCGACCGCATCCGGGGTCAAAGCTGCATAGTATCGTGGAATATCGGAGAGCGTCTCGATTGGCGCGACGGCGTCAGCCAAGGCTATGGAGTTGGTCATGAACAGCGTTTCCCTTGGGCTCCATTGAATCTGGACCTTTAGGACAGCAGGCTGAACGTGCCCGTCCTGAAGAGGTAGGGAGAATTTGGCGACTGGCTATTCAATGATGAATGACGCAATCGCTATTCACTGCTGGCTATAGTCTCGAAATATCTGCCATGGCGATCATTCCAGCCGCGACGACAATGACGGACATAACCATGATGAAAGGTGCTGATTGTTATGACGGATATCACGCTCGCCAACGTTAAGGACTTCGTTGGCCAGAGCCTTGGGGCGTCGGACTGGGTCGATGTTGACCAGCTCCGAATCAATCAATTCGCCGAATGCACTGGCGACCAGCAGTGGATCCACGTCGATATTGAACGCGCCAGGAAAGAGAGCCCGTTCGGCGGCACGATTGCCCACGGATATCTCAGTCTCTCGCTGGTCGCCGCACTAGCAATGAAGCTGGGACTTGCTCCCAGGGATGCCTCTGCAGTCATCAACTATGGGCTGGATAAAGTCAGGTTCATTACGCCGGTGAAGGCCGGCGAGCGGGTTCGCCTGCAATTGGCTCTGATCGGCATCGAGCCAAAGGAAAACGGGCAATTCCTGATCAAAAGCAAAGCAACGCTGGAGATCGAAAACAATCAGTCTCCGGCTCTGGTGGCGGAGAGTCTTGCTCTCATCATCCCTTAATCAGGTGACGAAGCGACCGAATCAAAAACCCGGCCCGTTTCCGGGCCGGGTTTGATAACTCAGGACGACGACAGCACAGCCGTCAGACCGCCATCGACCGCCAGTATCTGCCCGGTGATATGCTTTCCGGCGTCGCTGGCGAACAATAGCGCAGCACCCTTGAGATCGTCATCATCGCCAAGGCGGCGAAGCGGCACACCTTCGGTCAACTTGTCGACACCGACCGATGCGATCACTCCCTTCGTCATTTTTGACGGGAAGAAACCCGGCGCAAGCGCGTTGGACGTGATGCCATGACGGCCCCAACTGCCCGCAAGAGCGCGAGTGAAGTTCACCACCGCACCTTTGCTGGTGTTGTAGGCGATCGTCTGCATCTCACCGCTGCTGCCGAACAGCCCGGCAACCGATGCGAGATTGATGATCCGCCCGTACTTGTTGGGAATCATCGATTTCTTGCCGATCTGCTGCCTAAGCACGAACAACGCGCGGATATTGAGGTTCATAAGCTTGTCCCATGCTTCGATGGGATGATCTTCCGTCAGCGCGCCCCAGGTCGCACCGGCGTTGTTCACGAGGATGTCGACCTTGCCGAGCTTGGCGATTGCGCCGTCCGCGAGCCGCTTGATGTCTTCGTCCTTGGAATTGTCGGCTGCGATCCAGTCTGCCTTGATGCCGAGCTTGGCGAGATGGCCCTGAGCTTCTTCCAGATCACCGGCTTTGCGCGACGAGAGGACGATTTTTGCCCCCTGCTCGCCAAGTGCCTCGGCGATCTGAAGCCCAAGCCCGCGCGAGCCCCCTGTAACGAGTGCGGTCTTGCCGGTCAGATCGAATGCCTTCTTGATGCTTCCCATGTCGCTTGTCGTCCCTCTGATGAGTTAAATGGTTACCGTCTCGGATGCGGTTATTTTCCGCGGAAGACCGCAGGGCGGCGCTCAACGAAGGACTGAATGCCTTCCTTGAAGTCCTCGCTGTTAAACACGCGGTCTCTGATCTTCGGGATGTAGTCGATTGCAGACCGCTCGCCGCTCTCAATGAACTTCAGGGCGGCTTCCTTGGTGACCTGAATGCCGATCGGCGCATTCTTCGCTATCGTCTGCGCAATCTCCATCGCGCGCTGGATCTGCTGGCCGGGCGTCACCACCTCCTGGACCAGACCGATCTTGTAGGCCCGCTCCGCCGAAAACTCATCGCAAAGGAAGAGATGATACATCGCGTCGCCCCAGCCGGCGCGCGTCAGAAAGCGAAAATGCGCGCCACCCAGCGGGGCGATCCCGCGCTTGGATTCCATCTGGCAGAAACGCGCGTCGCTGGCAGCGATAACAATATCGCCGGCAAGCATCATTTCGATGCCGATGGTGAAGCAGATACCTTGAACCGCCGTGACGACGGGCTTTCGGCAACGCTTCTGAAGCGCGAATGTATCGACGTTGCCTTCTTTTAGCTTGAGCGCATCCTTGTCCGCCGTAGGACCGAAGAACTTCGGCATATCGAGGCCGGCTGTGAAATCGCTTCCTTCCGCGCAGACCACACCGACCCAATAGTCGTCGGTATTGTGCAAGAGAGTAAGCGCATCGGACATCTGATGCATCATCTGCGGGCTGAAGGAATTCTTCTTGGCCGCGTTGTCGATGATGATCTTCAATACATGGCCATGCACCTCGGTTCGAACCTGCCCTACAGCAGCCTTTGTCTCACTCACGTTGTTTCCTCCCGAATTCTCTTGGATCAAGTTGCCCGACATTAGGATCGACGATCCGCCATAAAGGCCGGCGCGCTACCGGGTAAATGGATTAGCGAGAATGAAACCGGACGAATGCTCCAGCCAGCTTCCTGCAATACCCGTTGCCATCCGATCAGACGTCGGGCGCGCTTGGGCGTGATCAGATCAGCCGAAACGGCTTCCAGCTACTAAAATTCTGGATGATCGCTATTCATCAGTGAATGAGCATCCCGGGCCACGCAGCGCTTCACGGCTGAATAGCGCCGGTTCAAGATTTTCATTGGGGCCGACAAAGTCCGCCTGCTTAGCTCTCGCGACTTTGCCAAAAGCCGAAAAAGGCAACGCAAAGTCGCAAAGCCTGGGAGGGCAGCCATGAACTTCAAGACATTCGCAAAAATCGCGCTTGGACTGATCGTAGCATATGGGCTCGCAACAAGCGATGCAGCGCTCGCGCAGAAACGCTACGATCCGGGAGCGACCGATACTGAAATCAAGATCGGCAACACATCGCCGCACAGCGGACCCGCTTCGGCATACTCTGCGATTGCAAAAGCGCAGGCGGCCTACTTCAGGATGATCAACGACCGCGGCGGCATCAACGGCCGCATGATCACTTACATCTCTTATGACGACAGCTACAGTCCGCCCAAGACCGTCGAACAGGCCCGCAAGCTGGTCGAGAGCGACGAGGTCCTTTTCCTGCTGAGCAATCTCGGCACGCCAGGCAACACGGCCATTCACAAGTACATGAACCAGAAGAAGGTGCCGCAACTGTTCGTCACCAGCGGCGCGGACAAGTGGGCCGATCCGGCGAACTATCCGTGGACCATGGCACTTCTGCCCAGTTATCGCGGCGAGGCACGCATCTATGCCCAGTACATTCTCGCGACTTATCCGGACGCCAAAATCGGGGTGCTGTATCAAAATGACGACTTCGGAAAAGATTATCTGATCGGGCTGAAGGAAGGGCTCGGCGAAAACGCCAGCAAGCTGATCGTCGCCGAGGTGCCCTTCGAGGTTTCGGCTCCAACCATCGATTCCCAGATCGTGCAGATCAAGGCCGCGAATCCAGCGGTCTTCATCAACATCGGAACGCCGAAGTTCGTCGCACAAAGCATCAAGAAGGTTGGCGAGCTTAACTGGAAGGTTGTTCAGATCATCCCTCAGGTTTCGACCACGATCGGAGGCGTCATCAAGCCGGCAGGCTTCGAGAACGCGCAGGGCGTGCTCAGCGCCTATTACCTGAAGGACGCCACCGATCCGAAATGGAAGAACGATCAGGGCATGATCGAGTGGAATGCCTTCATGGACAAGTATCTTCCGGACGCAGACCGGGCGGATAGCCTTTACATTTATGGATATGCGGTCACCCAAATCATGGCACAGGTGCTCAAGCAGTGCGGCGACGACCTGACCCGCGAAAACGTCATGAAGCAGGCCGCCAGTCTCGATATGGACGTGAATATGCTTCTGCCGGGCATTCGCGTGAAGACGAGCGCGAGTGACTACCGGCCGATCGAGCAGCTTCAGATGATGCGCTTTTCCAAGGATCAATGGGAGTTGTTCGGCCCGATTCTCAGCAGCGAAAACAAACCTATGTAGCTCCACCCAGACTGACCCGACACTCATTCATCGAGTGCCGGGTTTCTTTTTATTTGCAGGACAAGAACTCAAGGAGCTTCACACCATGTTAGGCCTGATGCAGGACTGGCCCTTGCTGTGCCACCGTATCATCGACCATGCCGCGGACTGTCACCCCACGCGAGAGGTCGTGACCCGGTCAGTCGAAGGACCGATCCATCGCACCAACTATCTGAACATCCGGACGCGCGCCCTGAAGGTTGCACAGCGGCTCGAACGTGACGGCATCAGGCTCGGAGACCGCGTCGCGACCCTAGCCTGGAACACATGGCGTCATCTTGAGGCCTGGTACGGAATCATGGGCATCGGCGCGGTCTGTCATACGATCAACCCGCGGCTGTTCCCTGAGCAAATCGCATGGATCGCCAATCACGCTCAGGATCGGATCCTGATGACCGACCTCACCTTCGTGCCGCTGTTGGAGAAGCTGGCGCCGCAACTCTCCTCGGTCGAGCGTTTCGTGATTCTCACCGACCGTGCGCACATGCCGGCGACAAATCTGCCCGGGGCAATCGCTTACGAGGACTGGATCGATAGCGTCGACGGCGATTTCGAATGGAAATCGTTCGACGAGAATACCGCAGCCGGTCTTTGCTACACGTCGGGGACGACCGGGGATCCGAAGGGGGTGCTCTACTCCCACCGCTCCAATGTCCTGCATTCGCTGATGGTCGCGCAGGCTGACGTAGTCGGCCTGAAATCCACCGATACCGTGTTGCCTGTCGTCCCGCTGTTTCACGCCAACAGTTGGGGGCTGGCGTTCCATGCCCCGATGACCGGCACCAAGCTGGTGTTTCCGGGTGCAAAGATGGACGGTGCGTCGATCTACGAGCTTCTCCGGGACGAAAAGGTCTCACTGACGGCTGGTGTGCCGACCGTCTGGCTGATGCTTCAGCAATACATGGAAACAAACAACCTGCGGCTGCCCGATCTCAAGCATCTGACAATTGGCGGCGCAGCCCCACCGCCCGCCATGATCGAGGCTTTCGGCCGCATGGGGATTCCGGCGCGTCAGGGCTGGGGCATGACCGAGATGAGTCCGATCGGCTCGATCGGGGCACTCAAACCCCCATTCGAAAATCTCTCCGGCAAGGACAAGATCGACCGGCTCTCCAGCCAAGGTTTTCCGCCCTTCCTTGTCGAGATGAAGATCACGGACGACTACGGCAAAAAGCTGCCACGGGATGGGAAGACGTTTGGACGCCTGAAGGTCCGCGGAGCGGCCATCGCCAAGGCGTACTATCGGATCACCGACGATATTCTCGATGACGAGGGATTCTTTGACACCGGAGACGTCGCCACTCTCGACGAGCACGCCTATATGCGGATCACCGACCGCTCCAAGGATGTCATCAAATCCGGGGGCGAATGGATTTCCTCGATCGATCTGGAAAATCTGGCGGTCGGCCATCCCGACGTGCTGGAGGCCGCGGTGATCGGCATCCGCCATCCCAAATGGGACGAGCGGCCCCTTCTCATCGTCCAGCTTAAACCGGATTCGAAGACGAAGGGTGCCGACATTCTCCACTTCATGGAAGGCAAGATCGCGAAGTGGTGGATGCCCGACGATGTCGTCGTCGTCGATGCGATACCTCACACCGCAACCGGCAAGATCAAGAAGACCGATTTACGGGAACAGTTTCAGCACTACCGGTTTCCAGGCACTTAGCCGCAGGACACATCGAGTCCGGCCCGGTCGGACCATTCGAGAAGGGATAAAAAATGAGTTCAGTGCGCTTCGAAAAACAAGCAAATGTTGGCGTCATCACCATCGATAATCCGCCGATCAATCTCGCCGATAACGCCCTGTTTGCGGCTTTCGAGACTGTACTCGACGAGGTTGAGGCGTCCAACATCCGCGCGCTGCTGGTCCAGGCCGCGGGCGATCATTTCGGCTGCGGCGTGAATGTGCAGACCACCTTCGTTGGTGTCGACAGCAAGAGCGCCCGTCAGATGCTGGGCCGGGGGATTCGGATCTGCACCCGGCTGGAAGCCCTGAACATCCCTGTCGTCTGCGCCGTTCAGGGGCTTTGCCTCGCAGCAGCGCTCGAAATCGCACTCCGATGCGATGTCATCATCGCGGCCGATGATGCGCAGTTTGCACAGGTCGAACAGCACATTGGCGCTGCGACCTACCTGGGCGGCGCTTATCTTCTGGCCGAGCGATGCGGCCCCGCCCGCGCGCGCGAAATCTGTTTCACCGGCGACTTCTATGACGCGGCATCGTTTGAACGCTGGAATATCATCAATCGGGTTGTTCCTCGGGCCTCGCTGCAAGCCGAGGCCATGGCATGGGCTCAAAAGCTCGCCAACGCACCGACCAAAGCTCACGCCGTCACCAAGCGACTGATGCGCGCGTTTCTTGACCACGGCGTGCGCGCTGCGGACGAACTGCTGCTCGACCTCGGCCCGCCGCTCTTCGACAGCGCGGACTTCAGGGCCGGCGTGCAAGCAGTGGTGGAACACGGTTCAAAAAACTTCCGCGGCAAGGTCGTTTTTCAGGGGGCCTAGAGGGCGATCCAAATCAGGCGGCTATCCCTGGAGAGCCATTGCATAGCTGCCGCGCCACCGTTTTGAATTGACGTTGCCAGAACTGCTACCGCACAATTTTCATCAGAAAATCGCCAGTCAACTGTCGCGAGGCCTTCATGTCGACCACGAACCCGCTGTTCCAGCCATTCCGGCACAAATCGCTTTCACTGCCCAATCGCGTGGTGATGGCGCCGATGACGCGCTCGAAGAGTCCGGACGGGACCCCCGGTGAGGATGTCGCGACCTACTATCGCCGCCGCGCGGAAGGCGGCGTCGGGTTGATCATCACCGAAGGAACCACGGTCGACCGCGCAGGCGCATCGAATGATCCGAACATTCCGAACTTCTATGCCCCGAAAAGCCTCGATGGCTGGCGTCGCGTGGTGAAAGAAGTGCATGCGGCCGGAGCAAAGATCGCGCCGCAAATCTGGCATCAGGGAATGGTCCGCAAGGCTGGGACCGGTCCGCGTCCGGAAGGCAAGTCTGATGGGCCATCGGGATTGTCCGGTTCAGGCAAGCTGGTTGGCGAGCCGATGACCGACGCGGATATCGCAGACACCATCGAAGCGTTTGCGAAAGCCGCGGGCGCCGCCAAGGAGATCGGCTTCGATGCCGTCGAACTTCATGGTGCGCACGGCTATCTGGTGGACCAGTTCTTCTGGGAGCAGTCGAACCGGCGCGACGACGCTTACGGCGGCGATCTCGTTAAGCGTACTCGTTTTGCCGCCGACATCATCAAGGCCATCCGCCAGCGTGTGGGGCCAGACTTCGTCATTATTCACCGGTTTTCGCAGTGGAAGCAGCAGGACTACGGTGCGAAGCTGGCTCACTCGCCCGACGAGCTCGCCGCGTTCCTCCAGCCGCTGGTCGACGCAGGCGCCGACATCTTCCACTGTTCGACGCGGCGGTTCTGGGAGCCCGAATTCCAGGGCTCCGACCTCAATCTCGCCGGCTGGAGCAAGAAGCTCACCGGCAAGCCAACGATCACGGTGGGATCGGTGGGTCTGAAGGGCGGCGACTTCATTCAGTCCTACAAGGGTGAAAGCGCGGAAGTTGGCGATCTCAGCGAACTCGAAGCGCGGCTTGCGGATCATGAGTTCGATCTGGTCGCAGTTGGCCGCGCGCTGATTACCGATCCGGAGTGGCCGGCCAAGGTGCGCGACAAACGCTTCGCCGAACTTGCACCCTTCTCGCCAAAAGCAATGGCGACGCTCTAAGCGGCGCTAGTCCTCACCGTTCGGTACGATACCTGGACGGAGCGGCACATCGTGTGCCGGCGCCGGCTGTCGCAGTCCGCACCCATTAGATGACCTCTAAACACGGCTCGCCTTATATATAGGACTACTCTATAATAGAGAGATGAATAAGCTCTCAGTCATTTTCGACCGTAGCCGTATGCCTCTGTACTTGCAGCTGGCATCGGTAATGCGGCAGCGCATTGAAGCTGGCCGCTGGCAGAACGGGGACAAGATCTCGACGATCGAAGAGCTCGAAGCCGAATTCGGCGTTGCCAAGATCACCATCAGCAAGGCCATCGAGATTCTTCGCGAAGAAAAAATGCTCGATTCCCGGCAGGGTCTCGGCACTTTTGTATCTTACGTGCCGAAGGAACGGCACTGGCTGAACATCGCCAATGACCTCGACGGCCTTATCAGCTCTATCAAGGACAATCGCGTCGAGATCGTTCACATAGAAGAAAAAGTTGCCAGCCCTCCCCTCGGCGAGGGTGAAGGTGTCCCCGCGCATAGATATGCGCTGCTGAGAAGCGTGCAGTACAACGGGGATGAGCCGTTTTCAGTCGTCAACCTGCACCTGTCGCAGGAGATATTCGCACGCGAACGGAAGCAATTCACACGGTTACCCGCCCTGCCGCTCATCATGGAGATGAAGGATATCTCGATCAGTCACGCCTATCAGACGGTGACGATCGGCATAGCGAATCCCGAGGTCGCCGACCTGCTCAAGATCGGACTTGGCGAGCCCACCGCCGACTGCAGGATCGTTCTTCTGGACGACCGGAATGTTGCGATCTACGTCGCGGATTTTCATTACCACCGGAATTGTTTCGCGCTTCGGCGCGATCTGATGAATCGCAGCTAGCCAGGTGCTCCGGCAAAGCCCCGCCCCCAAAAAAATCCTGGGGCCGAAACCCCAGGCAGTACAGAGGAAGTGTCCGCGCGCCAGAGATGATCTTTGGCGCGCGCGATTGTGTACGGATCGTCAGCTCAACCGGCAGACTCCAGTTCCGCGATAATAAGTTTATCGACCATCCGGCGCATCTTCATCGGCGCCGCGTCGATTCCCAGAATGATGCGCTTGTAGTTCGGGTCGCGCTCTTCCTCGAGCTGGATCCGCTCCAGGATGACCTTGTCTTCCTTGAAAGCCATATCGAGATCGGCGGTCAGCGAGGCGTCCATGTTGTGCTCGTTGGTGCGGAAGTTACGAACATGGAACCAGTGCTGAAGCACCGTCCGTTCATCGACCGGGGTCAGAACGTGGCAGGCAAACATCCGAACGCCCTTATCTCTGTCCTCCGTATCGGGAATCGAACCGGCAGGGCACGATCCCATGTCGATCGCGAAGTAGCACGGCGTCGAGTAATTGTAGTAGTGCCAGCGATCGACTGACCCGGTGAGCTTGCCGTACTTCGAGAAAAGCGGAATCGCCGGCCCGTTGCGGATCCATCGCCACACGGTGATTTCGTTGTTGCGGTATTCGTTGTTGACCGGAACGGTGGCCCCGGCCGGAGTGCCAAGAGTTGTTGTGTGAACGAACGTGACGTGCGCCGGATCAAGCAGGTTGTCGCAAAGGCTGAGATAGTTGCACTCGATCCGCAGCGTGTCGCCCTGCACGGCGTGCCAGCCTTCGGCCTCGTACTGCGGCAGATGAAACATCTTGCTGAGATCGGCTTTCTTCGGATCGCCCATCCAAAGCCACACCAGCCCGTACTTGATCTGAAGCGGATATGAGCGGACCAGCGCGTTGCCCGGAATCACATCCTGCCCCGGAATGAGAACGCATTTTCCGCTGCAGTCGAATGTCATGCCGTGATAGCCGCATTCGATGTTGTCACCCTTCAATTTGCCCAGCGACAACGGGGCAAGACGATGCGGACACGCATCCTGAAGAGCCGCGATGCTTCCGTCCTCCAGACGATAGATGACGATGGGTTCTTCGAGCACCACGTGCCGAGTCAACTCCCGGCCAACACGATCGGCCCACACCACCGGGTACCATGCATTGGTAACGTATTTCATTTTGTTGCTTCCCTTCGACAGTCAAGAATTCCGCAGCCGTCAGTGATAGTAAGCGCCGCCATCGACAACCAAGGTCTGGCCGGTGATGAAAGCGGCATGCGGGCCCGCAAAAAAAGCGACGGCGCCAACAACGTCTCCAGCCAGCATGTCCCGCTTGAGCGCCCTGTTGCGCACGGAAAATCCGGAAACCGTGTTCGCCAGTTCGGGATTGTTTTGAACGCCATCGCTCAGCGTGAAGCCGGGCGCGACGCTGTTGACGAGAACACCGTGCTCGCCAAGCTCGGTCGCAAGCGTTCGTGTCATGGACACGATCGCGCCCTTTGAGGCGACGTAATGCAACATGCCGGGATTGCCCTTGAAGGCGACACCCGACGAGATGTTGATGATGCGCCCGGAGCCCTGCTTCTTGAATGCCGGCAGTACCGCCTTGCAGCACAGAAACTGCCCGATGACATTGACATTCAGCATTTTTTGCCAGTCATCGACTGTAAGCTGCTCGAATGGCTTGAGGGACAGGGTGGAATAGATCGCGGCGTTGTTCACCAGAACGTCGACGTGCCCGAACCGTTCGACGGCCGCTGACGCCATGCGGCCGGTGTCCTGCTCGCTGGAAACATCCGCATCGACATGGTGGGCCTGATATCCGCGCTGGCGCAATTTATCCGCGGCGGCCGAACCTCCCTTGAGATCTGCAATCATGATCGACGCGCCCTGCCCGGCCAGCGCCTCGCAGATCGCATAGCCGATCCCCATCGCGCCGCCGGTGACGACAGCCACCTTTCCTGTCAGGTCCATTCCTAGTCTCCAGTTCCGAAAAGTGAGGGCGGTACGATGTAGAACCCTCTTCCGATGGGTGCGGCAGCACCTCTTTTATCGAGGATCGCAAGATTGATGATCGGCGTGACGCCGGTGGCGCGGACGACGTCGGTATCGATGATGCCCTTACCGCTGTTAATGATGGCGCTGGCGCGCGATTGCGCATCCAGCGGGAGCAAATGTGCCCACTCCGCTGCGAGCACTGGCGCATGACTTAACGCCTGTCCGCCAAACCCGCAGATATCGACGAGCGCGCTGTCACCGATGGCGCCCAGGGCCGGCGCCGTCTGCTGTTGATTGAAGCGGATTCCTATTGGCGGCGCGCATGATACGGTCGACCAGCTTGTCTCGCCGCGCCGTCGCAAGCCAAACTCAATGCCGTTGCCGCCAATGGCCACGATCTCGCTTGCCGATGTGTGCAGTTTCCACGCGGCCCAGGCCATCCAGATGCCCAGGACGAAACCGGGATTCGCCCGGATATCGGCCACGATGCCGGTGGGCAATTCGCTCCTGAGTTCGAGCAACCGATCGTTTCCGGCCCGTGTGATGGCGTGGCAGTCGTCCCCCTCGCGCAGGGCCTCCCGCATTATCGATTCGATGTCCGGCAGTTTGCCAAGCTGCGGATTGAGTGCTCGCGCCACCTCCGCGGTCCAATCGCGCGCGCGCGCGACACAGAGTGGATCGGCGGAGCCAAATCGCAACGCTGGCGGCGGCCCTTCGGAGACAGGAGAATAGAAGACGCTGTCATTGTCCCCGACCTCGAAACACCACATCGACGGCGCAGCCACCATCGCGAGCGGAACAGCAATGCCGTGGTCCTGCGCCGGCTTGAGTGAAAGTGAACCCGCCTCAAGCATCCCGCGCGCGGCTGAGGTATCCTCGGCGAAACCTCCGATCACCGCGGCCTGCTCCGCGGCCGCCATGACCGCGCCCGGCGGTTTGCCTTTGTAAGGCGGTCCAGCATGAAGCAGAGTGTGTGCAGGCAGGTCCGCCCTGGCGTCACTTAACCGAACGAGACGACGAAGATGCGCAAGCTTCCGATTCATTCCGCACTCACCTGGCGCACAGAATGCGCGGCCTTCCGACGTGGATTTGCGGCATTCGCCAAACAATAAGCGGCGTCCGCCGACCCACTCATCCTATTTATAGCATGATAGAGATAAGCGGCAAGTGCGCAAAGCGAGTTTTTCGTGCAAATTGCCCCGAAAAATAGCACCATCGATTACATTTGCGGCTTGGTCATACTATTAATAGGGTGATAGTGTGACTTAGCGCGCAAACAGGCGGGCGGGTAAAACCGGAGGGAGGAATTCAATGAAATCGTCTTGGTCCAGAATATTGCTAGCGGTCCTGTCAACCAGTGTCGGGACAGGCGCAATAGCCCAGGAAACCATCAAGCTCGGCGTCAATCAGCCCCTGACGGGCGTTGTCGCCGCGTCGGGGAATTTCGTCACCAACGGCGCCAAGATCGCCGCGGAAGAGATCAATGCGAAGGGAGGCGTGCTCGGAAAGAAGCTTCAACTGATCATCGAAGATAATAAGAGCAATCCCACCGAAGCTGCGAACGTCGCCGAGAAGCTGATTACGCGCGACAAGGTGCCCGCAATGATGGGCGCATGGAGCTCGACCTACACACTCGCAGTGATGCCAAAGCTGATGGAATACAAGGTCCCGATGCTGGTCGAAACGTCCAGCGCCGACAAGATCACGACCATGGGCAACCCGTATGTATTCCGCATCAGCCCGACCAACAGCATGGAAGCCAAGAGCTTCACCCGCTTTGTCGAACCGCTGAAGATCAAGAAGGTCGACTTCCTGGTCGTCAACAATGATTGGGGTCTCGGTGCGGCTGCCGAATTCGGGAAAATGCTGAAGGAAAAGGGCATCACCGTCAATCGCACGCTGCATATGGACGCAGCGGCGCAAGACATGTCTTCGCAGCTCTCGACCATCAAGAGCACAGACAGTGACACCCTCTTCACGACATCCGGCCCGGAACAGATGACGCTGGTGATGAAGCAGGCGCAGGCGCTCGGCATCAAGCGACAGATCATCACCACCGGCGGTACCGTGCCGGATCAGTTGATTGCCCAGGCCGGCTCGGCAGCGAACAATTCGTTGCATGACGCGATGTTTGCGCCGTGGTTCCCGGAAACCTCGGCAGATCCTGCAGCGGCCCGCTCGTTCATCGCAGCGTGGGAAAAAACCGGACTTCCGTTTGCGGGACTGCCTGAGGGCGCGCGCGGCTATGACGGCATTCAGGTGCTGGCCGCAGCCATCAAGAAAGCCGGTGTCGCTGAGCCGGAGAAGATTCGCGCAGCTCTTTGGGAGATCGAGTTTCCCGGCCTGACCGGCCGCATCGTCTTCGAGAAAGTCGGTCCGGCCGGCGCCGAGAGCGGACAGAGCCCGGCGACAACGCACCTCGTCAAGATCGACGATGGAAAGGTCGTGCTGGTCAGCAAGTAACGGGCAAGGATCAGCGGCGGCGCCGATATCGGCGCCGCCGCTATTTTTTTACTCCGAAAAAACTAGGCCTGAACGGTGCGAAGCTTTGCGAGATTGAACGCGGCATCACCGGCCTGCTGCGCAGTTGGTGAAATTTGCCGCCCGATCAGGTCCCGCGCGACCATGTGATCCCTGGCGGCGTTGATCGAATCCACCGCCACAAGACGGCTTTCGCGAAAATGAAAGATCGAAAACGAATGGCCTCCCATGTCGCCACGCAGAACATGCGTGTCCGCCCCCCGCGACAGCCCCGCAATCTGGAGCTTCATGTCGTACTGGTCCGACCAGAACCACGGCGTTCCAAGACTTGGCTTGTCCGTTCCCAGCAGTGCGCAGGCCGCCGACCGGCCCTGCTCGACTGCGTTCTGAACCGACTCCAGCCGAAGCATGGTGCCATCCAGCAGGCGGCGAACCGTACAGTCGCCCGCAGCGACAACATTGGGAACCGAGGTGCGTCCGCATGCATCCACTACGATTCCATTTTCGCACACGATTCCAGCAGCCCTTGCCAGTTCGTCGTTGGGCGTCACGCCAATTCCCGCAACCACCAGCCCGGCAACGATGCAGCGTCCATCAGCAAGCTGGACCTCGACAGCATGCGCTGTGATTTTTCGGATTTCAGCTATCCGCGCTTCAAAAATCAATGTCGCGCCGCGATCGGCATGCAGCCGAGCATACCACGCGGACAGTTCTGCGGACAAAACTCTTTCCAGCAGACGCGGAGCCGCCTCGAGGACAGTAACTTCGATACCAAGTTTTCGTGCGCTCGCCGCGACCTCCAGTCCGATGAACCCTCCCCCGACAACGACCAGAGGCAGTTCCATTCGCGCGCAATTCTGAAGTCCGCGCGCGATCGCGTCAGCATCGGCGCGTGATCGCAGCGTCCGAACCAGATCGCGGGCTTCTTGCGCCTGCGGAAGCTGACGCGGCGTCGCGCCCGTGGCGAGAACCAGCCCGGTGTAGGCCAATGCTCGCCCATCGCGCAGCAACACGGCTTGCGATCTCACATCGATCGCCGACACGGATGCGCCGGTGCAGAGATCGATCCGCTTCCTCTCCAGCACGGAGGGATCACGCAGCGTCAGCTGTTCAGGGTCCAGTTTGTCCGTGAGCCACGCTTTCGAGAGCGGAGGCCGCTGATAAGGCGCGTGCGGCTCGGCACCGAGCAACGTGACCCGGCCCTCAAACCCTTCGCTGCGAAGCGTTTCGGCTGCCTGAAGACCGGCCTGCCCGGCCCCGACAATGACAATGTGGGGATCGGTGCCGGTCACGTCTGGCACTCGGGAACGGTGACAACGAGTCCGTCGATCGCGGGTGAGGCCTTGATCTGGCATGACAGGCGACTGTTGGGACGCCGCTCGGCTTTCACTTCGTCCAGAAGTTCAAGTTCGTCCTCGCCAGGCGGCGGGAGTTCCGTCAATCGCTCTTGCTCGACGTAGACATGGCAGGTCGCGCAAACACAGGACCCGCCGCACTCGGCGACAATACCGTCGATGCCGTTTTTCACTGCGGCCTGCATCAGGCTCCAGCCCTCGGGCACATCCAGTTGAGACGTTGTTCCCGACGGCTGAATGACTGTAATCTGAACCATATCTCTCTATCTCATTGTTGTCCTATAGATAGAATGATATAAAGCAATTCGGCCTGTGGCAAGCGGTGATCGGATCGGAGGGATGATGGATTTTCAGGGCGTCGGCGCGTCGTTGCTGCGAAAGGAAGACGACCGCTTCTTGCGCGGCCGCGGCCAGTATGTGGGCGACCTCAAGCTGCCCGGACTCAAGGACGTCGCCTTCGTCCGCTCCCCACTCGCTCACGCGAAGATCCGTGGCGTGCGAATCCCGCCGGAATTTCAGGATCGCGTTTTCACCGCCAGCGATCTTACAGACGTCAAACCGATCGTCGCCGCATCCGGCCTGCCCGGCTTCAAGCATTCGGAGCAGCCTCTTTTGGCGCACGAAAAGGTCCGGCAGGTCGGCGAGCTTGTCGCCATGTGCATAGGCAGTACGCGCGCCGAAGCTGAAGACATCGCCGGCGCAGTTGAACTAGACCTCGACGAACTGCCGGTGGTGAGCGAGATGCTGACCGCGAGACGGCCCGGTGCACCGCTGGTTCACGACCATTGGGGCGATAACGTTTTCCTGGAAACGTATATCGACGTGAATATGGAGGCGGCCTACGACGCCCCGATCAAGGTGACCCGTGAAATCAGGACGGCGCGGCAATGCATGGCGCCGCTGGAAGGGCGCGCCACTGTTGCTTATTGGGACAAGCGCCTCGATCAGCTAGTGCTCTATACCGGGACGCAGCAGCCGCACATTATCAGAACCGGCATCTCCGAATGTCTCGGGCTCGACCAAAGCAAGGTACGGGTCATCTCGCCCGACGTCGGAGGCGGCTTCGGCTACAAGGCTCTCATGCCGCCGGAAGATGTTTGCCTCGCCTGGCTTGCGATGCACTGCGGTCATCCGGTCCGCTGGATCGAAGATCGCCGCGAGCATCTGACTGCGAGCGCAAACTGCCGCGAGCATCATTATGTCATCACCGCATACGCGGATCGCGACGGCACGCTGCGCGGCATCGAGTGCGAGGCCACCGTCGATTCCGGCGCTTACTCATCTTACCCGTTCTCGGCCTGTCTTGAGGCCGCGCAGATTGCGAGCATCCTGCCGGGGCCTTACGACTTTCCGTCATATCGCTGCCGGACTTGGTCGGTCGCAACCAACAAGTGTCCAATTCTCCCTTATCGCGGCGTCGCCCGCACGGGCGTCTGCTATGCCATGGAACTGATGGTGGATGCCGTCGCGCGCGAGGCAGGACTCGATCCTCTGGAGGTGCGGCTGAAAAATCTGGTGAAGCCTGAGCAGATGCCGTTCGACAACATCACCAAAAAGCATTTTGACAGCGGCGATTATCCTGAAGCTTTGAAACGCGCCATGGCAAGGATCAATCTCGACGCCATCCGCAAACAGGAGGAAAACACCCACAGACTGATCGGCATCGGTCTTTCGATCTATTGCGAGCAGGGCGCGCACGGCACATCGGTCTATTCCGGCTGGGGAATCCCGATGATCCCGGGATACGAACAGGCGACTGCGCGCGTCACGCCGGATGGAGGTCTCGAGCTTCGTATCGGTGTCCATTCGCACGGGCAGAGCATGGAAACAACATTGCCGCAGATCGCCCACGAGATTCTGGGCATCGAGACCGCGAAGATCAAGCTCGTCCACGGCGACACCGAATACACGCCATACTCGACCGGAACCTGGGGTTCGCGATCAGCTGTAATGGCAGGCGGTGCCGTGTCACGCGCCTCGCAGGAAATCGCCGGCCTCATCAAAGGCATCGGGGCGCATCTGCTGCAAACCGATGTTGCGAATGTACGCCTTGAGGACGGCTGTGTGATCGGGCCATCGGGAAGCGTGACTGTTAAGGAAGTCGCTCACACCTGGTATCGGCGCCCTCAGGATCTCCCTGCCTCGGTCGATCCGCGCGGCCTTGAAACCACGATTGGCTACAAGCCGGTGCGCGACTCCGGCACATTCAGCTACGCCGCACATATCGCCGTCGTTGCAGTGGACCCGGAAATGGGCGACATCGAAATTCTCGACTACGTGATCGTCGAGGACGGCGGCAAGCTGATCAATCCGATGGTCGTCGACGGCCAGATCTACGGCGGCCTTGCACAAGGTATCGGCACGGCTCTCTATGAAGAGATGCCGTTCGATCCATCAGCACAACCGCTGGCATCGACCTTCGCGGATTATCTGCTGCCTGGGCCAACCGAGGTTCCCGCTCCGCAGGTCGAGCACATGGAAACGCTGTCACCTTACACGGAGTTCGGTGTCAAAGGTCTTGGTGAAGGCGGTGCGATTGCTCCTCCCGCCGCCATCGGCAACGCTGTCAACGACGCACTCAAATCGCTGGGGGTGGAATTACTGTGCTGTCCGATGACACCGCGGCGGGTGCTGGAGGCAATCTACCGCGCGAAAGGTAACGCGTAGCATATACTGCACGTAGCGAAAACCTGCGGTGTCGTCACAACACCGCAGGCCGGAAGTTGGAGGCGTCAGACTTTCTTCGAGTCGCCTGCGAATTCCGTTTTCGTATCGTGCCCTAATACCAGCACCAAAAACGCAGCAACAGCCGGAAGTACCGCGAGAACAAGTAATCCGGTTATTGTGTTTCCGGTGAGTTCCTTGACCCAGCCGATGAGATAAGGGCCGCCGAAGCCCGCCAGGCTGCCGATCGAATTGATCAGCGCAATGCCGCCGGCGGCTGCAACCCCGGTCAACAAGGCCGTCGGAAGAGTCCAGAACAGCCCGAATGCTGCAAATCCGCCGACAGCCGCCACGATGAGCGCCACCATGGTAAGAGGCAGGTTCCCCGCATAGGCTGATGCGACGAGCGCAGCGGCCGTCACGAACAGCGGAACTGCAATGTGCCACACGCGCTCTTGTGCCCGATCCGAGCGGCGTCCCCACAGATACATGGCGATGGTGCCGAATGCGAACGGCAGCGCGCTGACAAATCCGGTCTGAACGTTCGTCAACCCGAAGCCCTTTACGATCTGCGGCAACCAGAACTGTATTCCGTAGAGACCAGCCAGGAGTCCGAAGTAGACGAAACTCAATGCCAGCACCTTGGACGACTTCAGCGCCTGCAACAGCGTCATGCGATGAGCCGCTTCCTTGGCGCTGCGCTCGCCGTCAAGCCTGGCCTCGAGCCATTTCTTCTGCTCCGGGTCGAGCCATTTCGCATCCGACGGACGGTCCGTCAGGTAAAAGAAGGCAATGACGCCGAGGATCGCAGCCGGAATCCCCTCAATGATGAAAAGCCATTGCCAACCCTTCAGGCCCAGCATGTTGTTCATCTCGAGCAGGAGCCCCGAAACTGGTCCGCCGAATACCGCGGACAGCGGCGCGCCCAGAATGAAGGCTGACATCACGCGGGCCCGATATTTTGCCGGATACCAGTAGGTGAGATAGAGAACGATCCCCGGGAAAAATCCGGCCTCGGCAACACCGAGCAGAAAGCGAAGGGCATAGAAGCTGGTCGGCCCGCTGACGAACGCCATCGAAGCGGAAATCAGTCCCCACGTCACCATGATGCGCGCAATCCAGCGACGCGCGCCGAAATGATGCAAGGCGATATTGCTCGGCACTTCCAGGATAAAATAGCCGATAAAGAAGATGCCCGCGCCCCAGGCATAGATGAGCGGCGTGAATGCGAGATCCGCGTTCATGGTCAGCGCAGCAAAGCTGACGTTGACCCGGTCCAGCACGCATATGAAATAGGCCAGGATCAGAAATGGCAAGATTCGGACCGAAACAGCGCGCATCGTCGATTTTTCGATATCGCTTTCCGCCATATCCTCCGGCAAGGCATCAACTGCTATCTGACTCATCTGTGTTTCTCCCCATGTGAAAATGATTGGGCGGATTTTTCCGCGTCTTATTGCAGCCGGCGCGGCTCTTGGGGCCCGCCGGCTGTTTGCTGCTTTGAAACTGTTTGTTTTGTCCGTTCGTCTGCCTATTGACGGAACGTCGATCCTTCGGCGTCGAGCTGCCTGATCAATGCGTCGTAGGTGTCCTGACCGAACGCATGCTTCTCATCGAAGCCCTTGGCGACGGCCGTTTGCGACTGCTGCACGGTACGCTTCAGTACCGCTTCCGGCAGATGCCTCAGCTCCTTGCCCATCTGCAAGGTGTGCACCTGCACCTCGCAGGCGCGCTGCAACATATACATTCGGAAGAATGCGGCCGCGGCGGTCTCTCCGCAAGTCAGCAAACCGTGATGGCGCAGGATCATGACGTTCTTGTTGCCTAACGACTTCACCAGCCGTTCACGCTCGCTGAGATCGACCGAAATTCCTTCGAAGTCGTGATAGGCCACTTCGCCGTAAAGCTGCGCGCCATAGAAACTATGCGGCGATAGACCGCCGTCCGCGCATGCAACCGTCACGCCCTCGGTCGTATGGGTATGCACGATGTAATGAGCATCCTCGCGCGCCATGTGGATCGCGGAGTGGATGGTAAACCCCGGCGCATTGACCTTGGCATCGCTGCCGTCAACGACGTTGCCATCAACATCGATCTTCACCAGATTCGACGCGGTGATTTCATTGTACATCAACCCGAACTGGTTGATGAGAAAGTGACGCTCCGGTCCCGGAACGCGCGCGGTAATATGATTGTAAATAAGCTCGGTCCAGCCGAACCGGTCGCAGATTCGGTAAAACGCCGCCAGTTGCTCACGTGCGTGGCGCTCTTCGGACGATATCTGCGACAGCTTTGGTTTGACGTGCCGGTTCATGAATTCCTCCTGGCATTTAAGAATTTGATCCGCGGCCGCCCTCATGGGAGCGGCCGCGATGCTCCTAGTCGAGAAAGTCCGGCTGCTCTTTCAGAATGCGCGCATAGAGCGACTGGAACTGAAACCATCCGCTGAACGACGAGCCGACGATTTGATAAGCCTGCTGTGCGGACTTTTCCGAAATCATCTTGAGCTTCTGCCCGGAGTAAGCAGCCGCGGCTTCTGCCATCAGTTGCACCTGGCACGACCGGTCCATGGTAATGAACCACCATGCCGCCTCGTCGACGGTCTGGCCCACTGTGAGAAGGCCGTGATTTTGCAGGATGGCTGCCTTGTGCGGGCCGAGCGCCTTCGCGATCTGTTGTCCCTCGTCGAGATCGACCGCGACCCCGCCGTAATCGTCGTAAAGCGCGTGATCGTTGTAGAAGGCGCAAACGTCCTGCGAAATTGGATCCAGCTTGCGGCCGAGCGCGGCAAAGGCGCGGCCATAAGTCGAGTGTGAATGCGCCGCGCCGACTGAGTCCGGACGAGCTGCATGGACACGCGAGTGAATAGCAAACGCGGCAGCATTCACCGGCCGATTGCCTTCGACTACCTTTCCGTCGTGCCCGACACGGATCAGATCGGATGCCTTGATCAGGCTGAAGTGCATTCCGAACGGATTGACCCAGAACGTGTCAGTGAATTCGGGATCGCGCGCCGTGATGTGGCCAACGACACCCTCCTCGAAGCCGAATTTCGAGAACAACCGGAAGCTGGCGGCCAGGCGCTGCTTGCGATGCAACCGCTCCTCGCCAACTGTTGCAAATACCGGCGGGCGCGGCAGATCCGTGTACATCTTCTCGGCAGCCGGTGTTGAATCATGGAATTTCTGCGGGGCGTTCATCTGGTTCTCCTTCACTGTAAATGCGCAACTGGAACGGTCGCCGGCCAGCAGGCATTCGCATGCACCGCCCGCGCGGCCGGAATTAATGTCGGCGGAGATAACCGCGGTCATCGGCAACCGAAATGGAGGCGGTTGAATCGGCCGGGCAATTGCAGCGACATGCTGCATCGCCCTGGCGCTCGAATGCTTTGGCCAATCATCGTCCTCCGTCATGCCCTTTGTGAGCTTGTTGCCGGTTAGCGAGCATGGCTGACATGCTGCGGCAGCCGCGTTGCCCGTCTTGACATTTGGTGCGAGCATGATCAGGCGTCTTCCGGGGCGCAAATGAATTCCCTTGCGGCCATATGAATGAAATTCACATGCAACGATCGCGATCATCGCTTCCACCGTTATCCACGCTACGGTCATTCGAAGCCGCAGTGAGATTGGGCAGCTTCAAGGCTGCTGCGGAAGACTTGAGCCTGACTCAGTCGGCGATCAGCCATCAGATCAGTTCGCTGGAAACGCATTTTTGCGTCAAACTTTTCGTGCGCGACGGAAACAAGGTCGTGCTTACGAAAGATGGCGCGATGTACGGGACGTCAATCCTGAAAGCTTTCGCGGAATTATCACGCGCCGGCGAAGCGCTGCTAAGCAAGGAACGCAGGGAAATCGTGAGGGTTAGCGCCTCGCCCAGCTTCGCGACATTCGCCGCGCTGCCCCATCTTCAGAAATTCAAATCCGCTAACAGGTCTCTCGATCTCCGACTTGAAGCACGAAACACCGATGTGGATTTCAACACTGAAAGCATCGATGCCGCCATTCAGGTCGGTGGACCGCCGTTTCGCGGCTTGCATGCCCACAGGCTGTTTCGGTCAAAACTTGCGCCTTTGGCCCATCCCGATCTCTGCGAGAAATTCGCGCCATTGAAGAGCGCCAAGGATCTCGCGCGAATGCCCCTTATCGAGCTCAATAATATTCCTGGAATGTGGGAGCAATGGTTTGCCAAGGCAGACCCCAGAATCAAATTGAATGAACTCAACCTATCGAGCGACAGCCTGCTGGCGGCAATCCAGATGGCAGAGTCAGGCGTCGGTGTTGTCCTCGCGCCGTTCCCCTTGACGGCATCGGTTGTGGCGGCTGGCCGCCTCAAGGCCCTCTTTCGTCCGTCACTCCTGATGGACAAACGCGATTTTCATCTCGTCTATCGGAAAGAGGACGCCACCAGCGCGAAGATCAAGGCAATTCGCAAGTGGCTGAAAGACGTGATTGCTGAACTAGAACAGCGTACCAATACGAACGATCTGCGATTCCCTTTTTGCTTGGCTCACCTTGTATGGATTAAGTGAGCCGCGCCTGTGATTCAAAGTGGCAGCGCTTCGGTAATCATACCCGTGCACGAGCCAAAAACGCATGACATTGTACGCCGCAGTTTTTTCATCGATCATTGGCTTCATTACAAACTCCGGTCATGCAAGACGGCGGGCACTGCTCAGTCATACGCCCCGACCGGACTTCGCCTGCTGAGGAGCACCTTGCGCTGTTGCAGATCCGTAATGCGCGAATCCGGAACATTGTTCTCCCGGAGAATCTCCTCGTTGTGCTCGCCCTGAAACGCCGGGACACCAGGAAGAGGCAGTTCGGATTCGCTGAAGCGCCATGGATTGCCCGGCATGCGGGTGGTATTTCCGGCGCGGTCCTCAACCTCGACAACCGCGCCCCATTCCTTCACCCATTCCGACTCAGCAAACTCGCGGACAGTCCGGACTCTCCCGACCGCAAGGCCGGCCTCGCTGACCTGCGCCTGAAGCAATTCAAGATCAGAGAATGTGGTCAGCCATGACCGGATTTCCGCCAGAAGCGATGGCAAATTCTGACGCCGCAGTTTCGCCGTGGCGTAACGCGGATCGGCCAGCAGGTCGTTTCGCCGCATCATGGCGCAATATCGGCTGAACATCGGAGAGTAGATCGGACTTCCCGCGATGGTGAGCCTGCGCCCGTCGGACAATTCGAAGATATGAGATTCATTGGCCGACAGCGCGATCGGCTCGCCGTCGGTGTCGATGCCCGAGAGCTGCGCGCCCGCGCGCTCGTTGACGGAGAGCATCGTGGCTGCCATCGACACGTCCACGTGCTGGCCCTCACCGGTTCGACTGCGATGATTCAGTGCGGCGAGAATCGCAATGACACCCTGGAGCCCGGTATAGACGTCCGCGTGGCTGCAGGCGTCTCCTCGCGGCTCGGACAGCGCATTGCCGAAATGCTCCTCGACAATCGCAGTCAGTCCGGTTTCGGCCTGCACCGTGGGAGCGAAAGCGGGCCGATTGCGCCACGACGTGTTCTGGCCGTATCCGCTGAGTGAAGCGTAAACAACCTTCGGATTGAAGGCGCGGACGTCTTCGTATGCCAGACCGAAGCGCTTCAGCGTGCCGGGCCGGAAATTCTCAACGATGACGTCGGCGTTGCGGCACAGATCAACCACGATCTCGCGCGCCTCCGCCCAGTTCAGATCGATGCTCAGATTCCGCTTTCCCGCGTTCTGCTGGACATAGTAGAGGCCCATATCGCCGATATGCGGCAGACTCACGCGGCCGAGATCGCCCGACGGCGGCTCGATCTTCGTGACCTGCGCACCGAGATCGCGAAGCGCTTTCGTGCAATGCGGTCCTGCGAGCACACGGGTGAAATCGATAACGCGCAATCCTTCCAGAGGAGCTGAAGACACGGTCAGTCTCCCTTGAACGCTGCAGAGGCCGGGCCGGTTGCAAAGAACGCGTCGAAGCCCCGCTGCCGATCAGCAGCCTTCCAGATCATGTCATTGATCTCGATCTGCCGCTCGTCGGCAGACGCAACGCCGCCCCGCGATGCAAGGTTCGCCTGCATTTTGATGCCTTTGATCACCGCCGTTGGACCCGCCGCCAGTTGACGCGCCCACGTCAGCGACGCGGCGGGCAGTTCCGCCTCGGGCACCACGAGATTGATGATGCCCCAGCGCTCGAAGGCTTCCGGCGTATGCCGCCGCCCGAGCATGGCAATTTCCTTTGCCCGCGCCGCGCCGGCACGCTGCGCCAAACGCTGTGTCCCGCCAAGCAGCGGGAGCAGTCCGACGGTAACTTCAACCTGCCCCAGAAACGCGGTGTCCGCGGCGATGATCATGTCGCAGGTCAGCGCCAGTTCAAGACCACCGCCGAGAACGCCTCCGTGTACCGCAGCAACAGTCGGGACCGGGACATCTTCAATCGCATCGAGAAACTCGGTGAAGCGTTTTTGATCGCTCTGGATCATGGTGGTCGTGCCGAAGGATTTAAGCTCTGCGCCGGCGCAGAAGTGGCGCATCGAGCTGCGCAGCAAAATTGCGCGGCAGCCCCCTGCGAGCACCGCCCGGTAAGCTGCGATCAGATCCGCGATCATCTGGTCGTCGATCAAATTGTGCGGCGGCTTGGCGAGCGTCACGACGCCTACTGCGCCGTCCATCTCGTGCGTGACTGTCGTCAATTTTCTCTCCCATTTCACCGGCGCGGCGGGTCCTGAAGCCCGCTTCCTCGTTGCGGCAACTTGTCCGCCGCTCACGCCGCCAGCAACGTCAAGAAGTGCCAATATTCAGGTCCGAAAATGCCAACTGCAGTGCACAATGCGATGACAGAGGGGGTCCAAACGTGCCAATCTGAAAGAAAAGAACACGACGCGGCCGGAGGAACCAATGCTGATATCCAAGATCATCAGTCCGCTGTCGGACGATATCGATGCGCCGACTCAAAGCATGCTTGGGCTTGCCGCTCTTGCGGCCGAACTCGCCGCCGAAGGTGTTTCCGTGAAGGATCTGTTCGCCCGCACCGGTGCCCTTCCGTCTCAGCTCGAAGACCCGCATGCGCGCATCTCGCGGCGTCAGCGTCTGGCGATCTATCGAAATGCCGTCGCGCTCGCGAAACGAACGGATATCGGACTGCTCGCAGGCGCGCGGCAGCGCATCAGCGATTACGGAATCTATGGCTATGCGATGGTCAGCAGCCCGACATTCGGGGAAGCACTGAAGTTTTCTATCGAGCACATCACGCAAGCCGGATCCACCGTGCTGCAAATCAGTTATAGCGTGGAGAATGGCACAGCGATCCTCCGCAGCCATGGCACCCAGTCACTCGGTCACCTGCTTCCGTTCGTCGCGGAATTCTGGCGGAGTTCGATGACAGCGCTTTTCAGCAGGGTTCTGGAGGCGCCGTTCCCGACAACACGCATGCTGTTTCCCTATCCCGCCCCCGTTCATTGGCGAAACTATGAGCGGATGTTTAATTGCCCGATTGAGTTCGACGCCGGCTCGATGGAATGGCACTTCCCGGTCGAGGTGATGGATCGGTGCTGTCCTAACGCCAACCCGATCACCGCACAGGTCTGTCAGCAGTTCTGCAACGCAGTGATGGCCCCAACTCCCGGAGAAACAGAGCTGGTGCGCCGGATAAGAACCGCATGCTTCAACAGCCCGCGACGCTTCCCGACCGCTGAAGAGATTGCGGACCAGCTCGGTCTTTCGCTGCGTACGCTGCATCGGCGATTGGCGCAGGAAGGACTGTCGTATCAATCCGTTCTGGACAATATGCGCCGATCGGTGGCGACCGAATTTCTGGAAAATACCCATCTCATGATCGACGAGGTTGCCGAGCGGGTGGGGTTTTCGGACGCCACGAGCTTCCGCAAGGCTTTCCGTAAGTGGACCGGTCATTCGCCGACACACTATCGTCCGCGTCACCCCGGCTAGCAGTCCCAGCCTGACATACGCTGCAAAACATCGCGTTTAATCGCGATGCAACCGTCCCGCCTTGGCATTTTAGGACGCGGCATTTGGCACGGTTCGACGTTGTCATACCAGGTAGAGCGAACAAGATTGGCGTGGCCGCCTGGGAGACTCCATGTGCAACCTCGATAGCATTTATGCCCTGATCGTTTTGGAAGGCGCTGTTCTCGAAAGGCAACCGCTGCGACTCATGCAGAACGGTTCTCAAAGCGACATTCCAGAGGGGCCCGGCCGCGAATTTAATGATGGCGTGCATCAGGGCGCACCTCCCAAATCCGGTTCTTCACGGCGCTTTGTGACCAGACCCAAGATCTGGCAACCCAAACATGATTACACGGAGGGAATATGAGGCACATTCGATCGTCGATAATTGCTGGCGTCGTCGGCTTGAGCATGAGCGTTATCGCACCGGCGCACGCCCAGAAAAAATACGATCCGGGCGCGTCGGACACGACCATCAAACTCGGAAACATCATGCCCTACAGCGGACCGGCTTCCGCCTATAGCGTCATCGGAAAGACGCAAGCCGCTTACTTCAAGAAGATCAACGATGACGGCGGCATCAACGGCCGGAAGATCGAATTCATCAGCTACGACGATGGCTACAGCCCACCGAAGGCGGTCGAACAGGCGCGCAAACTAATCGAGAGCGACGAAGTGCTGCTGATTTTCAGCCCGATGGGGACGCCGTCGAACTCGGCGATCCAGAAGTACATGAACGCAAAGAAGGTGCCCCAGCTTTTTCCGGCGTCTTATTCGTCCAAATGGAGCGACCCAAAGACCTACCCATGGACGATGCTGCTCGGCACCAGCTATCAGACTGAAGGAAGCATCTATGCCGCCTACCTCCTTCGCGAAAAGCCGGACGCGAAGATTGCCATTCTTTATCAAAATGACGATTTCGGAAAAGAGTTGTTGAGCGGACTGAAAGCCGGCCTTGGCGCGAAGGCATCGATGATCGTCGAGGAAGCTCCTTATGAAGTGGCCGACCCAACCATCGACTCGCAAATCGTCAAGCTGAGACATTCCGGCGCCGACGTGATGTTTACCTTCGGCACGCCGAAATTTGTCGCGCAGAGCATCAAGAAGATCGCTGAGTTGGGATGGAAGCCCATGCACTTTGTCCCCAACGTCGCCTCGTCCGTGGGAACGGTCATCGTGCCCGCAGGCGTTGAGAATGCGCAAGGCGTGCTGTCAGGAACCTTCATCAAGGATGCGTCGGATCCGCAGTGGGACAACGATAAGGGTATGAAGGCCTACACCTCGTTCCTCGCGAAATATATGCCCGACGCCAACAAGGCAGACAGCCTCATGATCCACGGTTATATGGGCGCCCAGTTAATGGTTCAGGTGCTCAAGCAGAGCGGCGATAACCTGACCCGCGAGAACATCATGAAACAGGCTGCAAGCATCAAGAACTTCGAGTCCGACGTCCTGATTCCCGGTATTCTGGCAAACACCGGCGAGAAGGACTTTTCTCCGCTCGAAGACATGCAGATGATGCGGTTCAAAGGCAGCCGTTGGGAGCCTTTCGGTGTCGTCATCAAGGGCCGCAGCGACGGCTAGCCGCAGGTTCATCGCTCTGTGAGTTGCTTCACATACCCCACCCGCGAATGGGCCTAATGAATGCCTCCTTCAAAGGAGGCATTCATGCAAACCCAGATAGGAAAGTTTACCCATTCCGGGTTGAGCAGTCGGCGAAACTGGATTGTGTGTTGGAGATGGTCTCTTGCGGTCCTGGCCGTGGAATTCGCTATTGTCATAGCCCTGATCGGATTCGCCGCAAACTCTCGGTCAGTCGCGCCTGTGAAATCATCTTCTCAGGTTGAACAGGCAAAGCAAAACTCTACGCACAGCCGCAAGGCGTGTCCGCTGGGCAACCTTCAGAAAACGCAAAGCCTCTGACAGACGGACGGCTGATCGATTCGGCACCGCCCGGCCGAGACTTGTCCTGATCGGCAGATCCCGAGCGTGATCAGTCTTGCGATCGCTCCGCCATACTCCTCAACGAATCTACATCGATGACGGTGATCGATCCGCGTTGAAGACGGACCAGTTTCCGGTCAGCCCACTCATGCAGTTGCTTGTTGACGCTCTCCCGCGACAGGCCAAGCATCTCGCCAATTTCCTGCTGCGTGATAGTAATCTTCTTATCCACAGCAGCGCCCGGCCGATCAATCAGACGGACAAGGGCCTTGGCCAGCTTGCCTGACAGATCCGGGAATATGACCTGCTCTACGTGATCGCTGATCCAGCGCAATCGTACACACAGCAGTTCTATCAGTTTTGTTGCCAGCACCGGTTGACTGGCCAATAGAGAGAAGAAATCCCTTCTATCAATGACAAACAGCTCGCAGTCCGAATTTGCAATGGCATCGGCAGTTCTGGCAAGACCATCGAGAACCGCAATCTCGCCGAACATCTCTCCCGCATCGACCATATTGAAAATAGCGCCCCGGCCATCGGCGGACGAGACGCCGATCTTCACCGTGCCGCTGATAATGAAGAACAGGCTTTGGCCCGGATCCCCTTTGGCGAAAATCGTTACACCCCGTTTGAAGGTTCTCTTTTTGGCGTAGTGGCACAACTGATCCAGCGCCTCAGTCCCGAGGTCGCGAAACAGTGGGTGGTTACGCAAGACATTCGTCTTGTCCCCGGCAGATCGGGCTACGGTTGGCTTGTCGTCCTGAAGCATCGCTTTACGGCCCGATCGCGAAATAGCTAAACTTGCTCTTGTTCGGCGATCCTCAGGATACGCCGGGAACAAAACAATACAAACTCCTTGAAGTTTCAATGAAATGCAGCCTGGGAGGGACGCAGCCCTTGGTATATCCGCGGCAGCCCTTGGCTTGCGGTTATTTTTTAGGCGTGTATCCCCACCGCATGGGCTCGTTCATCTTGCTATTGCCCAAGGAACCCTTAAACCTATTTGGGCTAAGGAATTGCGGGGCTGCCATAACCATAGGGTAGCGTAGCTTGGTCGGCGGCATAGATCATCGCTGTAGCTACTGCGGTTTCGTTATGGAACCGACAGCGAGATTTTGCGGTGGCTGCGGTCGCCCGAAGGCCCGCTCCAGCGAGCCGGCGTCGAACGCGCTCTCATTTCTGCAGTCGAACATCCCCCCCGACCTTGCCGACCGCATCCTGCGTTCCGGCGGTGCGATGCTGGGCGAGCGCAAGCACGTCACAGTCGTTTTTGCGGATGTCCGCGATTCGACTGCGCTCATTGATCAGCTCGATCCGGAAGAAGCGCTCCAGGTTCTCGGCCCTGTCCTGAAAAGTCTGATGGATGCAGTCCATCATCACGACGGTTTCGTGAACCAGACCCTCGGCGACGGGATTATGGCGCTGTTCGGAGCTCCTATCGCGCGGGAGGATCATGCGGTCCAGGCGTGCAGCGCGGCACTGGCCATGCGGACCGCCGTTGGTGAACTCAACCAGCGGACCGGACGGGACATCGCCATTCGCATTGGCATGAATTCCGGAGAGGTCGTCATTCATTCGATCGGCAACAATCTGGCGATGAACTACGATGCCGTCGGCAAGAGCGTTCACTTGGCCGCGCGCATGGAGGAACTCGCCGCACCCGGCAAGATTCTGCTGACAGCGGCAACGCACGATCTCGCGAAAGGGTTTGTGACGGTGGAGCCGCGAGGATTTGCGGAGGTGAAAGGCGTCTCGGAAGCAGTTGAAGTTTTCGAACTGACGGCAATACGGATAAGAACGCGATGGCAGGTTCGCTCCGCGCGAGGCCTCAGCATTCTCGTTGACCGTCAGAATGAAATGCGCATCCTGAGAAGTGCGATCGAGAGTGCTGCAGCGGGAAATGGACAATCGTTATGCATCGTCGGCGCCGCCGGGTTGGGGAAATCCCGGCTGATACACGATTTCATCCGGAATCTTTCGGACGAATGGACCGTCCTTGAGACCGCCTGTCCCTCGCAGCGAACAAGTTCGAGCTACTATCCCATTGGCATACTCATCAGAGCCATGTTCGGGATTGGCATTGATGACACTCCCGAGACTGTCATTACGCGCGTTAAGGAGGGGATCGACCGGCTGGGGAGCAACTTGTCGGTCTTCTTGCCGCCGATTCTCTCGCTGCTGGATCTCAACACCGACGACCAGGAGTGGAAAAAACTGGAACCATCCGAGCGGCGGCTTAAAACCATGGAAGCCGTCAGATCGCTGGTTTTTCATCACGCACAATTGAATCCCTCGGTGATCCTGGTCGAGGACGTTCACTGGGCCGACGCAGAGACCAAGCTCATTCTGCAAAATCTGGCTAGCGCGCTGGAAGGGACGCGGACGGTTCTGATCCGAACGCAACGCCCCGAGGGCGGCCCGGTAGATAGCGGCACAATCGGCATCGATTTGTCGCCGCTTGACGATGTGACCTCGCACCAGTTGATGGACTGGCTCATGGGCGACGACAGCAGCCTCATTCCGTTAAAGCGGAAAATACTGGCGCAGTCCCAAGGCAATCCCCTTTTCATGGAAGAACTGGTCCAGACACTCAAGGAAACGGGGTATCTCGAGGGACAGCCGGGGAACTATCTGGCCGCGAAACGAACCGGCCGGGTTGAAATTCCACAAACCATTCACTCGGTGCTCGCGGCGCGCATCGATCTGCTGGACGGGTTTCCAAAGTCCCTGTTGCAGACGTCAGCCGTTATCGGCACCGAGATTTCCGTGGCCCTGCTCTCGGAAATGCTGGACGTGACTCCCGCGGAGATTTCCGGCGAACTGCGAACGCTGGAAGCTGCCGATTTTCTCCGGAAAATCAGAAGCACCACATCCGCCGACTATTCCTTCAAGCATGAGCTTACGCGTGAAGTTGTCTACGGCACGATGCTGCTGGGCCTTCGACGCTCCCTTCATGCCAAAGCCGTCGACATTATCGAGTCGCGCTTTCCCGATCGTCTTGACGAGTATATTGATCGGCTCGCCGACCACGCATTCAAGGCCGAGCTATGGGAAAAGGCCGTCCCCTATCAATTGCGCAGTTGCCGCCGCGCGGTAAAGCGCGGAGCCAATCAGGACGCGATCAACATCTTCGAGCGCGGCCTCGAAACCCTGTCGCATCTGCCGGCCTCCCCCGCCAAGATCAAAACCGAGATCGATTTCCGCCTGACGCTGGTGATTGCGCTCGAACCGCTCGGCAAGCATCGCCGGATTGCGGAGGTCTTGCGCGAAGCGAGCCGTCTGGCCGACGCCTCGGGAGACCCCGTGCGCACCGCCGCGGTCAATTGTCAGCTCGCTGTGGCGCTATGGAGGCTTGGTGAGCATGCCCCCGCGATGGCAGCGGCCGAAACCGCGAGCCGCATTGCTGACAAGATCGGCGATCCATCTCTCCAGTTCGCAGCACTCCTCATCGTGGGTATTGTCCATCACGAGCTCGGCAATTTCGCGACATCGATCGAGATGCACGAAAAGTGCATCGAGATCGAAACGCCGGAGCTTGACCAGAAACGGGCCGGTTGGGCCGCCTATCCGAGCGTTCTTTTGCGCACCTTCATGGCGGACTCCCTGATTGAACTCGGCGACCTCGACCGCGCGGAAACCGTGGCGGAAGACGCCAGCAGGCGCGCTGAGATCCTGGATCACGCTTACTCGCGCGCAAATATCAATCATGTGCTCGGTCGCCTGCGGACGACCCAGGGGCGGCACGCAGAAGCACTCTCGCTTTTGCGCGAAAGCTGGCAGACCTGCCTGGATCTCGAAATGGTCCAGATGTATCCCGTCTTCGCAGCCCGCATGGGTGAAGCCCATCTCGCGACGGGCGACGTCGAGACAGCCCTCAATATCCTATCGGTGCCCGAGCGGCTCGACGTACCTTTGGCGGAGCATTCGTTCGGCTGGCGCTATCTTTTCATTGCGCAAGGCCGGGCCCTGCTCGCGGCTGGCCGTCTCGCCGAAGCGCATGCGGCCGGTGAGCGCGCTCTGTCGCTCGCCGAACAGCGCGGCGAGCCCCCGCAGCAGGCCTATGCGACGCATTTGCTCGGTGAAATCGCACGAGCCAGCAATCCGGATGATCCAGTCGCCGCCGAAGTCTATTTCAGCCTCGCGTTGGGGTTTGCAGAGAAATGCGGCATGCGCGCCTTAGCAGTTGCTTGTCGTCACGCGATGGAAAGCTCCGAAAATCGAAACAAGGAACCGAGCATCGCGAACCGGTAATTTCTCTTAGTCTTGACCGGTCGGGTCTGGTTGGATCTACCTTGCCAGCGCGCGAACCGCTTCAATCCCGGGCAGAAAGAAGTAAGCACCACCCCGAACCCGGACAAACGGGCGCGGCCGATCGACGTGGTGGTTCGTTGGCCGGTCCTGAATGGCGACCACATCTCCGGCGCAACTGAAATGTCCAAACGGATCTGTCCCGGCATAAAGACCGCCGAAATGAGTGTTGTTCAGCCATGAATGCTGGATCATTTCGAATTGCCCGGCGATATCCGCATTAAGGGCAATGAACGCCATTCCGCGCGCCGCTTGTTTGCCGGTCGTGTTTTCCTTCTCAACGCCGACTCTTTCTCCATAAGGCCTGCCGCGCCTGATAATGCGATGCATCTTTGAAAGACGCAGCGCCGTATCGGCGTCCGGCCCGACGGTGTCACGCGGATTCGCACGCCGGATGTGAGCGCCGATCGGGCAAGCCATGCCAAATCGATCCTCGAAGTAATAGAGAAAATCATTGCGCGGAGCCGCATCAGGCGGACGGTCTATCGGAACCAGAGGATGGCCTTGGCGCGTCCGCCCGACAAGCTGTGACGCAATCTTCTCCTGCGCGGGCTCATCGGCTCGCCCATAAATACGCTCAGCCGTCTTCGCGACAAATTCATTGAAGGCGAGTACATCCTGCTCAAGTTGCCGGAACACGAGATAAGTGCCGTTGCGCCGGATATCTTGCGGTTCTGTGTTCGCGTCAGCCCTCTCGGGATAGACGTCCGATATACTGGTACGCCGCTCGTTCCTGTAACCAAGCACGAACTCACCGGGCTTGACGAGAAGAATCCGCTTTTCGTCTGATGTCAGCTTCTTGTTGTTGTCGGCGTCACTGGTGCGCTTCCCATTTGCCTTGGGCGATCCTTCAATCAAAGGCTGGGAAATGCCGTCTGTAAATCCAAAGTGCTCTTTGCGATCGTCATAGACCCGGCCCTCGATGATGAGCGGCTCGCCATTCTGACGCAACGCGGGTGCAGCAGCTTCCACCATTGCGCTGATCTCGGCATCGATAAGCGAGAGCAGCTTCGTTTGGTCGGCAGCGTAGAGCAACAGCACGCCGTCGATATCTCGGTTCTCTTTCCAGCCACCCCACTCCCAGAACTCGGGTGAACTATCACCGACATCCCCGAGAACGTTCGACCGGCGCGGAAACTGCGCTTCAGGCGTCGGCTTCGGGGCCATCCCTTCGAGGAACTCGAGTGAGAAACTGCTCAGCACTCCATCACTGACGCGGAGATGCTCCAGCCCATGCGCCGTAAGCGCAAGGTTGATCGCTTGCTGATCGCCGCGGCCCGTCGCGCGCGTCAGCCGGCCTGACAACAGCCTTAACCACTTCCTTGCCGTCTCGACCTCGCCGGGCACGAAGTGCCAGAAGACGTAAGCGGAAAATGGCAATTTCGGATATCCGCTCAGCACGAGCCTCTGAACGTCATCCCATTCAACTCTTTCCATGGCACTCTTCCACATCAGAGGCTTCGAAATATTGCATCGATGTCGCCGTCGCTCAGCGGCTCGAATAGCGACTGTCTCAGCTCGGTGCTGGCGTTAATATTAATGACACTGAGCGTAGGATATGCGCTGTACCAAGCGATCGTCTCAACCTGGCTTTGGCGGACATAGGCCTTGAAAGGCTGCTCGGCTTGCGCGCCCTTCCAGAAAAGAAATTTCGATGCAGGAAACCCGTAGGATTTTCCATCCGCCGAGACGAACGTGTTCGACCAGATGGCATTCAGGCCCTTCACCGCTGCCAGATCGATGAACTCATTCAGATAGCTTTCCCAGGCGCCGCCATAATTATCGAGAAACAAGAGCCGCTTCCCGCCGTCGATCATCACCCACCGGGCCGACAGAATCGTCGGTATGCCGCCAAGCTCCCCGCGGTTAAACCAGAAGCGGGACAGCAGGTTAATGACAAACAGCGCAAGGCGCAGCAGCCAGCATCGAATGAAGCCCGGCTTCACGGTCGTGATGCTGGCCAGATGATTCTGATACCTGTTGATGCCGCCTTCCTCGCGAGCATACTTCCTGGCGTTCTCCCGGGCTCGCGCGATGAGTTCGGCGGGTTCGGAAAAATTACGTTTGTCGCTGACTTCAAGTGCTCGTATGAGCCCGAATATGAGAAGCCCAATGGCATAAAAAGCCAAAATGCCAATGAGTCCGTAAGCCACAGTGACGAGGATGGCAAAGACGATTGACCGCGCGATTGTCGCGATCTGCTCGCTAACGGCGAACGGGATGTGGCGCGCGACGAGCAGAACACCTATGGCCGTTACGACGACCATCGCGAATGTGAGAAGATCGAGCAGCAGCCGGCGAACGTTTTCACGAACGGCGCTATAGGGCCGAATTTGCACGGCAAGCTTCAGGGAGGTTGCCGAGTACTTCAGGACAGCCAGGATCAAGCCGACAACGATCAGACGCCAGACAATCGACCAGAAGCCGTAATGAACCGCGCTACCCGCCGACCGGGCCGCGGTCATTCCTGAAATGATGGCCAGCACGACCGAGCCGACAAGAAACACGATCAATGCGTATCTGACGATAACCGCGATCTGGAGCGGGAAACGATTGATGAAAAGCTGATCGTGAGGGTTCTTCGTCCAACTGGTGAGAAAGAGTTCAAAGACACGCACGATCAGCCATACGCCGGTCAACGCAATCAGGATATGGAGGATCGCAGGCTCGATCGTGATGTGACTGGCAATCCAGGGAAACCGGGAAACCATAAAGTTGCTGATGCTGGCGCCGATGTGGCTCACTTGCTCGAAGGCCCGGACGATATGTCCGTACAGCACAAACGGCCCCCACCCAAATAGCGCGCCTACGGCTATGCCGGTGGCGCAGACCGCAACGAACGCCGCGATGATAGCAGCGGCCACAATCCCCGAACGCTGCCGTATTTCCCAGGGCACCGGCGCGGCTTGCTCGGCCCAGCGATTATCATCCCGGCCGCGGATCACATGACGTCGCACCTCGTCGAGAAATCCGGCCGGTCGCGCGGGAATAGCGTTGCCCGGCTGGCATCGCTTTGACAGGAACGTGAGAATGTCGCGGCGCAGAAGGTTTTCACCCAGGATTTGCCCAACGGTCCGCCCCGGACTGCCGCTGAAAAAAGTGTTCGCGCCGACATCATGATTTGCGAGATACTCTTCGATCAGTCGTGGCGCGGCGGGCCCGGAAAACGGATAGTCCGTGCAATGCCGATAAACCTCATGCATGCCCTCTGATGCAATTTCCAGCAACTCATCCAGAAAATCTTCTCTAGATCCGTCAAAAGTCGCCTCGAATACGAGGCTTGGAGCAAATTCACCGTCTTCATCGAGAATGACAAAGCTGCAAAAATGAAGGCCTGCGATCTTGTCAAACCGGAACAGAGGCTGGCATTCGATGAGATCGCCGGCGAGACGAAGCTCAGCGTTGTCGCGCAGATACTTCCGGCACGCGTCCACACGGCCGGGATCGAGCGGTGTGATGATGGTCGTGTAGTTCGGGTTCACCGTTCCTGAGCCCCGATGGTTTGCCTATTGAATGTGAGTACAAATGAACATGGCGCCGGTCCCTCATAGTGGATCTGGCCATCGGCTCCGCCTGCTCGCGCAAGACCGGGAAGACGCAGCAATGCGCGCACCATTTCCATGAGAGCGACCTCGGCAACGTACCGCCCGAAACAATGACGCTCCCCGTGGCCAAAATGAATGTAATTCTCAAGCGGCCGATTTGGATCGAAGCGCAATGGTTTTGGAAACGCATCCGGATCAAACATGGCGGCCAATGGCGCAGCCAGAATGCGGGCACCCGCCGGCACGATACGCACGCGCCCAGTTCCGTTGGCGATGATTGTTTCGCGCGGACAGTCGCGAACCAGCAAGGGGAGCATCGGGCGAAACCGAAGGGCTTCATAAATGTAGCGCGTCAATGCAGTGCGCGATCTTGCCACACGCTCCGCGACAGAGCGCCGTTCGACTTCCGAGGCGCGGCTGGTGAGACGTCGTTCATGAGCTTCCGCATCATCAAGCGCTGCGGTCAGCCGCTGGGCTTCCCGCAAGGAATCCGGCCGCGACACGAGCTGGTCGACCGTCTGCGACGTTCCTCGGACGACCGTCGCCAGGCCGGTCGCAACCAGGCCTGTCAGGTATCGCCGTATCCAGTCCTCGTCGAACCACTTTGGTGTGCCTCCCGCATGCAGCAGCAAAGTCAGCCGCGTCAGCAAATTGTCGGGAAGCTCGCTTTTGCGCGACGCGCCGATTACCGACTTGACGGCTTCAATCTGCTCCAGCAGCTGCTGCGTCAGGACGACCATATCGTCACGCGAGTCGATCCAGGGCTGTGAGCCGACCGGAGGGTTCACCATGATAATGCCGGCCAGGTGCCGGGTGGCGCGCGCCATGCGGTGCCTGTCGTTCTTCAGCGGAGCAACGCCGAAGTAGTCAGTGGCGATACGAATGACGGCAGGCTCTGCGAATTCGGCAACCATGTCGATGCGGCCGTTGGTGGCAGCGGCTATCTGTTCGCGGCATTCATCGGCGACAGACTTCCTGATCGTCCCCGGATCGGCCTTCGGCTTGACCATACTCTGGAGAAGCGCTCGCTCGCGTGCATGCTGCTCTCTCCAGTCGACCGTCATCAGGAATGCCCCCCACGGCATTCCCGGCTCGATGACTTCGCCCAGCGTGAAATCATCGAAACGTCCGAGAACCTCGCGGACATCGCTCATCTTGGTGAGGACAACGAGCTTGCCGAAGATCGAAACGGGACGGACACGGCGCAGCACCGTGAAAACAAGCTTGAGAAGCCAGAGATGGCAAAATATGTAGGAGCTGAACCGGTAGCTCGCCATCTTCCTGGCGAGCGATATCCTTTGCAAAAGCCGGGTCAGCGCGCCGCCGTCAGCCGCCCGCCACTGGCGGCGTGAGGATGCGGCGGCCGCGGAAGGGCCGCGATTCGGACCTTTGAGCGTTGAATCAGGAACGTTCGTGCTCATGACGACATCCCGCAATTATCGCAGGCAACGCACGCGTTAAAAATCTGGATCGGCAATTGATTGGTATGCGATTCAGATCGCAAGGTATCATCTCCACCAACGGACAGCCAATACTAAGAGGTCGATGCGTGCGAAGCAGGCGGAAGGGTTTTTCGGAGAGCAAGGATGTCAACGAATGATCAGAAACGTCAGTAACCGCAATGGCTTGCGAGGTTTTGAGAGCGGTGATGTTCTGGACCGTCGGATTGCCGCTCGCCCTTAAAGAATAAGCGCTCAGGGCGGCTGTCGAATGTGAGCCTGCTCACACTCTGCGCGAAAGTATCAACCGCAGCGAGACGACATATTCTCTCAGTCTGTGGGTGAGATCACAGACATATTTCTCTCTTTGCTGAAAGGTTCATGGCAGCCAGACAGGAGGCTCCCATGACAAAGCTCAGCTTCAGCAACCGCCGGTTCACTTTCGTCATTGGCGCATTTTGCGCCTACATACTGTTGGTGGGCAGTCTGATCATTCTGAATGCAGGCAACCCGCACGCGAAGGGAGAAGCAACCTTCGATACCGCGACGATGGATTTCCCGACGTCGAACGTTGTGCCGGGAGAGAAGAGCGCCTCGACCGTAAAGTCTGCTTTCCCAATTCAGGAACTTCACAGCAAGGCAAAGAGCCTTCCAGTTGAAATCTTCGATTCGAACTGACGCTATCGCGCCACGATCCGTCGTGTCGCGAATACGGGTGTCCGGCGTTCGGCAGGGGACCGGACACCTGCGTGCAGGCTATCGCACGCGGAGCGGTGTCAATTCCTAGATCTGGGCAAAGTTCACTTCTGAACTGCTTTTATACGCACCACGCGATGTAGCTCGTTCCAGGTATGGCACTGCGCTGTCGCAAATCCCCACACCATAGTCGATCGCCCATGTCAGACACGTTGTCAGCAGAATGTCCGCGGTCGTAAATTGGTCTCCCATCAGATAGTGGCGGCCATCCGACAGCGCGGCGTCGACATGGCGTAGCTGTTCGCGGAAGTACTCGCCAGCCTTCGCCACGACATGCGGCGCATCGCCATAAATATGTGCCAGCCCCTGATTGGTGCCGTGCCGCCTCATGACATATAGACTGGTCGAATCCAGTTCGGTCACGATGAAGAAGCACCATTCCAGCCACTTTGCGTAAAGCTTCGGGCAGTCCGGAACGAGAGCAGCACCGGCACGGTGTTTGTTGGCGAGATACGCGACAATGGCCGCACTTTCGCCGATGGTCAGATCACCATCCTGCAAGAGTGGAATCTTCTGGCGGGGATTTAGCGCGGTGTACTCCATCGTCTTGGTCTCGCCTGACCGCGGGAGAATCGGCCGCGACGTATACGGAAGACCGAGTTCATGAAGCGCCCAGTGCGCGCGAATCGTGCGCGTTGTACCGACACCCCAGAGGATGAGTTCGTCTGCCATCTTACCATGTCTCCACTGATGGGCGCAGATCGAGTTCATGAGTCCAGCCGTCTTTGGATTGCTGATGAGCAAACCAGTATGCCTCGGCGATGGACGCTGTTTTGGTCAGACTGTCCGGAGGAATCTCGCTGGCGCTGATTCCGGTTGCGGCCTTCATGCGCTGATGAATGGCTTCGCTGTCAACGCCCGCATCGATCAGAAGATGGACGACATGAATGTTCTTCGGTCCAAGCTCGCGAGCCATCGCCTGGGCGACGGCGCGCAGACCGAACTTCGCCGCCGAAAATGCCGCAAAACCCTTTCCCCCCCGAACGCTGGCGGTCGCGCCGGTGAAAAGCATCGTCCCGCGGCCGCGTGTCGACATGTGTTTCGCCGCCTCGCGGCCCACGAGAAAGCCTGCGTAACATGCAAGCTCCCAGGCCTTGAAGAACAGCTTCTCGGTCGTCTCCAGCAGCGGCTTGTTGACGTTCGAGCCGGCGTTGAAGAGGCAGACCTCGACCGGGCCGACGTCCTTCTCGACGTCCGCGAACAATTTCTGGACGTCCTCTTCCTTGCGTGCATCGACGCTGTAGGCGCGGACGTCGTGTCCATCGGCTTTCATCGAATCGACAAGCCCCTGCGACTTGGCAGCCTCGCGCCGCGCAACGCAGACCGTATAACCGCCCCTTGCAAATCTCTGAGCAACCGCAGCCCCGATAGCATCGCCTGCGCCAACAAGAAGTGCGACCTTCGTTTTGTTCGTCACTGTCCGTTCTCCAGAAGCTGAAATTGTTTGTCGCGTTAGCCCACGGCCCTGACGGCCTTGCCGGCGATCATTGTGTCGATGGCGCTGTCGCTGTAGCCGAGTTCGCGCAGCACGGTGCGGGAGTGCTCGCCGACGCGCGGCGCCGGACCGCCGATCTCAGCCTTGTTGACCTCGAAGATCGCTGCGGGCTTCGGCTGCCGCACCCGGCCCACCGTCGGCTGGTCGAACTCCTCGATCAGGCCGCGCGCCACCACCTGATCGTTGCCGATGATCTCATTGCGCCGCAGGATCGGCGCACACGGCACATCGGCCGCATCCAGACGCTCCAGCCATTCGGCGGTGGTGCGCTGGCTGATGTACTCCTGCATCTTGTTGATGCGCGCGGTGGCATTGATGAAGCGTGCGCTCGGCGTCGCGAACCGCTCGTCCTTCGCAAGCTCCGGATCGCCCGAGGCCTTGCAGAAGCCCTGCCATTCGGAATCGGAGATGGTGCCGGCGGTGATGTAACCGTCGAGCGTCTGGAACACGAGGTCCGGCCGGTCGTTGGGGTCAGCCGCGGCCGCCTCGGAGCCGACCACGGTGTACTGCATCATGCCTTCCGGCCACAGATACGAGATCATGGTGTCGAGCATCGCAACCTGGATGTGGTCGCCCTTGCCGGTCTTCTCGCGTGCATACAGCGCCGACGACACCGCCTGCGCGGTGAACACCGACGTGGTCTTGTCGCAGACGATGGTGCGGATCATCTGCGGCCGGTTGGTCACCGGCTGCGACTGGATGTCGGCAAAGCCGGACAAGGCCTGGACAATCGGATCGTAGACCCGCTTCTTGACATAAGGCCCGCTGTCGCCGACCCCGCTGATGGAAACGTAGATCAGGCGCGGGTACTTCTCGCGCAGTTCCTTCTGCCCGAGGCCGAGGCGTTCCATCGTGCCGGGGCGGAAGTTCTGCACCAGCACGTCCGCCTGCGATGCCAGCTTGGCCAGCACCTCGCGTCCCGCGTCGCTCTTCATATCGATCGACAGCGAACGCTTGCCGCGGTTGCACGACACGAACAGGGCGGAGAACTCTCCGGCCGCATCGATCAGGGTGCGGCTGCGCCGCGTGCCATCGCCGCCGATCGGCTCGATCTTCAGCACGTCCGCGCCCTGATCCGCCAGGAACATCGTCGCGTAAGGACCCGACACCACCGCCGTCAAATCCAGAACGCGAACTCCACTCAAAGGACCGGGCATATCTCTACTCTTTCTGTTTCATTTCATCCGGGCTGCCGCATTGCCGACGTCACACGCTTAGATACGTTCGCCTGACATCGTCATTTGCGATCAGCGATTGCGTGTCGCCGGAGAATTGAACCCGGCCCTGACTGAGCACGTAAACATGGTCAGCCAGTTGGGTGGCGAGGTGATAGTTCTGTTCGACCAGCAGAATTGGCGTGCCGGATGCTTTCACATCCTGGAGCACGGCCGCGAGTTTCTCGATAATCACCGGCGCCAGACCTTCGCTCGGCTCATCGAGGATCATCAGATCCGGCCCGGCCACCAGCGCCCGTCCGATCGCCAGCATCTGCTGCTCGCCGCCGGAGAGTTGCCCTCCAAGACTCCTGCGCCGTTCGGCGAGGCGTGGAAATATCTCGAACACGTATTCCACCGGCCTACGCTTCGGCCGGTGTTTCGACGCACCGTAGGCAATAGCAAGATGCTCTTCGACGGTTACCGTCGGGAAGATGCCGCGATCCTCCGGCACGAAAGCAATGCCGGATCTCACAATCTTATGGGTCGGCAGCCTTGTGATGTCGATGCCATTGAACTCCACGAGGCCGCGCCGCGCGGGCGTCAACCCGAGTATCGAGCGCAGCGTTGTCGTCTTGCCCGCGCCGTTCCGGCCGAGCACTGCCACGCACTGCGCGGTCGTCACGGAGAGATCGACACCCTGCAGGATGTGGCTTTCGCCGTAATAGGTGTGAAGATGCTGCACTTTAAGCATGGTGCTGCCCCAGATATGCTTCGATCACCTGAGGATTGGACTGAATTTCGTCCTTCGTTCCTGTTGCGAGCACCTTGCCGTAACTCAGCACCGTAATGACATCACAGATCGCAAACACGACATCCATGTCGTGCTCGACAAGCACAATGGTCAACTCGGATGACAGGCCGTTGATCAGCTTGATCAGACTGGTGCGCTCATCCGGCGACGTTCCGGCTGCCGGCTCGTCCATCAGCAGAATCTTCGGCTCCGCACAAAGCGCGATCGCCACTTCGAGCTGACGCTTCTGTCCGTAGGATAGTTCGTTCACATTCCGATGCAGCACGGTGTCCAGATGCATCTGCTCGGCGGCGAGGTGTGCCTTGCGAACGACGTCCGAGAACGACCCGCATGACCGGAATATCGAGTGCCGGGACGCATCGAACGCCTGGCAGGCAACGCGCAGGTTCTCAAGAACGGTGACGCTCTCAAGCAGCATGTTTTTCTGGAATGAGCGCGATAGACCGCCCCGCGTGACGAGGTCGGGCCGCCCCTGCTGCACAGGGACGCCATGAATGAGAATTTCGCCGCTGGTCGGCGGCTGCCATCCCGTAATGATGTTGAACAGCGTGGTCTTGCCGGCGCCATTCGGCCCAATCACTGCATGACGCTGGCCCGACGGCACCTTCAGATCGAGGTCGCTGATGACCTGAAGCCCGCCGAAGGCCTTGCGCAAATTCCTGATTTCGAGGGCGCTCATCGCCGTTTTCCGATCAGCGTGGTGATGGCGCCGAGAACGCCGCCGCGGAAAAACGCAACCACGAGCATGAAGAAGATGCCGAAGAACAAATTGTACTCTTCGGTGATCATGCTCAGCGCCTGTTTGACGACGACGAACACTGCCGCGCCTACGAAAGGCCCGAGAATGACATTGGCACCGCCGATGATGACCATCAGCACGCCCTCGCCGCTCATTTGCCAGCTCATCGCATCGGGATTGACGAAATAGGTGTATTGCGACTGCAAAATACCCGCGACCGCGCAAATCACCGCGGCCAGCGCGAACGATCCGATCTTGTAGTTCGCAACCGCGTATCCCATCGACATCATGCGGCGCTCGTTTTCACGAATGCCGACCAGGATGCTGCCGAAAGGCGACGTCACGATCCGCCACAGCATCAGCAGCGCCAGAACTGCAACGGCGAGAACGTAGTAGTAGAAGACGGTCGGGTTATCCCCGCTCACGCCGAGCCATGACAGATCGGGACGCGGAATTCCCGTCATGCCGTCAGAGCCGTTGGTCCACCGCAATTTGATCATCGCGCCATAAAACATCTGGGAGAATGCCAGCGTGATCAGAAGAAACTCGACGCCGCGCGTCCGCGTGCAGATTGCGCCAATGGCAGCGGCAATTACGGCTACCACCACCAGCGTGACCGGCGCAGAAACCCACAGCGGCCACCCCAGCAGCACCGTTCCGATGGCGATGCCGTATCCACCGAACCCGAGAAACATCGCCTGTCCGAGCGACACAAGGCCCGTGTACCCGGTCAGAAGATTGATGCCGGACGCAAATACACCCGCAATCATGACTTCGACCGCCAGCGTCATGATATAACCGGAGGAAAACGACGGCAGCGCGCATAGTCCGGCGGCAAAAGCGGCGAACAACACAGCGAAAGCACGGCGAGACTTTGGAAGCGGCAGACGCTTCAAACCGCCGACGTCCTTCTCCCTCGTGAGGACGGCATCTGCGCTCATGCGACCCTCCCAACCGCGCCGAAAAGGCCCTGCGGACGGAAGATCATCACGGCGATCAGAAGCGCGTAAATCGCAAAAAGCTCAGCCTCCGGAAGATAGGCCTGGGCAAACGTATCGGTCATACCCACGATAAGTGACGCATAGAACGACCCCTTGAGATTGCCGAGACCGCCCACCACCACGACCACGAACGTCGTTACGACGATTCCGATACCCATGTTGGAGTAGATGCTCATGACCGGTGCGGCGACGACACCCGCAAAGCCGGCGAGAGCGGAACCGAATCCGAACACCAGCGCAAACAGAACATTGATGTTGATGCCGAGCGCGGTGACCATCTCACGGTTGTCGACACCGGCCCGCAGCGTGGCACCGATCAGCGTACGGTCAATTAACAGGACAAGCGCGACAGCGATGGCAATGCCAACCGCGATGATGAAAAGCCGATAGAGCGGATATTCGATGCCCAGCAAGGCAACACGGCCTTTGAGGAAATCGGGCGTGACAATGCTGTGAAATGCCGATCCGTAGATGTATTCGACGGCACCCGCGGTTGCGAACAGCAGGCCAAACGTTAGCAAGGCGAGATCCAGATGCGTCGAGCGTCCGCGCTGAGCCAGCGGTTGCAGAACGAAGAGTTGCAGCACGAAGCCTGCCACGAACGGCAGCAGCGGACCTATCAGCAGCGCAAGCCAGAACGAGCCTGTCTTGTTAGCGACAACCAATCCGAAATAGGCCCCCATCGTGAAGAAGGCGCCATGGGCCAGATTGAGAATGTTCATCAGCCCGAAAATCAGCGTAAGGCCGACCGCGAGCAGGAACACCAGCATGCTCAGTTGCACGCCATTGAGAAGCTGAATCAGAAAGAGCTGCATGTTTCACACAAATTCGAGGGAGGCGAGCTCCGCTGAAAGCGAAGCTCGCCTCGGATCAGAACGATTTCGTGCAACCCGGCAGATCGCCCGCTCCTGGGAACTGATCCAGCGATTTACGCTGCATCTTGCCGTCGGGTCCCTTGACGATCTCGATCACGTAGACCTTCTCGAGCAACGCGCTGTTCTGCGCATTGAACTTGATCTTTCCACGCGGAGCGTCGAACGTCAGGTCGCGCATCGTGGAGATGAACTTGGCGCGATCTTCCGGCATCTGGCCGCCGAGCTTCTCAAGTGTCAGCATGATCGCCTTGCCATTGTCATAGCCAAGCTCGGCGCTGACGTCGGGTTCCTGCTTGTACTTTGCGGTATAGGCCTTCACGAACTTCTGGTTCGCTTCGGTGGGAATACCCGGATAATGCGTGGCAACGTGCTGCGCATTTAGAGCCAGATCACCCAGGGCCGGCCAAAGCGCTTCGTCATAAACCCAGTGATCGCCAATCAGGGGGATCTTGGTCCGCAGTCCGAAATCGGCGTGCTGCTTGACGACCTGGATTGCCTCCGCGCCCGCATAGAAGGCGTAAATAATCTGCGCGCCGGAGTTCGAAGCCTGCGTCAGCGCGGCACTGTAATCCTTGGTCTTCTGGAAGGGGGTCCAGATTTCCTCGATAACCTTGCCGCCGTTGTCCTCAAAGCCGCGCTTGAATCCGCCGATGAATGCACGCCCCGCGGAGTAATCGGGGCCCATCGTGACGGCGGTCTTCACGCCCTTGCTTGCCCAGTACTTTCCGGAAGCATATTCGAATCCGTTGGCGCTGAAAGACGTGCGGGCGATGTATGGGCTGCAAAACTTGCCGGTGATTTCGTCGGCGAATGCGTTGGCGAACACCATCGGCATCTTGTTCTTGTCCGCCAGTTCGGAGACCGCGATACCGACATTGGAGCCGACGACTCCGGCGACCAGATCGACCTTGTCGGATTGCACGAACTTGTTGAATTTCTGGACCCCGACACTCGGCGTCAGTTCGTCGTCGGCGCGGATGATCTCGATGGGCCTCCCGGCGGACTTGTTGCCGTATTCCTCGAGCGCGATCTGGAAGCCTTGGTCAATATTCACTGCAAGAGGCGCATAGACGCCCTTATACGGCAGCATCAGCCCGATCTTGATCGGCGTCTTCTCCTGCGCGTACGCCGTCACGCTGGCCGATGCCGCAAGACTTATCGCCGCTGCCACACCAATGCGCGTGTATCCGTTGAAAATAGCCATCCCGCTCTCCCTATGCCGGGCGTTCCGCCCCGAAACTCCCGCTTGGCCACGGCCGAGCGGCCGCAGTCTGCGTGGATTTTTGTGGGATAGTGTTAGATCGCGAGGCTGATCCTGACTTGCAGGATAGCGCCAGGACTTCCGGAAAAACGCCATTTAGTCCGGAAAGCCGGCCAGCGCGTGTCAGAGAGGGTTGTTGCCTACGACAGACAGCGCTGACGGAACGCGGATGGCGTCACACCGGTCGCTTTCTTGAAACTTGTCGAGAAATGCTGGGCGTGGCTGAAACCCGTCGCGAGGGCGACATCGACGATGCTGTCTTCCGTATCCGACAGCCGCCGCTTCGCTTCATCGATCCGGCGCGAAAGAACGTAGTTATAGGGCGTCGTGCCGACGCTCTCCTGAAACGCCCGCAGGAAATGCCGCTTGCTCAGCCCCGCGATCTCCGAAAGTTCCGCAAGACAGATCGGCTGGGTCAGATTCTCTCGAACGTATTCCTCGAGGCGCCGGAGACTGCGGCCAGGCAAACCGCCCCGCAACTCGCTGGGCGCCTGCTGACTTCTTTCGCTGACCCGGGAAATGTGGGCCAGCGCCTGAATCGACCATCCCTCCGCCATGAGGTTGAAAACGTTATCCGGCGAGGCTGCCTCACGGCAGAGTTCGGCGAGGCCGCGGGTCAATCCGTCGTGCTCAAAAGCCACTGTGGGATTCGTGATTGCATTTTGAAGGCGCTCACCCACGAAAGCCGGGTTCAGGAACACCACCGTATAGTCGAGGGTCGGCCCGACATTCCACTCGCCTTCGATCTCGATGGCGGCGGGAAAAATCGCGAGCTTCGACTTGCCGGGAAACCAGCGCTCCACCGGCCGCCCGTCAATCGTGGCTCTCAGGCGTTCGGCTCCCTTGCCGAACCAGAACAGCGACAGCTCCGGCTGGCGAAAATGCCAATGCATGCGCCCAACCGTTTCTCTGCGAAGCACTTCGATCCGCATGCTCGGCGTATCGGTAATGACGGACGACACAAGATCGCCTCCGACCAACCGAACGTAGTTCTCGCCGACGTTTCCCATCCCAAACCCCGTTCAAACGCGAGTTCCAAGATAGAATGCACCAAATACAACGAAGAAGCGAGGCGGTTCATTTGCTGCACCGCGACATAATTGCTGTGGGTTCTAGCGCCAGATCAGCCAAATCCAGCGGCTCGCGGATGCAAAAACCCGAAAGTTCGCAGTCATGTAGCTTGCTGTCGATCGCAGAGGGGCAGGCAGCGGCCAGCGCAGCTCCCGGATGCCGCGTGTTCATGCCTCACTGAATGTCGCTGGCGGAGTCGATCCCTACGCCATAGTAATCGGCTCGGCCCGCCGATCTGAATTTCTGAGTCAACTCGCCTGCCCGCTGGAAGGCTTTCGCGGTATCGCTCGCCGTGAGCGCAACTGTCGTGGTTATGTCCGAGAGGCTTCCGCCGGCCGCGGCGGCAAGCACTGCCGAAATCATCGTGGGCTCATCCGGAGCTTCCGCTATGATCAGCCAGTCGTAGGGACCCAGCGTCAGATACCAGCTGATCAGCCGCGCACCGGCGGCAGCGAATAGATCCGCAACCGCCTCCGAGCGGTCCTCCGGCCTTGCAGACATCCCCTTGATGGCCGCGGTCGTGTAGCGACCTTGAGAAATGTAGATCGTCATGCGGTCTCCTCTTCTCCGGGAAAAGGGTTCGCCAACACACAGACTCTATTCCACCCAGCCCGCTCAGAATAATCCTTTTAGCGGCGGGTCAAAGAGCTAAATGCCGATCCAGCCGGGGCCGATGCTCCGGCAGGTCAACGCTGCCGGCTGGAATTTGATCAGCCGTGCGGCGCATGCAAGCTCGTTACAAAATAGGCGCTAGAGCGTGGCCCGCATCGCTGTTTTGTAATCGCGGCCAGCCGCAGACATCCGGCTGGCCGGTTGAGCAAACAAGTTTCATGCTCGCTTAAATGCGCAAGCTGAAAAGCTTATTGCAATTCGAGATTGAGCGAGCGAGCTATCCCGCTGAATTTCTCCTGCTCGCTCTTGAAGAAAGCCGCCGCCTGGGCCGGGCTCATGGGCTCCATGGCACGCGAGCCGTTGAGCTTGATCCGTGCGGCGTTTTCCGGGCTTGTCGCCCACTCACCCATCGCCTCAGACAGACGGGTAACGATCGGCTCCGGTGTATTGGGCGGAGCAAACAGCGCCGACCAGATGCTGTATTCGAATTTGCCGACCTTCGCGCTTTCGCTGATTGTCGGCACATCCGGAAGAACGTCACTTCTCTTGCTGCTGGCGATCGCAATCGCTTTCACCTTGCCAGACTGGATCAGCTCCAGGGTCGGTCCGCTCAGGAGTGCGAAGGTCAGATCGAGATGCCCGCCCGTGATGTCGGAAAGCGCGGGCGCCGAACCTTTATAAGGAACCTCCAGGAATGTGGCTTTGCTTCGGGCCTGAAAGTCGGCGCCAACGATATGAGCCGTCGAGCCCTTGCCCCAGTGCCCGAGTGTCAACTGCTTGTTCCCCGGCTTCTGGGCATAGTCGATGAGTTCATCGATATTCTTGAACGAGTAATTCGTATTTGACACGAGAATGAAGTCCGAAACGCCGGTCACGCCCAGCAGCTTGAAGCTGTCAGGTTTATACTTCGCAGAGGCGATCGTGAACGGCGCGACCACGAAATCCGAACCGGTGGTTCCAAGCAGCGTATAGCCGTCCGGTTGGGCGTTAAGCACGGCCATTGCGCTGATCGAACCTGTGGCGCCAGGGACGTTCTCGGAAATCAGCGACTGACCGAGATTGCGCTGAAGAACGATATTGGCCGCGCGAATTGACGCATCAGACGGGCCGCCGGCAGGGAATGCCACTTTGATGGTGATGGGCCTTGTGGGATAGTTTTGGGCCATTGCGGCAGAGCTTGAGCACGCAACAAGTGCTGCCAACGCCAGTCCTTTCGCCGCGCGTCCGAAAAGATTGAAGTGCATCAGGATAACTCCCGTTTAGAAACAAAGACGTTCAAATTCGACGAGCAAAGACGGCGGCATCACGATCCGTGGAATTCCGGCTTGCTGCTTCCCGGCGGCCGCCCCATCTCGAACATCCGATCCTCAGTGACTTCCACATAGTCCCCGCCCCGCCCCGCTCGCAGGATCGGGTTTGCAAGCGCCGTTTGATAAACGCCGTCCTTGATGAGCGCCTTGTCGATGTAGACCGCGACCACCTCACCGAGAACGAGCCACCCTTCGACCGCTTCGCCCTTCCAGTTCTTGAATTTGACGATCTCGGTCACCTTGCATTCCATTGCAGCGCGGCTTTCCCGAACGCGCGGCACCTTGACGTGACGGCTGGGCGCTGTGGTCAGTCCGGCAACGTCAAACTCACTCACGCCATGGGGGACCGGCGCCGACGTCTTGTTCATTTGATCGCCAAGCTCCTTCGTCACGAGATTCCACACGAACTCGCCGGTGTCCGAGACGTTCTTGACGCTGTCCTTCCAGGAGATCGATGCAAAGCCAAGGATCGGCGGATCGTAGTTGAAGGCATTGAAGAAGCTGTAGGGAGCCAGGTTGAGCTGCCCTTGACTGCTCAACGACGAAATCCAGCCAATCGGGCGCGGTGCAATGATCGCGTTGAACGGATTGTGCCTCAGCCCGTGCCCTTGTGACGGCTCGTAGTAGTGAAGGTTCTCGATATCCACGATGGTCTCCGGATTATTCACTGAATGATTGCGGGCCGGCGGGCCGCATCCGTGCTCGCGAACCTCTTCGCTTTCCTCAGCGATGCTTCGTCCGCGCGAAACTACATTGAGCTGATGGTCACGAGCACTGCCGCCGACGGCGCGCCCGAGCGTTCATATCGTTCCACCCAATGCTGTTGTCCCTAAAGTCGCTGAAGCGCGTTCGGCACTGCGGGACATTTGTTTTTTTGGAAGCTACAGTTCTTTTTTAGAATTAGTCAAGCCGTTCTGGAATGTCTAACTTTCCGATCAAGGAATACCCGAAAAATCTCGATCAAAAGCCAAATTATGCCTTGGATTTCGACCGCCTGCCTCATCGCAAAAATGGTCACCAACATGGTAAGTTCTTATTATGAATGCACAAGCGGCGGGGTCGGAATTAAGATATCGTGCGCTTCGAGGGCCCAATTGCGCGGCCGCACATGCAGCCCGTTCGCTGCCTCATTCAGCGGCCGCAGTCGTTTTACCGCCGGACCGCTTGGGCTATCGGCGGCCCGCGTCGGAGGAAAATTGGGATCGTGAGGAATATATCCTCGATCAACGTACCGTTGCGTGGCCAAAACATCATTATCACCTTCGGCGAACGCTGGTGCTTCTCAATAAAAAAGCCCGCCGTTGGCGGGCCTTTCTCCATATAAGCCAACACTTATCGACGAATAAAGCTTGCCACCGTGGCGCTTGCAGCGGCACACATCGAGACGATCAGAAAAACAACCGACGTTTCACCTCGCGTGTCCATGAAATGCCCGATGATCGGCTCGCCCAACCCGGCGAACAGATACGCGCAGAAATTCATGATGCCAGTTGCTGTTCCGGCCCGCTTGTGCCCTACCAGATCGGGGCACAAAGCCCAGAATGACGACTGAGGACCATAAACGAAGAAGCCGCACAGAAAGAGGACTGCCAATCCCTGATACACCGCCGTAGTGGGAATTGTGTACATGTAAAGCGCCGTAATCGCAGCCAGAACCATGTAGAGCACGATCGCGGACGAACGGCGCGAATTGAAGAACTTGTCCGAAACCCACCCATTGGTGAAAGCGCCGAAGGCCATTCCGACAGGAAGCGCGATGCTGATCCATCGGGGGTCGATGACAGCCGTTTCCGCTGCTGCCTTGGTCCAGTTGGCGCCAAGAAAATGGACCGGCACCCAAACCAGAAGCCCATATCTCGCGGCATTCTGAAACCCGATGGCAAGACCGGCAACCAGCAGCCGCCAGTTAGACAGAACCGCCTTGTATCTGGACAGCGAACTTTCAGAATCATCGACGTTGGCCGTGGCAGCTTCGTCCACCGCATCTTCATGAGGCGATGCAAAACCCATATCCTCCGGCTTCTCGCGAGCGATCAGATAGAACGCAATTCCGCCGACCAGCAAAAGCACGACGGGAATTCGGAAGATCCAGCGCCAGTCGAGATGGAAGTAACCGACAACAACCAGTGACGTGACGAACGAGAGGACCGAAGCGAGTCCGGCTGCAAACGTGTACATGCCGTACACTTTGCCGCGCTCGTGACGCCCCCACCAGTTCGATAGAAGGCGGCTGCCCGGCGCCCATCCCATCGCCTGGAAATATCCATTGATTCCCCAGAACGCCGTCAGGCTGACGATGCCTGTCGAAAAGCTGGTAGCCCAGTTCATGACAAAGGACAGGATAGCGCCGGCGCTCATCACTCGGCGGCCGCCGAATTTATCGCCAAGGTTGCCATTGATGGCCTGACCGATGGCGTAGCACCACAAGAGCGCAGCGCTGGCCCATCCCAGCGCCGCCTTGCTCACGCCAAACTCGGCCTGGATTCCCGGGATGGCAAAGCCAAACGTTTGCCGGCCGGTGTAGAAAAACAAATAGCAGAACATGGCGGCCAGCAACATGCGCCACTGCGCTCGCCGAAAGCTGGTCGCCAATTCTGGATTTGTCGCCCCTATGGAGCCTATGCTCGCTGGGCTTTGCATAACGGACATTGAAGCCTCCCTGTGTTAATCCCGGATATCGGACGGCCCTTCTTTGGAGCCGTTCCCGAGTCATGCGATTGAGTGCGTCGTTTGCGCCGGACCGATCCTGGCGACGTCGTCAGGCGGACCACGGGAGCGAGTAGGTTTTCACGTTCGTGAAACTCTTCATCGCTTCCTGCACGCCTTCCTTGTATCCAAGGCCAGAATCCTTGATGCCGCCGAAAGGCGACATCTCGATGCGATATCCGGGAACTTCCCAGACGTTCACGGTGCCGACATCGAGTTCGTTGACGAACCGCGTGATGTAGTCGAGGCGGTTGGTGCAAACGCCTGACGACAGACCGAACGCCGTGGAGTTGGAAATCCGGATCACGCTCTCGATGTCATTGGGGACTCGAATGATCGGAATTACCGGGCCAAATGTTTCCTGCATCACCAGTTCGCTGGTGTAGGGAATGTGATCGACCACCGTTGGCGGATATAGCGCGCCCTTTCTGTCGTTGCCGTGCAGCAACCGCGCACCGTCCTTGACCGCGTCATTCACACGGCGCTCAAACTCCATGGCAGCTTTCTCATGGATCACCGTGCCGATGTCGACGGTCGGATCTATCGGATCACCGCACTTGAGCGTCTTCGCCTTTTTCAGCACAAGTTCTGAAAATGCGTCAGCTACCGCTTCCACACAAAGAATGCGTTTGACTGCGGTGCAGCGCTGTCCTGAATTTTTTGTGGCACCCAACACCGCCAGTTCCGCCGCCTTTTCAAGGTCGGCATCTTCCATGACGATCAGCGGATCGTTGCCGCCGAGTTCGAGTACGAGGCGCTTGTAGCCGGCGGTCGCAGCGATATGCTTGCCGACACGGACGGAGCCGGTGAAAGTGATCAGATCGGCATCCGGATCGGTGATCATGGCATCCCCCATCGAATGGGGACTGCCGGTCACGATCGAGAGCATTTCCGGCGGCAATCCCGCTTCGTAGAGAACGTCGGCCAATGCGAGGGCGGTGAGCGGTGTCAGTTCAGTGGGCTTCAATACGATCCGGTTGTTGGTGGCGATCGCCGGCGCGACCTTGTGGCTCACCATGTTCAGCGGGTGGTTGAAAGGTGTGATCGCCGAGATGGTCCCCAGCAACGGCGCGCGCATGTGAGCGCCCGTTGTAGACAACGTCAACATTCAAACGGCTGGGCCAAGAGGCCCCGCTTTGCTGCAAGACATATGGCTAATCGAGAAACTCGCTCATTTTGATCGCGAAGTGATTCCAGAACGCCGAATGCATGCAAAGGGATCGGGCGCACATGGCGTCTTCATGGTCACCCACGACATCACACATTTCACCAAAGCGAAGATTTTTGAGAAAGTTGGCAAGCGGACGCCGATGTTCGCGCGGTTTTCAACCGTTGCCGGCGAGCGTGGTGCGGCCGACGCCGAGCGCGACATTCGCGGTTTTGCGCTGAAATTCTACACCGAGGAAGGAAACTGGGACATCGTCGGCAACAACACGCCAGTATTCTTCTTCCGCGATCCTCTGCGTTTTCCCGATCTGAACCACGCCATCAAGCGTGACCCGCGCACCGGACTTCGAAGCGCTCATAACAACTGGGATTTTTGGTCCTTGCTGCCGGAGGCGCTTCACCAAGTCACAATTGTGATGAGTGATCGGGGTATCCCGCGCAGCTATCGTCATATGCACGGCTTTGGTAGCCATACGTTCAGCTTGATCGACGCCAACGGCGTCCGACACTGGGTGAAGTTTCACTTTCGAACCCAGCAGGGCATCCAGAACCTTCCTGACGAAGAGGCGGCCCGTCTTGTCGGGAACGATCGCGAGACCCACGGGCGGGATCTCTTCGAAAGTATCGAGCGCGGCGAGTTTCCGCGCTGGACGCTGTTCATACAGGTCATGACCGAAGCGCAAGCGCGCTCGTTTCCCTACAATCCGTTCGATTTGACGAAGGTTTGGCCGAAAGCGGACTTTCCGCTACTCGAGGTCGGATACTTCGAACTGAATCAGAACCCGGAGAATTTCTTCGCCGAAGTTGAACAAGCGGCGTTTTCACCCGCAAACATCATCCCGGGTATTGGGTTCTCGCCAGACAAGATGCTGCAGGCGCGTCTGTTCTCGTACGGCGACACGCAGCGGTACCGCCTCGGGGTGAACTTCAACCACATCCCGGTTAATTCGCCCAAGTGTCCTTTCCATAGCTACCATCGGGACGGTGCAATGAGGACGGACGGAAATCTTGGCCGCACCCCAACCTATTTCCCCAATAGCCACGGTGAGTGGAAGGACCAGCCGGCGTTGGCCGAGGCTGCATTGCAGATCGATGGCAACGCAGCGCACTGGGACCACCGGATTGACGATGATCATTACCGGCAGCCTGGCGATCTGTTCAGACTTATGGACGCGGCTCAGCAACGCTTGCTTTTCGAGAATACCGCGCGGCAGCTGAGAGGCACGGGAGTGGCCGTGCAGGAACGGCATATTTCGAACTGCGCGAAGGCGGATCCGGCTTACGGCGAGGGAATCCGCAAAGCGCTCGATCAAATTAGCGGTTAGCCATCGCGGCTCATGAGCTGCGCTTCAGGTTACGCCAGGGGTGAGCACATGGGTCGCAAAAGATCCGCGGGAGGAATTGGCGCATCGCCCGCTAGTGAGGATCGCTGCGGCCTCAGCCTGGTGAAAGTCGCCAGACGCGTTTCCCGGATCTACGACGCTTGCCTCGAGCCAGCCGGGATTCGCATCACCCAGTTTCTTGCCATGACCGCATTGAAGGAGTTAGGCCGCGGGACGTTAGCTGAGCTTTCGCAACGACTGGAAGTAGAACAGAGAACGATGGCGCGGATAGTGCTTAGTCTGCAGACTGCCGGCCTAGTGCGTACGGAACGTTCGTCTGCAGACCGGCGGCGTCGCCTGATGGAACTTACCCGCCGAGGGCACCGTGTGCTGGATAAGGCAACGCCTCTGTGGCGCGCGGCTCAGGAGCAACTTGAGCTGCAGAATAGTTCGGATTAGACGGCGACGATCGAGAGGGACTCGTTCACCCGCTTGCTACGACGAGTGGACGGCGTGCGTGTTCGACCGAGTTCATACATTCTCGCGCGCCGACCGTAGATAAAGATCGAGACGACCTGTGCAACGCCTGCCGATTGGCCAATGTTTCTGGCTTGATCATCCAAGGCTCTCCGCTCGACACCACGAAGCGTAGGACGTTAACGGTGCCATTTGTCCAAATTCGTGGGGATTGTGCAAGAAAGCATGTGAACCGAGGGAGTAGATGAGCCGAGCTTCACCGGCCAACATCACCTCGAGGAACTATCATGCCAGCGGTCAAAACTAAGGACGGGGTCAGTATTTTTTACAAGGACTGGGGATCGGGCCAACCCATCGTGTTTAGTCACGGCTGGCCATTGTCGTCCGATGACTGGGACGCTCAGATGCTGTTTTTTCTCGCGCAGGGATTCCGCGTGATTGCGCACGACCGTCGCGGGCATGGGCGCTCAACCCAAATCGCGGAAGGTCACGACATGGACCACTATGCGGATGATCTCGCGACCATGGTCAATCATCTCGACTTGAACGCCGCGGTTCACGTCGGCCATTCGACCGGCGGAGGCGAAGTTGTACGCTATCTCGCCCGCCACGGACAGAACCGAGCGTCGAAAGCGGTTCTGATCGCGGCGGTCCCGCCCATTATGGTGAAAGGACCAGGCAATCCCGGCGGACTGCCTAAGCAAGTGTTCGACGACATGCAGCAACAAGTCGCCACCAACCGCGCACAGTTCTATCGTGATCTGCCGGCAGGCCCTTTTTACGGCTTTAACCGACCTGGGGCGAAGCCTAGCGAAGGAATTATTCAGAATTGGTGGCGACAAGGCATGATGGGGAGCGCCAAGGCCCACTACGATGGCATCGTCGCCTTTTCGCAGACCGACTTCACTGGAGATCTCAGGAAGATCGAGATTCCCATCCTGGTCATGCATGGAGACGACGATCAGATCGTACCTTACGCAGACTCGGGCCCTCTAAGCGCGAAGATCGCAAGTAAGGGTACGCTGAAGACTTACCAGGGCTTCCCTCACGGAATGCCCACAACACAAGCGGCCATAATCAACGCCGACCTTCTCGCTTTCATCAAGGGTTAAATCGCGATCCTGCGCGCATAGACCTCGCGACCCGATCAGCGGAGCGATGTGAAGGTGAGTTCCATTGTGCGGGATGTGTCTGCCCAGTCGGATGCGCGCCCTTAGTTGGGCGGATGGCCGAAGCAATGTTGAGCGTATTTGGCATAGTGAGTTCGTCGCTTTTACCGGCCGGAAGTCGCAGACGATGGCCGGCAGTGTGGTGGCACGTTTGATGGAGGGAGTACCTACAATGCAACATCAGACCTACGGAGGCCTTCAATGACAAAGACATGGTTTATCACGGGGGCCAGCAGCGGCTTCGGTCGGCAGTTGGCCGAACTTCTGCTCGAGCGTGGCGACAGGGTCGCCGCCACGGTTCGCAAAGGCGACGCCTTGAAGAACCTCGCGACGAAATACGGCGACCGTTTATGGGTCGGCGTCCTCGACGTAGCGGATGCGACCGCCGTGCGCACGGTTATTGACCGGGCTTTTGCCGAACTGAAGCGAATCGACGTCGTCGTCAGCAATGCCGGCTATGCGCTCTTCGGTGCGGCAGAGGAAGTCGCGGACGCCCAAATCGAGCGCCAGTTCGATACCAATCTTCTCGGCTCGATCCACGTCGCGCGCGCAGCGATCCCGCGCTTGCGGAGCCAGGGTGGCGGTCGGATTATTCAGATATCGTCCTCAGTAGGTCAGGCGGCCTATCCGACGATGGGCATCTATGCTGCGACCAAGTGGGGCATTGAGGGCTTCTTCGAAGGCACGATCCCGGAGATCGCTCCGTTCGGCATCGAGGTCACGCTGGTCGAGCCTGGTGCGTCACGGACGAACTTCGCATCCTCGAGCGCAGATGCGGGCCAAGTTTTGGAAGTCTACGACAAGACACCTGTCGGCGATTTTCGCCGTTTGGTGGCCTCCGCTGGCCTCGCCATGTTTCCGGGTGATCCGCGCAAGGTAGCCTCGGCGATTATTGCATCGGCCGATCAAAACCCCGCGCCCAAGCGACTGACGCTCGGCAGCGATGCCTACGAGCTTGTCCACGCCGCGCTCACGCAACGGCTCGCTGATCTCGAGGCTCAGAAGGCCCTCGCACACTCGACTGACGTCGACGCGTGACATTTGCTTGGCGCGAGCCGTACTGATCTTCGTGTCGAGCGACCATAGAGCTGAACGGGAAGGCGCAATGGTAACGGATTGCTTTGCGAGACTTTCTGAGGTCAAGCTTCACTACTTGGAAGAGGGACGCGGCGAAACAGTCGTTCTTCTCCATGGGTGGCCCCACACCTCGCATAGTTGGCGCCACGTCATGCCAATTCTGTCGAAACAATATCGCGTGATTGCGCCGGATCTTAGAGGTTTGGGCGACAGCTCGCGCCCATCAACAGGATACGATAACGCCAGTGTCGCTGGCGATATTGTTGAACTAATGGATTCACTGGGGGTGAACGAGTTTTGCTTGGTCGGGCACGACTGGGGCGGACCGGTCGCTTTCGCGGCTACACTGCTGGCCCGCGAGCGCGTCAAAAAACTCGCTATCGTCGATGTCGTTGTTCCTGGTGACGGCCGGACCGCCGGATCAAGTCAAGGCGGCGCACGCTGGCACCACCTCTTCCACCGCACGCCGCACCTCCCCGAAGCGCTTACAGCCGGCAGAGAGGAGATTTATCTCAGCTGGTTTTACGACGAGTTTAGCGAGCGACCTGGCGCTGTCAGCGCGTCCGATCTGGCTGAATATGTTCGTTGCTACTCTAAAGCCGGAGCAATGCGCTGCGGGTTTGAGTATTACCGAACGACCGAGATATCCTCCGCCTTCGTAAAAGCGCGTATCGCGCAGGACGGTAAGCTGACCCTACCTGTTTTGACCGTTGCCGGTGGATCGGGTCGTGGACGAGGCGACGAGACTTCCGATAGTGTCGGTCGCGTCGTCACCAACCTCGAAGCGCATATCATTCCGAACTGCGGCCACATGGTCCCGGAAGAGGCACCAGAGGAGTTGAGTGATCTCTTGCTACGTTTTCTTAACCGGTAAGCAAGTCGCACGCCTTAGTTCGCGTCGAGAAACTGATGCACGTCGCGCGCAAACCGCGCGTAGTGCTGAAACAAGAAACCGTGGCCCGAGCAGGGATAAAGTATCAACGCGGCATTGGGCGCGCGCTGGACGGCAGCGTAACTGTTGTACGCATGAACCATTATGTCATGCGCGCCGTTTGCATAGAGAATGGGCATCGAGAGCTTCGCCAGATGCGGATAGACCGCATCACGTCCCTGGAACGAAGCAATCGCTGCGCTTTGCCTTGCCACGCCTTCGCCGGTGAGCCTGAGTTCGGCCGGCTCCGCGCGTTTGCCCAGGCGCGCCAGATGTTCGCGCCCGGCAGCAATTCCTTCGGGTGTCGCCGGGAAAAAGAGGTATATGAAGTCCGCGTCAACGTTGGAAGGCTTTCCCGCGATTTCGAGCACACTGGGCGGCGTCGCCGGCGCCTCGGGAACGCCCCCTGGACCGGAGCCGGCGACGATGAGGCTCCGCACGAGATTCGGCCGATGCAAGGCCGCGCTTTGGGCGACAAAGCCGCCCATGGACCAGCCGAGAATGTCGACCGGGCCAAGTTCCAACGCCTCGACGAGAGCGATCAACACACGCGCCATGCCCGGAATGCTGTCCGGCACTTCTCCTGACGAGAGACCCAAGCCTGCACTGTCGAACCAGTAAACCCGGCGTTTCGTTGCCAACGCTTCGAGAAAAGCGGGATCCCACTCATCCATCACACCGCGAAACCGCATAGCAAGCAGAAGCGGCGGCGCCCCTTCAGGACCGATCACGCGATAGGCGAGGCGCGCACCATCGGCATCGACGTACTTTGTCGTTGCCGTGTCCGCAAGGAACGAAGATTTTGTATGGTTCATGGCAGTTACCACCCGATTTCATTTGAAAACATCCCGACCGAGGCGTAGCCCCGCTCATTCGTCGAACGGCGCACCGTTCAGGAGTTCTTGTCCATCGGGAATCGTTATTGGCTTCATCCGGTGATGCGCTATGCACGTGCAGATATGCAACCGGTGCTCGTACGGTTGTTTGTTGGCCAATTCTTCGCACAGCAACTCGTGGAAGCCACGTTTGAAGCCCAGCCTCGGAAAACGCCTGACCACCTCTGCGACGTCGTCGGAATCGAGCGTCGCCCCGGGCAGTCCAATGACATCATAGAGAACCCCGAATTGAACCAAACGCGCCGCATCTTCCCGGTAAAGGTTTATATCCCATGTATGCAGGGCAATGATGTCCCACACTTGCCACGCGCGGGCCTCCGCCACGCCGTTCGCCATCAGGAAACGCCGCGCGGCGTGAGCTCCCTCAATCTCGAAGCGCGCGGGACCGCGGCCATACTCGGTGAAACCGAGGTCGTGCAATACCGCCGAAAGAAACATTAATTCGCGATCGGCCTTGGCTTGTTCCTGCTTCGCGAAGAGCTCCGCGAACCAGTAGCAGCGCATGACGTGGTTGAAGAGCATCGCGCTGGATGACGAGCGCACCAGGTCCTCGGCTTGGCGAGCGATGCGATTGTCGGGAGCGGAAATCTTCGAAATCATGATCTCATCCTTCCTTCGCGCCACGCTGGCAGCTTCATCGCGACAGCGCGTGCACTATCATCTTCGCCATCGCCCATTCGCTTGGAAAATAGCCTTGATACTTGGGAATGTTGTTGTCGACGTCCTTGACGCGATGTTCATAGAACATGTGCGCCTCCGGTGGCGGAAATCGCTCCGGATGCTCGAAACCCACAACCCGGACGAACAGCAGCACTGCTGCGATGACCGCGCTATCCTTCACCGTTCAACTAGTCGTCCGCGTCGAAACGTTCTTGTAAAATTCCAGCCTAATTGAACGAGCCAACCGTCATATTTTTCTTGGTCGAATAGCAAGCGTCGGACCCGCCAATGGTTGCTAAGAATCGTGCCTGAGCGACGCGATCTCGCTTTGATCCCGGGTTCACCGACGCACACTCAAGAACAACAGCCCTTGGGTTGTACTGGTGCGCCCTACAGCCGGTACACCCTAGTTGGGTTTGTCCAATTCCGAACGTAATTTGCAAGACGCGCCACGAGTGAACGGATAGTCTACTGCAAGCGGTTGTCTGGCGTGGCTATTTGTTCCTGTGTCTCAAGGCACACGGTTTAATGGCTTCGTCGAGCGACCCTGGGGTGAAAGAAATCGTATCCATTTCGTTACGCGAGACACATACGTAGGCGGTATTCACCGCGATGCGGACAGACCGTCGTGTTGGGATAGCTAATGCTCGATCGTCGCGACGTTCAGTTCGGGGTTGAAGGCGGAGACGCGCTGCGAGGTTGGCTGTTTGTGCCGGACGGGCAATTGCCGAGGCCAGCTATCTCGATGGCTCACGGCTACGGGGGCGTAAAAGAGCATGGCCTCGAGCAGTTCGCCCGAGCGTTTGCCGACACAGGGTTTGTGGTACTGTTGCACGATCATAGAGGCTTCGGATCGAGCGACGGCAAACTACGTCATGATGTTGATCCATGGCGTCAGATTGCCGACTGGCGCCGAGCGATCTCGTTTCTCGAAGACCAGCCAGAGGTGGACCGCACGCGAATCGGAATCTGGGGCACGAGCTACGCCGGCGGGCATGTCATCGTGCTGGGCGCAACCGATCGACGGATTCGCGCCGTAGTTTCGCAAGTACCTACCATTAGTGGCTACGAGCAGGGACTTCGCCGTATTTCTCCCGACGTGATCGCTGCGATCGAGAATTCTTTTGCGGAGGATGAGCGCGGGCTCAATTCCGCGGCGAAGATCCGAAGCGCCAGACGATCGTGAGCGCCGATCCGTCCGTTCCAGCATCCTATCGATCAAAGGATGCAATCGACTTCTACCTGCAACCACTGCCTCAGGGCGTTTGGGACAACAACATCACGGCTCGCTCGACTCGGGCCGCGCGCATGTACGAACCCGGCGTGTGGCTCCCACGCGTCTCGCCCACGCCACTGCTCATGATTGTCGCGCTCAACGATACCATTACGGTCACCGATCTTGCGCTGTCCGCCTACCAGCGTGCGCTTGAGCCGAAAAAGCTGGTGACGATTCCCGGCGGTCATTTCGATCCCTATCTCGGTCAGTTTCCAAACGCATGCGGAGCGGCCGTCGCCTGGTTCCGCGCACATCTCGACTAGAGGCCCAAGCCATGGCCCATTTGAAACATAGAATCGATGGCGAGCTCGCCATCATTGCGCTGTCAAACCCCCCGCAAAATCGGTTATCTCCGCAAATGGTCGGCGAGCTCGAAGAAGCCGTGACGGCGATTGGAAACAGCAAAGCGCGAGCACTCTTGCTCCATGCCGAGGGACCCGACTTCAGCTTTGGCGGCGACATTGTGCCGTGGCCAGACATGGATCAGCGTGAGCTACGCACACTTTTCGAACGCTACATGAACGTGTTCAACCGGTTCGAACGAATTCCGATCCCCACGGTAGCCGCAGTGCAAGGCCTTTGCTTCGGCGGAGGTCTTGAGCTTGCGATCCGGGCTGACGTGATTTTTGCGAGCGAAACTGCACAACTCGGTCACCCAGAGCAATCGCTCGCGATTGTAACGCTCCTTGGCGGCATCTATCGGGTCGCCGAGCGTGCGGGCCGATCGAAAGCGATGGAATGGGCATTGACTTCGGAAAGAGTGTCAGCCCGCGTGATGGAGCAATACGGCATCGTCAATCATATCGTAACTGACGGTTCATTGTTCGAAGAAGCCAGAGCATTCGCTGCCAAACTCGCGGAAGGGGCAACCCGTGCTCACGCTGCGCATAAGGCACTCCTGCGCATCTGGGCAACGGGTGGCATATCGGCGGCTGACGAGGCCATGTTCGACATCGTATTACCCTTGTTCGAAAGTGAGGATGTCAAACTTGCGATGCCAGCGTCGGCTGAGGCGTACAAGGCGAACAAGCCACGCCCGAGTTTCCCGTTCAAAGGACGCTGAAAGACCAATGCCTTTACCGAGGCTACGCGCTCAGAGACTGCGAAAGCTAGACCTTTCCGGGAACGCTGCGTCCATTATTCTATCTATCTGAAATGACTTTCATTTTTCAAACCGCTGGGAGCGGCTAATACAGTCACTTGACATTTAAGAGCATATGCTTCTATCTATGGAATTAAGAGCATATGCCTCTATATCAGAAAGGATCACGAAGATGAGTGAAGCCGAGTTTCTTGTGAGTGGGGCCACAGGGCGTACCGGAGGGGCGGCGATCAACGAATTGCTCAAAATGGGCAAGCGCGTGCGGGCCTACGTGCGCTCGGACGGCGACAAGGCCGCTGCACTACGGGCTCGCGGTGTCGAGATCGCGATTGGCGATTTCACTAGGATCGACGCCATCCGTGCGGCGATGGAGGGCATTCGATCGGCCTATTTTCTCCACCCTATAGCGCCCGGCATTATTAACGCGTCCGCCTATTTCGCGCAGGCCGCAAAGGAAGCGGGCGTCACAGCGATCATCAACATGTCGCAGATCTCCGCGCGCCGGGAGTCGACCAGTCACGCGGCACAGGATCACTGGATTTCCGAACGCGTCTTCGATTGGTCAGGAGTCGCGACCACCCATCTCCGCCCCACCTTCTTCGCCGATTGGCTGGTCTATCCGCATTTCGCCAGGGAAATCTGGGCCAAGAAGAAGATTGAATTCCCGTTCGAGAACGGCCGTCATGCCCCAATCGCGACCGAGGATCAAGGGCGCACAATCGCCCATCTATTGGCCAATCCGAAAGGTCACGAAGGAAAGATCTACACGCTCCACGGCCCGGTTGAGTTGAATCACACGGAGATCGCCGCCGGTATGAGCAAGGCTCTGGGTGCGAAGATCGAGTATGCCCCGACCTCCATCGAGGAATTCAAGCAGAAGATGGAGCAGCTTTACAAGTTTCCCCCGTTCCTGGTTCAACATCTCGTTGAAGTTGCTCAGAACTATCGAGACGGCATCTTCGCGGGGACGAACGACAACATTGAGAAGATCACCGGTACTCCCGCGCTTTCAGTGCCGGCCTTCATCGAGAAGCACAAGAAGGCTTTTGTCTGACGCGGCAGGCGGAGGTCGTCACCGAAGCCTAGAGAAATGAAAATGAAGCAGATCAACCAACCGCTTGGGATCGACGATTGCAACTGCAACGCCATGAGGAAGGCGAGCAGGCGCATCACGCGGTTCTATGACGCGCATCTCGAGCCGACAGGCCTGCGTATCACGCAATTCCTGACGCTGGCGATTCTCAACGAGGCTGGAAGCGCTGCGATAAATGCCCTCGCCGAACGGCTCGACGTCGAACGCACGGCGATGGGGAAGATGGTCGGTTTTTTGGAACGGGACGGCCTGATCACGATCAGGCCGTCGCCTACTGACGGTCGAAGCCGGCTGATTGAACTCACCGAAAAGGGGCGTCGCACCCACGCTGACGCCTCCCCTCTTTGGCGCAAGGCTCAGCAACAATTCGAGCATTTGAACGGCACCAAGAACAAGAATGAGCTACGACAAAGATTGCTTGAGATGGTGGTGACCGAGAAGTTGGCTGACTGAACCTTTACCGAAGCAAGGGGTAATTGGCAGCAGACGCTTGTGCTGCGAAAAGCAAGCGATGTGGCAATGCTCGATAAGTTATAGCGTTGGAATTATCCAACGAAGGTCATTTTATTGCAATCCATCGCGCGATTATCGGGCGATACCTCTTTAGAGCGGAGCTCGAAAGTCCTCGAAGAGCGCCCCGATGCGAGCGCGACGCTTCAACACAAAGGAACTGATCGAAGCTAAATTATCCCGTGTAGGAACAACAATGACCAACCCAGCAGTCTCGCGAATTCCACACCCTCGTTACACGGAACACCGGGTCGCTCGCGACGCAGGGTCTGTCCGCGTTCGTGAATATGAGGGCAAAGGTCCGGCGTTCGTGCCTTTGCACGGTTTTCCCGACAATCTGCACATCTTCGACGATCTAGTCCCATTGCTGGTTGCCGCGGGCCGGAAAGTAGCGAGCTTTGATTTTCTGGGCTATGGCGATTCTGACAAGCCTGCTGGGCAGCACTATAGCTTTGCTCAGCAGCTTGGCGACCTGGAGGCCGTGGTCAAAGGGCTGAACCTGGACAAGATTGTCCCAGTCTCGCATGACTCAGCGGGACCGACGGCCATCAACTTCGCGTTAAACCATCCCGAAATGACGTCGGGGCTGGTCATACTCAACTCGGTTTACAGTACGTCCAATGATCTCGACCATCCCGAGTTCATTGAGCTTTTTGCGAGACCAGAAATACGGAACCTCACTCGTGCCTTTCTGCAACGGCCAGAGATATTCAGGTTCATCATGCACTTCCAGCGCGAGATATTTCAGAAAGAATTGAGCGAAGAGCACCGCGCTTACTATATGTCGTTCCTTGGACCCATCATCGACCATAATTTTAGCCAGCAACCAAGTGCACTTCCGGCTTTCGGTCAAATGGTTAGCGGGCTGCTGGCGGAGGAAGAGCACAACCTTCGGCGCATTCCCGAATTGGCCAAGCTCGATATCCCCGTTCGTATCATATGGGGCGACAGAGACCCTTATCTTCGGACGAGCTATGCCGAATATCTACGCGGCAAGTTTGCGCGAGCTGAGCTCCATGTGGTGGACGCGGGTCATTGGGTGCAGCTCGATGAAGCGCCGACGGTTGCAAAGATCATGCTTACCCTGTGAAGGTCGCGATGGGCGATGATATGAAGTCGGGCCGGACCGCACCTTGCTAGTTGCCGTTGCGCTGCGTTGTTGCCGCTGTTCGCATCTGCCGGTAATCGGCGGACAGCTCATTTCGGCGGACAGCTCATTGCGCGACCATCTGCGCGGCGCGAGCCGGGCGCTCATTTCTTTGGCGTGGTAACTTCAAGAGCTGCCAATACCTGTGAAGACGATGTTTCTTACGAAGAATTTGAAAGAACTGGGAGCCGAGGCGAGCACATTCGATTGCATGGTGTCGATATGAAAGACCACCACGTGGACGCCGCCGAAACCACGGCGGACGGGGACGTACCGGCCCCTCGCAGCTAAGCCCGCGCCGAAGTCCATCGCCGCCGGGCTATTCACGACTAAGGTTTTCGTCCTCTATTGGGAGGCGCCACGGCCTTCCGAAGCAGTCACGGCCGTCGAACCATCCAGGCGCTTGTCGTTCAGCAGCTTGGCAGCGATCGCCCGTAGCGGCGCCTCACGCTTGGACAGCAATGCCCGCTCGGCTTTCTCTGCCTTCGACCGGTGCTTAGTTAGCCCTCAAGATATACCCGCATCAGATCAGTATTAGCTCGCAGTTCGGATGCCGATCCTTCAAGTACCACCCGCCCGCGCTGCAGCACATAAGCCCGGTCAGAGATATTAAGCCCCAGCGCCGCGTTCTGTTCGGCGATCAATACCGTCACACCGGATTTCTGCGCCAACTGAACCAAACGCTCCGCGATCTCATCGACAATGCGCGGCGCCAGTCCGAGGGACGGCTCGTCCAAAACGAGCAGACGGGGTGAACTCATCAATGCCCGCCCGATCGCCAGCATCTGCTGTTCGCCGCCGCTTAAGGTTCCGGCGATCTGACAAAACCGATCACCGAGCCGCGGGAACATCGCGACGACGCGGTCAATCGCTGACTGTAACGATGACCCACGCAATTCAGGTTTGGCAAAGGCACCAAGCTCGATGTTCTCGCGAACAGTCATCTCGGAAAAAATACCACGCCCTTCGATCACCAGCGCGAGACCGCGCCGGACCCGCTCCGCCGCATCCAATCGGCAAACATCCTCTCCGCCAAAGCTGATCTCACCCTTTACCTGCTGTACAAGCCCGGTGATCGCATTAACCGCGCTGGATTTCCCCGCGCCGTTCGCGCCTATCATAACAACGATCTCGCCTGCATTGACGTGAAGATCGAGATGCTCCACCGCAAGGATTGTTCCGTAGCGAACCTGAAGTCCCCGCACCTCAAGCATGGACATCGCTCCTCTCGCCAAGATAGGCGCGCCGGACCTCGGCATCAGCGATCACCTCTGCCGGCTCTCCATCCATGATCGGACTACCGCTGTTCAACACCAGAATGCTGTCAGAAAGCGGAATCACGAGACTCATGATGTGATCGACCAGAACGATGGCACAGCCCCTTTCTTTCTGCTCGCGCAACAATTTAGCCAGTTTTTCAATTTCCGTAGACGACAGACCGGCTCCGGGTTCATCCAGCAATAGAAGAGCGGGACTTGCGGCCAACGCCGTGCCGATCTCGATGAGCTTGCGTTCGTACTGGTTTGCTTCCCCGGGAAAGGCGTGGGCGACGTGCACCAGATCGAGATGGTGCAAGATCGTGCTTGCCTCGGCGTCGTAGCGGGTACCGAGCACCGAAGCCCCCAGCACCATGTTTTCGTAGACCGTCAGCGTCGGGATCAATCGGGCATGCTGGAATGTGCGCCCAAGCCCGAGACGCGCGCGATGATAGGCCGGTGTCTGCTCGACAGGCTGTCCGCCGAGTTTGATCGTGCCGCTGTCCACGGCGATTGCACCCGAGATCAGCGCAAGCGCAGTCGATTTCCCTGCCCCGTTCGGTCCGATGATCGACTTGATCTCACCCGCGCGCACGTCAAAACTCAATCCCTTGACCGCTTGCACACCGCCAAATGCCTTGCCGATATCTCTGACCGCCAGAACCGGCTTGTCGCTCGATTTCGATGGCGGCCCGGCCGGCGCTTCCTCGGGCAAGAAGAACGAGCGTCTGCGCACAAATCCGGCCAGTCCGCTGGGTGCGAACAGCATGATGATGGCCAAGATCGATCCAAAGATCACTGGCTGCCATGTCGCGGCCTCACGCAATAGCTCGGGCATCCAGCCCAGCAGGACGACACCGAGGATACCGCCCCAGATGCGCCCCATTCCGCCCACGACCAGCATAATGACCAGTGTCAGGGAATAGTTGAGGCCGAACGTATCGGGCGCCACGAATTGAACGTTGTGAACGTACAGGCTTCCGCTCAGCGCTGCGATCGTGGCACTCGCGACGAACACCATGACTTTGAGCGAGGTGACGTTGATCCCGCGCGCGGAAGCTGCCGTTTCATCGGCATGGATCGCCCGCAGCTTCAGGCCAAGACGCGAATTGGCGAGATTCCACACAACCAGAAGTACGACGGCGACAACACCGAGCACGAGATAGTAATACACCAAGGGATCGCGCAGGATGTAACCGCCGATCTTGAGCCGGGGAATCGAGATGATTCCAGAAGAGCCTCCGCTCCATTGCGATGTCACACGGACAGCCGCGTCGAACATCACTGGAAAACCCAGCGTCGCCATCGCCAGATAGTAGCCGCGCAGTCGAAGCGTCGGGACCGCCACGATCGCTGCCAGCAGGGCTGCAGCAAGCATGCCGACGGGCATCGCAGCCCAGCCAGAAAACCCAGCCTTGGTGGTCAGCAGGCCGGACGCATAGGCGCCGATCGCGACAAAGATGCCATGGCCAAGGGAAAGCTGTCCGGCGTATCCGAGCAGAAGATCCAATCCCACGACGACGAGGATATTGAGAAGCAGGAACGTCCACACGCCCAGGACATAAGGATCCTGCGAAACAAGCGGAACAATCGCAAATAAAGCAAGAATGCCCAGCATGGGCCCCTGCCTCATCGCTACAGCCGGCATGAGAGATCGCACCATCATCGGGCCGATCCCGGCTCGGCGCGGCCGAACAGGCCCTGCGGCCGGACGAGAAGGATCACCAAAAGCGTGAGGAACGCGTATGCATTCTGCAAGTCCGACGATATCAAGCCGACGCCCAGCCCTTCCAGCAAACCCAGCACGAGCCCGCCGATCACGGCACCGAACGGATTGGCCAATCCGCCGACAATTGCGGCCGTAAAGCCCTTGATAGCGAGAATGACGCCGTTGTCGTAAGACATCATCTGCGAGGGTGTGATCAGCATTCCGGCGAGACCGCCGATGGCGGCGCTGGCCAAATAGGCGAGCAACACCATGCGCCGCGGACGGATGCCGACCGTCCGGGCCGCGCGGCTGTCATTGGCGCATGCACGCATGGCCTTCCCGATCATGGAGCGGAACAGGAAGACCCATAACGCGACGCAGACCAGGGCGGTCATGACCAGAATGGTGATCGTTGCGTAGTTGACGCTCGCGCCGAGCACCTTGATCGCACCTTGCGGATACAGCGCATACGTCTTGTAGTCTGTTCCCCATATCTGATGGGCGAGGCCTTGCAGCGCGATCGCGACGCCGATCGTGGTCATGATGTAAGTCAGTTCATTGCTGCCTTTTCGCGCGGTCGACAGTAGTCCCTGCAACGCTCCGCCCATGACGATGCTGGCGGCAAGCGATAGTGGCAGGGCGACAGACGCGGGAATGTCGAACAAGGTCAGCGACACAGTCGCGAGTCCGCCGTAAACGACGAACTCGCCCTGTGCGAAATTGATGACCTTACTCGTACTGTAGATCAGGCTGAAGCCGACGCCGATCAGTCCATACACCGCACCGATGGCAAGTCCTCCGGCGAGGAACTGCGGAATCGCGCCCCAATCCATGATGGCTTACTTCTCGTAATCGGCGAGACGCCAGCCGTCCTTGTCAGCGATCATCATCACCAGCGCGTCGCTCTTCAGTCCACCGTGGTCCTGAGAGGTGAAGTTGAAGACCCCGGTCACGCCGACATAATTATTCACCTTGTTCTCGAGCCAATCGCGAATCTGGGCGCGCTCGCCGCTGGTTTCCCGGATCGCCTGCAGAACCATATTGGCGGAGTCATACGCGACGCCCGCAAACATGTCCGGCGCGATACCGAACTTTGCCTTGTATTTAGTGACGAAGGATTCAGAAACCTTCTTCTGCGGGTGCGAGCCCGGCAACTCGCTCCACACCAGAACAGGCGCACCGACAATCGGCTGCCCTATCACCGCGTCACCAACGGCATTCCGGAATGCGCTGTTGGCCTGGCCATGCCCGGAGATGATCGGAGTAGCCAGTTCAAGTTCGCGCGCATTCTTGTAGACGATGGCCGAAGGCGCGCCGAGGCCATGCATGAAGATCGCATCGACGCCAGCCGATTTCAGCTTGGCAAGCTGCGGCTTCAGATCGGTCGAATTGGCTGGGAACGATTCCTCGCGATCGAGAGAAACGCCAGCGCTCTTGACAAGTTTGCGCATGTTGTCGCGCCCATCCTCGCCATAGGCATCGGCGGAATAGAGAATGCCCAGCTTCTTCCATCCTGCGCGGCGCGCGTAATCGAGCACCTTGGCCACCGAGAGATCGCCACCCTGTCCCGGACGGAACACCCACTTGCGCTCGGCAACCGGCTCGATCACGCCGACGCCGGACACCGGGCACAACATTGCAACTTCCGCTTCGGTGACAATCGGAACGGCTGCCATCGCGCCACCGGTCCGGCTTGGCCCCACGATTGCGAGGACCTTTGCCTGATTGATCAGCTTGCGCGCGGCAAGCACCGTATCGGTCTCCGTGCTCTTGCTGTCTTCAAAAACGAGTTCGACCTTGCTGCCGCGGATGCCGCCGGCCTGATTGGCTTCTTCCACCGCAAGCATGACGGCGTTGTGTTCCGGCTTTCCGAGGAAGGATGCGCCGCCGGTGACATCGAGCATTGCTCCGATTTTATAAGTTTGCTGAGCGCCAGCGGGCTGCGCGACCACCGCAATCGCGGCCGCGGCGACGGCTAGCATGTAAGTGCGAAGATAGTTGGCTGACCTCATATGACGTTCCTCTCTCGCATTGTGATGTTTTTGGTTTCTTCTGTTTCTTTCGACACGATGCCGGCCTTGTCCGAAATCGTTTGGTCAGGCGGTCAGGTCAGACCTGAACCTCCTGCTTGTCCCAGTAAGGCTGGCGCACGTCGCGCCTCAGGATTTTTCCGAAGGACGACATCGGAAGCTGATCGCGGAAATCAATCTTCCTGGGGACCTTGAAATTCGAAAGAGCTTCCTTGCAGTGCGCGATCAGCTCCGCCTCGGTTGCGGAGTGCCCCTGCTTGAGCACGACAGCCGCGACGACAATCTCTCCCCATTTCGGGTCCGGCGCGCCGACGACTGCGACCATGTTCACCGCCGGGTGCTTGTACAGAACATCCTCGATGTCATTCGGGAAGATGTTCTCGCCACCGCTGATGATCATGTCCTTCTTGCGATCCACGATGTAGAGATACCCCTCTTCATCGAATCGGCCCATGTCGCCCAGCGTGAAGAAGCTGCCGCTGCGAGCGCTGGCGGTCGCCTCCGGATTGTTGTAATATTCCCGGATCAGCGTGGCCCCGCCGATATGAATTTCGCCGACTTCGCCTTGCGGCACGACCTTTCCGTTCTCGTCCCTCAATTCGACAAACATGCCGATCACCGGACGTCCGACCGACCTCACCTTTCGGGACTGATCTTGATGAGGAAGGTTGGTAACCAGACCGACTTCCGTGCCGCCATAAAATTCGTTGAGGCCCGCATGAGGGAAGCGCTTGAGGATGGCCTCCTTGGTATGAGTCTGCAGCGGAGACCCGCCACTGATGACAATGCGTAGCGATCCGAGATCAAACTCGTTGATCTCGTCACTCGTCATCATCGCAGCCCACATGGTCGGCACCATGAAAGCCCATGTCGCCTTGTAGCGATCTATCATGCTGAACACATTCGCCGGCGTGGTATCGCCGGTGACGATAACCGTTCCCCCGCAAAATAACTGAAGCAGTGAAAACAGTGCAGGCGCTTCATGGAAAAGCGGCGCGGCCACAAACTCGCGATCATTCGCCGTGATGCCGTAGATCGTGGCCATCCGGCGCAGGCAATCCGCAAATGCGCGGTGCGGATTGACGCATCCCTTCGGGAAGCCGGTCGTCCCTGATGTATAGCCCTGGAAATAGCAAGCCTCGAGATCGGCTGGAACGTCAGGGACCACCTCGGCGCCCGATTCTATCAATCCTTCGTAAGAATAGACACCCTCACCGCCGGGTCCGTCGGAAACGATGTGGCGATCACCAATCGAGGGGAGCTTGCTGCGTAACGAGCTGACCGTGTCACCAAACGCAGCGTCGTACACAAGCGCACTCGCACCGGAGTGGTTGACGACATATTCGATCTCGCTTGCGACAAAGCGGAAATTGAGCGGCACAACAGCCACGCCCATCAGGGCCGCCGCCTGATAAAGTTCAAGATAGCGGCTGCCGTTTTGCATTAGCAGCGCAACACGATCACCCGGCTTGATTCCAATCCCGGAGAGAGAGTTCGCCAGACGGCGCACCCGCGACCACAGTTGTTCGTATGTCTGAGACCCCAGACTAGATATAATGGCTGTCTTCCGTGGCGTGTACGTCGCAAACCAATGCAACGCGTCCCCGATACGGCTCGGCATGGCGCTCTCCCTGTCGCTCGTTTATTCTTCGAACGATCGTACGTTTGATTATTTTGTTCAATGAAGCAGCACGTCGCAGGGCGGGGCCGGAAATTCCGGCCCCGTGTTTTCTGAATCAATCCGGAAGGTTGTAGCCGACCTCGGCAAATCCAATCAGATCGCCGGTGGAATCCTTGCCTTCGACCAGCACCTGAACCCAGTTCTTGCCGGAACCATTGAAGTGCTTCTGCTTGACCTTGGCCGTCGCGGTGACCGTTTCACCCACCTTCACCGGCTTGGTGAACTTGGCATCGACGTAGCGGATGGAGCCACCGTTCTTTCCGATCGCGCCCCATGCCCGCGTCACTACCGATGCGAGAGTGGACATGGTCATCATGCCGTGCCCGACGGTGATCGGCATTCCGAAAACCTGGGCGCGCGCCGCCCATTCCTCGTTGGTATGGACAGGGTTCATATCCAGCGATGCGAGCGCGTAGTGATCGATGGCGGACTGAGCATAGGACTGAGCGACGCCCGGAAACGCGTAGCCGGTGTCGATCTCGCCGAAGGTTGGATTGGACATTGAAAAGCTCCTCGATCAGGCGTTTGCGAAGCGGGCGACATCAGCCTGCGTTTCGGGAAGAATCAGCGAGCACCACCAGCGCGCCTTGAGCACGCCCTTCTCATTATGGAAGTCGAGCAGCATCTGCAGGTAAGGCTTGCCGCGCTGAACGAATTTCTGGGAAGTGGTCACTGTCGTTGTAATGACCTCGCCGTACTTGAACGGCTCGATGATCTCAATTCGCTGCTGGGGGTTGCGTGCGCCGGGGGTCCGGATCCAGGTGCCGATGCCCTTTTCACCGAGACTGTAAAAGGCAATCGTGGTGACAAAGATCGGGTGCTGCAACAGCTCGCCGGTCGGCGAGTTCTTGCGGGCATAGTCGGGATCGACCATCAGCGGATCGGTTTCGCCGCATGCCTTGTTGTAGTCGAGGATATCTTCCTCGGTGATAACGAAAGTGCGCTGGGCGGGACCGGATTGGCCAACGGTGGCGTCTGCCCAGGTCTCATAGTCTTCCCAACCGGTCATGAAATCTTTGGGAAAGTGCCGCTGCTTCTCGGTTGTGACGAATTTATCTAGACGTGCGGGGACGGCCATGGCTTCCTCATCTGGAGTTAACTGTTATTATCGAACAACTGTTAGAATATTTATTACCGAACGATCGTTAGAAAATCAAGCGCTGCGAAAAGAGGTCCTCCATGGCGTCGACGACACTGGCTAAGGCAAAAAAAGCCAAATCGGGCAACAAGATGCCAGGTGAAAAGCAGAAGCTGACAAAGGGTGAGCAGGCGCGGGAACGAATAATTTCTGTCGCCGAAGCGCTCTTTAACAAGCAGGGATTCGACGGAGCATCGATGCGTGACATTGCGGCCGCCGCCGAAATGCAGCCCGCATCGATGTATTATCACTTCGACTCCAAGGAGGAGTTGCTCTGGGCCGTCTGGGAGAAAGGCGGGGTCGAACTGCTCAACCGCGTGACCGATGCGATCGCGCTCAAAACCGATCCATGGCAGCGGATGGAAACAGCGTGTATTGCGCATATTACCGGGTTGCTCGACTGGCGGCGTGCAAACCAGGTCTTGTTCGTAATGCCTCCCTGGCACTACCCGGAAAGCATCAAGGCTAGGGTCATTTCCCTGCGCGATGAATATGAAAAGATCTTCACGGGTCTGATCGAGGAGCTCCCGCTGCGCCCCAAGGTCGATAAGCGTTATCTCCGCCTCACCTTGATCGGGGCCCTCTCCTGGTCATTGTTCTGGTACAAGAAGGATCGCGACACACCGGCATCGATCGCAAAGCAGATTTTGGTCATGCTCCGAACCGGTGTTGATAAACCTACGTAAGTCACTACGAGATGGAACGACACCAATCGATCAGATCAGTTGCTAAGTGGCGACGCCCGAACCACTGCATGGACGTCACGCAGTGGTTTTATTCTTCTGTCTCTGGAACGAGACTCTAGAAAACGGGAATTCTTCAATGGTTGGCCAGAGAATGCCGACCAATTTGGGAAGGTGACGGTTTCGATTCCGGTCTCTGGAGAGACTCAGTGGGTTTAAAAAGCCCTCTATTGGCGGGCCTTTCTCTCACAAAAGAAAGAAATTCTCCGAAATCCGGAACGTTTGGCTGGCGACCCAGTGGTAATCGCACCCGTCTCAGCTTGATTTCCCTGTTAACAGGGAATTTTACAGGGAAATCGGCGAATTAGACGCATTCAGGAATTAACGGACGGCGAAAACCACGTCGAAAACCGCCTTCTTTTTAAAATTGACTAAAACAACTAACAGGGAAGTTATTTCCAAGAACAGGGAAATTCGGGAAAATTACAGGGAAGGTCATGCGATATCAGAGCTGCAGACCAGGCGGTCCGCCTCACATGCCAGAAACGCAGCAGGCGTTCGACGGCGTGAGCCGGTTCACCAGTTTGACAGCACAGGTATTCGAGCCGGAGATGCTTGGATTTCAGGCAACGGCCAACCAAGGATCGAGATGAAACGCAATCTGCATCTTGCCGCCATACTGCTTCTTGCAATGTGCGCTGTTCCGCTTCTCGCCGTCGCGGCTTCCGCTCGCGGCGGCGCAGCGGCGAACATCATGAGCTCACCAGGGTATCAGCGGGCGCTGGAGGAATCGCGCAAGCGGCAGGCTGAGCAATACGTGAAGAAGCCGGCGGTGTATCCGCGCAAGAAGTGGCGGCATCGCGGGCAGGGTCATTAATACCGGCCGATGCCAGAGCGTCACCAGGCCGCCGCGCGAAGAGTCCGGCAACGGCACGATCTTCTCGCGGTGGGCGACGTCATCCGGGCCTGACGAAATTCACGGCATGGAATAGCCCATCCCGACGCCGCCGCCAAAGCGAATGCAGCTATCCGAGCCAGGCATACGCACGAAGCCCGCGCCGAATTCGGAGCAGGACCGCGGGCTCGCTGCTTTTCGTGGCGCCGTTGCATGACTGCGCGTGTGCGTTTTGTTGATGCCGGGCCGCTTCTCCTGTGCCGCGGATGCAGAAGTCATCGTCGCGCAAATGGTGACAGCGAGCAGACAGGACATGGTTCGTAAAACATGGGACATTCTTGCATGGCCCTCAACGCGATCCGCCGACGCCGGCGTTGATGCCGCCACCGAGCCGCACGCAACTGCCTGTGCCTTCCACGCGCACATAGCCGGCACCGTATTCCGCACAGGACGTTGCCGGGCGAGGACGTGCAACCGACTTTAGCTTTGAATTGTCGAGACGCGGCTGTGGAGTCTTCAAGTCCAGCTGCTGGGTGAGCGCCGAGGGAGCCGTGACAGGAACAAGCAATACGCCTGCCGCGAGACAACCCAAGATGAAGTGGCGGGCATGGCGCATCGTCGGGTCCTTCCGTCGGAGGATAGTCTCTCGCGTTGACGGTTCGTCAAATCACGACCCCGCGCCCCAGCTTCGCGCGGTCTTTACGATCCAGTCTCTATATAATGTGAGCGGGGTCACGCCGGTGAGGCCGCCGCAGCCTGCGGCGTTGTTGGCGCCGGTCGACCAGCTCACCACGCCGGTGATGACGCTTCGGCCATCCTGATTCTCGAACGCGGGCGCGCCCGAATCTCCGGTGCACGCACCCATGCCCGCGCTCCTGTTCTGGGTTTGCGGATCGACCAGGCGCACCTGCAACGTGCCCGGCTGGCCAGTCACGGCGAGCGGCGCGGCGCGCGCCGTGCCCACGCCGGTATCGCTGCCGGCGACTGTCGATCCGATGCCGACGACGGTGAAGCGCGAGACGGGCGTAAAGGGAATGCGCGGCACGCCGACAGGCGCAGCGGACTTGCTGGGCATCGGCGCGGACAAGCGCAGCAGCGCGACATCCGCCGTCGCCCGGTGCGCCGCGATGGATTGTGCATTGTATTGCGGATGCACCGCGACCTGCTGCGGTGCGATCAGCGTCGGCGGCTTCGATGAATAGTCGATCACGCGATTGGCCGTGCCGGGCGCGATGCAATGCGCGGCGGTCAGAATGATGTTCGGCGCAATCATCGTGCCGGTGCAGACGCCGCCGCCGGCTGCGACGACGGTGACGATAGATCGCGCAACATCGCTGCTCGGCGCGGAGCGGCTGCCGGTTATCGCAGATGCTGCAGTTGCGCAAAGACAAAAGAGAAAAGACAGGAAAGTTTGCATTGCTCTGTCGAACGCATAACGCCTCGGCTGTCAACCTCAGAATGACCGCCGATCCCGCCCCCGCGGCTCATGAGGAAATGGTCCATCTGCCACTAGGTCAATAAAGACATCCTTCATTTCAATGATCAATCCTGGCCAGCGCATTTCCAGATAGGTTGCTGTCACAGGGTCGTACAGAAATGGCGCAAAGAACCTCCACGAAACAACAAACGCCAGACTACGATCAAGGTCTGGAGGGAGCGAAGATTGAGGGCCTAGAATGTTTGGAACTGATTGAATTCCACGCGTATGTATAAATCTGTTAAATGTCTCATCTGCAACGACATCTCTTAGTTGCTCCAACAACCGGCCGATCCGACCGTGCTTGATGACTTCTCTTTGGTCACCTCCAAGCTTCTCCAGCACCCTGCGCTTACGGGTTTCCGCCCTTCTCTGATCTCGTAGGTCTACCATTGCGGCGCAACGGCTTTTGTGCGCGCACAGAGCTGATAAAGCGGCTCCAGATTATTCGTTCGGAACCTATCGAGCCTTGCCCCACTAGATGCGCTCGTCGTGATCCACGCTCCGTGCGGCAATAACATAAAGGGTAGAATGAAATAGTCCTCAACCCGCCCGCCTCGCCTCATGATCCTCGCGCCCACGACGATGTCGGGTTTCGTCCCAGATCTATAGCCAAACTGCCAGATACGCGGACCCGTGTTCTTTAGTCGGCTAATGAATATGCTGACTCTGAGCTCTGCGTTTACGATGACATGCTTGTTCCAAGGGAAGACCTCAACCGTTCCCCCTCGGCGGATTATCTCCGCTTTCATTTCGGAGATAATTTGCTTGCGGAGGTCTGCGTTGTATCCAAGGCTCTCCCGGTTCCTGAAGCAGATCAAGTGATACGCCTTAGACAAACTCCCGAAATAGGCCTGATATGTGTGGCAACTGGGCGCTATTTTTGATTCGCTAATTATCTCTGAGCTGAGATGTTCGCGCTGGCACCAAAGCGCTGTTAGGCAATCGAGCATCCAGTTCGTTGTCAGGGGTTGGGCCAGTTGCTCTAGCCGCTCAGACGCCTTCTTGAATCGATCCTTAGGTACAACGGCCTCGAACGCGTCCTCATAGCGAACCCAATCCTTCTTCGGATTTCGTTGCCATTTTTTACCGATTGGTTTCGACGTCACGCTATATACAGCAGTCCCGATGTATTTTTCATGCGACAGGACTGCGCGCACTGTATTGTAAGTCCACGGACCTCCTGATGCAGCAGGGATTCCCTCGGTCGTCAATTGTTCTGCGATTTTGCGTACGTCCAATTCCTGATCGAGAAACATTTCGTAGATGCGCTCGATCGTTGCTAACTCGTTTGGCGGACCTGGGATCAAAATAACATGGTCCGATTGAATGTTTTTCCATTGACCTCGGCGAAGCTCACCCTTGAGCGTCCGGTGTTCATCGACGAGCATGCGGCGAAGGCCGTAACCTGGAGGTGCCCCGAGATGAAAGCCTTTCAAGGCCAAACGGATCTTCGCAGTTTGCACTTTGACGGACAGTTCTCGGCTATATTCGCCAGCCATCGCACGCTTGATGTTCTTCAGGAGTGCGGCGGTCAAACTGCCGTCATTTTCGAACTGTTCAGCGCAGTACTCGACGTTGACCCCTGCTTGCCTGCATAAGTATTCATAATGTGCGCTCTCATCGCTGTCCTGGAAGCGCCCCCAGCGGCTGACATCGTAGACAAGGACAGTTTTGTAGTCTGCTCTTCCAGAACACACATCGGACAGCAGAGCCTGGAGCCCTGCGCGGCCGTCAAGGCGCACTCCGCCTCGTCCGACATCCTCGTAGCTGCGCACAATCGTCAATCCTCTGCGTGCAGCATAAATCAGAATGGCATCGGACTGGTTTGCGATCGAATAGGATTGCATGTCAGTTGACATGCGGACGTACTGCGCAGCGCTATTTTCGGGTGAGAGCATGTGCGATCGAAGCAATAAAGAGTGAAAGCCCAGCCAAAAAGCTTGATAGAATTAAGCGCTACACTGCGGCGTAACTAACTCAACTGGAAACGATCGCGCATCCGAACGAAACCTGTGAACAGACATCCCCGTTGACATTCGTGATGTAGGAATATAAACCTATATTATGAATGGAGATTTGCTATGGATCCAGACCGTATAGACATCCGCTTTTGGCCGTTGCGGGTCATGGCGCGCGGGGAACGCGCCGTCGCGGCATTGCGGTGGCCTCTTGCCTTCGCACTCGTGACCTTGGCGCTCACTCTGGCTATCGCCGTGGCGTTGCGGCTGTGAGGCCTCGCATATCAGATGTTATGGACTGCGCGTGCGCATCGCTCCCTGCAGAGACGTGCATTCTTGATCGCGACGTATCGCAACTTATGCGCCCGGGCGTACTCAATTCCGTCGAGGATCAGCTAGTGAACGTCCTCGGCCCTGCCCCAGCGCAGCACCTTCACTCACTTGTTAGGCTCGAGATCTTTTTCGCGATCGAAGAAGTGCTGGATTTGCTCCGGCGTGATCTCGGAAGATTCTTTAAGTTTCGCGCCTTGGTCTAGCGCCCTGTCAGCTTCGAGGATGTCACCGTGATCATTTCATCGCCGCCAGCTTCAGCAGCACGCTTATGAGCCGGGGCCTGCCGAGGCACCGATCGTGGCTATGATTTTTCTAGAGGTGCAGCTCCGACGAACGAAATCGGCAGAAAGGTCCGCGCCCGGAAACGCAGTACGTCTCGGACCGTTGAAACAAGCGCGCTGCTCTAGCCTGCACTTAGGTTAGCAAGTTTCGCAGCGAGGTCTCGAGTGCTGAATGGCTTGACCATCCGGGGAAGATCAGGAGCGACGCCCTCGCTCTCGGCATAGCCCGACACCAGCAATACCTGCGTGCCCGGCAACTCCGATAGGACACGCCGCGCCAAATCCGTGCCGTTCATGCCGGTCATAAGGTGATCGGTAACAAGAAGTTGGGGTTTAAGGCCGCCGCCAATCAGCCGGATTGCCTCTTCCGCCGAAGCAGCTTCGATAACCGTGTAACCGATGTCCGCGAGCATGTCAGCTGCTGCCGCACGAACGAGGGGCTCGTCATCGACAAGGAGCGCGGTTCCAATGGGGCCGCCGCTGACCCTCGAGACCTGATACTGGCTGTCCGATTGCACGGGCTGATCAGTCGAAGGAAGCCAGATCTCTATGTTCGTGCCCAGCCCCAAACGGCTTTGAATGGTCAGCGCACCGCCCAACTGTGATGCCAAGCCGTGAGCCATCGATAGACCGAGACCCGTGCCTTTTCCGATTCCTTTGGTCGAGAAGAACGGCTCGACCGCCCGCGTCTTCACGGATTCATCCATGCCGACGCCGCTGTCGGCCACGGATATCCTGACGTAGCGACCTGCATTAAGGTTGGCGCGATTTCCCGCATCAACCTGTTGGGCGTCCGCAATAATGCGCAACGTACCGCCGTCAGGCATAGCGTCACGCGCGTTGACCGCGAGATTGAGGAGAGCCATTTCCAACTGAATCTCGTCGATCCTCGCGGCCGGTAAGTTCTGCTCGATCTCTATGGAAACCTTCACCTGCGGACCGCACGTACTGGCAATCAGCTCGCCCATTCCGTGAATCAGGTCTCCCACGTGAACCGGCTTGGCCTGGAGTGGTTGGCGTCGTGCGAATGCGAGTAGCCGCTGCACAAGGGTCTTGGCTCTTTCTGCGGACTGCATCGCTCCGGCGATCAAGCGCTGCTCGCGGTCGCCACCCAAGCCCCGCCGTTGCAAAGCATCGAGCGCGCCGACGATTGGCGTTAACAGATTGTTGAAGTCGTGGGCGACGCCGCCGGTAAGCTGGCCCATTGCCTCCATTTTCTGCGCCTGACGGAGTTGCTCCTCCGCCCTGGCCAGACGCTCCTGCTCCCGGATACGTTCCGTCACATCGTATACGAACTGATACGCGCCGATCCGTTCTCCATCACTGTTCCGCAAAGTATTGTACTTCATCTCATAGTGGCGACGTTCGCCAGCGCGGTCGCCGAACGCCGCGATTTCCGTAAATTCCTCTCCCGACAATGCGCGGGCCCAAACAGCGCGCACGACTTCGCGCTCGGCAGGCAGATGCGCCAACAGGTCAAGCATGCATTGCTGGGCCTGGGGACGAACCCCGAATAGCCTTTCGAATTCATTAGCTGCGGCCTTGTTGATGGCGAGCCAGCGAAATTCGAGGTCCACTACCTGGACGAAAGCGTCCGTGCCTTCGACGATGTCCGCCAACACTTTCCTTTCAGCCAAAACCTCGGAGATTCGGCGCTCCAATGTTTCGTTCAACTCCTTAAGCTTTGCTTCATCGGCCTTGCGAGCAGTGATGTCGATAGCGGTGCCGGTAACTCGCACACAGTACCCATCGCTATTGAACAAGCCGCGTCCCTTCGCAGCCACCCATCGGACACGACCGTCCTCTTTCCCAACGGTACGATACTCAACATCATAAAGAGCTCGCTTGTCGGGATCTGCCGCCGCCGCGTAAGCGGCGCTGACGAACTCGCGATCCTCGGGGTGAAGACCCGAATAGAAGTCCATCATCGACACGGGCCTGTCCGGCGATATCCCGAACATTGCCTTGACCAATGGTGGCCAGTGCAGGACCTGGTTGATCTCATCCACATCCCAGAATCCGATGTCCGCGTTAGCAGTAGCGAGTCGCAAACGTTCCTCGTTTTCTCGTAGGGCAATATTCGTTGCTTGCAATTCCTCTTCAGCCCGGCGACGTTCAGCCTCTGCTGCCTCTCGCTGGGTAATATCGACGTTGACGCCAATCATCCCGAGAAATTCACCGGAAGCTCCGAAGCGAGGATGCGCAACGGTTTCAAGCACCCGGTACTCTCCTTTGGCGCTGCGGTATCGCCCTTTCAACCTTACGGGGACCCTTTTAGCAAATGCGGCCGCAACCTGGTCGCCCACCATTTGGGCGTCTTGGGGGTGTATCGTCGACGACCAGTCGAAATAAGGAATGGCTGCTTCTTCCACCCCCCAAAAACTACGGAGCAAACGGTTAAGGTGAAGGCATTTGCCCGCTGCGTCGCTCATCCAGATCATGACAGGAGCGTGCTCCGACATGAGACGGAAGCGCAATTCGGATTCCCTCAACCGCTCTTCTGTGATTATTCTGTCCAGAGATAAGCTCAACTGTCGAGCAATGGTGCTTGCTAGACGGGTCTCTCGCTCGCTGAATTGATGTGGGCACCTATAGTAGGTCATGAATTTGCCGATGAGTTGTCCGTGGCGGACGAGCGGAATGAAGGCAAGGCCGCGAATCCCTTCGCCCTCGATTACCCTCTTCAGGGTATCGGCGTCGTTCGTATTCCGAATGTCGGTAACGAAGATCGGGACCGCGTCAGTTGTCTCGGGTGTCCACGGAGAGTGACCATCGACAGCTTTACGATACTGCTCGCTGAGTCCTTTCCAAGCGACAAAGCGCATTACGGAAGCCGAATCGAACAGCAGAATCGACGCGCGCTCGCACTCCAGCGCATCGGTGATCGCCTCTAGCGCCGCCTCATAGACCTCTTGGGCGGATCTCGCAGCCTGCAGGCGCTCAGTCAGGTGAAAAAGCGTTCCCAGCTCACGGACGGTCCGCGAAAGTGATTCCGCAGCGCTCTTGCGTTCGCTGATGTCCCGGCAAAACGTTGCTCCGCCCACGATCAATCCCTTCTCGTCGCGCAGCGGGACGACAGTAAGCTCCACGGCAAGCGTTCTCCCATCCTTGCCCACCCTGACCGTTTCGAAGGGGCCATAGGACTGGCCGGCGCTCACGCGTTCGATCATGCTCTCGGCCACTGAGCGCTCCGCCTGCGTGACCAACTCCAGAAGGGACTGACCAGCGATTTCCGAAGTCTCAAACCCCAACAGGCGTTCTGCCGCGGGATTCCACTGTGTGATGATACCGTCGGTCCGCCAGCACCAGATCGCGTCGGGCGAGCCTGCAAGGATTGCCGAAAGCACCATCGGTCCGGGTTCTGCCGCCATGGGCCGATAGGATTTGGGCGTTAAGACGGAAACTGGTCGGTTAGCCCCACTGGACATCCTTCACCCCCTATCGGCCGCGTTTTGAGAAGAAGACGGCTCTAAAATATCTGAGTCCAAGTCGCAGACAACAAAAGCTTCCTTAACGGCAGGGATTGGGATTGGTTCCAAACGCCAGTCCAAGAACCGACTGTTGGCTGGCCGACAGCGTCGGGCGAATTTTTTCCTGCTTCGGAAGCCGCTGGGAGCCTAGGTTGGCGCGATGAATGCCGCATACGTCCTGCTTTCAGGGGTCGATCCGATGGTACGGCGGCGGGCGCCAACCGATGCCCGGCTTTGGGAGGAACGGCTTTCGGACGAGTATCCCGCCTCTCGCTGAGGGTGCGACCCTGCTCCGAATATTTTGGTGATCAACCGGCGTAGAGAGAGGCTGAGAGGCTACGGGATACGACCGAAGCAAACTCCTGCCGTGCGCATCGCGCACTTCGAGGCAAAAAGTGACGGCTCGGCTCGCAGGGTCCCGTTGCCGTTTCCAGTAATCAGGCAAACATCTATAAGGTTCCGTTTTCTGAAAAAGCTGCAGCCGCCGCATTTCTGGCGAGCCGCAGTTTTCTCATATTAGGAAACGGCTTGCCGAGCGCGCGCGCCTTGACTTGAACCGATACTATAGAGCGCTTCAAAACCACCGCTGCTCTTGCAGGAGATGCTTTAGCAGCAAGCAGTTCTTCGAGACGTTCTATCTGTGCTGGCGTCCAACTCCGCGATGTGACCAACCCACCCTCCTCATTCAGCCCTACGCAGCGTTGGTGAATAATAGGAAACCGGGTGACAAGTTCCTTATTTCTCAGGAAAAAGTGGCAATAGACCCAGATTGGCCAATCAAACCATTGAAAAATTAGGCTTTATCATTGACCGCACAGAGCGCGTCAGGGAGATACAAGGATGCTTTGGCATATTAGAGCTGATACGAGGCAACACCCGCTCGACTTCTGCTGCGAGCCCCGCGCGGGATAGCGCTAGACCGCAGGAAGGTCATCGTCGCTCAAACATGGTATCACACAGCTCAGACGCGTGCCTTGCCGCGTGCTGGAAATGGACAAGGTGCCCCCGAGAGCGCGCAGGCGTTCGCTCATACCCCGCAGTCCACGACCGAATACCACATTCGTGGGCACTCCCTTCCCGTCGTCGAACACGTCAACGCGGACTTGCCTTCTCCGAGAGGTTTCCTCACCGTCAGTTACCAACTGGGCTGAAATTACTAGTCTAGTCGCAGCTGAATGGCGCAAAGTGTTAGTCACGCCTTCTTGTATTACGCGAAAAATCGTTTCGGCGGTGACTCCTTTGACACCGGCAATGGAGGGATCAATGTCCTTACTAATATCTATGGCCGCAGCCTTTGGGCCAGGTCCCGATAGTATACTGTCGATACTCGATATAATGCCGAACTCTTGCAGCTGAAACGGCTGCAACCGGTCGAGGATGCGGCGATTGGCTTGCTGAAAAATCTCGACGGCCTCGAGCAACCGTGATGATGCGATAGCGCTGTTAGTGTCCATTATTGACAGGCCATCGGATATCGACGTGGCATGAGCACGGATTGCGAACAATATGGGACCGAGTTCGTCATGCAACTCCTTGGCGATGTCTGAGCGGTCGCGATCTTGGAGATTCACCATTTGCCGAAGCAGGTCGCTGCGATCGCTGCTGAAGCGCTTTAAACTTTGGGCGAGCTGGTTCACCTCGTTGCAACTTCGAACCAGCTCTGGCGATCCCTCACACTCAATCTGAAATTCATACTGCCCGCGCCGCAACATCGTCAGAGCCTTCTCAACACGGGCGAGCGGCTTTAACATTGAGCCCAACAAGCAATAGGCAATTAGGAACGTGAGAGAAGAAAGTAGTATTGCAGCTATCAGCAAGGCAACAAATGTAATCCACTTTTCCCGAATGTCGGCGGACAGATCCGAGAAGTAGATCAGATCTCCGAATTTTCGTCCGTCTTTGGTGACAGGTAATCGACTTGGATCTGAATGTTCGCCTAGAAGTCTTATGAACCAAGCCGGCACCCCGTCGGCTCGAAAGGGTGTGGAGGCGACCACTGGCGTCGTTGTATCGGTGGTCTCAAAGCCAATGATGCCTGTCTTATTTTCTCGAGATGAATCCAAAAATTTTTGCATCACGCTATCAGGATTGTCTGAAACTGACAGCGTTGCCCCAAGCGATCGAACAAGTTGATTAGCGACCTCGTCCGCGAGCACCTTCTCGTGTTTTAGCGTAAGCGAGGCGAACATCACCTGAAGAGCCACAATAGTTCCCAAGGCCAAGATCAGCATTGAACTTAGCAACAGCGCGAGGCGAACGCGAAGCGAAAGCACAGACCACATTATTTTGGATTCTACTGGTTGATGCCTAGGAAGCTTCGAGGAACCCCTAGCTTGTACTATGGTTGCTCCCAGACAAATTGCCTAACCGCGACCGAATGGTAATTAACCCCAATGAATATCTTGATCGTTGACGATCATCCACTGGTCATTTCTGGATGCAAAGCAATCCTTGCATCGGTTCCCTCAATCACGATCACATCCGCATCGGACGAACGGACCGGATTTCAGCAATTCTTGGACGTTCGACCCGAAGTATCAATTATCGACTTGAATCTGCCCGGTCTTTCCGGCTTTGAGTTGTTGCGAAAAATCAGACAGCATGACCAATCCGCCAAAACTATCATGTTCAGCATGAACGACGATCCAATCTTCATACTTCGTTCCCTTGAACTTGGCGCCAATGGGTATCTTTCGAAGACCGATGATCCCCGTTATCTTATTGAAGCTGTGGTGACGGTCGGAAATGGCGGATCTTTCATTTCGCCACGGCTCGCCAAGAATGTAACCTTCTCTGCTGCTTCTATCCGGGCGAATCCGCTCAATGTACTGGGCGGGCGAGACATCGAAATTTTGCGATTATTGGCCCGTGGCAACAGCATCGCCGAAGTGGCCGATGCGCTCGCACTTTCCTACAAAACCATCGCAAATTCGACCACCTCGCTGCGACAAAAGCTTGGTGCAAAAAATCACTCCGACCTAATCCGGAAAGCGGTCGAACTGGACCTTCAGAATTAGGTCGCTCTTGCCATTCCCCAAACCAGGGCTAGAACTCAGCTTGGAGCGAGCACCGCGAGTTTCTTGCGAAGCGGGGCGTTTCTCTTGGACTTGCTAACGCCTGGTATCGGCGAACGAACAGATGCTTCAGAAGCATTCAACTTCGTAGTTTCGAACTCTCTTTGTATCTTTGCGTCGGCAATCTCTGCAACAGGCGAGGATATCGTCGGCAGCGACGTATCGATCACCACAAGATCAGGACGGCGGATTGCAGACGCAATTCTAATGACCGTCCGGTCGACATCTGGGCGCTCTTTTGCTCTAGGGCGACTATCGAGATGCTCGCTAAGCAGGATAACGGTCAACAGCAGGCTACCCACACATATAAAATACCGAAAAAGCGGCATCGATCCGTCCCCATACACGATGTTCGCACGTGCCCTGCCTTCGCGGCTCGGGCATATGAAAGAGGACGGTCGATCGACCGTCCTCTTTCAGTGAGTTACTTCTCCGTGCAAACCTTGATGGTCTTCATCCCGGTTTCCGCTTCGGTCCTGGTCTTGAAAACCCCGTTATCGACAATTGTGGTCGTTGTGCCAGTGGGCTTTTTGTCGACCACGGTGCAGGTCTTGGTATTGCTGTCTCGGACGACATAGTATTCGCTGACAACGGCAGTCTGGGCGTATGCCCCTACTGCACCAATCATCGCGAACGCAGCGCCCATCAGAATTTTCTTCATCACTTCCTCCAAATGTTGGTAACGCGCGCTGAACGGCGATGAGCCGCTTTAGTTCCCCGGAACAGAAATTGTTCAAGCTGGTTTGGGAGCCGCTAAACCAAAGGAGAAGTTCATGAGGAAACTGATCATCACAGCAGCAGCAGTTGCTCTTGTCGGCCTGACAGTGCCCACGGCGGCAATGCCCACGGCCAAATCGAGTACCGTCGCGCACAGTGACAGCGAGCTTATGCTTGCAAAGCACCATGGCGGTCATGGCTGGAAGGGGCATAATCGAGGACGCCATTATGGATGGCACCGTGGCCGAGGCCATCATTATGGGTGGCACCGCGGTCGAGGCCATCACTATGGATGGCATCGCGGCCATCACCGCCACTGGCACTAACGGTCAGGTATAAGGAGAAAAACGATGAAGTCGGTTCTTATATCGCTAACAGGCGCAGTCGTCCTAACCTCCACCGCGGTGGTCGCGGCGCCTCTGAATGTCGGTGCTGTTGGTTCAGACCTGACCACGGTAGAGCAAATCAGGTTGGTCTGTAATCAATACGGCCGCTGCTGGCACAGCCGGGGGCCCCGATACGTTGTGCGCGAGTATGATAGTTACAACGTACGCCATAGTTACGGCTACTACGGTGGTCGTCCTCATTATTACCGAGGAGACGGCTACTACGGCGGTCCGAGCGTAGGGTTCAGCATCGGCGGCCGAAGCTGGTGATATCGAGGAGGGGGAACGCTTTTCGGCGGTTTCCCCTCAACTTTCACCAAATGGAAGCAACGGACCGCAGCGACTTCGCTCGATCTTGCCCTCGTTGTTGTAATCGAGCATGACGTTTACAACACCGGTTTTAGTTCTATATGAAAAATGAACGCCCCGATGCACGGGCGCAAATTCTTCAAACTCCGCGCTTGGCTTTTCGCTGAATCGTACTTTCCAATAAGCGCGGATCGCCTCTCGACCCACGATGACTTGCTCGCCCCCGCAGCCACATTCGAGCGAAGCTCCTTCATCATAAAGATGAAGGAGACCTTCTAGATCCTCCGCGCGATACGCTTCAAGCCAATCAATCGCGACGGCCATCGGGTCAAAGGAATTCATTGGTCCTACCTACATGCCACATCGCAAAACTGAGGCATTCCATATTAACCTTAGATGAACCCAGCTTAACCTCAGATGAACCCAGCTTTTCCGAGTAATTTATCGGCATATCTAACACGTCATTTTACCCTTCCCGATACACCAACCGGATGGAACAGAAATTTCCGACCCACGTTTGGCAGGCGCATCAATCAGAGGAGAGCGAGATGCATAAGATCGTTTCAGGATTAATCTTAGCGACAGCGGTTTCAGTAACGACGCCAGTCCTGGCACAGGAGGGCGCAGTGGGCGGCGCGGTTGGTGGCGCTATCGTAGGCGGTGCAGTCGGCGGACCCGTTGGCGCTGCGGTCGGCGCTACCACCGGTGCTGCCGTGGGTGGCATCGCCGACGATGCACGGCCTCGTTTTCGCTCATATGTAACGGAGCGGAGCCATCCCTCTTATCGATACCAAGGCGATATTCGAGTCGGAGTCGAACTCCCAGCTAGCGGCGTCACTTACTACGAAATTCCAAATGAATATGGTGCAACGCGTTATCGCTATACTGTTGTGAACGATCGCACAGTGTTGGTTGATCCGAGCTCACGACGCATTGTTCAGATCATCGAGTAATGACCTCCAAAGCTTTTGCGGGCACTTCCGGCAAGTGTGCCGGAAGTGCTTTGCTTTTGCAGCCCGTTTAGCCATTTACTGAAGCCTTTAAGTTCTCTTTCTCCGGAGGAACACCAACTTCTCATAAACGTTCGCCCCCAAACAAAGGAGGCGGCGATGCGATCATCTCTTACCTATTACTTCGCTGGCGTTGGAACGGCCGGCATGGCTTTGGTCATCGGCTTTGGTGGATCGTTAGCATTCTTCAACACGATCACAACCAAAAAGCCTCTCTCGCCAACAAAGATTGAGCGTGTCATCAAGCAGGATGAAGCGTTGCAAGCGAAGAACAACTCTCCTGCTCAAGCAGTGCCGAATATCGCAACCGTGAAAGCGACGCCAGCGCCTGTACCTCTGCACACTGCGGGCACCTTACAGGCACCTAAGCCAGTAGACCATGCCGGGCCTTCCGAAGATCTTAGGCCGACTAAGAACGGCGATAACAGACGAGCGGATGACGCGCAAACAGTTGGTGAACTCCGGTCCCGCGCGAACGTCCCGTCCTCGACGATTACGGTCAGTGACCAACCGGCGCCGGTGCAAGATAAGATCGCGATTGCAAAGCGGAGTCGTGAGCTCGAACTGAGAAAGGCGCGTGATTCGGCAAACGATAGAAAGCGGCTTGCTGCAAAGCGAAAGCAGGAGATCGCAGCGGCTGCAGACGCCGTCCGACGAATGTTGAGAGATCGACCCGAGCTTCGCGAAGACGAGCTGCAGCGGCCGTTCAACATGGGATTTTCCATCGATTGAGGCGGTCGCCAAAAATGCAAGCGGACCTCGATGGGGTTGTTTTTTCAGTTCGCTGCACTGCCGTCGACGCCGCTAAATGTCTCGGAGCGAAGGGAACACGGACGACACATTGTCGTTTTGGTAGCCGATTAAACAACTAAGGAGATTCAAATGGCTGACGGCAGTGATGGCGCAAGTGGAATTCTTGGAGTCGTAGTGGGTGTGGTCCTCGTTATTTTTGTCGGAGCAGCCATGATGATGGCAACCGGCAATATGGGTAACTCGGGACCAAGCTTCACGATCAAGGTCCCAGGCGCCAAGTAAACCTCTTCAACCGTAAGGAGATTCACATGAATGGCGTAATTTATCTCGTCGGCCTGGTGGTCGTGGTTATGGCGGTACTTTCACTCATCGGCCTTCGATAATTCAACAGAGGAATTCGCTATGGCGGTAACAGATCCGGGGTATGTTCAGTCTGGCAGGTCTTATCTGGAGTGGGGTCCCATTATTGGCGGCGCGGTAGCCGCAGCATCTTTGTCGTTTCTTCTTTTGACGTTCGGTGGAGCCATTGGGCTATCCCTCACATCTCCATGGCCAGACACAGGCGCGCGTTTATGGGTAGTGAGCCTCGCCGTCGCTTGGTGGATGGTGCTGGTGCAGATCGGTAGCTTTGCAGCAGGCGGCTATCTTGCAGGACGGATGCGGTCGCGATGGAGCGACTCTGAGCCAGAAAGCGGCTTTCGAGACAGTACGCATGGCTTCATGGTATGGGCAGTGGGGGTGTTATTCGGCGCCGTTGTTCTCGCCATTGTCGGACTGAGTTCTGCAAAAACCTCCGCTCAGTCCGCCGCTGTTGTTGCAGCCGGCGCGACGTCCGGGGCAACCTCAAATGCACGAGCGCTTTCAGCGACGCCCGCCGACTACGCAGTCGACTTGCTTCTCCGACCGCCGCAACCTGGCACAACGGTCGACTTGAAAACTGGCGGCGGCGACCTAGAGGCAGCACGCGCGGAAGCAAACCGGATTTTTGCGAGCGCTATCAAGAATCAGGCAATTTCCGAGCGAGACCGCACGTATCTTGGACAGATCGTCATCGCGCGAACAGGCATGCCTGAAGCCGAAGCCCAAAGCCGTGTGGACGCTGCCATAGCAGAAGCTCGCGACCTTGAATTGAAGGCACGTCAACAAGTCGACAAAGCTCGCAAAGCTACGGTTATCACTGCTTTTATAGCCGGCGTTTCACTGCTTATCAGCTTGGCTGCAGCTATCGTTGCAGCGGGGGCGGGAGCGCGTCACCGCGACGAAAACCGAATTCCGACCTTTGCGGGCCACCGCTTTTGGTAACCCCAATACAAGGAACATCGATATGCCGATTTTGCTCTGGTTGATTGGAATTCCTCTCCCTTTGATTCTACTAGTGCTACTGCTGCGCTAGACAACCCAGTGACAAAGCCGGCTGAATTGCCGGCTTTGTTGCCCAAGCGGAGGGGGAGAATGAAAAGACCAGATTGTCGTATTCGAGGTATGGCGAAAGAATTGGATGGCTAACGGTGGCGCGAGAATCGCCCTCAGTTTGAACGCGCGTTTAGACAGAGGGAAGTCGTTATCCAAGCCCCCACCAAGTGGACTTGCTATGAGCTAGGTGGTTATCGGGACCAAGAACGCGCGGAACAGAAGTCCAATACGCAAATGCAGCGTGCGCGGCAATCTCGAAGGCGCGCAGGATTGGACCAGCAGGCGTGGTGAGCTGCGATGAAAGATGTAAAAGCCAGGATTGAAAAACTTCTGGTCGATGCCGTCGATTGCGAAATCATCGCAAAACTCGCAACCAACAATACAAAGCGAGAATCATTCGAGCGGCTTGCTGAAGCGTATCGAAAAATGGCAGCAGAACTGCAGCGGCTGATCGATAAGGGGCAGTTTTCTGAGGACGCTGCTAAAAAATAACCGCGCGGTAGCGGGGAGCGCCGAATTGTAAGCCTTCATGACCTAAACAACAATCTCAGAGCGGCGATAAAGCAAGCCGAAAGTTCAAATTGCGATCAAATATCGCAAAGAAGTCCGGCTATCCGGATAAGTTCCTCACCACTGAGTGCCCGAAAGGATTCGCGAGTGCCCTCCCCGCAATAGGGAGCCCAACCACGAGTGTTCAGGGGCATCGCTGAACGATCATATTGCGCCTCATCGTGAACCCGATCTCGCTCGCCACGAACGAGGCGGGCATCGACTACAGCTCTGATGTCGTCGAAGCGTCTCCAATTGACACAATTTCAGCCGTCCCTGACCAGCCACGACGGTGTCACCAACGGCTTTCCCAAGCAGGGCTCGGGCGAGTGGCGACGCATGGGATAGCAGACCTTTGGTGGGATCGGCTTCGTCTTCTCCGACTATACGGTACTCCTGCCTTCGGCCGTCGTCGCGCTCGATCGTGACCACGGCGCCAAACCGAACCGTCGTAGCGCTGTCCGGCATCTGGACCACCATCGCGGTGCCGCGTCTGTTGTTCCAGTAACGGAGGTCTCGGGATATAGCTGAAAGCGCGTCTCGATCACCTTCGATCTGCGCTTGGGCCAGCCTGCTTTGAAGTTCAGCGATCTTCATCTCAATTAAGCTGAGCCTTCCGCTGTAACGTAATTGGGATACTCCGACACGATACGGTCGGGCAGTTCATCAACGGCGTCGGACTCTTTTACAAAGGCTCTGCTCATGACTGCTAATTCCACCGCGGACGTTGCGTTCCCTAATCCGCAGATTTCAACCTTCGCATCGTAAATTCGATCTCGTCGCCGGGGAGCTCACGCCAGGTTTCAACCTCCGACATGTATGCCTGTTTGGGGTATTCATCGAGGAATGCCCTTGCCGTCTGGCGGGCTTTTTCTCGAGGCTGGGTGAACGTCTCCCGGACGTAGCCGTCGTCCCGGCCGGCGAGCTTCCGGCCTGCCCTTTGCTCGGCCATCCGGTTCGACAATTCCCGCGGCGTTCTTGGACCGGGCATCACGATACTCCACATGCGATAGTTCTTAGGTAATCATCTGTTGGTGGATTTGGAGTCCGAGCCGGGAGCGTTGGCATGCCTAGAAAGCTCAAAACTTACCAGACATCGATGGGCTTTTTCGATCTGGCCGTAGCCGCCCCCTCGATGAAAGCAGCATTGGAGGCCTGGGGATCCAAGAACAACTTATTCCACCAGGGTTTTGCGCAAGAGGTGGATGATATCGACGTCGTCGCCGCAACAATGAAAAGGCCCGGCGTAGTGCTGAAGCGCCCTGTTGGATCTGATGGGCCCTTCTTAGAGCAGGCGGACCTCCCGGCATCGCTTCCAGCCCACAAGCGGGGCTCGCGAAAGCCCCCTTCGACGCCAATTAAGCGCGGGCGCGCTCTGGATGACAAGGCAGCCCGAGAGGCCGCAAAGGAATACGAACGGGAAGAACGGAAGCGAGATCGGGAACGGGCCAAACTTGAAGCTGAACGTGCGCGTCGCGAGCGAGCCATCTCCAAAGTCGAGGCCCAAAGAGAAAAAGCAAAGCGAGATCATGAGAACCGGCTTCGCGAGATGGAAACCGAGCGCGCGGCGCTTGATCGACGTTTCGAGGCTGAGGAGCTTCGCTGGAAAAGGCAGATGGAGAAGTTTCAGAACGAATTGAAACACGCGCGGAAGTGAACGCCAAGCTTGCTAAGCCGCCTTTCGTTTCCGTCCGCCGGAACGCCTCCGTTTTGCGCGCGGTGCGGCACTCTTCCTGCCCTTCAAACTCTGTTTAAGGGCCTCCATTAAGTCGATCACGTTGCCACGATCTTCCTTCTCTTCAGGCACCTCTATTGTCTTCCCCGCCGCCTTCCGCTTTACCAGGGCCTTTAACGCCGCCTCGTACTTGTCCTTGAACTTGCCCGGGTTAAATTTAGAGGCTTTGGTATCGAGGATGTGAGAAGCCAGTTTGACCATATCTTTAGATACCCGCGGACTGGGAATGTCGTCGAAATAATCTTCCTCATCTCGCAGTTCATACGGATAGCGTAGTGTTGTGCCTAATAGACCTTTTCCCAATGGCTTTAGCGCAATGATGTGCTCTCGATTGGAAAGGACGACCCGCGCCAGCGCAACTCTTTCTTTCTGCTTCATGGCATCACGGATCACAACAAACGCATCCGCGCCTTCTTTTCCGCTCGGGACGATGTAATACGGTTTGTCCAGATACCGCTCATCGATATCTTCGGCAGGCACAAAGTCGTCAATCTCTATGGTGTGAGTGCTCTCAAGCTTGATCGCGTCGAGCTCATCATCGTCTATCTCGACGTAGCGGCCCTTTGAAAGCTCGTACCCCTTTCCCTTGTGTTCCTTATCAACCACCCGCCCCGTGCGCTCATCGACCATCTGCTGTCTAAGCCGATGGCCGGTCTTGGTGTTGATTTGGTGAAAGTGGGTTTTTTCGGATTGCGTTGAAGCAGGATATAGAGCGATTGGACAAGTTACGAGCGAGAGCTTCAGAGAGCCCTTCCAATAAGCACGCAGCGCCATGCGAATCTCCTAGATAATGCACGGCAACGAGTTTAGTCGCCCCCGCGTTCCACATTTGGGATTCATCCTGCGGCCCTCGCCCCTGGCGGCGCGGCGCCGAAGGATGCCAGTAGGACAAGCTCAAGCAGATCGATCTCGTTCCATCCCCCGACCAGCTGTACGACCTCACGCTTCCACAACCACATCTAGGACTATTTACCTGCGCCCTCGCGTGCGCTTGAATGTCCTTCATGAAAATCTCGTTCTTCCGACGCACCAAGTCCCGCTGCCCCCACGACAAGGCTGTGGACGACTTCGCCCGCGTAGTCGACGAGACAGGCATTCTGAGGGCTCAGCAACGCATCGACGAGGCAGCGGCGATCATCGGTAAGGACAGCGCGCCGACGTCCGAAGACGTCGATCGCCTTGGCAAACTGCTTGGTGGTCCGTAATGGGATCGAAGTCGCGGGAATATCTATTCGGCAGTTCCATACGCGCGGCCGCGGAGCGCGCAGCAGAAGCGCGCCTGAAGGCTGATCGGCTCGCCTGTGAGGCCTGGACACTTCGGATGCTGGGCTATCACGGCCCGGCCCAACCCTCCCCGACGCTCGGTGACGCCCTGAACGCGGGCTTTCGGTATCTTGAAGTGAAGTGCCTGGGCTGCGAGATGCACAGCACGGTGGACCTGACAATCGTCCGGCAGCCGAAGGAAACTCCGATCCACGAGCTTGAGCGGTGGATGCGCTGCCAGGATTGCTCGAAGGTTCGAGGTTACCCATATAAGCGAAGCCATCTTGTGGCACTCCGTCCCACCAAGATTTCAGCCAATGACCCGCCGTCACATGGCTATCCCGGAGAACGCTGATGTGCGGCCGCGCTCGCCTCGCTGACGACTGGTCGGAAATCAAAATCCGGCTGAAGTTCGATTCAGACGCCCCGGCGCCGAACTACGAGTACAACCATAATCTCGCGCCGACGGAGCGCATGATGACCGCGATCCGATCGGAAGACGGGAAGCGGACGCCGCGGATGATGAAGTGGGGACTTATCCCCTCGTGGGCGAAGGATACGAAGCTTCAGTACTCGACGATCAATGCCCGCTCGGAAGAGTTCACGACGAAACCAGCGTTTAAGGACGCATGGAAGCGCGGGCAGCGCTGCCTGTGCGTGATGACCAATTTCTACGAATGGAAGAAACTCGACGGGAAGGGCAAGGAGAAACAGCCCTACGCCATCTTCATGGCCGGCCGAAAGCCGATGGTCATGGCCGGCCTCTGGTCAACCTGGCGCGATCCGCTGAACGGTGAAGAGGTGCTGAGTTGCACGATCCTCACCTGCGGGCCGAATAACGCCATGGCCGAGATCCACAATCGCATGCCCTGCATCCTGGGCGAAAGCGACTGGGCAAAGTGGCTGGGCGAAGAGTCCGCGAGCAACGACGAACTGCTGGCGCTGCTGGCGCCCTGCCCCGACGAATGGCTCGAGATATTCCCGGTCGATAAGAAGGTGGGAAATGTCAGGAATAAGGGGCCTGAACTGATCCTACCAGTGACGAGCTAATGATCGTGAGCAAGCATCGGCTTGACGCTGCCTTATTTTGCGATTTCGGTTTTTTTCAGCGCCGCACTTCGGGCACTGATAATCGATCCGGTCCTCGAAGAATAAAAAACCTAGATGAATGGTCTTTATGACCATTGCGCGCGGAGGCTTTTACTTGGGACAAGTAACAGGCGCGCCATACGCCCGGTCGTCGGTTAGCATGCGGCCTCACCGCAATAAAGAGCTCAATGCTCTCAGTCACCGACACCTACCAGGGCGAGCGGTAATGTTCCAATTTGCGCCTTGCCGGAGAGAACGCGAATCCCTTAATCACCGGCAGCTGTGGCGTTATTAATCCCTTTACCTGCCCCTCACATCTACCTTTTTTCGGCGTTGACGCGAATCTCCCAAAGAGGGTTTTGAAACTCATCGGTTACTTCCATGCGCCAGTCCCGGCCCGGTTTCAGCTTGCCATCGAGGTTTTTGATCATCTCGCCGGCGGTACGGGTCGCCTCGACCCAAGCCGCATCCTGGTCCGGCAATTCCTCCCCCACGTCGTCCCAATAGTGGAATATGTTAAAATGATAACGAGGCACTGCTCCGTCTCCTTCCTAAAGGAGACAAATCGACTGTGGTAAGAAAGTTCAGCTCCGCCGCCGCGATTCTGAACGATAAAGCGAACGCCTCGGAGCGGCTCTACCTTTCGGGAATGATGGGTTTCAATGTTTGGCAATCAGCCGCTGCGCGCTTCGTCCTCAACAACCAAAATAATCAGCAGTAGGGTCCCCTTGCCATCTCAGCAGATTTGCCGTGGTGTAATAGCGCCCGGTGTCCTGAAGCTCCCCAAACAAATTGACCAACGCAAGCGCAATAGCGAGACAATCAATGCATCGGCTGGTTCACGTACCAGCGGCAATGTGATCTATTGATGGACGTGGTGCGCAAAAGCCTGAAAGGCGCACCTACTTGTAATTCCATCGTTGCTGATTTTGCTGATCATCCTGCTTCGCTAACGCTTGAATGGCCTTACCGGTGATCGGGCAAGGCCATTTCTCTTTGAGAGATCCAAACGCACGACGGCTGCACGGCCCCTCCAGAGAGGGTTGGCTTATACCACCCGGCAAAGATGGCGAAGGGCGCCGAGCAAGCGTGCGGGAAAGTACTTTTGGCCCGGGTGCCGTCGGACAATTCTCATATTTTGCGCGAACAAAATTTAAGCGCGCTTCTTGTTCCGGCCATGGAACCATATCCTGGAACGAAAGTTTCCGGAATCGTTCAGATTGTGAGTCGGGCCGCGGTGATGTTGCCCACCTCGTCTGCAGCATTTATTCCTACAGAATTGTAATGCTCCACGTTGATCGGTGTCTCTCGCAATGAATGGGAAGTGCCGGAATGAAGGACGATTGCCGTCAGCCACGGATCGCTGCATGTTATGTCGCGATCGCATTTACCGGTGACCCATGAGCGAAACGACGATCCCGAGAAATCGCAAGAAACCCTTGGCCATCGCAAGAGGGAACGGGGAGGCCAGAGACCTAATTGACGATGCCGCGGCAATGCGTTCGCGGCAGCTTCTCGCGGCGATGGTGGCATTTCGGGATGGCGACTTCTCGGTGCGCTTACCGAGAGATTGGCCCGGCACGGATGGACGAATAGCCGAGGCTTTCAACCAAACCCTCGCACACCAGGGCCGGATCACTGGAGAGGTGGCGCGGCTAAGCGGGACGGTCGGCAAAGAGGGGCGCCTCAGGCAGCGCATGACCCTGCCCGGTGCGATCGGCGGATGGGCTGAGCAGGCCGACTCTATCAACACCCTCCTGGACGATCTGGTGCGGCCTACCACCGAGGTGGCGCGCACCATTGGGGCCGTGGCAAAGGGTGACCTTGGGCAGTCCATGGAACTGGAGGTAGACGGGCGGCCGCTTAAAGGCGAATTCTTGCGGTCGGCTAATCTCGTCAACACCATGATCGAGCAGCTTTCTGTGTTCACCTCCGAGGTGACACGGGTGGCGCGCGAAGTGGGTACCGAGGGCAAGCTTGGAGGCCAAGCCCAGGTCAAGGGTGTGTCCGGTGTTTGGAAGGAACTCACCGAGTCGGTCAACCACATGGCCGGAAACCTAACCGCACAGGTCCGCAATATTGCCGATGTGACAACCGCCGTCGCGCGAGGCGATCTGTCGCGTAAAATCACGGTCGATGTAAAAGGCGAAATCCTCGCGCTTAAGAACACCATCAACACGATGGTGGATCAGCTCAATGGTTTCGCGGCGGAAGTCACGCGCGTGGCGCGCGAAGTCGGCACCGAGGGCAAACTCGGCGGCCAGGCTGCCGTGCCCGGCGTTGCAGGTACCTGGAAGGACCTCACCGACAATGTCAACTTCATGGCGTCGAATCTCACCGGTCAAGTCCGCAACATCGCCGAAGTCACCACCGCCGTGGCGCGCGGCGATCTGTCCAAAAAGATCACCGCCGACGTGCGGGGCGAAATTCTGGAAGTGAAGAATACCATCAACACGATGGTGGATCAGCTCAATGGCTTTGCGTCCGAAGTCACCCGTGTGGCGCGCGAAGTTGGCACCGAAGGCAAACTCGGCGGTCAGGCTGTGGTGCCTGGCGTCGCCGGCACCTGGAAGGATCTCACCGACAACGTCAACTCGATGGCGTCGAACCTGACCGGCCAGGTCCGCAATATCGCGGATGTGGCAACCGCCGTGGCCAACGGCGATCTGTCGCGCAAGATCACCGTCGATGTGAAGGGCGAGATTCTTGAGCTGAAAATTACTCTCAATACGATGGTCGATCAGCTTAACGCTTTCGCGGGCGAAGTCAGCCGCGTAGCGCGCGAGGTCGGCACCGAAGGCAAGCTTGGCGGACAAGCGGCGGTCGAAGGCGTGGCCGGCACCTGGAAGGACCTCACCGACAACGTCAACTCGATGGCCAACAACCTGACCGGTCAGGTTCGCAACATCGCCGAAGTGGCGACAGCTATCGCCGAAGGTGACCTTTCCTCGAAGATTACCGTCGAAGTGAAGGGCGAAATTCTCGCACTCAAGAACACCATGAACACGATGGTGGATCAGCTCAATAGCTTCGCGGCGGAAGTCACGCGCGTGGCGCGTGAAGTCGGCACCGAAGGCAAACTCGGCGGTCAGGCTGTGGTGCCAGGCGTCGCCGGAACCTGGAAGGACCTCACCGACAGCGTCAACTTCATGGCGTCGAATCTCACCGGTCAAGTCCGCAACATCGCCGAAGTCACCACCGCCGTGGCGCGCGGCGATCTGTCCAAAAAGATCACCGCCGACGTGCGGGGCGAAATTCTGGAAGTGAAGAATACCATCAACACGATGGTGGATCAGCTCAATGGCTTTGCGTCCGAAGTCACCCGTGTGGCGCGCGAAGTTGGCACCGAAGGCAAACTCGGCGGTCAGGCTGTGGTGCCTGGCGTCGCCGGCACCTGGAAGGATCTCACCGACAACGTCAACTCGATGGCAAATAACCTGACAGGTCAGGTCCGCAACATCGCCGAGGTCACCATTGCTGTTGCGAACGGCGACCTTTCAAAAAAGATCACCGCCGACGTCCGCGGCGAGATCCTGGAAGTGAAGGAAACGATCAACACGATGGTCGATCAACTTCGCTCGTTCGCCGCTGAGGTGAGCCGTGTCGCACGCGAAGTCGGCACTGAAGGCAAGCTCGGCGGTCAGGCGCAGGTACCCGGCGTGGCCGGCACCTGGAAGGATCTCACCGACAACGTCAACTCGATGGCCAACAACCTGACAGGTCAAGTTCGCAACATCGCGGACGTCGCCACCGCCATCGCGCGCGGCGATCTGAGCCGCAAGATCACGGTGGACGTGAAAGGCGAGATTCTGCAGCTGAAGGAAACCATGAACACGATGGTTGATCAGCTCTCAGCCTTCGCGTCCGAAGTTACCCGCGTCGCACGCGAAGTGGGCACCGAAGGCAAACTTGGCGGCCAAGCCGCGGTGCCCGGCGTCGCGGGCACTTGGAAGGACCTCACCGATAACGTCAACTACATGGCCTCAAACCTCACCGGTCAGGTCCGTAACATCGCCGAGGTCACCATTGCGGTCGCCAGCGGCGACCTGTCGAAGAAAATTACGGTCGACGTGCGCGGTGAAATTCTCCAGCTCAAGGAAACCATCAACACGATGGTTGAGCAGCTTCGTTCTTTCGCATCGGAAGTGACACGCGTCGCCCGTGAGGTCGGCACCGAAGGCCGGCTCGGAGGTCAGGCCGCCGTTCCGGGAGTAGCCGGCACCTGGAAGGACCTGACCGACACGGTCAACGGTCTCGCCAACAATCTGACAACACAGGTGCGCAATATCGCGGAAGTCACTACGGCAGTGGCGCGCGGCGATCTCAACCGCAAGATCACGGTAGATGTGAAGGGCGAGGTTCTGGAACTGAAGAACACCATCAACACGATGGTCGATCAGCTCAACCTGTTCGCCGGCGAGGTCACACGCGTGGCGCGTGAGGTCGGCACCGAAGGCAAGCTCGGAGGTCAGGCCCAGGTCCGCGGCGTGGCCGGTACCTGGAAGGATCTGACCGACAGTGTCAACTTCATGGCCTCCAACCTGACGGACCAGGTTCGCGGCATCGTGAAGGTGGTGACCGCTGTCGCCAACGGCAACCTGAGCCAGCGGCTCACCGTGCAGGCGAAGGGCGAGGTCGCGGCCCTCGGCGAAACCATCAACAATATGACCGACACACTCGCGACGTTTGCAGACCAGGTGACGAACGTGGCGCGGGAGGTCGGCGTAGAAGGAAGATTAGGCGGCCAGGCTAACGTCCCTGGCGCCGCAGGCACATGGAAGGATCTCACCAGCAACGTCAACTTGCTCGCGGCAAATCTGACTACTCAGGTTCGCGCAATTGCCGAGGTCGCCACCGCTGTCACCAAGGGCGATCTCACGCGCACGATTCAGGTCGAGGCTCGCGGCGAAGTCGCCGAGCTGAAAGACAACCTCAACACGATGATCGCCAACCTGCGCGATACGACCGAAAGTAATCGGCAACAAGACTGGCTGAAGACCAACCTTGCCAAATTTACCAATATGCTTCAGGGCCAGCGACAACTCAGCACGGTGGGAGATATCCTTTTGAGCGAGCTGGGTCCGCTGGTCAAAGCCTATCAAGGCACGATCTATCACCTCGACAGCGATGAAGAAAACACCAAGCTCAAGCTGCTTTCGAGTTATGCGCGCGGCGGCGTCCGGCCACGCGAAACCATCGACCTCGGCGAGGGCCTGGTGGGCCAATCCGCTATCGAAAAGAAGACGATCCTGCTGGGAGACGTGTCACCGGATTATCTCACGATCTCGTCCAGCCTTGGCAAGGCTACACGCGTGAGCGTGGTGGTGCTGCCGGTTCTGTTCGAGGGACAGACCAAGGCTGTGATCGAACTGGCAACGCTGCAGCCGTTCACCGAAGTCGACCTCGCATTCCTGGAACAACTGACCCTAAGCCTTGGCGCAGTCTTCAACACTATCGAAGCGACCATGCGCACCGAAAGGCTACTGACCCAATCGCAACAACTGACCGCCGAACTGCAGTCGCGCCAGATCGAGCTGCAGCAGACCAACGAGGAACTGGGGACGAAGGCAAAGCTGCTCGCAGATCAAAATGCGGAGGTCGAGCGAAAGAACGCGGAGGTCGAGCAGGCGCGCTTTGCACTGGAAGAAAAAGCCATCGAACTTGCGCTTACCTCGAAGTACAAGTCCGAATTCCTGGCCAATATGTCTCACGAACTGCGGACACCGCTCAATTCGATCCTGATACTCAGTCAACAGCTTGCTGAGAACGTGCCGGGCAACCTATCGGACAAGCAGATCGAGTTCTCCCGCAACATTAATTCGTCCGGCTCCGACCTTCTGAACCTGATCAACGACATTCTCGATCTGTCGAAAATCGAATCGGGTACGGTTACCGTCGAAGTTGAGGAAATTCCGTTTGCTCGCCTGCGCGACAACATCGAACGCAACTTCCGTCATGTCGCAGAAGCGAAGAGCCTGCCCTTCAAGATTGATTTCGCAGCCGATCTTCCCCGTTTGATAGAAAGCGACGACAAGCGCCTCCAGCAAATTCTCAAGAACCTACTCTCCAACGCCGTGAAATTTACCGCACGCGGGCATGTCCATGTTCGTGCTGAACTCGTGACCCAGGGCTGGAGTACAGACCATCCCGTCCTGAGCAAGGCCGAGAAAGTTGTCTCCTTTTCCGTGGAAGACACAGGTATCGGTATTGCTCCCGACAAGCAGCGACTCATCTTTGAAGCGTTTCAGCAGGCAGACGCTGGCACCTCGCGCAGATACGGTGGCACCGGACTTGGCCTCGCGATCAGCCGCGAGCTAGCGACCCTGCTGGGGGGAGAAATTAAGCTCACCAGCATCTACGGCCAGGGAAGCACCTTTACGCTGTTCCTGCCCGTCCAGTTCCCGGGCCGCGACAGCTCCCAAAATGTGGTTGCTGACGGATCCGCGGTCCGCGCGCCGGTTTCCCGCGAACTCATCGTCATGCCGGTCGGGCGGGAAGAGCATATCGACGATGATCGCGACATCATCGAAAGAGATGATACCGTACTGCTCATCATCGAGGACGACCCTCACTACGCTCGCATTCTCCTTGGACTGGCTCACGACAAAGGCTTTAAAGGCATCGTTGCGACCAGAGGCGCGACCGGGCTTTCCCTGGCCCGGCAATTCCGCCCGGCAGCCATTTCTCTCGATATATTTCTGCCAGACATGCTGGGCTGGACGCTGCTCAATCAACTCAAGCTCGACCCGACGACGCGGCACATACCGGTGCAGATCGTCACGCTGGACGAGGAACGCCAGCATGGTCTTTCCCATGGCGCATTTTCCTATCTCATCAAGGAGCCCACCACGTCCTCACTGGAGACGGCGCTCGACCGCCTCAAGAACTTCACGGTCACGCGCACAAAGCGCCTTCTGGTGATTGAAGACAACGACATCGAACGGCAGTCCATTGTAGAACTGCTGGGTTATAACGACATCGAGCTTGTAACCGCGGCGAGTGGAGAAAAGGCGCTGCAAGCCATGCGGGAGCAGCACTTCGATTGCGTCGTGCTCGATCTGCGACTGCCCGACATGACCGGCTTTGAGCTGCTAAAGAAGCTGCATGCCGATCCAGCGTTGGCAACCGTGCCGATCGTCGTTTTCACCGGCAAGAATTTGACGATTGACGAGCAGCTTGAACTCAAGACTATGGCAAAGAGCGTCGTTCTGAAAGATGTGCAGTCACCGGAGCGCCTGCTGGATGAAACCGCGTTGTTTCTTCATCGGGTGATAACCGACCTACCGCCAGAGAAACAGGCGATGCTCAGCCGGCTTCACGGGTCGAACGAAATTCTGCAGAAACGCAAAGTGCTCATTGTCGACGACGATGCCCGAAACATCTTCGCACTCACATCCCTGCTCGAAAATCACGACGTGGATGTCGTGAGTACGACCAACGGTAAAACCGCCATTGAGATCGTACAGAAGACTCCCGACATCAGTCTCGTCCTGATGGATATCATGATGCCGGAAATGGACGGCTACGAGACGATTCGCGAGATTCGCAAAATTCCTGACTTTCATACGCTTCCGATACTCGCGCTCACAGCGAAGGCGATGAAAGGCGATCGCGAGAAGTGCCTTGAAGCCGGCGCCAGCGACTACATTTCAAAACCAGTAAATACAGATCAGCTTCTTTCGTTGATGCGTGTATGGCTGCACCGTTGAAGCATGAGCAAACGCAGATGAACCTGCCATCGGCTACCAGCGGTTACGTGGAAGAAGCAACGCTGACTGACAGCGATACGACGGCCCGTCCAGCTTCGACGAGCCCGGAGACCAGTGACCTCATCAATATATTGATCGTCGACGACGAACCGAGAAATCTCACGGTCCTGGAAAGCGTATTGGACGCGCCGCGTTATCGGCTGGTTCGAGCGGAGTCCGCCGAGCAGGCTCTTCTGTCGCTGCTGGCCGACGAATTTGCGGTCCTGATTCTCGATGTCCGCCTGCCCGGCCTGACCGGCTTCGAACTGGCCCAGATGATCAGGGAGCGCAAGAAAAACGCAGAGATACCCATCATATTTCTCACGGCCTATTATAATGAAGACCAGCATGTGATCGAAGGCTACGATAGCGGAGCCGTCGACTATCTGCACAAGCCAATCAACCCGGCTATCCTTCGGTCAAAAGTTGCGGTGCTGGTCGAGCTTTATCTGAAACAGCGTGAGCTCGAAAACGCGAACCGCGCGCTCATGGCTGAGGTCGCCGAGCGGCGTCTCGCCCAGCAGCAACTTTACGAACTTAACAATACACTTGAGCAAAGGGTGCTGGAGCGCACCGAGGCTCACAAGCGTTCCGAGGAACAAGTTCGCTTGCTGATGAATGAAGTTAATCATCGTTCAAAGAACATCCTCAGCGTCGTGATGGCCGTCGCCCAGCAGACGGTCGCCTCAAACTCTAGTGATTTTCTTCTTCGCTTCTCCAGCCGGATTCAGGCTCTGGCGGTGAACCACGACTTGCTGGTGGTCGGTCAGTGGAAATGCGTCGATGCGTCGGATCTCGTTCGCGGACAACTCGCGCATTTTGCCGAGTTGGTCGGGCAAAGGATCACGGTTGAAGGCCCCAGGCTTCGCCTGGCGCCTTCAGCTGCTCAGTCTGTTGGTATGGTGGTCCACGAGCTCTCGACAAACGCGGTCAAGCACGGTGCTTTGTCAGTTGAGAATGGTCGCGTTGAAATCTCATGGCGCCTTGATGGAGACGCCGGCAGGGAGAATTTCACAATGAGCTGGGTTGAGAAAGGCGGTCCACCTGTTGCGCGCCCAGCCAACCGTGGCTTTGGCACAACTGTTATAACGAAAATGACCGAGATGAGTCTGGGCGGAAAAGTTGAGCTTAGCTATGCATCAACAGGGCTGATCTGGCGACTTAGTTGTCCAGCGAAAAATGTTCTTGAGGCGACGTAACCGTCCCGACTGATCCTAGCTTCCGGGCGTCCACTCTTCAGCGAGCAAGAAGACTGCTTTCCACTTCAGTTTGGATCAGGATCGCATCTCCAAGCGATGACCAACGTTCCATAACGGCTCATTACGCGAATCCGGGGACACTTTGCCACTACGCGATCAGATCTTCATTTCGCGATCGCTGAACACCCAAACCACCGGATCGCCGGACGGTACGCGGCTTGGAAATTTCACTCGAAGGCCTTGCAGGAGTCGCGTAGCGGCGGGATCCTTATTCAAGGACATTGTGTAGATTTGCCTGACGAGCGCCTCCCACCGTGTCATGTGCTGCACTCCACCAGGGTCGGCCACCTCGATAACCTCGGCCATTACCCTTCTGAAGATAACGGCCGACGACAGCACAACACTGGTTTTTCTTGGCCTTCCCTTCGGATTGCCCGATTTTCCTTTTCTGAATTGCGACGCCTTCGGAGGCTTCCCATAACCGGCATCACGTACGTTGCCGCCCCGCGCTGAAGATTTCGTCATCGTCACGTACCTGCGACCATGTTGACTGCATACCTCTCCCAGTTTGGGCCAAATCTTTCGATCGCGTCGGACTGAGAGATGATTTCTGGAGAAACGTCATGCTGAGCTTCATTAGCAAAGTACTTTTCTGCCATCTTGAACACCAGCCGGGCCGATCTGACGTCACCCTTTGTCGCCTTCGCGATCAACTGCCGAAAATCGATCTCCACCTTTGGCATGCGCTTCCGCTTACCGTTATTGATCACGATGATTTCTTCACTATCAATTTGTTCTAGTACCTCTGCCGGATTCACTATGATAGGTCGCTTTTTGGGCCGACCGCTTGGGTTGCCTGAGATACCCTTCTGAAAGCGTGAATGCTTTGGCGGATTGCAATAACCGACGGATTCGTTGTGTTTCGTTTTGCGCAGCTTACTCTTCATCCTGTTTCTCCCCTTCAGCTTCAGCCTCAATCTCGCGGAATGTCTTGTTGTCGCCGGCGCGCCGCGCATCGCGCCCGGTGAGATTCTGCCACCGTCGAATAATCGTATCGACGTAAAGCGGATCGAGCTCCAGACCGTAGCAAACGCGGCCGGTGCGTTCGGCCGCCAGGAGCGTGGTGCCGCTTCCGAGAAATGAGTCGAGGACGATGTCGCCGCGATTGGAACAATCCATGATGGCGTCCATGACCATCGTGACGGGCTTGGCGGTCGGGTGCAGAGCTAAGAGATTATTGCCTCGGCGCCCTTGGGTGTTTGCGCCCGCATAGCTCCAGACGTTCGAGCGATGGCGACCGTTCTTGCCAAGCTCGATGTTATTTATGTGCCGAGCAGTGCCCGACTTAAACACAAAGATGAATTCATGCTGCGAGCGGTATAGCGAACCCATACCCGCGTTGTTTTTCGCCCAGACGTTGATGTTCTTCAGATCTGAATAGATCTGCTTGCCGGCGGCCAGCAACTCTTCTGCGTGCCGCCAATCCATGCAGACGAAATGAATTGAACCATCAGCGCTAAAATCAGCGAGAAGACCGCAACAGTTGGTCAGAAACCGAGTGAACTCGGCGGAAGTCATTTCACCGTAGGCTTGAGCGAACTCGCGGTGTTTGATCCGGCCGTTTCCGGAGACATGACCTTCGATCCGGACATTATATGGAGGGTCGGTAAAAACGAGCTGCGCCCGCTTTTTTCCCATAAGCTCCTCGAATGCGGCCTCGGATGTGGCGTCGCCGCAAAGCAGGCGATGTCCGTCGAGAAGCCAAAGATCGCCGGACTGGCACACGGCGGCTCCGGTGATCGATCCTTGCTCGTCAGGGTCCTGAGTACCTTCGCGCCCTAGATTCTGGATCGTGAGATCGATCTCGGGTGCTGAAAAGCCGGTAATCTCGATCTCGAAATCAAGGTCCAGTTCTTGAAGCGCGACAAATTCCTCGCCGAGCAGCCTTTCGTCCCAATGCGCATTAAGCGCAAGCTTGTTGTCCGCAATCCTGAGCGCTTTCAATTGCGTCGGTGAGAGGTGTTTCACCTCGATCGCGGGCACTTCGAACATGCGCAGCTGCTTGGCTGCCAGAACGCGCCCGTGGCCGATGATCACCTGCCCATTGTCGTCAATCACGACCGGCATGATGAAGCCGAATTCGCGGATGCTATCGGCGATCTGCAACACCTGTTTTTGCGGATGCTGACGAGGATTGCGGGAGTCGAGGATCAAGCTCTCGATGCTTCGATATTCGATTTGGAACTTGCCGGTGCCTACATTCGTCAGGGCGGCGCGACCGCCTTTGCGAGATGTCTCATTTGCGAAACGCGTCCGTCGGGGTGCACGACTCATGGAAAAGCCCTCATGAAGAGGGCTTTTCATCTCAGATTCGCGCGTGCGACGGTTGCGCGAACAATTTAGTGCGGCGGAATGATGCGCTGTGGAGCGAGCCAACCTAACGACCAATCGGCAGTTGGTCGTGGTTCGCCGAATATGTCGCCGATCTGCCGAGCCATGACTTCGAGTAGGTCATTTTCGGACAGGTATTCCTTCGCTTCGTAATATCGTCTGCGCAGCGAATCGGCACTTTGGACTGAATTTGTCAGAAACACATCACCGTCACGATCTATCTGGATTCCCGTTCCGGCATCGTTGACGCGACCGAGCTGGACCTTGTCACTCTTCGGAAACTCTTGTGCATTCTCGCAGGCGATGAATTCATGGTAACCGCCTTGCCGGACGATCCAACCGCAGATTTTATTGACGGACGGCCGACGCCCAGTGCGGCGAAACTCTCGCTCGCGTGCAGCCTCAATCGTCCTGTAAAGGTTGAATTTGGATTCCATCGGGCGCGTTTCGGAGCCCCCAGGACGACCAACTCCTCGGCTGGTTTCAGATTCTTTCATGTCGAGCATCATGGTATCGCTCCAAACGAATCGGTCCCATCGACATTCTAGAGCAAATACACCGATCTCAGCGTGTATTTGTCGGCTTTGAGGCCAAACGTATTATTTGCTCAACTTCGGGATTGTTCGCGCTTTACGCCGAGGAACTGACAGATCAAGCCCCAGTTCGATTCATATTGCTCGACCGCAGCGATATTCCGAATGTTGATCTTGTTTGAGCCAGTCCGAGCCTGCTGGCAAACTGCTATCGGTAGGACAAATATCTGCGCCTGTTCGACTTTGGTGGTGATCGTCATCTTTTGCCTGCGCTCACCTCTATTCAGAGCAACATGGATGACGAAATCACAGTCCAGGCTGTTGAGCGGGAAATGACCGGCCCGATTGGTCGCCCACCGGCTTTTAACCGAGATCCGGGCAAGCTTATTGGCGTTCGGGTTAAGCGCCACGATGTCGTAGCCGGGCTGATTGACGTAAGGTTTGTAAGCCTCAATGCCCTCGATCAGGAGATGAGCGAGGACCAGGAATTCCGCTCCCTGCCACTCGAGGCGGGTATTGAGTCGCTCTCCTCCGATGGGTGCGGGTGCTGTGGTCATCGCGCCTGACTGAAGTCGTCGTAGCCGAACTTTTCGCAGATGCCGTTGAGCCATCGTGGATCAAGCGGATTGACCTCCCGGTTGGGCAACTCAATCTCGCGGAGCGTGGCGCGGGTAAACTGACCTTTGTCGTCTTTCTGAAGCTGCGCATAAAAACGGACGAAGCCGGTGTAACCGCCGTAACTGTTTTTGCCGTTCACCAGTCCGCAGTAATCGGTGATGCCGTCACGGTCGTTCAGAACAACCGGCATCCACTTGAATTGCGCCGCTGCCGGATCTTTCAATCCTGCAGAAAAAACCGGTGCAAGCGCCTGCCTTTCCGGCGGCAGAAGATCGCGCCTCTGAGCAGCGTTGACCTGCGCCGATGGTTGGTTCAGGCCTGAGCAGCCTGCCAGCACAATTGTTAGTAAAATCGCCTCGTTCAAATTCCGCATATTAATCTCCCAAGGCCACGCCAAATCGTGGACGCCAGACAGTTACCTCCGTTCGCAAATAATATCCAGTTTTGGGATAATCCAGTTTTGGGATCAGATTACTTGTCGCCGATTCACGACCGTGGCGACGCATGCAGAAGTCCCTCAAATCCGCGGAATATGCCCGCTTTGTTGAATTACTCGCGGCGACACGGGACGCGGCCGGGATAAAGCAGCAGGCCTTGGCCAAGGCGTTGGGACGTCCGCAATCTTTTATAGCCAAGTACGAAGGCGGCGAGCGGCGGATCGACGTCATTGAATTTATCGCTATCGCCCGCGCGCTGGGAGCTGACCCGGTTAAGCTCTTTCGGGACTTTGTCACTAGAAAGCCGGCTCCGCGGACCATGACCAACAAGCAAAAGTAGGTTTGCCGAACGCGAGCATTTCGTGATCGAAAATCGCCGATAAGAGCCACAAGATTGCTCCGTTTCCACTCGACTTCAGGCGCTTGGGGAGCGCTACTGTCGCCGTAAACGGAGACACATGATGGATCGCAAAATTACGGAACAGACGATAAGTTTGATTTTGACCGAGATCAGCTCGCGTCTTGGCGAAGCCACGCGGATCGCCAAGGCTGCCGAGGCTTGCGCACTGGCTGGCAGCATCTCGGAAGGTGTCGCGGTCTCGATGGACATCGAACAACTGATCTATGAGGCGAGCCGGCTTCACGATGCCGCCTCGTTGCTCAATCGGCTGTCGCGCGACTAAGGTCGCGCCGCCGACCGTTTGGCTTCTCCCCCCGTCAACAGAAGACGGGCTTGCGGCAGTGGCAGCACAGGATGCTGTCGCGCATGCGAGGAGAGCCAGATGGCTACCAGCAATCGAAACCCCAAGCCAAGAACCGTACCCAAATCCAAACCTCTATCCAAGCGAGCGACCAAGCCGTCTCCAAAGGCTCAAGCAGCCGCTCCGCCCAAGAAGCCGACGCCGCCAAAGACACCGGCCGCCGCCTCGTCCAAGCAGGACAAAGTCCTCGAAATGCTTCGCGCCCCGCTCGGCACCACCATAGCCGCCATCATGAAGACCACCGACTGGCAGCAGCATTCGGTGCGCGGCTTCTTTGCAGGCACCGTGCGCAAGAAGCTCAAGCTAAATTTGACTTCGGTTAAAACCGATGGCCAGCGCGTCTACCGGATCGCAAAGGCGGGCACCGCGAAATGACCAAAGCCCCTCCTTCATGAAGCCAGCGGATCCAGAGATGGAAGCCGAACTGGATCGGCTGGCGACAGCTCCGATCGTCGAATTGCGCAAACGATATCGAGAGATGCTTAGGACCGAGCCACCAAAGGCTTTCGGTCCCGACCTCCTGCGCCGGAGCATCGCCCATCGGATTCAAGAAAAGGCCTATGGCGGGTTGCCCAGTCCAACCAAGCGCCTCCTCGACCAGTTGGTGAAAGCCATGGCCGCCAAGCCCAATGGAAAACTTGATTTGCCGCGCCGCATCAAGCCCGGCTCTGAGCTGGTCCGGACGTGGAAGGGGAAAACCTACCGGGTTGTGGTCCGGCCGGACGGGTTTGCCTATGACGGCAAAACCTATGCGGGCCTCTCCGAGATCGCTTCTCTGATCGCTGGCACCAATTGGAATGGACCGCGGTTCTTCGGGCTGCGGTCGAAGGCAGAAAAGGCCACGTCCAATGGCGAGTAATACTGCCAAAACCTTGCGTTGTGCCATCTACACCCGCAAATCGACTGAACATGGCCTCGAGCTGGAATTCAACTCGCTCGATGCCCAGCGGGAAGCTTGCGAGGCGTATATAAAAAGCCAGGCATCCCTCGGCTGGAAGGTGCTGCCGCAGCCGTATGACGACCCGGCTTTCTCCGGTGGCAACCTCGAGCGCCCTGCCCTTAAGCGACTTCTGAAGGATATCGACGCCGGGAAGGTCGATGTCGTCGTGGTCTACAAGATTGACCGCCTCACCCGATCGCTGGCCGACTTTGCGAAGCTGGTTGAGGCATTCGACGCCAGATCAATCTCGTTCGTGGCCGTCACGCAGCAGTTCAACACCACGACCTCGATGGGCCGCTTGACCCTCAACGTTCTGCTGTCCTTTGCTCAGTTCGAGCGTGAGCTGTCATCGGAGCGTGTTCGAGACAAGGTGGCCGCTTCTCGGCGCAAGGGGAAATGGACCGGGGGCACGGTGCCGCTCGGTTATGACGCACGGGACAAGAAACTCGTCATCAATCCCACCGAAGCAGAAACCGTCCGCATCATCTTCCACCGCTATATCGAGCTGCAGTCTTTTGGCCGCCTTGTTGTCGATCTCGACAAGCGCGGCATCGTCACCAAGCGGCGAAATACCAAGGTCAAGAAATTTAACGGTGGCATCCCGTTCACCTACGGTCCCCTCGCCCATTTCCTGAAAAACCGGATTTATATTGGCGAGACCGGTCACGGCGGCAAATGGTATCCCGGCGAGCATAAGGCAATCGTAGATCGCAAAACCTTCGACAAGGTGCAGGAACTGCTGGCGGCGAGCACCACCAAACGGAAAGTCAAACGGACTGAAAGCGGTGCGCTCCTCATGGGCAAACTATTCGATGATCGCGGCAATGCCATGAGCCCGAGCTTCTCAAGCAAGAATGGCGCTCGCTATCGCTTCTACGTCAGCTCAGCAATCCTGCGCGGCCGCAAAACACAAGCCGGATCGGTCGCCCGTGTCTCGGCAACCAACATCGAACAGGCGCTGATCAATGCCTTGCGGGAACGGCTGAAGATTGCTGAGGCTGTGTTAAATACGGCTGTGATCAGCACCTATGTTGCTCGCGCCGAACTAAGCAGCCGTGCCATCAAAATTACTACATCTCCAGCAGCGAAGATTCGATCCAGCCAGTTCACGATTCCTTGGCAGCCGCCCCAGGCCGGTTCGGCATCGATCGTCGATGCAACTAACGAACGCCAACCCGATGCAAAATTGGTGCAGGCCGTTGTTCGGGCTCATGCGTGGCTGCGCGATCTGAAGAACAACAAATTTGACACTGTTGAAGCGCTGGCAGCCGCCGTTAACCTGCATCCCAAGCTGGTCCGGCAGGAACTCCGTTACGCGTTTCTCGCACCGGCCATCACCGCGGCCATTCTCAACGGCGATCAACCAGCGACATTATCCTTAGCGCGAATCCCCAAGACGCTGCCGCTCGTATGGTCGGAACTTCGTCACGCTCTCGGATCCTAACCGACCTGATTTCGCCGAACCAAGGATAGGAATTTGGATATCCGCTTAGTGCCAGAAACTGAAAATCCCTCCGGGTAACCGTCGACAAGCTTGGCTATGCCCGCTTTGGCTATAATGCCTGCTGCCGTGGCCGGCGTTGTTCGGATCAGCTTCGCCGCAGATGGCAGAAGAAATCCGGCCACAGTGAGCTGCATCGTGCTAGGGACAGCCCATGCCTTGAAGTGTCCACATTGCCGATCGAGAGGTAGGAGGGCATGGAACCGGCTTGGTGAGCAAATGAGCTTCTGGGCGATAATTGCACTTCGTGCAGCTGGTAGGGTAACGGCAAGCTTTTTACTGCTGGCCGCACCCGCAATGGCCGCCGAGTCCCCGGCCGAACTGATCTCCAGCTTCCGCCTCAAACATGGCGAGCCCCGTGTCGTGCGCGATGCAACGCTCGACCGCATTGCGCTGGAGCAGGCGCGAGCGATGGCGGCGAAGAATGATCTTAGTCACGAGGTGCTTGGCTCCTTCACCACGCGGGTTGCACCAGCGCGAGCGGGGCGCGCCGCCGAGAACATTGCCTACGGTTACGAAAGTTTCGAGAAGACGCTCGGCCAGTGGATCGATTCGTCCGGGCACCGCAAAAATCTTCTGTTGCAAAACGCCTCCCGCGTTGGGATTGCGAGCGCTAAAGATGCAAGCGGCAAGCGCACGTATTGGGCCATGGTGATTGCCGGCGATTACGAGTCGAAGCCGCGCAAAGGCAAGAAGGAAAAGGAGCCTCTGGTGGCCGTGAAACGAGAAGCGGCTTCCTCAGGTCGCTCTAAAGCCACCGCTTGCCGCATTAAGGTGCTTAGCCTTTGCATTTGAGGTAAAATACAAACCCGGCAGCGCGATGCGGTTAGAGCCTATGGTCGTGCGCTGCTTTGCCAATAGTCCGCTTGGGTCACGAACAGACATTCGCCGGAACATTTGCGACACTAGAATTAGCTCATCAAACAACGTGAAACGTGTAAATCAGTTTTGCCGCCATAAGCGACTGATAAGATTTTTCAGTTTCCTTATCAGTCCGCTGACTGACTCTATTTCTGCCATCTCGTTATCTGTCTGCCAACTGATTCCATTTTCTCTATTACTTATCAGCCGCCAAATCCTGACGGCGTTTGATCGATTTACCGTTCGAGCCTGAAGTGGTTTCGATTTGATGATGGACGCTCTACGTAGTCCAGGCTTCCTACAATACCGGCGCCATCTCGGCGTACCGACAAAAAGCATTAGCGAGTTGCATTTGACGAGGAGTCTGGCACTCGGCCTCTAACAAACGCGGCGACGCGACTACGATGCAAATGCACTTCGCCCGCGAAACCGCGACGTTCAGTCGTTTGGCGCTGTAAAGGAATTCCATTCCGCGTGGCGCATCCGCATGACTGGAAGTCGCCATGGAATAGATGACTATTGGCGCCTCCTGGCCCTGAAATTTGTCCACAGTGCCGATGCGAGCGCCGGGAAGTCGTTCCTGGAGCTCGAAGACTTGCGCATTATAGGGCGCGATGATTAGGACATCGTCGAGCGAAATAGGGGACTCACTACCTTTTCGGTCGATCCAGGTCGTGCCGGATCCCAAGATGTCCACAATGAGGTCGCGGATCGCATCGGCTTCTTCCGGCGACGAACTCTGATTTCCGTCGTGCTGGACCGGAAGGTACCGAAGGCCAGAACCGTTAAGTCCGGAATTGATCCTGATTTCCTGCCGCTCAAGTCCCGGTCGAGACTTCAGGCGACCTTCGTAGAACAGTTCCGAATTGAAGGCACAGATGAGGGGATGAAGCCGCCACGTCTCGGCGAGGAACAGACCCCGATCGGCCGGAATGGTGGCATGGGGGCCGAGGACATGGTCCAGGGCCGAAACTCCGACGCCATCAGGATGGCTTCCTTGAATCGGCTGCTCCAATTGCCGCGGGTCTCCCAGCAGAACGACGCTCTGCGCAGCTTGTGCGACGGCCAACACGTTCGCGAGAGCCATCTGCGCGGCTTCATCGATGAACAGCACGTCGACGCTAAGGCGTGCGTCCGGCCGGGCCCAGAAATACGATGTCCCTCCGCCGACGGGACAGTTCGTCCGCAGAGCGTCGAGGGCATGCTCGTTCTTCTTGACGAACTTCAAGCTGTCAAGATCGTCTTCTTGATGCTTCTCATCGACCTTCTGAACGCAGCGGATCGGAAGACCTTCTTCGCCTGCGACTTCGACGACCTCGTCGAGAAGATTCCGAATGACCTTGTGACTATTGGCGGTTATCCCAACTCGCTTTCCGGCGCGCACAAGAGCGCAGATCATGCGGGCTCCCGTGAATGTCTTCCCGGCGCCCGGCGGCCCTTGAACCGGATAGACGCTCTGGTCCAACGCAAGCGCAACCCGGGTGGCGGTCTTCAAACTATCCTCGCCCACCACCTGCAGGCTCTCTCCCTTCAGCCGCGGCGCGGTCGATAGGAGAAGATCGCGCGCGGCGCGGTGCTCGCCGCCTCCTTCAATTCCATTTTCCGCCACGTACAGTCCCAGCCGGAAGAGAGCCTCGGGACGTTCGTCGCGATCCACCGATTTGTGCGCGAAGACGGCTTCCGGATGGAATTCCGCGGTATCGCCTCGCTTCTTGATATCGATGGTCCGATCTTCATGCGAAATGGCGACGACGCTACCGAACTTCTGCCCGCCGATGCTCCTGAGCTCGTTGTCGGGCCGAAGATCGGTATCTTGAAGGACGAAGTTGTACCTGTGAACAGGCACCTTTGGGGTGCCACCGGCCGCTTCCTTGAACGTAAGCCCGGAGAGACCGGCGCGTTCGTGGAGGAGGTCCTCTGCGGAAAGATCACGTAGCCGGAAATATTCCCACCAAACGGCCTTCTTCTCCCGGCCGTGAAAGTCCAGCATGAATGCCAGCAGCCAACGGGCCTGCTGCAGGACCGTCCGTTCGGCGACGTCGTCCGGGATACCCTCCGTAAGCCTTCCGACGAGCACAGCCACCCTCTTCTGCCAATCGCCGAGTTTTTCGCTGACCTCTGCGGGCTTTGGAACGGGCCGTTCGATCATTTCGCCGCTGGCAATGAGACTGGCGCGCAGCGCTTCGAGCCACTCCCGCAGCGCGGCCGTCGAGTCGACATCGTCCTTGTTGTAGCCGCGGATCGTGTCCTTGTCCGCATCGGGAACGCCGGCGGCATCCGCCATTTCGAGCCGCGCTTGAGTTCTGGCCATGACTGCCCCGACGTCCTCCAGCGGAACGCTACGGGTAAACGAGTACAAGGGCTCCAGCTTCTTGATCGAATAGCTCTCCACGCTGGCGCGAATCCCGTGGCGGACGACGGCGAACAGATCGACGAAGATCTCGGCCCGCAGGAGGTTGTCGACCTCATTCTCGCGCGAGGCGTAACGGCCCATCAGGCGCTTCATGGTGGCCGGCTCGTACGGCGCGAAGTGGTAGATGTGCAGATCGGGGTAGGATTTGAGGCGCTCGGTGACGAAGTCGACGAAGCGCTCGAATGCGGCCCGCTCTTCCCGCCGGTCCGAGGCCCAGTCACCCACGTACGTCGGCGTCCCTTCGTGATCGAGGAAGGAGTAGCCGAACAGGAATTCAAGACCACCTTCACCGACGAAAGGATCGCCCTCGAAATCGAAGAAGATATCGCCCCGCGACGGCGCGGGAAGCCGTGACAGGCCGAAGCCCGCGATCGGCGGTAGCGCCTCGTACTTCATCGAGCCGCTCGTTCTGCCTTCGACCTGAATTCTCGCCTGCTCGCGGACCTTTTCGTAGCTTTTGGCAGCTCCGCGTTCCGGCCTCCATTCCAGGGGAATGGGCATGGCGGCGAGCGCGGCCGTGCTGCCGACTCCGCGTCTGGTCAATTCTCCGATCTGCGACTTGCTGATACCGGCGACCAGCGACAAGTGGTCGTCCCGCCGCCTTCGATCGTCGCAATCACGGCGCCACCGGCAAATGTCGCAATGTTCGATTGGTTCGGGATAGGCGGCGCCGGCGCCGTTGTTGATTGCCCTTTCGAGACTGGATCTCACATGCCGGTAGTAGGCTGAGTAGTCGGCGATACGATAGGTTTCCGGCTCAAAATTCGTATCCGGGGTTACGACATGGGCCGACGTCGGCTCGACACCCTGCATCGCGGAAAGCATGTCCGAATACAGTGATATCTGCAGAACCGTATTCCCCTTCGTTTCGCGCGCGAGCTTCGTATCGGTAACTTCATACGACCAGGCGCCGAACCGGCTCGGCGTTTCCACTCGGCGAAGCACGTCGGCCCGACCGTTCCACGTCCCCGATTGTAATGCTCCTTGAACGATGACCGCATCCCCGCGAGTCATGGCCTCCAAGGTCGCCGAAATGGACTTGGGATCGAGCCCTATTCCATCGATCACCGTCACGGCCATGCCGAGCGTCTTCAAGTGATCGATGAAGGCTTGTTCGTGCGCGGCACCTCGCTCGGCAAGGGTTTCAAGAACCGGATCCCAGACCTTGGGCTTCTGAAGCTCGCCCTTGGCCACTTTGAGGTCGAGTACCGTTAGATACGTACAGTTCAGGTGCCCGACCAGATCGGTCGAACTCAGGTACAAATTCCCACCGACGTTCTGCATTTCCCACCACGATGCCGTTCGCCGGCGACCCGACTCGGTCGTCTAGCGTGAGCGGGGATTATGCCATTTTCCTAGGCGATCGGGCTCGAAAGAGGCGAGTAATCTACTATAGTCGCGCAAAGAGTGTGGACGGGGGTTGAGCTGGTGGGGGCTGGTACGGTCGAGAAGGCGAGATGGCTGCGCGATTTGCTCCGGTTTCTGCCCTTGCGAAGCCAATTCGTCCTTTCGGGCAATACCAGGGATCTCCAGATCCATGAGGCCGCGCCCGGCCAGATCACATCCGTATCCCTGACCAGAGCGCTGCCGGACGCGCTGAAGGACGCCGGCTATGGCCGGATCGCGAGCTTCGATCTTTTGAACGGCTTTAGAGCCCTCCAACCCTCCGACGACAGCTTTCTGACGCATCTTGGACTGTCGCCCGCAAACGGAACCGCTGCCGGCGGTATCGATCTGTTGGCCTCGGCCCTTGAACGGCATGTTCCATCCGACGGCCCGCCCTCGGCCCTCATCATCGACTTCGCGTCGCGCTTGATCACTCGCAGCGAGGCCCTCTCTCCTGCCGAACATCAGCTATTTTCGCGCGCTTTGATCCTTTCCCATTCTACGCGCGCGCGCCCGGCCGGCGATCGTCGTCAGCCATTTTTCAACACAGTGATCTGGATCGTGGACAAGGAAGGAGACCTTCCCGACTGGTTCCTGATCAGCAATCCACGTATTCGGCACATACCGATCGGTCGGCCCGATCACCTGGCCAGACGGACCATGATCAGCTCGTTGATGCGGGGACTGCCCGGCGCTCAAAATGCTGCGCCGGCCGACTTGGAGAAGTCGACGAATGGATTCGTCGACGAGACCGAAGGACTCCTGCTTCTCGACCTCAGCGCGATCGCACAGCTCGCCCGAAGCGAAAACGTCCCGTTCGATCGCATTTCCGATGCGGTTCGGCGGTTCAAGGTCGGCGTCACCGAAGACCCGTGGCGCAAGATAAGCCACGACAAGATCAGTTCGGCGGACGAGTTCGTAAGGCGCCGCGTGAAGGGGCAGGCGCACGCCGTCACTCACATGCTCGACATTGTGAAACGCGCCGTCACCGGCATCGGGCAATCGCCGAGGGGAGGCCGACCGAGGGGCGTCGCTTTCCTCGCCGGCCCCACCGGAGTCGGCAAGACGGAACTCGCGAAGACCATCACGAGCCTACTCTTCGGCGACGACAGCGCATACATCCGCTTCGACATGTCCGAGTTCAGCGCCGAGCATTCCGATCAGCGCTTGATCGGAGCTCCACCCGGTTATGTTGGATACGACGTCGGCGGCGAGCTCACGAACGCGATCCGGGAAAAGCCATTCAGCGTCGTCCTTTTTGACGAGATTGAGAAGGCGCACCCGCGAATCCTCGATAAATTCCTTCAGATCCTGGACGACGGCGTTCTCACCTCGGGACGAGGTGACCGTGTCTACTTCTCCGAAGCGTTCATCGTCTTCACGTCCAATCTCGGCATTTACACTCCCGGCCCCACGGGCGAGCGGATCGCGAACGTGACGCCCGAGGAGACGTTCGATGCGGTCAAGCGGAAGGTCCGCACCGAGATCGAAAAGCACTTCAAGCAAGTACTCAACCGTCCAGAAATCCTGAATCGCATCGGCGAGAATGTGATCGTCTTCGATTTCATTCGCGGAGATGTCGCCAACGAAATCTTCGATCAGATGGTGGACAACTTGCTGAACGACGTCAAATCGCTAGGCTACGACGTGACACTGTCGGAGCAGGCCCGCGCGACGCTGCGTGCGTTGTGTCTGGCAGATCTTTCGAACGGCGGTCGCGGCATACGCAATCAGGTCGAAGCCCATCTCATCAACCCGCTTTCGCGCGGTTTGTTCGATAGCGGCGCAGAAGCAGGAAGCCGATTTCGGGTTTTGGAAGTTCAAACCGGGGCATCGTCGACGCTTCGGCTCGAAAGCAAGCCCTCGAGATGACGGTTCGCATCTCCGTATCGCGCATCCATTTTCCCGTGACAACTTTAGGACCCGGACGAAGGCTCGGCATTTGGTTTCAGGGTTGCTCCATCCGTTGTCCGGGCTGCATTTCCATGGACACTTGGGTCGAAGGACGAGGAAACACGACGGTCGAAGAAGTCGTCAATTCCATCATTCCGTGGATCTCGAAGGCCGACGGCATCACCATCTCCGGAGGCGAGCCTTTCGATCAGCCCGACGCATTGTTGGAACTAACGGCACGACTTAGGTCGAAAACCGAGGCGGACATACTCGTCTTCACAGGATATCCGTGGGCATCCATCCGCGACATGGTTGGCACGTCCCCTGCTACAATCGATGCCCTCGTTACGGGGCCGTTCGACTTCGAGGAAAAGCAGACACTTGCTCTGCGAGGAAGCGACAATCAGGAACTTCACTTCATCACGGAAAATGGCCGCGCCCGGTTCGCCAGCTTCGAGCGCCTGGCCGACGAGCGGGACCGGTCCGTCGACATCATGTTCGACGAAAACGGCGACGTCTGGTTTGCCGGTATACCCGCGCGCAACGATTTTCGCAGACTGCAGGAATTACTCGAAAGCAATGGATCGACACTCGACATCTCCGAGGACAAGCGCATTGTTTCAATGCGGGCTCGCCCGGCATGATTAGACTTTGCCCGAACTGCCAGACCGAGCGCCCCGTCACAGAATACTTTTGCGAAGGCACGGTCGATGGCCACAATTGCGGATGGGATCTGTCGTCGGTCGATGTGACGCCTCCTGGCCGGCCGCAACCTGCACCTGTCCCTCCCGCGCCGACGGCATCCAACCCGACTTGTCGCAACGGGCACGCCAATTCGCCGGGCGATCTCATCTGCAGCACCTGCGGAGAAATTCTCGACGAACCGGCCCCGCCCGCTCCACAGTCCGAGCCCAGACCCGAGCCGGATACCGAACCATCGCCGACCGAGACTGTCATCGACGGCTGGCGTCTTCTCGACGGGATCGAGTCGTCTAGTACGGTTCGCGAACGCTACACGGCCGTGCAGGACTCCAGCGGACGTCGCGGAGTGCTTACGCTATATGCGACCGCGTCCGAACCGGACGGAGCGATCTACGATCTGCTGCGAAAACTTCCGCGCGATCACGTCGCCGAAATAATCGCGACCGGTCGCTGGTGCGAGCGCGCGTATGAGGTCGTAGAGGAATTCCCGGGCGGCACCATCGCGGATCTGTCGCTGGACGTCGGCGATCGGACGGCACTTGAGAGGTTCATCAGCGAACTTGCCCGAGCCGTACATTCGCTGACCGAGGCAGGCCTGCGCCACAGGGACCTCCGTCCCTCCACCATTTTCGTCCGCTCCCGGGATCCGCTCGACCTCGCTATCGGCAGCTTCGGCTCCGCACGGCTTTCGGAATTCGATCTCGACATCGCCTCTCCGCTTGAAACGACCCGCTACATGGCGCCTGAAGCGATTGCGGGCGGCGTAGCGGCGGCCTCGGACTGGTGGAGCCTGGGGATGATCCTCCTGAACCGGATCACCGCAGGAGCCTGCTTCGAAGGCATCAACGAGCAGGCCTTCCTGATCCACGTGCTGACCAACGGCGTGCCGTTGCCGGAGAATCTGGATCCTTCCATGGACCTGCTTCTTCGGGGCCTTCTCGCAAGTGATCGTCGTCAGCGGTGGCAATGGAAAGAAGTTCAGGCCTGGCTGGCGGGCGAAGCAGTGTCGGCGCCTGCAGGGCAGAAAGCCGGCGAAGCGGAGGGTCGGGCGTCCATCACGCTCGGCGGCAAGCAGTACAGGTCGGCCGGCTCGTTCGCCCTTGCCGCTGCCGAAGCATCCAACTGGGATGAGGCAAGAGGCCTTCTCCTGCGAGGAGCGGTTGCGACCTGGGCTACGGAGGCGGGCTTCGATGCCAAAGTGCCCGCGGCGCTGCGACAGTTCGCAAGGATCGAGGAACTTAACGAAGATCTGAAGCTATCGATCTCGTTGAAGACGCTGAACCCGTCCATGCCTTTGATCGTCCGGGGAAACATCGTTACCCCGGGCTGGCTGCTCGATCATCCCGACGATGGCTTCAGCCTCATCACGGGCCCGGCTCCAGATCTTCTTCGAAAGGTCGATGCGGACGATCTGCTTTGGCGGCTGAAACTGCGCGCCGAGACTGTCCGAAAGCGCCTGGGACAACTCGATATCGACGTCGAGGAAGACCTGCTTCGCGTGCACCTCCTCTCGACGTCGATGGCCCGTTTGTCGGCTCTGTGGGAGGAGAAGCGGAGGCTGCTTCCCGATACCGACCATACGGGCATCGTTTCGCTCGTGGAGCGGCGACAGTCGGCCGAAGAGGATCTGATAATTCTTCTCAGCGCATCGCCGAGCCAATTCCGCTCGGTGGAGGAGGTGATCGAGGAGGCAGCCAAGCAATCTTCATCGGCACGCTTGAGCGCCTTTTCGAAGGAGGAGGCCGCGGCGCGACTCGCGCGGCCTCGTCGTGAAATCTACCAGGCCGTCGACGAGCGTATACAGAATTTCGCCAGGTGCGGAATTTCGACGATCGACGAGTGGGCCGACGAATTTCGTCTTGACCGACGCATGCCGATCGGTCGGGCGCTCGCACTTCTCTCGATTCCCAAAGACACGTGGAAGCCACTTCCGAAACAAGGATACGTTTCGACCATTCTAGACTTCTTCGCGAAAAGAATATCAGGCGGCGTACTGCGCGGGCCGCTGACGCGGATGCTCATCGGCAAAACCGCGAGAATAGATCTGACCGAGTTGAATACGCCGCGACTGCCGGGATCAGAAATCCTTAGTCTTCTTTTGGCCAGAGCGGGTCGAGCAGTGAACGTCGATCCTGCCGCGTTTTCCGAGAACGAGGGCCTGGAACGCAGACTTCGGTCTCTCCATTCGCATGCACTGCTCTACAAGCGAGATACCGGGATCGACGGTCTATACATGGGATTTCCGTTCCTGCTCATGCGAGACGGGAAGCCGAACACGAAGCCGAGGATCGCACCAGTTCTGCTCTGGCCAGTTAGCGTGTCGCCCGAAGTCGGAAATCGCGGTCATGTTACGATCGGGTACGGACGCGAAAAGAATGCCGAGACGGAGACCGAACACGTCGTCGTCAATCCAGCGCTCGAAGGTATGGTGGGAATTCCCGAAGCGAGACGATGGCAGGAAGCGGCGGACGAGCTGCTCACCCGTGGCAGTCTTACGGCGCAGGATGTGATGGACGCGTTCAGCCAGCTCGCCACGCCGATGGGAAGCGAGTTGACATCCCTTCCCGGGAAGGACGTCAAGGTCGGCTCGCACGAACGACAAATCGTGCCGGCAGCCGTGCTGTTTCATCTCGCCTTTATGGGGCAGGCGGTCATGAAGGATCTCCAGCTCTTGAGAGGAATGCCGCCCACGGCGACCGCGCTCGAGGCAGCACTCCGTCTCACGGATCAAAAGTCGGCCCCGCCGTCGCCGGCCCCAGTGCGGGAGATCGATCGCTACTTTACGGCCGACAGCGATCCCTCCCAGGAGGCGGCGGTGATCGAGGCTCGACAGGCACCAGGCCTCGTCATTGAGGGGCCACCAGGGACGGGCAAAAGCCAGACCATCGTCAACATGGTGGCGGACGCCATCGGCAGAGGCAAATCGCTGCTCGTGATTTGCCAGAAGCAACCGGCAATCGACGTCGTCAGGAAGCGTCTCGAAAGAGAACGCCTTGGTGACCGGTTCGTCATGATCACGGATGCGACGCGAGATCGCGAGGCCATCGTCGGCTCGATCCGATCCCAGGTCGAAGCCTTGCATAGTCGTCCCGCAGGTGGCTCGCCCGCCTGGAAACGCGATCGCGAACGATTGGCGGCTCGTATCGACGTGCTCGAAGCGGAACTCGATCGTCAACAGGCAGCCTTGCACGAAGTCGAAAGTCGGACGGGTTTGACCTATCGGTCATTGCTCGGTGAACTCCTGGCCATCGAGGAAAGCGAGCCGAAGCCGATCGATGCTCCGGCGCTTCGTTCGCTACTATCAGATTTGCATCCGTCCGACATCGCAACGGTCGAGGAGAATTGCGGACCGCTTGCGAGATATTGGCTTCCGGCCAAATTCGAGGGCAATCCCTTAGCTTCTCTCAAGGTCTTCAACCCGGACCGCGGAACAGCGGAGGAGTTCGGGACATCCCTTCGTGCCTTCTCGGACCTGGAGGCTCGACGCGAGAGCGCGGAAGCGGAGACCGCGGACTCCTTGAAGATTTCAGATTTCGACGCCTTCAGACAATGGCTTCGGACGGCCGAGACGCTTCGCTCGATCAGCGAGGGCCTTTGCGCCAATCTCGGACGCTGGCTTCCTATGTTTAGAATTCCCGAGGGCAGCGGGTCCAAGGGCACGAACATGCTCGCTCGCCTCGTTTGGCTTGAGGAACGCCTCGCTTCGCTTGATCCATCGGCCCACCAGCCAGAGCAGGTCCGGAAGCTGGTGGGAGTCCACGATGGCGAACTGAGATCCGCTTCGGAGCTGGCGGCAGTGGTACTCCAGCCGGCGACGGGATTGGCAATGATCAATCCCATGCGGTGGCTACGAAAGCGTCGTCTTCGCGCTCTGCTGACGACCATGAGTTTTGCCACCGACCACCGAGCCATCTCTTCTTTCCATCGCGGGGCCGAACTGGAGTTGGTGCTCAGGCCGCTGAGAACGCAGTTGGCGGCATATCTCACCGCGCTTTTCGACAAGGCTCCCGATCACGACGTTGCTCCCGGCAAACTCGCCGAATTTTCCAGGAACCTGCATTCGATACTCGCGGTCGTCCACAACCTCGTGACCGTCATCGATGATTGCCCCAACCGGGCTGAGCTCGACCGGGCAGCCATGACCGGCAAGGTCGAAGGGATAGACTGGTTCTTCGGGCGAGGGGATCGCGCCCTCCGAAGGCAGGATGTCCGGCAGCAAAGCCATGCGGCGCTGGATGATCTCGCCCGATATGTTGACGCGGCTTGGATCGAATCGCGACGCGCGACGATCGACGGCGGCCTGTCAAACGAGGCCGCCCTCGCCGAAATACTCCAAGCGTTACCGATGCTGGTGCCATACCAGGAATTTCGGCTCCGCTCCGTTCGTCTCGGCGACAAGGAACGCGCCATCTTCCGCACTCTTCGCTCGAAGGAAGCTGAACTCTCGCTGATCGGTACCGGTGATCTTGATTCTTGCATCCGGGCAACCATCGGACGGGAGGCGCGGCTGGCCTGGAAGAGCGCGATGGAAGCCGCCAATCCGGAGGTACTCTTCGATAGCGGAGCGGTCGAAGCGAAAGTGACATCGCTTGCCGAAGCCGACGCGCAGATCAGGGATTGCAACAGGGAACTCCTGATCCACGGCATCGATGTCAGCCGCGTCCACCCGACGCGTGAGTGGGAACCGATCACTCGACTTCGCGGACCGAGGGCGTTGCGACTTCGAGAGTTCATTGAGAAAGCCGCTCCGCTTGGCCTTTTCGCGCTGCGACCGGTTTGGCTGATGACTCCCGACATCGCGAGCCGCGTGCTGCAGGCGCGTCCCGGCACGTTCGATACCGTCATTTTCGACGAAGCCTCCCAGATGCCGGTGGAATACGCGTTGCCATCGCTATTCCGAAGCAAGATCGTGATCGTGAGCGGCGACGAGAAGCAGATGCCGCCCACGACATTCTTCGCGAGCAAGGTCGAGAACGACGAAGCGGCAATCTTCGATGGCGAGGAGCCGGAGGAGGAGGCGACCGAAGAGGAACGCGAAGCCTTCGCGGAAACATGGAATCGGCGGGAGATCAAGGATTGCCCCGACCTACTCCAGCTTGCCCGGTCCGCTCTCCAAAGCCGAACCCTACAGGTCCACTATCGTTCGAAATACCGCGAGCTCATCTCGTTTTCAAACGCTTCGTTTTACGCGAACGGTCTCAGCGTGCCTGTTCGCCACCCCGACGAAACGATCCGGAGGATCAAGCCTATCGAGGTTCTCCGCTCGGACGGTATCTACAAGAGCCAGACTAATCCCAAAGAAGCCTCCGATGTTGTGGAGTATCTCAGCGGCCTCTGGGAGGACGCTTCGCCGCCATCAGTCGGTGTCGTAACATTCAATCGCAAGCAGGCGGACGCGATCGAGGATGCGCTGGAAGAGCGTGCAGAAAGCGACGAAGCATTTCGCGATGCCTTGATGCGGGAACGCGAGCGCGTGGAAGCAGGCGAGGACATGAGCTTCTTCGTAAAGAACGTAGAAAACGTTCAGGGCGACGAGCGCGATATCATCGTGTTCTCAACCACCTTCGGACGCAATGAGCATGGCGTCTTCCGCAAGAGCTTCGGCGCACTTGGTCATGCCGGCGGCGAGCGACGCTTGAACGTGGCTGTTACCAGAGCAAGGGAGAAGGTCGTCATCGTCACGTCTATGCCGGTATCCGAGATTTCCGACCTTTTGACACGGCGCAGCGGACCGCGTGTACCTCGTGACTATCTGCAGGGCTACCTCGAATACGCTCGTACCGTTTCGGAGGGATCGGCAGACTCCGGCAGGACCTTGCTCGAACGTCTCGTGACGGAAAAGAGTGTGGATCACGAATATGAAAGCCACGTAGAAGATGGATTCACGAAATCCGTCGAGAAATTCCTGGAGACCAATGGATGGAAGCCGGCCAAGGCGCACGACGGCGGCGCGTTCAGTCTTGATTTCGCTATTACCGATCCTCGCACGGGTCTGTATGTGCTGGGCATAGAGTGCGACGCTCCGCGGCATTTGTTGCTCCAGAGAGCGCGAGCGCGCGAGGTCTGGCGTCCCAAAGTTCTGAATGGAGCCGTCCCGTTCATTCACCGCGTCTCATCTTACGCTTGGACCCATGCCGGAGACGAGGAGCGTCAACGTCTCAAGGAAGCCGTCGAGAACGCACTTCACAACGGAGGAGGATACCAATGAGTGGTCCGAAAGCCTTCCGGATAGTCACCCGCGCGGAAATCATCTCAATTTGCCGCCGCAGCTTGGCGCGCCTGGACGCAGCCATCGAATTCTGGGCATCGACCTGCAAACGTAATGGGACGATCGATCAGAAGGATATCGACCGGGTTATCGCTCGACGCGACGAAGTTCACCGAATGCTCGACGCGGACAAGTTCACTGACCTTCAAAAGCAGGTCCTCGCCGAGATCTCATATTTGAACGCCGATGCCGAGCGACGCGCGGAGAAGGCCGCAGAATCTGAGGCCAAGCGCAAGGGCGATCACAGGCGTGCCAAGTCCGCCGCCCAAGCACTGCTCGCAAAGTTTGAAGCTTCTCGCATCCAGATTCCGGTCGATCTTCGACGAGAGCTTATGACCCCCGCGGCGTCCGTCGAGAGCCTCAACAAAGCTGTCAGCAAGGGGCTGATGCTGCTTCAGCCGACGGACCGCTCCGAACGTGTCACCGAGCGTCAGCGGGCGCTCGCCGACCGGCTCGGTGCCGGCGACCGCCGTATCACGCTCGAGGAGTGGACTGCCCAACAAACCAATGTAAGCGAAGACCAAGCGCTTTTGAAGGTGGACAAACTCCTCGGCGAACTTGCCGGCCTTGGAATCGATCCCAGTCCTTTTTCTGCCCGGATCACGGCTCTCGAGGCCGAGCCGGGCGCACGGCAAGCTCTCGTTGCCGACAGCCTGCTTCTCGATCTCAGCTTTGCGGTCAAGACCGGGCGCGAGCGCGCGTGCCTCGAACGGGATCTCTCTGAGCGGCATGCCGAACTATCGGAGATGAAATCGGCCGAAGCGGCAGCGCTGCGCGTCGAGATCGAGCGGGCCATTGCGAAGTCCGGCGCCAATGGACAGGAACTCGTCAAACGCGCCGACTTTCTGATCGAGGCCGAAGTACGCTCCATGGCTGCGGAAGAGAGGAGACGTACAGTTTTGGAAGGACTTGCGAGTCTCGGCTATGAGGTCTCCGAGGGAATGATGACGGCATGGGTCGCGGGTGGTCGCGTCGTTCTCCGAAAGCCGGCTAATCCGGGCTATGGGGTTGAACTATTGGGCGGCTCGCAAACTGACGTTATACAAGTCAGAGCGGTCGGAATTGGAAGTCCCGCGGAAGCCCGTGACGCCGGGCGGGATCGGGACATGGAAACTATTTGGTGCAGCGAGTTTGAACGCCTGCAGTCCTTGGTTGCAAAGGAAGGAGGGAGTATCGCCATCGAAAGCGCTCGGCCTGTGGGACAATTCCCTCTCAAGGTGGTAACCGATCTTGGTGTACCGTCGGTAGAAGATGGCGTGACGAAACACTATCAGATGCGTCCGTAAGGGTTTCCCGGAGCGCGCACCGCAGGCGATTGACCTTGCTTGAAATGAGCGGGGCTACCGCGCAACATAACCGCTTGTCGACCGAGCACACAGATACCGTCCCACTCACTCATCCTTCCCCCTGCAGCTTTTTCTTTCCGTTAGCTCGGCCACCTTTGTTTGCAGCTGTCACCACTGCCACCACGACCACGCAGTGCTTTTATTCTTCGGTCTCTGGAAGGAGACTCTAGAAAACGGGAATTCTTCAATGGTTGGCCAGAGAATGTCGACCAATTTGAGAAGGTGACGGTTCGATTCCGGTCTCTGTAGAAACTCAGCATGTTAAAAAAGCCTGCCATTGGCGGGCCTTTCTTACACAAAAGAAAGAAATTCTCCGAAACTCGTACTCGATGGCTGGCGACGCAGTGCTGATCGCGCCCGTCTCTAAGCGAATTCCCTGGTAACAGGGAATTTTACAGGGAAATTCGCGATTTTGGCCTCCCCAGAGGAGCTTGGAGGCGAGAAACCACTGCGGCGCAGCGCTTTTGGCGATAATTCCCTACAAAATTAACAGGGAACACATTTCGAAGAACAGGGAAACCTCGCGCGGACAACAGGGATCTAGGTGAGCGCTGAATTCTTACACGCTTGAATAGGCTCTAGCGGACGCGATCTGTTCTCGCTCTCGATTTGTAGATGAGGAGAGCGAGATGGCGAGCAAGAACGGAGTGTGGAGACGTCAGGGCGAGACTTTCTGGCGGGCACACCATGAGGCGTGGAAGCGTAGTGACTTGAACCAACGGCAGTATTGCGAGGCGGAGGGTATTCCGCGCAAGGCCTTCGAGAACTGACGCGCGATTTTTGAGGCTGAGCCGCAGCCTCCGGAACGCAAGCTGCTTTACCGGCGGCGCAACTTAAGTCCTCCCTTTAGTCCGCCGCTTAGTCCTCTCGTTAGTCCGGGGGCTTATCCCTCCTCGTGGTCGGGAGCGCCGATCGTGCAGCGCTGGCGACCGGCCCTGGCCGGATGATCTGAGACGGATTGAATGGTGCATTCGGAGCGGCGGAAGCGGACACGAGTCGGCTACACTCTATCGTCATGAACATCGATCTCACCGCCCTGCCGGCCGATGTAGAGACGCTGCATCGCCGAGCTCTATGCGATCGAGGCAACGATCCGAGGCAAGACCGCCGACGCACGGCGGGACGTACGACAAGTTCGCTCGTTGCCGCTGGTTGCTGCGATGAGGGCCTGGCTCGAGACGCAGCTGACCCACATCCCGCCGCGCGGCGGGCTTGCCGATGCGATCCGCTACGCACTGACCCGCTGGAGCGACCTCAGCCGGTTCCTCGATGACGGGCGCATCGAACTCGACACCAACACCGTGGAACGCGCCATCCGCCCCATCACACTCGGCCGCAAAAAAACACCTGTTCGCCGGATTCGATCGCGGGGCTGCGCGCTGGGCGACCGTCCGCTCCCTTATCACCACGGCAAAGCTTAACGACGTCGAGCCCTTCGCCCACCTCAAAGACGTGCTTATTCACATGTCCAACGGTCATCCTATGAACCGACTTGACGACCTGCTGCCCTGGAATTGGACCCCGTCAAATCCCGCAACCTGATCCCACGTGTCAGGAATGGACGCTTACGCAAGCATCGCCGGATGAGGTTTTCGGTATGCGCCCAAGGACGCCTGGCGTGCCGCTGCGCCCGCCACCGCAGATCAGTCCGAACGGAAGACGCCCGGTCTGATCTCCACTGCGGGTTCGGACGCTAGTGACGCTTCTGATTCCATAGCCAGTTCCTTAGCCCGCCCCGTTACCCGGCGCAGCAGGACAGTTTCTTCACGTCTCTGTCGAACGTCTGTGCCGCGAGCTTCAGGCCCTCGACGGTCGTGAGATAGGGGAAGATCGTCTCCGACAGATCATCAATCGTGAGACCGCAGCGGATGGCCAAGGCCGCAGTCTGGATGCTATCGGCACCCTCTGGCGCAAGAATATGCGCTCCGAGCAGTTTGCGCGTTACCCCATCCGCGATGAGCTTGATAAGCCCCCGCGTGTCGCGCGCTGCGAGCGCACGCGGCACGTTGTCGAGCGCGAGTAGAGAAGTCCGCACGGCATACCCGGCGGCATGGGCTTGCGATTCCGTCAGACCGACACTCGCCACCTGAGGGTCCGTGAAGACAATGGCGGGCATGGTGGTGTTGTCATAGCGCAGACTGTTGCCATTCAGCGCGTTCTTGGCCGCAAGCTTTGCGCCATAAGCCGCCATGTAGACGAACTGGTCCCTGCCCGTCACGTCGCCGGCGGCATAGATGCCGGCCTTCGAAGTGCGCATGCGGTCGTCGATGACGATCGCGCCAGACGATGTCTGCGCGACGCCCACCTCCGGAAGCCCGAGCGTTTCGGTATTCGGGGTGCGTCCTGTCGCCACAAGAATCCGCTCGGCGGTCAATATCTCTGGACCGCCGTTGCGAGTGATCGTGAGTGCGACGCCGCCATCCTCGGTTTTGTGGACGAAATCGTAGGCCAAGCCACCCACAATCGTGATCCCCTCGTCGGTCAGATAGCCCGCGAGCGCCTGCCCGATCTCCGGCTCGGCCTCCGGCAGGAGGCGACTCCGGAAGACGAGCGTCACCGCCACGCCCGCGCGTGCAAAGGTCTGAGCAAGCTCAGCTCCAATGTAGCCGCCGCCAAGCACGATCATCGAGCGCGATAGCTCCTTCAGCGACAACGCCGTCGTGCTGTCGAGAGGCGCAACCTCTGCGATGCCTGGGATGGTGGGTAGCGCAGGCCGCGCGCCCGTCGCAATGATGATGCGGTCCGAGACGAGGCGCTGACCGTCCACGTCGACGCCTCCCTCGACGAGGCGCGCCCGACCTTCACGGTAGGCTATGTTGTTGTATTCGGGCAAAAGATCGGCGTACTTCGCCTGACGAAGGCTGGCGACTAGCGCGTCCTTCTGGGCGATCTGTGCGGCCCAATCGACCACGCGCGCGCTGCTTTCGATGCCGTCGAACCGAGCCGGGGCGGCGTCAGCGTGGTGCACCGTCTCTGTAGCTCGGATCAGCGTTTTCGACGGCACGCAGCCAATGTTGACGCAGGTGCCGCCAATCGTGCCGTGCCCGACGAGCGCAACGCGCGCGCCCTGCTCGGCGGCAGTGATCGCGGCCGAGAAGCCGGCGGAGCCGGCGCCGACGACAACAAGGTCGTAGCGGCTGCTGCCGCCATTCATGCTCGGGGTACAACAGTCGTTCATGGTTTCAACTTTCGTGTGTTCGCATCCACGTTGCAGGAGTCAGGGCCGCACAGCAGACAATCGGAGTACGCCCTGCCCCGATGATGATGAGTTTTGCGACGGTCCATACCGACGCGGGCCTTACTGCACGATGCGCGAGGGATAGCCGGCGTTGGTGGTCGCCGTAATGAGCGTCGGGACGTCCGTCCGGCTATCCTCAAACCGAACCTTTGCAATCGCAGCCCCATCTGCCTCGGATATCTGAACATCGAGCACGCCGGATACGCGAGTGAGAGAGCGTTTCACGATCGGGCCGCAGAGTTCACAGGTAGCGTTGGCGACATTGAGCGTCACAGTTCGCTCGGTGGCTGAAGCTGCACCGTAGGAGAACAGGGCAACGGTCAGGGCGACGAGAGGCAGAATCTTCATGGCAAGTCTCCTTGTTGTTAGGTGTCGAGGAAAAGGCGAGCAATGAGGGGGAAGCATACGGCGATGATGATCAGGAGCGTTGCGATCCACAGTCCGACCTCGGCGGTCCGACGAGATGACGGGCTGGCGCAGTAGGAGCCTTCGACGCAATCGGCCGTCTTCGGTTTGCGGTAGACGACATAGTAACCGGCGCCGAGGCATGCGACCGCGAGCCCGATAAACAATGGCTGATAGGCCTTGAGCGCGGTCAAATTGCCGATCCATGCACCGCTGACGCCGGCTAGGAACAAAGCGAAGGGCACCACGCAACAGGTCGCGGCGCCAAGTGCCGCCAAGATGCCGCCAACCGACAGCAGCGCTACGCTGTCAAAGCACTTCTGCGTCGGCGTCGCCTTGCTTGGCAGCACAGTCGCCTCGTCTCGCATCGTCATTGAGCCCGCTCCCGCGATTGGTCTATGGTGACCCTAGCGCCTGTAGCGACTACAGGGTCAAGCGAGAGTTTCTCACGGGTTTGTGAGGCCAATAATGAACCAGAATGAAGATTTTTCGATCGGGGTGCTGTCAGAGCGCAGCGGAGTGAATATCGAGACCATCCGCTATTATGAGAAGATCGGCATTATGCCGTCGCCCGCCCGCAGTGCGAGTGGTTATCGCCTCTACGGCTCTGACGATGTGAGGCGGTTGCATTTCGTTCGTCGCGGTCGGGAACTTGGATTTGCTCTCGACGAGTTGCGGGGATTGCTGCGTCTTGTCGATGGGCACACCTACAGTTGCGAGGAGGTACATGCGCTCACAGTCGAGCATCTCACGGATATTCGTCAGAAGATCGTTGATTTGCGACGTCTCGAACGAGTGATGTCGGACATGGCTGCACAGTGCACGCGGGATCAGGTTCCGGAGTGTCCGATCATCGATGCGCTGTTCGAGATGATGCCCGTCGCAAGACAAACGCGTCGACCCAGCGCTCGCACCGTAAAAGGCACTTCACCACGATGAATATGCCGACTTCGATGCTCTTGGTCGACAATTGGAACAATGAATAACCGCCAATGTTGGGAAGTCACCTCTGGGCTACGACCTACATTCCGACCGAGCAAATTTCGAGTGCCCCCCCCCCCGAAACTCTGTGGCTTTTATCTAACCAGGTCGACCTTTCTGCGTCGGATTCTTCTCGTCACGCCGATCGTTCTTGCTCTGCATCATTCGATTGCAGTTCTCCATCATCTGGTTCATCTGGCCCATCATACCCATCATTGCTTTCATATCACCGCTCATCATGCCGTGATCGCTGGCCTGCGGAGTCGATGGCGTCGGCGTATCTTGGGCGCGAGCAACGGGACCAAGAGCCAAGCCTGTTCCAACGGCGAACAAAACGACTGCTAATGTTGCAACTGTTTTCATGGAAGATTCTCCTCTCTGTTCCAATTTACGAATGAACCGACGTGCGTCTGCGCGCGCCAGTCAATCGGTTCGGTCGCGCATCTATTGTTGCGGTTCAAGCGGCTTACCTGATCGAGATGGTAGGATCTTGGTTGACTCCGTACCTGGATCATTTGGCGATTGCGCCCCGTGTTTCATGCACATGAACATCATCAACATGCAGGGGAGAAACGCCAGGACAGGAAGGAACCCCGCTGCTGCCAGCCAGTTCCAGTTCAACGCAACACCAGCAGCAACTCCCGCGCCCGAGAAGAGATACAGCGCCAAGCGATACCGAGTGAAATAGCTGGTCACAGTATCGCGCGGTCGATCGCCTGACCCGCGGGTGTTTGCGTTGTGATCAATCAAGGTCATCCAATTGCTCTTCCGTTTGGTGAAAATGCAGAGTGAATCGGTTGCAACGATTGGTCCGGATCCGCAACCGGTTCTGGCTTCAGACCACTCACTGGAGGCTCATCAATGATGAGCTGCGTATTTTGGATAGCGCGCATCATTTCCCTCTTGTGCGTATCATCGGAGATTTCGGACCTCCTTGATAGCGCCAAACGTATCCGCCACTCTGGACCGTCGCCGCCGCTTGGGAACTGACCTTCGGCGCTATCTGGGAACGTGGCTTCCTTCGGTCGAATGCAAACGCTGAAGCCAAGTCGCTTTGCGAGCGACCAGCGTTGTAGGCGCTCGGCCTGGCCTCATTTGGCCAATAGCTCTTGTCGGTAATTGTCGATCCCGCGTGGGCCGTTGCTGATATCGCTACAAGTGGCAGCAAGAGCGAAATCGTGAGAAAGTGTTTCGTTAACATTGTCCGGCTCCTTGTCATTGTGAAGCGTGTCTCATGCGCTTCTACAAATGAGTTCGGAGCAAATCGTCGGCCGGTTACACACTCACGGTGACGTGAAAACGACCACCAAGGCCCGTTACCACCGCAACAAGCGCGGCCCCAATATTGCGCCTGCGAAGGTGCAAAGGGCGATCGTGCCACCGTACCAGACCGCAACAAATGGCAATGAATCGTCCATGCAATGAAGCGCATAAGCCATCGCACTCACGCCGCCAGCAATGAGGCCGGCGAAGGCGCCTGTGCGGGCGAGATCCGTTGGGGCAGCCCTTCGCACCGCCCAGATGGTAATTGCGAAAGGCACGATTGCGATGATCGGAATCGAGAGAAGGCATTCAAGCCACTGATCGCCGATGATCATTTTGTCCCAGTAGGAACTCGGCGCAAAAGCAAGGCTGATTGCGGCAAGTAACACAATCGCGAGGAACGGCATTGCAACCAAAATCGACGAGGTTCTTCGCTCCCCTCCGGGGCGCGCCAGCCTTGTGAGATAGATCGACGCGACGCCGACAATCCCCACCGTGAACGCGAGTTTCAGGAGGAGAAAAATCAAGGCGCGGGCCGTCATCAGGTCTGTGCGGACACCTAGTCCGACGAGCATGATGCCGAGTGCCGCCACTGTTCCAGCCGCAAGCGCAATGCAAACCGTCCGAACGACCAATCTGCGGTCTACCGGCTCTGCGTTCGCACTTAGTATGGCAACCAAGTCATCCGTCTTCATGTTCTGGTTTCCCGGACAATCAAGGCAGCCAGTGTTTTGAGCCCACGATGAATGTTCACTTTTACGGCCGATTCCGAGATACCGCATCGGTCTGCCGCTTCAGCTATGCTCTGTCCGTCCAGTTTTACAGCCTCGATGGCGCATCGCATGTTTTTCGGCAACCGCTCCATGAGCCGTCTGACGTCGTGTGTGCTCTCGGCGCTGACATTGTCGTCATGTGCCATGATCAGATCGGCCTCATCGATAGGCACATCAGCGAACGACGCGCGAGTTCGACGCAGGAAATCGATCAACTTGTAGCGCGCGATCGCATGCACCCACGGTGTAAGCGGCTCCGTGGGGTCATAGGTATGTCGCTTGATGTGAATCGCCAATACCGCTTCCTGAACCAGATCTTCAGCCTCTGCCGCGCCTCTTCCAATGCCCGCAAATTTGCCTTTGTAATATGCGCGCAGACGGCGGCTCAATCGCTCAAGCAGCGCGCGGTGTGAGGCCGCGTCGCCATCCAGGCTTGCAAGCATCAGTGCCTTGAGTTCGATTTCGTTGGTCGTCATACTTGCATTATCTCTATGAGTTCGCTGATCCAGCCGGTTTGGTTACAGTTGACGGCGCTATCAATGGAAAAATAGTTGGCCCGCTGCCGCGCCGTTGTCGATTGATGGGCTTGGAGCTCATCAACATTGCGGTGAGATGGCCCCGCTAATCTCTTCTGGTGCGGCAAAGATCACGTCAGCCCTGTCTCCCATCATTCCGGCCGCCACGATCGCCGGAGCGCCCTTCTGTGGCCCATCGTCACTCACGTCGGTCTTGAATCTCAGATTTCGCTCCCAGAAATCGCGCGTTTTTCCATCCGCGGTGATCACCCGGTAGGTGTCTCGGCAGTGCGTGATCGCCGTCACCCGTTGGTCAGACTCGAGTTTTTTGAGATTTGGGACCGCACCACCACCCATCATGCCCATCATCATTCCGCCCATTTGATTGCCGCGTTGCGCAATCGATGGCGGAGCGTGACCGGGCTGGGTCGCATCCTTGAGAAACGCCAGAAGATCACCGCGCCGTCCCGCGTCCTTCACGCCGGAGAACGGCATCGTGTTGCCAGGAATGAGGTGTTGCGGATCCCGAAGCCACTCGTTGAGCGTGGCGTCGTCCCAAGTAATTCCCGACGACTTCAACGCCTGTGAATACCGACTGAAGCTCGGCAGCATGCCGGCCTTTCGGTTCCATAGATCGGCGAGACTTGGTCCCGTCATGTTTCGGTCCGGTTCCAGCGAGTGGCATGGCGCACAGGCCTGGAAACTCCGTTGGCCACGGGATGCGTCGCCTAGCTGTGCCTGTGCAGAGGGCAGGAACGCGCCTGTCACCAATGCGATCATGATCAATCTGTTCATCGCCGACCTCCCTTGTCTCCATAAAACAGATATTTGACGAGTGCTGCTGCCGATAGGATCAAAACAACGATGATCAGCAGCCACAAAAGCCCCATGCCCCATATCATTCCAGGCGCCATACCATTCATCATGGTTCACCTCACTCGGCGGGTTCCGAAACAAGTCGCGAGTCTTCCTTGGCCGGCTTGATGGCCCGCGATGGCGAATGATCGTTTTCGTGATCATTGGGCGGCAAACGGAAGCCTTTGATCAATCCATAGATCGCGGGAATCACGATCAGCGTCAGCAGTGTCGACGAAATCATGCCGCCGATCATCGGCACCGCGATGCGCTGCATGATCTCGGACCCGGTACCAGTGCTCCACATGATCGGCAGCAGTCCCGCCATGATGGCCACGACCGTCATCATCTTCGGCCGCACCCGCTCCACCGCGCCTTCCATGATGGCGTCGTAGAGGTCGTGACGGGTCAGTGTTCGCTTTTCGGCGTCACGCTGCGCCTTGATCTCGGCAAGGGCTTGGTTGAGGTAGATCAGCATAACGACGCCAGTCTCAGCCGCAACACCCGCCAACGCGATGAAACCGACCGCGACTGCAACGGACAGGTTGAAGCCTAGCGCCCACATCAGCCAGATGCCGCCGACCAAGGCGAACGGCAGCGACAGCATCACGATCACGGTCTCGGCGATGGAACGGAAGTTGAGGTACAGCAGCAGAAAGATGATCAGCAGCGTCACCGGGACGACGATCTTCAGGCGCGCCGTTGCGCGTTCGAGATATTCGTACTGACCGCTCCAGACCACATAGTATCCCGCCGGAAATTGAATACTGGCCTGCACCGCCTGCCGCGCGTCGGCAACATAACTGCCGAGATCGCGGTCACGGATGTCGACGTAGATGTAAGTCGCCAACTGTCCATTCTCGGTGCGGATCGATGTCGGCCCTCGCGCCGGTTCGATCTTGGCGACCTCCCCAAGCGGCACTGCACCTCCCGCCGGCATCGGAACCAGGACGTCGTTGGCGATGGCCTGCGGATTCTCGCGCAGGTCCCGGGGGTAACGCATGTTGACGCTGAAGCGCTGCCGGCCCTCCACTGTCGTGGTCACCGTCTGGCCGCCGAGTGCGGTCGCAATCACATCCTGAACGTCCTGGACCATGATGCCGTAGCGCGCCAAGGCCGCCCGGTCCGGTGTCACGTCGAGATAGTAGCCGCCGATACCCCGCTCGGCATACGCCGACGATGTTCCCGGCACAGCCTTTAGAACCTGCTCGATCTGCTTGGCCAGTTTGTCGATCTCGACCAGATCTGTGCCGATCACTTTGACCCCAACCGGCGTGCGAATTCCGGTCGATAGCATGTCGATGCGCGCCTTGATCGGCATGGTCCAGGCATTCGAGACGCCGGGGAATTGCAACGCCTTGTCCATCTCTGCGATCAGACTGTCGACCGTGATGCCGGGCCGCCACTCTTCCTTCGGCTTCAGGTTGACGATGGTCTCGAACATTTCGGACGGTGCCGGATCGGTCGCCGTCAAAGCCCTGCCGGCCTTGCCGTAGACTGACGCCACTTCCGGGAACGACCGGATGATCCTATCCTGCATCTGCAGCAGTTCACCCGCTTTGGTCACCGAAATTCCCGGTAGCGTGGTGGGCATGTAGAGCAGCGTGCCTTCGTTGAGGTTGGGCATGAACTCGGTGCCGAGCTGACGCGCCGGCCACACTGTCACCACAACAATTGCCAGCGCGATAAGGATCACCAGTGCCTTGGCACGCATCACGGCCTTGATCACCGGCCGATAAATCCAGATCAGGAAGCGATTGATCGGGTTCTTGTGCTCGGGCACGATTCTGCCGCGCACGAAGATGATCATCAGCGCCGGCACCAGCGTTACCGACAGCAACGCTGCCGCCGCCATTGAAAAGGTCTTCGTGAACGCCAAGGGGCTGAACAGCCGGCCTTCCTGCGATTCCAGCGTGAAGATCGGCATGAACGACACGGTGATGATCAGCAGGCTAAAGAACAGCGCCGGCCCGACCTCGGACGCTGCCTTTATCAGTATGTCGACCCTTGACCGTTCGGGTTCAGCCCGCTCCAGATGCTTGTGTGCATTCTCGATCATAACGATCGCTGCATCGACCATGGCGCCGATCGCAATCGCGATGCCGCCCAGACTCATGATATTGGACCCCAGCCCGAGCAGCTTCATCGCACCGAACGCCATCAGCACGCCGACCGGCAGCATCAGGATGGCGACGAGAGCGCTGCGGACATGCAGCAAGAAGACGATGCAGACCAAGGCGACGACCACACTTTCCTCGAGCAACGTGTGCTTGAGCGTAGCGATGGCCGCGTTGATCAGGTTGGAGCGGTCATAAACCGGGACGATCTCGACGGATTTCGGCAGGCTGCTGGCGATCTCCTTGAAGCGCTTCTTCACATTCTCGATCACATCAAGCGCATTAACGCCGAACCGCTGCAGCACGATGCCGCTGGCAACCTCTCCCTCGCCGTTGAGCTCTGTGATGCCTCGGCGCTCGTCCGGACCAAGCTCGACGCGGGCAACATCGCGCAGCAGAACCGGCGTGCCGTTGCTGGTCTTCAGCACGATGTTGCCGAGGTCGTTGATGCCTTTAAGATAACCTTTGCCGCGGATGACGTATTCGAACTCGGAGAGCTCGACGGTGCGGCCGCCGACATCGGCGTTGCTGGCGCGAATCGCATCGCGCATCTTCTGCATGGAGATGCCGAGATCGCGCATGCGCTGCGGATCAAGGATGACGTTGTACTGCTTGACGAAGCCGCCGACGCTCGCCACTTCGGCGACGCCTTCGGCCTTGGCCAGCGCGAATTTCAGATTCCAGTCCTGGATGGTCCGCGTGTCGGCGAGGTTCAGCGCTTTCGATACCACTGCGTACTGGTAGACCCAGCCCACGCCTGTAGCGTCGGGACCGATCGTCGGGCTTACGCCGGCGGGCAACCGCGAGGCCGCGCCGTTGAGGAATTCGAGCACCCGCGAGCGAGCCCAGTAAATGTCAGTGCCATCCTCGAAGATGACGTAAACGAACGAAACCCCGAAGAACGAGAAGCCGCGCACGACTTTGGATCGGGGCACGGTCAGCATCGCGGTCGTCAGCGGATACGTGACCTGGTCTTCGATCACTTGCGGCGCCTGGCCGGGATATTCGGTGTAGACGATCACCTGGGTATCGGAGAGATCCGGAATCGCATCGAGCGGCAGATGGACCAGTGCGTAGATGCCCGCGGCTGCGGCAAAGCCGGTGCCGAACAGGACCAACAGCAGGTTGCGAGCCGACCAACTGATGACGCGGGCGATCATTGCTGGCCTCCCGCGTTCGAAAACCCTTTAAGGGCGGCCTTCAGATTGCTTTCCGCATCGATCAGGAAGTTGGCCGAGACGACGACGGGATCGCCCTCCGTGAGGCCCTGTCGGATTTCGACATAGCCGTCGCCGCGATGGCCGAGTTTCACCTCGCGCGGCTCGAAGCGCCCCTGTCCTTTCTCGACGAATACCGCCTGACGATTGCCGGTATCCAGAACGGCGCTTTCAGGTACGGTAAGCACAGGCTGCGAGCTGCCAATATCGATATTCGCATCGACATACATATCGGGAAGCAGAGCGCCATCCGGATTGGCCAATTCGATCCGCACCCGGGCGGTTCGTGTTTCCCTGTTCACCTGCGGGTAGACCACCGAGATCTTCCCGGTGAACTCGCGACCAGGAAAACTGCGTGCCCTCACCGTCACCGGTTGCCCGATGGCGATTGCGCCGAGATCGCGCTCGGCAACATCGACCATGGCCCACACGACAGACGTGTCGGCGACCCGGAACAACACATCGCCGGGCTGCGCGCGCATGCCTTCGATGGCATTGCGTTCGAGCACAATGCCGTCGCGCGGAGCCGACCAGTCGATGGTGATCGGAACGGTACCGCTCTTCTCCATGGCGGCAATTGCCGTGTCGGGAACGTCAAGGTTCATCAGCCGCTGACGCGAGCCGCGACCATACACGGCGACGCCGCTCGTCCCTTTCGACGTGATGGTGGCTATGTATTCGGCGGCCGCCGATGCCACGGACGGACTGTAAATTTCCATCAGCGGCTGACCTTTGCTAACTTTGCTGCCGGTGGTGACGTTCGCGACTTTCTGCACCCAGCTTTCCGCTCGCATCGAAATGACGGAGATCCGGCGCTCGTCGAGTTGGATCGTGCCTGGCGCACGAATGAGGGTTCGAATGACGCGCGATGTGGCGGGTTCGGAGCTGACGCCGGTACGTTGGATCTTCCCTGGCGAAAGCTTCACCGATCCGTCGTCGCTGTCCTCGCCCTCATAGACCGGGATATAATCCATCCCCATCGAATCTTTTTTCGGTGTTGGCGACGTGTCCGGCAGCCCCATGGGATTGCGGTAGTATTTGATTCTACGCTCCGTAGTCCCGCCGGCGGATGTTGTGGCTGGTGGCAATGTGTCCGGAGCTGCCTCGTTAAAATTGACGTCGGCGCCCGCCGGAACAGCACGATAGTCGCGGCCATCCCCGGTCTTCCTCGGCGTCAGCGAATATGCAGGCTTGCCGTCCGGATCCTGAAAATAGATCGGGGCGGAATTTCCTTCCGCCCTTGCGGGAGTAACCATGGCGAAGGCGCGCGCCGGCGGCCGCTGCGTGCCGGCGACGTATCCAATGCCTGCCGCCGCGATCAACGCGGCGGCAGCGCTTGTGAGAACGGCGCGGGTCATTTCTGCGCCGTGATGACGAGCTTGTTCTCGACGGTGCCGGTCTCGCCCTGAACCTTGGCGCCGAGCGAAAGCTGCCAGCGGCCCGCCATCCCGAACGTCGCCTTGAACTTGTAACTGCCCGGCTCCGCGCCCGGCATCGGCGCGATCTTGGTTGCCATCTCCTGCATGCCGTCCGGAGCCATGTCGAGACGGGTCGCGAAGATGACGGCGTCAGGCACCGGCTTGCCGGTCTTCGTGTTCATCAGTCGGACGGTGATGACCTTGTCGGGCCCGGCCTGGATGGTCTGATCGACCAGCTCGAATTTGTAGTCCTTGATGTCCGCCAGAGCGGCCGTGCTTGTACCACCGATTGCGGCAGCGATCAGCGCAGCCTGGAAGGCCTGCGCGAAGTTAAACGTCTTCATGTTCGTAGTCCTCGATTGTCCTGGGTCTGCCGCAAGGCGGCATGCGTCATCCGCGCGAACTTGCGTCGGCGCGGCAGCAATCGGCGCTTAAGCGCCGGTCAGACCAGGTTTCGAGGGGGGTGATCCGGCGGAGAACCGTCGAGGCCATCGGCGATCCGATCGTCGAAAGCCGTGAGCGGCCGGTGTACTGGCAGACGCGCCGGGATTCCGGTTGCCAGAGGAGGTTGCGCCTGTGCAACGCCCAACGCGCACATCGCACGAAGCGGACAATCCTGGCAGCCGTTGCTCTTTTGTGTCTCCGGACAGCAAGGCATGTCGGCGGACATTGCCGACATATCGCTCATCTCGGCAGCCGACAGCGGCTTCGCGACCGCGGGCGTGACCAGCGGCGAAGCAACAAGCCCGGCAATCGCAAAGATCGCGAGCAAACGGCTGATGAATCGACAAAAATTCATAGCCCAACATCCCATAGGATCATGGACTTGGGAAGGCAGATCACATCACAAATCCGCCATAAGCAGAAAACGATCAGATCACAGTTACCTGCGACATGGTTAAAAGATCAGTCTCAACCAGCGATATCGCCGCCGATGAACCGCATGTACGTTCGCCGGCTGGTGGCGTCGAAGAGAACGACGTTATAGGGATCGACCCGGCTGCCCTCCATCCCCGGTGATCCCAAAGGCATGCCGGGAACCGCCAATCCGACCGCGTTCGGACGTTCCTTCAATAGTCGTCGCACGGCCGCGGCGGGGACATGACCTTCAATGACGTATCCATCCGCCTCCGCCGTATGACACGCCGCGAGGTCGGCAGGTACGCGAAGGCGTTTCCGGACTGCATGAAGATCCGCCGTTTCCCTGATCGTCACGCTGAAACCAGCTTCCTTGAGATGGCGCACCCAACCCGAGCAGCAACCGCAATCTGGATCCTTATGAACCAAGACAACGGATTCCGCAGCAGAGGTAGCGCCGTCCGGGAAAGCCAGTAGCGCGGCTGTTAGTCCCAAAACGCTTCTGCGAGTCAAAAAGCCCGGATATTTTCCTGAGTTATTCATGTCGCGAGGTCCGTACTTCGTTGGTCATCGAGACTACTCCAAACATTTCTTCCTCCAAACAAACTTCTAACTGACCGATGTCGAAACCGATTCCGAACTGGATTTGGACGCCGCGGGTTGCTTGTCCAGATCCTTGGACCACGATCGGTAGTAGGCGACGGCCGTCATGAGCGCGATCCCAGACACACTCACGATGATCTGCGCGAGAAGCGAGTCGGAGACCAGTTCGAGAAGGAAATGACCGACGAAGGAGAGAAACACTCCGACGCAGAACACTTCCAATGAACGCTGACCGCAGATGATCAGTGGGCGAAGCCAGCGCGAGGTCAACCCGGGCCAACCGAAGGGGAGAAACCGAACGACCAACACGGCCAAGGCAACGAAGTGCAGAACCCGATATGGCGCGAGGTTTGTCTTGTCGCTAGGATTGAACGCGCCCAACAGCCCCTCAGGGATTAGTTTTCCCAGCGGCCCGACATAACCTGCAACCGTCATAAGCAGCGCAAACCCCAGATAAACGAAACAGATCGATACGATCGCGGGCGAGCGAATGAACCTCTGCAGCCGCGATGCTCCACCGAGCGCACTCCAGGCCCCAAGCACGAAGAGGAGTTGCCATGTGAACGGGTTGAAATACCAAACACCCGATGGGTAGGCGGGAAGATTCCACCCGAATTGGCGTGCAGCGAAATAGAGGACGAGCGCGCTCGCGATTGCAAGGTCTGGCCGCCGAAGCATCAGCCACAAGACCAGCGGAAATGCTGCCATCAGAACGATATAGAGCGGGAGAACGTCGAGATTCAGCGGCTTGAATTTGAGCAGCAGGCCTTGCATTAAGGTCAGCATCGGACGGTCGATCACCCCTGCAACGTTGAACTCATCCACAAGGTGAGAATGGTTGTAGGCTTCCGCGACCCAGCCGATTGCCGCGATATAGAAAACGAACAGCAGCACGTGCGCGATATATAATTGCCAAACGCGTTTTAATAGTCGAGCGGTTCCTGCAACGAAGCCTTGGACGAGCATGCTCTTGGCGTAGACAAACGCGGCCGTATAGCCGGAAATGAAGACGAAGATATCCGCTGCGTCGCTGAAGCCATAATTTCTGGTCGTGAGCCACGCGACCGCGTTATTCGGGACGTGATCGAGAAAGATTGCCCAGTTCGCAAGGCCGCGGAAAAGATCGAGGCGGAGATCACGGCCTTTGGCAGGAAGGAAAGCACGAATTGTCATGAAAACTCTTGGCGACGGTTTCAGAAAGGCGAGGACGTTTACGTTTGTGACGACCCGACCGGGGAAAGGCACTTCGTCTCGAACGATAGCCCGATCAGACGCTAGACATCGATCTAGCGCCTGATCGATTGTCAGCTCATCTAGCCTGCCATGGCGCAGCAGCTTTCCGCGCACTGCTTGCAGGCCTTGACGCAATCGTCCATGCCGCCGATGCGTTCGCAGTCCTTCGCACACTCGGTGCAAATTCCCGCGCACTCGCCGCAGACGTGCTTGTGGTGAGGCGTATTTAGCAATATGAAATGAGCGGCCGTGCGGCAGATCTCGGCGCAGGCCATCATAAGCCTGAAGTGCTGGGGTTCGACATGTTTGCCCCCAGTTTCCAGACAATGGGTCATGGCTGTTCCTAGACATACTTGGTAGCAGCGCAGACATTCATCGATGCAGCTTTGCATTTCTTTGCTCATATGATTCATTGAGCTCTCCTGGGTTTGATGGCTGCCCCTTATTGCACGTTGAGAACTAGTGTCAGGCCGCCCGCTCCTTTCTGCTCGACATTGTTGTTGGTGGTGTGATGCGGGATATGACAGTGCACCAGCCATTTCCCGGGTTTGCGCGCTGTCCAAACCACGTCGTATCGCTGTCCTGGTCCGACGTTCACCGTATCGGCAAGAAACCGCTGGTTTTCTGCCAACGTCTCTCCGTCGCGGGCCACTACCTGGAAAGGCCCGCCATGAACATGCATAGGGTGAACGAAGTTGTTGTTGGTGCCGATGAAGCGAATCTTGATGGTTTGCCCAACCTTCATGAAGACGGTGTCTGTCTCCGGATACGACTTCCCGTTGATTGTAAAATAGTTCGGAAGGCCACCCTCCATCAGCATCGCGGGATAGGTGAGCCATTCGCGCTTGAGCCATTCCTGGAGCTGGATAGTGTATTCGAGATCGGCTTTTACATCGGCGGCACTGTCCTTCGGCGCAATCAGCAACGCGCCGTAAAGGCCTAGGCCTTGTTGACGATCGGGGTGGTCGTGGCTGTGATAAAAGTAGGTTCCGCTTTGGCTCACGGTGAACTCGTAGGTGTATTGCCCGCCCGGCGCCACGGGCGGCTGGGCTATCTTGGCCGGGCCGTCCATCTCGTTTGGTACGATCAGACCGTGCCAGTGCACAGTCGTAGATTCCGGAAGGTTGTTGCGGAATTTGATCTGGACGTGATCGCCTTCGGTCAATTGAATCCGCGGGCCCGGCACCTGGCGATTGTAGGCATAGGCCTCTACGGAGACATCCGGAAGAATATTCCAGCGTATGATCGAAGCTTCGATATCGAAGACCTTCACCCCGTTTTCGATGCGCGGCTCAAGAACGTTGTCCCCTCGGGCATCGGCAGGCGCCTTATAGACCACTTGCCGGGGATTGACCGCCGACATGTCTTTCATTGCTTCGCCTGGCGTATCGAACGTCATGATCATGCCCGGCGGCATAATGGCGCCGCCGACGTCGCGTACGCTCAGACCTAGATTGACCTTGAAACCTGGGAGCACCATTCCGGAAATCAGGAGGAATGTCGTTACACCGGCGAGCGCAGCCAACTGTGGCGTCGTCGCATTGCTCGTCATTTGATGACCGCCGTGAGACTTGTGGCCGTTGGCAGCCGTTTGTTTCTGCGGACGGTCTTCGTGTCCCTTCATGTGGCTCATGCCCGCAGCCGACATTTTAACTATCTCGGACTTCATTCCGGACATTGAGCGCATCTCGGCAGATTCCTCATCCGAGCGCGCGGTCATCAGGCCGTGCTTGATTTTTTTCTTCACCATCCAAACGTTGAACGGATAGGCGGTCGCGAACCCGACCATCACTCCGAGGGACATCACGCCCCAGAAGATCAGCTCGAGCGGGTCCATCGCGCGCATGTCGCGGCCCATCATCAACAGGCTCATGGTCGGCGCCATGCCTGCCATCATGGCGTTCATACTAATGAACTCTGGCATGAAGCTTTTACGCACGTTTTCCCAATACGTACCGCCCATCATCTTCTTCATGAACAACGATTGAAAGATGAAGAGACCAAACGAGAAACCAGCGACATACTCGACGATCAGGTCAATCCACATCGGCAGACCGAGCAGTGCGGTCACGGCCGCTGCGAGAATAATGCCGGTGGCATCACCAGCAACGCAATGAATGGTGCTTCCGATGCCCTGCTTCCAAAGCGGGGACGTGAACTGCTCATGCTCTCCGGGCCGCGGCTCCTTATCAGCAAGTACGTACAGGAGAAGGCCAAACGGACCCATGTACAGGGTCACAAGGATGAAGCCCCACTTCATCACGGTCGGTTCGGGATTCCCGTTGAACTGGTCGAAAGCGACGTAGGCCGTGGAAGCGGCCGCGATGACGAACCATGCGATCAGGAAATAGTCGTATGGGAGAGCAATCATGATGTCCTCAAGCTGAAGTCGATGCTCGTTCATCCGCCGAGTCTTGAGATACCGTCGCAAGCCGCCGCTTCACCGATTCGTCCCTTTCAATTTCGACCGGCAACATCATGAGAAGGCTTCCGCCCGTGTGCGGCAGGTCGGGATGCCAGGGAATTTCCGCGTGACGGACCTCCTTGAAACCAGCGGCGAGATAGAACACGATCGCTTCCGTGTTGTCGGCCCAAACGTGCAACGTCACGGAGGGAAACGACTGCTGCATGGCCTCATCGACGACCGCGGCCAGCAGTGCGGAACCCACACCTAGTCTGCGGTGGCTGCGCAGAACGGCGATGTTGTTCAGCAGATAGCTGCTGGGGTCGTTGAGCTCCGTGCGCGGCCGCAACAACTCCTCACGCTCGGTCAATACAACGTCCGCGATCTCACCTTCGATGAGCCGGGCGGGAAATGCGTTCGCCATTCCGACGATCCGGCCGCCCGACGCGGCAACCATGCAATTCTGATACGAGAATATTCCGGTCGGCATCGCAACCATCTCGCGATACGTTGGCATTACTTCCGCTGCAGGATCGATGCCGCGCAGGATGAACGTAAGCGTATCGCCCTCCGCGAGGTTGGCCAACTTCGCTATCTGGCGGCTGTCACCGCCGGTCGCCCGTCTGATCACGAACCGTCTGGGCCCGGTGGATTTCTCCGCGAATGCTCGGGTCCCACCACCCCCGTCCGACCTCGTCATCGGTAAGCCCACGTCGCCGAAAGCAGCCTATCTTGCCAAAGAGGACTTGAGGTCGCGAAGACGTTGTAGCCGACCCAGGTATGCCGCTTGATCCTGTCGAGATCCGACGGCGCGGTCACCGCAAAAAAGCGGCACTTCGTTGGATCGAAGGCAAATGTCTTCAGGTCAGTACTTCGAATGAGATGACGCGTGACGCTGTGATTCCGGTCGGCTCCGTGATCTTCACAAATGACGACGCTGTCGCCGGCTAAAATGCGGCGAGCGCCGTCCAGCGCCTCGATCTCTTGTCCTTCCACGTCCAACTTGATCAGACACGGCAAGGAGGTATCGATGAATCCCTCATCAACTAACCCATCCACCGACAGCATCCTGACGGCTTCGCGTTCCCGAAACCCGATGGGTATTGCTGCGAACGCCTCATGCTTCTGACCGACGATCCTGGCGTATCCACCCGTCGCCGCACCGATCGCGGCGTTTAAGCACTTGAAGCGGCCGGCGTTCAACCTCGCATTGGTTTCGAGTCTTGCGGCATTTGCAGGAGATGCCTCTATCGCGATTGCCTGCTGGCAGCCGAACGGCTTGCTCGTCGCGAGTACTGACCAGTAACCGAAGTTTGCGCCACAATCGATCAGCGTGTACTTGAGCCCAGCGGCGCTCGTTAGCAACGCCTCGATTTCTTCTTCGTAGTCGTATCGGCGGTCGAGAATCCTGCTCCAATATCTGTCGGAGAAAGGCATTGCGAACACCGCATCGGCGTTTAGCCTGACCACGATGTCGCATTCCGTGGCGACAGCCGAAACCGCCTTGCAGCCCAATCCGTAACCGCGATGCCCGAACGGACGTGTGAGAGCCGACCCGGCCTGCAGCGCGCGGACCGCGACCTTGTCGATCAACCCAGCACCAGTCAGCCTTCCACTCTTGCGGTCATATGCGAGCATTCGCTCGTCCACGGCAGCGTTGGCTCCGGTCAAACGTGACCTCCCTTGTTTCGGCCGTCGAATTGATCAATCGGCATCAGTCGGATCGGCCCGGCAGCGCGATGGCTCGAAACCGCAACGCTACCGGACCGTCACTCCATCACTTGGACTTCTGCATCTTCGTGATTGTGATGCCGGCCGTCGCCCGTTCAGCTTCGAATTGCACCTTGTCGCCCACCTTGACCTGCTTGAGCATCGATGGATCCTGCACGCGGAAGACCATCGTCATTCCTTCGTCCATGTCGAGACTCTTGATTGGGCCATGTTTCAGGGTAATTTTGCCGGCTGCTTCATCGACCTTCTTCACCTCACCGGTCACCATCGTGCTCTGCGCAAAGGCGATTGTAGATGTCAAAAGCACAGCGAACGTGGTTGCAATGTTCAGCGTCTTCATCGGATTTCCTTTCAATTTCTATCTCTGTTCTTGAGGAGTTACTTCACGACGATCGTGCCGACCATCCCGGCTTCCCGGTGACCGGGGATCAGACATCCGTATTCGAACTCGCCGGCCTTGGTGAATTTCCAGACGATCTCGTCGGCCTTCTTAGGAGCAAGCCGTTTGCCATTCGGATCATCGTGCTCCATGTCGGGATTCTTTTTCATCGCCTCGCCATGCTTGAGGTTGTCAGCCGTTGTGGCGAGGATGAATTCGTGGTCGAGTTCGCCATTGTTACGCAGCACAAACTTGATCTGCTCGCCCTTCTTCACCTCGACTTTCGCCGGCATGAACATCATCTTGCCGTCCATCTCGCCCATCGTTACTTGAACAATCCTGGCAGGCTTTTTCAGGTCGCCGGGCTCGCCGGCCGAGAAACCTTCGTGACCGTGACCTGCAGGTCCCGCGCCCGCCCAGGCGGATGCGGACAGGACCACCGTCGCAAACAGCGCGATGCCAGTTTGATGCTTCTTCATTTTTCGGTTCCTTTGTTGATCGTACGCTTCAGTCTTCCCGTTGCCGCCTACATCCCCTTCATGCCTTTCATTCCCTTCATCGCTTTCATCTCGGTCGGCTTGGCCGACTCTTTCGGCTTGTTCTGCCGCGGTGCTTCAGCCGGTGGCGCGTCGACCTTGTAGGCGACAGTACCCTTCGGATAATCATAGGGACCGGGATCCTTGTAATCGTCGCGGCCCAGTCCCTCGCGGATCTTCATGACGGAGAACATGCCGCCCATTTCGATCGGCCCGAATTGGCCGGAACCGGTCATCATCGGCAGCGTGTTGTCCGGCGCGGGCATTTCCATTTCGCCCATCGCCATCCCGGTCGACCCCATCACCATGGCGTCCGGCGCCAGCTTGCCGACTGCTTTCGCCAGATCCTTCTTCGAGACACCGATCATGTTGCGCATGTCGTGGCCCATCGCGTTCATGGTGTGGTGCGACTTGTGGCAGTGGAACGCCCAATCGCCGGGATTGTCGGCGACGACGTCGAACGCCCGAACCGCACCGACCGGAACGTCGGTCGTGGTCTCCGGATACTGAGCGCTTTCCGGCACCCAGCCGCCATCGGTGCAACTCACGACGAACTTATGTCCGTGAAGATGGATGGGATGATTGGTCATGGTGAGATTGCCGATCCGAACGCGCACGCGATCGTTGAGGCGCACCGGCAGCGGATCGATCCCGGGAAACACCCGGCTGTTCCAGGTCCACATGTTGAAGTCGGTCATCTCGTTGACCTTCGGCAAATAGGTGCCGGGGTCGATCAGGTAGGTGCTCATGATGAAGACGAAATCGCGGTCGACCGGGCGGAATGACAGATCACGTGGGTGCACCACGATCATGCCCATCATGCCCATCGCCATCTGCACCATTTCATCGGAGTGCGGGTGGTACATGAACGTCCCGCTATGCTTCATCTGGAACTCGTAGACGAAAGTCTCGCCAGGTTTGATGTGGGGCTGGTTGAGACCGCCGACTCCATCCATACCGCTTGGCAAGAGCACGCCATGCCAATGCACGGTGGTATGTTCCGGCAATTTGTTGGTGACGAAGATGCGGAGCTTGTCGCCTTCTACGGCCTCAATGGTGGGACCCGGAGATTGGCCGTTGTAGCCCCAGAGATGAGCCTTCATGCCTTCGGCAAATTCGCGCACCACGGGCTCGGCAACCAGATGAAACTCCTTCCAGTCACCGTTCATGCGCCATGGCAACGACCAGCCGTTCAGTGTCACCACCGGCCGATAGTCGGGACCGGACGTGGGATGTAACGGTGGCTGCATCGTCACCTTGTCCATGATCGGTGCTTCCGGGATGCTGGCCGCCTGCACACGGCCGCTCACGGCGCTGGCACTGACCAGCGCCGCCGTTCCGAGAAATCCTCTTCGCGATAGCATGCTCATCTCCTTCAGTGGCCGCCGCCACTCCCGCCCGCTTGGGCGGTGGTAGTCGGGCGTGATTCATTTTGTGTGTCTCCAGAGCCGCCACCGTTGATAGCGGTCGTCAAATCGGATTGCGCCAGCCAGAAATTGCGCTTGGCATCGATGGCGGCCCGCAACACCGCGATTCTCTGTCGTGTCTCGACCAAAAGCGCGAACACGTCGATCTGCATGCTGGAAAACCGCAATTGCATTTCTTCGGTGATGATCTTGCGCAGCGGCAGCACTTCACGCTGATACTGTCCGGCAATGTCGTAGGTCGAGCGGTAGACGCGGTATGCGTCTCTCGCCTCCGAGCGGACATTGACCGCCTTTTCGGTCAGGCGATTGAACGCCTGATTGTAAATCGCAGTCGCCTGCCGGACGCGCACTTCGCCGCCGTCGAAGATCGGGATCTGAAACTGGATATCGAAGCCACGCTCGCGGAACGGTGCGCCTTCAGGATCCTGGGTTTTTCTGGATATTCCCGCTACATCGAAAAGCGTGACGAACCGCGTGGCTTCCGTGAGATTGAGAGATTTGGCCAGCGCATCTAGTTGGATCCGGGTGATCTGAAGATCAATGCGATGACTGACGGCATCCATCTCAATGGAAGGAAGCGCAGAGGGGCGTCGCGGAAGCACCGGCAAGGTATCCGGCAGCCGGAAACCGAGATCGCTTCCCCATAGACCCATGAGCCGGGCCAGCCGTTCGCGCGAACTGGTCGCCTCTTGCCGCGTGGAAGCAAGATCCGCTGTCGTTTCGGCGTAGAACGCTTGCTCGCGGGCTTGATCGAGCTTGTTGAGTGAACCGGTCTCTCCGAGCTTCTGGGCAAGCTTGGCGGTGGACTCCGCCGTCGATTTAGCGTCGGTGAGCAGGCCAACGAGTTCGTTGGCCGCGACCGTTCGATAATATGACCGTCGGACATCAGCCGCGAGCCTCAGCGTTTCAAGCACGGCTCGCAGTTGCGCCTGCTGGAAGCGTTGACGCGCAATCTCGGAGCGGAACGGAAGCGTCGCCAACGCCAGAATATCGCCCACGACCTGACGTTCGATCTCGACAGCGCCGTTGCCCGCAATCCGCGAAATCGAGAAAGTTGGATTGGGTGGAAGGCTCTCCTGAACGAAATCAGCTTCCGCCAGCGCCAATTCATTGTAGGCGGCTTGAAGACCTCTGTTGTTTAGCAGAGCAACCTGAACCGCAGTGTCCACGGTCAATGGGCGGCGAAGCAACCGTTGCACCGCGCTGCGAGCCCACTCCGCATCTTCGCCGCTGCGGATAGACACAACATCCTTTTTGATTGTCTCACCCGCAACATCGGCGACGACTGCCATTCCACCATCGGGTGAAAAGGTTGCGCATCCTGATAGCGCAAACATTGAAATAACCGCGGCCACACACGCCGCCTTCGATCGGAACGGATTCGCAACAACAACCAACGGTACGATCTGGAGAGTTCGGTTCATCGTGCGCTCCTATTGCCCGGACTTCGGTTTCGGGGCGACGCTGTCGTTCTGCTTACGCCAGGAGGACGGCGTCGTCGGGCGCAAGCTCGCATACGGAGCAACCGTCGAGCGGTAGCCAACGCGAGCGACTTTCACACTCGGATCAGCCGGATCCTGCCCGTTCACGGCGAGTGGGACCGCGCACCCCGACACCACGCCGCCGATAGCCAACAAAGCCAAAGCTACGGCACCGCTATTTCTCCTTTGATAGATTTTGCAGACCACCGAGTGAACGGCGGCGAAGTTCGCCCCAAACTGCGCAAGCATGATGTTTTCCTGAACTGCCGATGATCCATAGGTCCGCGAGCCCTCAGCGGGTGCGGCCACGTCATTTCGTCAGATCAGAAAATGGGAGGGCGGTAATGCCGAGGGGGCGCGTTGTCGGCGAGATGCCGATAGGTCTCGGACTCAGAACGCAACTTCGGAGGAGAGGGGTCACTGATTTCCACGAGGGCTGCAGGCAATGCACTGATGCACACCATACCGCAGCATTTCGTTCCGGAAGACTTGTGGTGATCGTTCGCAGGGGCCGGTGTTTCGTCAGCGATCAATGCTTGACTGTCAGGACTGTGCGATTTGCTGAAATGGCTATGTCCACCGGAACGTTCGTGGGCGTGGCCGTCCTTATGAACGTGCTCCGAAGTGCTGTCGCCGGATTGATGAACGTGAATGATCCCGGACTCGTAGCTCGCGTCCGTGAGGCACGGCGCCACACGAGACCCATCGCTCAATGCAAACGAGAGGCCCGGCGCCGATACGCAAAGCAAATAGACCAAGGCGAGCAACCATCCCGCCCTCAATCGCTTCGCTTTGGTCAAACGCACGAACATCTAGCCCTTTGTCTCGCAACTTGAGCACTCGGTATCATGGCAAGCTTACGAGGAAACCATTCCCCCGCCAAGCGCGAACATCCGATGTGATAAAGTTCCGTTGCCTGCCCTCATCGGTCCGCTCGCCCGACAACCGCCATGAGTTCAGCGATCTTCTTGCGCTGATCGGCTTTATCGCCGCTCGCAATCGCGTGCTCCACGCAATGGGATACGTGATCTTTCAGGACTTCTTCTTCGACGCGCCGCAGTGCGGCACGAACTGCGGAGATCTGCGTTACGATATCGATGCAGTAGCGATCTTCATCCACCATTTTGGCGAGACCGCGGACCTGACCCTCGATGCGGCTTAGCCGTTTTTGGCAGGAACTCTTGATGTCTTTTCGCATGCCGATTATATACCCATACCAGGTATAGGTTGCAACCGCCGAGAGAGATTTAGATGACCAAATCCGGAAAAGCAAAATCGGACGAAGTAGCTAAGGGTTCCGGGAGCTGTTGCTCGCCCAAGACAACGACCGCTGCACCCGCGACTGCTGGAAAGTCCGGATGCTGCGGCGGAGACCAGAACCACTCCGGCCAACATGGGCATGACGGTCATCGTCGAAATGACGACTCCGGTCCTTCGACTGTCGTAGATCCGGTCTGCGGGATGAGTATAGATCCGGAGACGAGCAAGCACCGGTTCGAGCAACACGGCCATATCTATCATTTCTGCTCGGCGAGTTGCCGGACGAAATTCGCGGCCGCTCCCGAGCAGTACCTCGACAAGTCCCGACCGCAGGCGGACGTACCAGAAGGGACGATCTACACCTGCCCGATGCATCCCGAAATCCGCCAGACCGGACCCGGGAACTGCCCCATCTGCGGAATGGCGTTGGAGCCCGAGCTGGCGACCTTGGAGGCCCAGCCCAATCCCGAACTGGCCGACATGACCCGGCGCTTCTGGGTGGGGCTTGGGTTGGCTTTGCCGGCCGTTATTCTGGAGATGGGCGGCCACCTGGTTGGCAATTACGGCTGGGTTGACCAGACCTTGTCGAACTGGATTCAACTCGTCTTTGCGACACCCGTAGTTCTCTGGGCGGGTTGGCCGTTCTTCGTGCGCGGCTGGCAATCTCTGGTAACGCGCAACCTGAACATGTTCACCCTGATCGCGATGGGCGTCGGTGTCGCCTATGCCTACAGCGTCGTCGCGACTGTTGCGCCTGGCATATTCCCGCCAACGTTCCGCGGCCACGATGGCGCGGTGGCGGTGTACTTCGAAGCCGCCGCAGTGATCACCGTCCTGGTCCTTCTCGGCCAGGTGCTGGAGTTGCGTGCCCGTGAGGCAACGTCCGGAGCAATCAAAGCCCTCCTTGATCTCGCGCCGAAGACCGCGCGGCGCATCGACGATAGTGGCGCTGACCATGAGGTCCCGCTCGACAGCCTGAACGTGGGCGACAAGTTGCGCGTCCGTCCGGGAGAGAAAGTGCCGGTGGACGGCGTCATCATTGAAGGACGTTCATCGCTCGACGAATCTTTGGTAACCGGCGAATCCATGCCCGTCACAAAGGAGACAGGCGGCAAGGTGATCGCGGGGACGCTCAATCAATCCGGTAGCTTCGTGATGCAGGCTGAGAAGGTCGGGCGCGAAACGCTGCTTTCTCAGATCGTGCAAATGGTCGCGCAAGCGCAACGTTCGCGTGCGCCGATCCAGCGCCTTGCCGACCAAGTCGCCGGTTGGTTCGTGCCAACGGTCATCGCCGTAGCACTTGTCGCCTTTGGTGCCTGGACGCTCTTTGGCCCCGAACCGCGCGTGGCATTTGGCTTGGTCGCAGCCGTGAGCGTTCTGATCATTGCCTGCCCCTGCGCGCTGGGCCTTGCCACGCCCATGTCCATCATGGTCGGTGTCGGGCGTGGTGCCCAGGCCGGCGTGCTGATCAAGAATGCCGAAGCCCTCGAGCGCATGGAGAAAGTCGATACGCTTGTGGTCGACAAGACGGGAACGCTGACGGAAGGGAAACCGAAGGTCGTCTCGATCATCCCCGCCTTTGGTTTCGAAGAAACTGACATTCTGCAGCTGGCGGCCAGCGTCGAACGGTCGAGCGAGCATCCGCTCGCCGACGCGATCGTGCGTGCCGCCGGGGAGCGAAACCTCAACTTGAGCACGGTAGAGGAATTCGACTCGCCGACGGGCAAGGGCGTGACCGGCAAGGTCGACGGCAAGACCGTCCTGCTGGGCAACGCAAATTTCGTGAAGTCCCAAGGCATCGAAACACAGTTGTTAGACGCGCATGCTGAACGGCTGCGCGGAGACGGTGCGACGGTCATCAATATTGCGATCGATGGTAAGTTAGCGGGAATCTTCGCCATTGCCGATCCGGTAAAGCAATCGACGCCGGATGCCCTGAAGGCACTGGCAGCAGAAGGCATCAAGGTGATCATGCTGACTGGAGACAACCGGACTACAGCGGATGCGGTCGCAAGACAGCTTGGCATTCCGGAGGTCGAGGCAGAAGTCCTTCCGGATCAGAAGAGCGCAGTGGTGAGCAAGCTGCAAAAGGCGGGGCGAATTGTCGCAATGGCTGGCGACGGCGTGAACGATGCGCCGGCCCTTGCTGCAGCAGACGTTGGTATTGCTATGGGCACGGGTACAGACGTCGCAATGGAGAGCGCCGGCGTGACGCTGCTGAAGGGCGACCTGGGCGGCATCGTTCGCGCTCGTCGTCTATCTCAAGCAACGATGCGAAATATCCGGCAGAACTTAGTCTTTGCCTTCATCTACAACGCAGCTGGGATTCCGATTGCTGCAGGTCTCCTTTATCCGAATTTCGGCTTGCTGCTTTCTCCGATCATAGCTGCAGCGGCCATGGCGCTCTCTTCGGTGAGCGTTGTCGCAAATGCGCTGCGGCTGCGCGTGACCGACATATAGTCGTGCTGGCAGAGCCAATGAAATTCACTCTGTTGAAGGCGACGCGTCAGGTTATTTCGCGAACCGGCTACAGCCATCGGAAGGAAAACGCATGAGAACTTTCCAAGCGCGTGCAGCAACGGCCATCCGACATCGGCGCGCTGTGCAGACTTGTGCTGAGGTCGTGGATGCTCTGGCGGTAACAGGGAATTTCTCGACAAGCAACCGTAAGAGGTTTTACACACAGCCGCAGTGATGGCGGAACGCGCAGTACCATGCGCCTCATTCCTCATCCGCCCCACCGATCCGTGCGTGCCAAGCCCCGATGCTCAATTGACTCGTTTGCGCCATCATCGAACGCTGTTGCGTCTTCGGACCAGCTGGAGGGCTGGGGCAAAGGAGCGCTGACACGAGCCCTTACGAGTTGATTAGTTCATCACCTCACGATCGAGGAGGTGTTCGGATCGCTAACCTAATGCCCACCAGCGGCAGAGGACGACCACCCCTGCGCCGCCGCACCAATTACAGCGAGAGTCGCCGTGGTTCCGTCTGCCTCGCCTTTTCCAAAATCACCCTCCGTCTGCGCCATGGCGTTGGTGACGTGCGCGAAGCACACCACGGATCGCCGCATGGCAGTCGCGAATGCGTACAGGGCAACGGCTTCCATCTCGACGGCGAGGACGTCATAAGCCCAAGCGGCATCGATTGCGGATTCCGTCTCGCGATAAGCAGCATCGGTGGTCCAGGTCGCTAAGGCCATCTGCGATGGATCTCGTCAATGACATACGAATGGGCATGAGCTTCGGCGGAGCCTCGAAGATGCGGATGATTGCTGGGTAGATTCGGATGCTCATGCGGCAATATTTGCAGATCTTCTACGGGCCAGAACTTGATCGCAAGGGCCAGTCCTGCGAATGTCAGAGCTGCCAAAGCCAACAGTGTTGGCACTATCCCAGCAACTGAACTCAGCCAACCAGCGATTGGATAAGTTAGCAGCCAGCAAGCATGTGAAAGCGCAAACTGTGCAGCGAATACCGCCGGTCGGTCCGAAGGATGTGCCGAACGACGGAGCAGTCGACCGGATGGAGTCATGACCGCTGAGTAAGCTACGCCCAATAGGGTCCATGCAGCCAGCAAGCTGGGCCATATGAAAGAGGAGTTTCCCGCGGTCCCCGATGACAAAGACAGAACGGCAGCGAAGCCGAGCAGCGTTACGCCGAGCATTCCAGCAGCTGGAATCATGACCTGACGGTCCGCGATCTGATCCAGCAGCCGCGGCAACGCCAATGCGGCTGTCATCGATCCGCCCCCAAAACACGCCAGTGCAATGGCGACATCACTATCGGTGCCGCCGAGCAATCCTCGCACCACGACGACCGTATTGACGATGACCATGGCGCCAGCCGCTGCGACCGAGAGATTGAGGGCAAGCAGCCCCCTCAAACGTGGCGTCGCAAGATAGATGCGAATACCGCGCGTGGTGTTTTCATAGATGCCACCCCTACGTTCCGCGGGCGCCGGCTCGGGAATCGTCACCGAAAGAACCAGCGCTGCCGAGCAGAAGAAGCCGACGACAGTCCAAGTGAAGAGCCAATTGAAGCTGATGACCGTCAGCAGCGCGGCTGCCAACATCGGGCTCAGCAGGCTTTCCATGTCATAAGCTAGACGAGAAAGCGACAATGCCCGTGTGTATTGGCCTTCATCGGGGAGAACGTCCGGAATCGTGGCTTGAAATGTCGGTGTAAAAGCCGCCGACGCCGACTGCAGAATTGAAATCAGCAAGTAGACCTGCCAAACCTGATCGACGAACGGTAACGCCAGCGCGACAGTCGCGCGCGCAAGATCCATCGAAACCAGAAATGCGCGACGCGGAAGGAAATTGGCAAATCCACCGACCACTGGCGCTATGCCGACATAGGCGATCATCTTGATGGCAAGCGCCGTGCCGAGCACGACTCCCGCCTTGTCGCCAGCGATCTTGAAGGCCAGCAACCCCAGCGCGACGGTCATCATTCCGGTGCCGATCAGGGCAACGACCTGGGCGGCAAACAGGTGCCGATAAATTCGATGGTTGAGAACGGACAGCATGCAATAATTCCTTCGATGCCCATTCAGCAGCACGGCTAAGTATTCTCGCCGTCCGGCGATAATTCCCCCCGGTTACAGGCGACGACCGTCGTCATCTCGAGCGGCTGGATATGCAACTCTTTAGCGGAAACTGCGTGCTCGCAGGCTCAACGAAACCGCTTGCCATCCCATTGCATCTTATGGCGGCAAAACAACCCGTCTCGGCTGCAATTGACGTCGATCGACGGCACACCTGAGTCGATCGACATATCGATCTCGAAGACGTTCCCTCGCCATACCTCGCGAAGCGCGCCTGCTCTGGAAATGAAAACACGATGAAGGCAGCCTTTCGGCGAGCATAGCGCTTGGCTATTGGAGCACCTGAACTGATCGAAGTGAATTGCGATGAACTCTTCGCCCCTCGGGCCTATAATGTATCGCAGATATCCCGTTCGAACATCTATCGCGTCGTCCATGCAGAGACGCTGCGCCGCTTTGAACGCCTTGTGAATCGCTGGCGGCAGCTGTTGCAGGCGTTCATCTGAGAGCGGGGAGAATTTGCCCTGTGCCATTCCTGCCGCGCGCGCATTTGCTCCGGTTACGGTCAGACACACCATGAGTACGATGAATAAATGCAGCATTGCATCCTCCTACAGTCTAGCAGAATCGGCCCCCTAAGTCAGATCAGTTCGAACACCACGCCGAGCCTCTTTTCCGTCATCCAAATAACTCGACAAGCTCGCCGAAACTCGTCTGCGGCAATTACAAGAGTAAATTTCTTCGGAACTGCTGCTGGGCCCCTAATTTCCAGCAAGGCTCCAGTGGAACTGAGACTCCGGACTGTGCAGGAGATCGCCACATCTCCGAAAGAGATTATGCCGGCTCTAAAAACTTTCCTCCGTTCATGATATCCCAAGACCGACACCGCGTTTGTCTAATCGACTTTCTTCTCCGCCTTCTCGCCTAGTTTGACGATGTCGCCCTTCGTGAACAGAATCCCTTGTAGCTCCGCACGCCAGTCCGGCTTTTTTCGGAGAAGAAATTCGAGGTTCATTCCGAAATGTTTGAACTCCTCCTTCTGCGCGTTTGCCATAATCGCCTTGGCGTTCTTGTCCTTTTCGACAGAGATTCTCTGTTCGTACCAACTGATGGCTTCCGCCTCCTCGATCAGAGATGTGATCATCCGCGCGAAAGTACGAGTTTCCTGTGAAAGCTCTTCCGGCGGCTCGTGATACTGATCGAAACCCATCTGCTTTCCTTCCGTTGAAACAAAACTGCTTGCAGTTCTTCCACATCATTAAAGTTTGGGCGGCGCCAACAGGCGCAAGGCGTTTATGGTCACCAGAACCGTAGCGCCAGTATCCGCGAGAATGGCCGGCCACAGACCCGTCAAACCGACGACCGTCGTCACGAGGAATACGACCTTCAAACCAAGTGCGACAGCAATGTTCTGCTTGATGTTGATCATAGTGCGCTTTGACAGATCGACCATCGCCGCGACGTCTGCGACGCGACCGTGAAGCACAGCGGCGTCGGCGGTCTCGAGCGCGACGTCGGTGCCTCCGCCCATGGCGATGCCAACATCTGCGGCGGCCAGCGCGGGGGCATCGTTGATGCCGTCTCCAATTTTCGCAACTGACCAGCCCGCTTTCTGAAACTGAGCAACGATCCTCTGCTTGTCCTCAGGCAGCAATTCCGCCTGAACCTCGATTCCAAGACGCTCGCCGATTGCATTTGCCGTTCTGCGATTATCTCCAGTCAGCATGACCGTCTTGATGCCCATCTCGGTCAGTGCCTTCAGGCCTGCTCTTGCGTCCGGTCGGACCTCGTCGCGCATCGCGATTGCGCCAGCCACTTCATGCCCGACCAGAACGATGGAAACCGTCTTTCCCTCATGATTGAGCGCAGAAATCTGCGTCCTTTGCTCTGGTGTCATCGGAGCCCGTTCACCAGCGGCCTTCGGAGATCCGACGAACACCTCAACCCCCTCCACCTTAGCACGAACGCCTACTCCGCCCATCGCGTTGGCGTCGGACGTCGGCGGCAACGATAGCTCCCGCTCGGTTGCTTTCGCTAGAATGGCTGTGGCGAGGGGGTGGCTCGAACCCAACTCGAGCGCGGCGGCAAACCGCAATACGTCCGTTTCGGTGCGTCCATAGCCGATGATGTCCGTGACCTGGGGCTTACCGGCGGTCAATGTCCCGGTCTTGTCAAAGCACGCGACGGTGATCTTGCCGATCTGCTCGAGTACGGCGCCGCCCTTCATCAAGAGCCCCCGCCTTGCCCCTGCGGATAAGCTTGCGGCAATGGCGGCCGGCGTCGAAATCACCAGCGCGCATGGGCAGCCAATCAGGAGGATGGCAAGCCCCTTATAAATCCAGTTACTCCAGACACCGCCGAACAGGAGTGGCGGGACGACGGCGATCAAGGCCGCAACAACCACCACACCGGGGGTGTAGTACCGGGAAAAGCGATCAATGAAGCGCTCTGTCGGAGCCTTCGATTCTTGAGCTTCCTCGACTAATCGGACGACACGCGCGATCGTATTGTCGGAAGCTGCGGCCGTGACGCGCACACGCAGCAAGCCATCACCGTTGACGGTACCGGCAAATACGATTTCCCCAGGTCCCTTTCGGACCGGTGTGCTTTCGCCGGTCACCGGCGCTTCGTCGATCCCGCTTTCTCCAGAAAGGATGACGCCGTCGGCCGGGATGCGATCGCCGGGTCGGATTTGGATGATCGCTCCGACCGAAAGACTGTCCGCCTGCACCTCGCGAACCAACCCATTTTCTTCCAGCCGGGCCGTTTTCGGAACAAGCTTGGTCAAGTCCTGGATGCTGGCACGGGCGCGACTTGCGGCCACGCCTTCCAAGAGTTCGCCAATCAGGAACAGGAAGACAACAGTCGCGGCCTCTTCGGTTGCTCCAATGATCACCGCACCCACGGCGGCGACTGACATCAACATTTCGATCGAGAATGGCGTGCCAGCCCGCGCTGCAGATAGCGCGCGCTTCGCGATTGGAACGAGCCCGACCATCATGGCGAAAAGGAATGCCCAACGCTCTGTAGCAGGAAAGAATTTGCCCAGTAGAAAAGCCGAGGCCAAGGCCAAGCCGCACGCAATGGTGAGCATCCCCTTGCGGGTTCGCCACCAAGCCTGGTTGCTCGAACCGGCCCCATCAACGTGCGAATGGAGTTGGTCGTAAGAAGCCGGGAGCGTTCCATCATCCGTCTCATCACCAGCGGGCTTGGCTGCAAGCTCTTCCACGCGCGTGATTCGATAGCCCAAATCCGAGATCTGGTTTTGAATCTTTTCGTTTTCCGCTTTACCGTCATGACTAACTGTCACCGTGCCCCGAGGTACTGAGACCGTTACGTCGCCAACACCGGGCATCCGTTGCAGGGCGTTTTCGATCTTCGTGGCGCAAGAGGCACAGTCCATCCCCTCGACACCGAGGCGCAAACTGCGTGGGGTGCCGGCCATGGGCGGGCTTTTGGTTGTGTGGCTGATCATGTTTTGCCTTCTTTGCGCAGCCTTTTATATAACGCCGCGACGGCGTCGGAAAAATTGATCGCCGAGTTCTGAGCGCAGTGATCTTCGAGGAAATGCAACTGGTTTACGAGATCGAACGTGACCGGATTGAGGTCGAGTTGTTCATCGACACCGCTGGGTCTGCTCGACAGAATTCCACTCATGAAGCCTTGTGCCCAAGCCAGATAGTCGCGACGAAGGATAGGGTTGGATCTAATATCAATGCTGAAACGCTGACACGTCGTTGCGCCCAGCCCGACAATCTTGGCTTGGGAAGATTGCGCCTGAACTGCAGACCATGAACCAGCGGCTGTCAGGAAAAACATTCCCACGGTCCATGGGAAGCACAAACGAAAGACGCTTGGGAGAGCGGAGCATATGGTGCGATGCGCCGGATTCTCTGGGCCGATGGGACGAAAGCCTGACCTTATCGCCATGAACCGCTATCCTCGTTTAATCATCCTATTTCTTGAATTTCGCCTGGCCTGATTTTCCGTCGGCTGTCTTGATGGTCAGCGTGATCGTCGCGCCCGCGGCAATCGGGGCCTTTGCCTCGCCCTTCAATGCGTTCTCTCCCGATGGCGCAAGTGTGACCGTCTCGCGCCCCGCTCCCATGGCAATAAGAGCGGCGCCCGTGAAGCCCTTTGTGGAAACCGGCTTTTTGCTTTCGTCAAAGACGTTGATCATGATTGTGCTTCCGGATGTAACCAGTTCTGCTTCAACTCCTGCGACATCCTCCATCTGCCCGCCATTCGGTCCCTTTTGGCTTCCATGGGAATGTTGCGCGAAAGACGGCACCGACCAGATGAGGGACAGCACAATGATTGCAATGTATTTCATGTTGTAACTCCATTGGTTGTGGGTTGAGGTCCTTCGCCCCTCTCGCCGTTCTCACGCCGGAAAAGAACGTAGAGCGCCGGCAGGACAAGAAGCGTGAGAAGTGTCGATGAAATAATTCCGCCGATTACGACGGTCGCCAGCGGCCTTTGAACTTCTGCTCCGGCGCCGGTGGCAACCGCCATCGGCACGAAGCCGAGCGACGCAACAAGCGCCGTCATGAGGACGGGCCGCAGCCTCGTCAATGCGCCCTCTCTGACAGCATCTATGATCGCGTGACCTTCGGAGCGCAGCTTTTCGATGAAGGTGATAATCACCAGCCCGTTAAGCACGGCGACACCGGACAGCGCGATAAATCCAATGCCTGCGCTGATCGAAAGAGGAATGCCCCTAAGCAAGAGCGCAAGTATGCCGCCGGTCAATGCGAGCGGAACGCCGCTGAACACCAAGAGCGCGTCAGGCATCGAACCCAAGCTCATGAAGAGCAGCAGAAAGATCAGAAGTAGCGCGATTGGCACAACGATGGTCAATCGCTGCGTTGCGGAGACCAGTTGCTCAAACTGACCGCCCCACCCGACCCAATAGCCTGCCGGAATCTTCACTTTCTCGGCGATCTGGCTTTGCGCATCGGCAACGAACGATCCCAGGTCCCGTCCCCGCACGTTCGCGGAAACAACGATTCGGCGCTTGCCGTCCTCGCGACTGATCTGATTGGGGCCCGGCGCGACATCGATCTGGGCAAGTTCGGACAACGGGGCGTATCTGATCTGGGCGAGCGGAGAATTTCCCCAAACTGCGCGCGTCGTCATCGCCTTCGCCTGCCCGTCGAGCGGAGGCAGCGGTATCGGAAGCGACCTGATCGCTTCCAAATTTGTGCGCAAGCGCTCCGGAAGCCGCACAACCAGTTCGAAGCGCCGATCGCCCTCGAAAACCAGACCAGCACTCTTACCGCCGACAGCGATCTCGACGAGATTTTGAACGTCCGCGACGCTGATGCCGTAGCGCGACAACGCCGCACGATTGAGCTTGACAGTCAGTACCGGCAGCCCCGAAATCTGCTCGGTCTTGACATCGGCCGCGCCCTGGACGTTCTGTATGACAGCCTGAACCTGTGCAGCAACTTGAGCCAGAACCTCCAGATCGTCGCCGAAGATCTTGACGCCGACATCGCTGCGAACCCCCGAAATCAATTCATTGAAGCGCAACTGAATCGGCTGCGAGAGTTCGTAGCTGCTGCCCGCGATTTCTTCGGCAGCTTTCTCGATGGCTGTGACGACCTCACTCTTTGGCTTCTTCGGATCCGGCCACTGTTCACGCGGCTTGAGCATCACGTAGCCATCGGAGATCGAAGGCGGCATCGGATCGGTTGCAACTTCTGCAACGCCAGTACGGGCGAAAGTTTCCTTCACCTCAGGTATCTTGAGAAGGCGCTTCTCGAGCATTTGTTGCATCTCGAGCGACTGCGTTAGGCTTGTGCCTGGAATACGAATCGCCTGCAGGGCGACATCTCCCTCGTCCAGGCTCGGGATGAACTCGCCGCCCATTTTGGACGCCGCGAAGCCGCTAATAATGACCAGGAACGCGGCCAGGAACGCAATCATGCCGCGATGCTGGATTGACTTCGATAACAGGGGAACATAGATGCGGCGCGAGCCGCGCATGAACCAGTTCTCTTTCTCCGACACTCGGCCAGTTACCAGCAGCGCGACCGCGGCAGGTACGAACGTCATCGACAGGATGCTGGCGCCAAGCAACGCCATCAGCACCGTGAGAGCCATCGGCGTGAACATCTTGCCCTCGACGCCGGTCAGCGTGAGGACGGGCAGGTAGACGACCGCGATGATGAGAGTGCCGAACAGGCTTGGACGGATAACTTCGCGTGATCCCTCCAGAATCGTCGCGAAACGCTCTTCGCGTTTGAGAACGCGGCCCAATTTTTGCTGCTCATGCGCCAGCAAGCGCAGACAGTTTTCGACGATGATGACGGCGCCATCGATGATGATACCGAAATCGATTGCACCCAAGCTCATCAGGTTGGCGCTGACCTTGTTTTCGAACATTCCCGTGACGGTGAACAGCATGGACAACGGGATCACGAACGCCGTTGCGATCGCCGCCTTGAAGTTCCCGAGGATCAAAAACAGAATGACGATGACGAGAAGCGCACCTTCCACGAGATTCTTTTCCACGGTTGCGATCGTGGCTTCAACGAGATGGGTACGGTCGTAGATCGCGCGGGCCGTCACGCCTTCCGGAAGCGACCGGCCGATCTGTTCGAGCTTCGCGGCAACGCGCTGCGCAACCGTACGACTGTTCTCGCCGATCAGAAGCATCGCGGTGCCCAGCACCATTTCTTTGCCGTTCAGCGTGGCCGCGCCGGTTCGAAGATCCTTGCCCTCTTTCACGTCGGCAACGTCGGAAATACGAACTGGCACGCCATTGCGCGACCCGATGACCACCTGCTTGATCTCTTCGATGTTGGCGACTTGTCCGGGCGTGCGCACCAGATATTGCTCGCCGTTGCGCTCGATATATCCGGCGCCGACATTGGCATTATTGGCAGCAAGCGCGGACATGATGTCGCGAAAGCTAAGTTTGTAGGCCATCAATTGCGCCGGATCAGGAAGCACATGAAACTGCTTCTCGAAGCCGCCGATGGTGTTGACTTCGATTACGCCCGAAGTGTTTCGCAGTTGCGGTTTGATGATCCAGTCCTGAATTGTCCGCAGATCCGTCGGGGTGAATTCCTCGCCGCTGGGTTTGAGCGCTCCTGGCTTGGCCTCAACCGTATACAGATAGATTTCTCCGAGACCGGTCGAAATCGGGCCCATCGCCGTTTCGACACCCGTGGGCAGGCTGTCCTTGACCTGCTGAATGCGCTCATTGACGAGTTGTCGCGCGAAATAAATGTCGGTGCCGTCTTTAAAGACGACGGTTACCTGGCTCAGCCCGTATCGGGAAAGCGACCGAGTGTTAAGCAGGTTAGGAAGACCGCCCATACCGGTTTCGATCGGAAACGTGATCCGCTGTTCCACCTCAAGCGGTGAGTAGCCCGGGGCGCTGGTATTGATCTGAACCTGAACGTTGGTGATGTCGGGCACCGCATCGATCGGCAGGCGCGTGAAATTCCACGCTCCGAACGCTGCCATGAGCACAGCACCGATCATCACCAGCCACCTCTGGCGGATGGAAAACGAAAGGATACCGTCAATCATTGGACTTCTCCGGACGTTTGCCGATTTCCCGGATGCGAGCGAAAGAATGGATGGGGGTTATGAACACGACGCCATCTCCCTTCCTTCCGGTCCAGGCTGCAGACGCGATGCGGTCACGAATCTCATCGGCCAGTTCGGGTCGGCACACCAGCCGGAGTTCGAGAAAATTATGATATGTGAGATCGAATTCAGACGAGACATAGGCACCGCCTTGCCCTCGTCCTCGCCCCTGACCGCGGGTTTCGGTGAATGTGAAACCCGGAAAGTCAGGCAGGTCGTGAAGCATGCGCACCACGTGCCCTTCCATGTGCGGCCTAATCAGCGCTGTTACCAGCATCATGTCGCGATCAGTGTTCATGCGAAGCCGATCCTTTCGCCATCTCTGCCTTGACGATAAAACTGTTCTGGGCGGCATAGACGTCGCCCTCCACAAGGCCGAATGCTATTTCGACGATTTCCGGGTCGCGCCCGCCGAGTTCGACATCGCGGACTTCAAACTTGTCGCCGTTGCGGACGAACACGACGGTTCGATTTTCCACTGTCTGCAGCGCGGACGATTTCACCGCGACATTCACCTTCTTCGCCGACAACGACAGCCGACCAGTAATGAATAGGCCCGGACGCAGCCGTTGATCTAAATTTAGCACGATGGCTCTCGCGATTGCGCTCTGGGTGTCGCTGCTTCCGATTGGAGCCAGATAGGCAATCTTCGTTTCGATCGGCGGACCACCGTCGGCCGGATCGACAAAAACCTGGTCGCCGACGCTGACGCGGTTCAGATCGCGGCGGTAGACAGAAAGATCCACCCAGACGGTTGACAGATCCGCGATAACAAACGCCGGCTTTTGCTCGGAAACGTATTCGCCCAGTGTGGTCTGGCGATCGATCACCGTACCCGCGAGAGACGCCTTCAGTTCATAAGGCGTAAGGCTCTGGTTGCTCTCGACGATCGCAAGAACATCGCCCTTTTGGACGCGATCGCCGACCCGCTTGCGGGTTTCGCGCACGATTCCGGGAAATCTCGGCGTGACCTGCACCAGCGATTCCTGGTTTGGCTGGACAACGCCGTTCAACAGCAGGCTATCGCGCAAGACGCCGGGTGATGCCTTGGCAAGTTCGATACCGGCTGCGGCCACTTTGGCGTCGCTCATTTCGACCCCTTCGGAATGTTCTTCCTTTTCCACCTTTTCCGTCGAGCCTGGTTTGGGAGTTGCCGGCGCCAGCAACCGATAGCCGCCATAAGCAAGCGTCCCGACAACTAGCAAAAACACCGAGTACCGAATTAGTCCTTTGATCATCTTGAACTCTCGCGGGTTAGCGAAAACGGGTTACCGACGAGACCTTCGATCGTCGCGATGGCGATATGGAAATTCTGCAAGGCCTCCTGCTCGCGAAGGAGCGCCTGCAAAACCGAGCCCCGGACGTCGAGCAGCTCGAGCAAGGTGAACCTGCCTTGCGTGTAGCCGCTCAGGATAGTCTCAGAAGCGCTGCGCGCCTTCGGGATGACCGAAGACCGCAGCAGCTTGAGTTCCGCAAGCGCTCCAGTCAGCGTGTCGTAGGCACGGCCCGCGATGCTGATGAGGACGAGCTTGTTGATGGCGCGCTCGGCATTGGTCTTTGCCAACGACTCCTGGGCCGCGATGATGTTGCCGGTGTTTTGGTCGAAGATCGGCAACGGAATCGAGACGCCCAAGCGCACGGCGTTGTCGTTGGTGTCCTGATAATGCCGCCAACCCGCCGAAATGCGCGGGTCAGGGATCGCTTTTAGGCGCGCGATGAGCAGTTCGGCATTGCGCTGGGCAGTGACGGCAGTCCACCGCATGAGCTGGGGATTGGCTTCGATGGCGTTGACGACCGCCTGAAAAGAAGGTGGCTGGCCAATATTCGCAAGCCGCCCGACCGCGGTTCCGAAACGCGGACTGCTGTCGCCCATCAGGATGGCCAGATCCCGCCGCGCTGTCGCCAATAGCGTTTTCGACCGCTCGCGTTCGACTCGAAACAGATCGGCCGCGACCTGGGCCCGCAGGGTCTCGGCTGGCGACGAAGCGCCCTCCTGGACGCGTTTTTGAAGCAGTGGAATGAGCGTATCGAAGCTTGCAATCTGCTCGTCGAAGATCTCGATCCGGCGTTGGGCGCTGATAATCGTGATGAACGCGATCGCGGTTTCCGAGAGGACTTCGAGACGCGTCGCGCGCCTTTGCCAGACCGCGCTTCCTACGCCGGCTTCGCCGGCGGCAAGACGAGCTTCGCGCTTCCCTCCAAGCTCGACGAGTTGGCTGAGCTGTAAAGTTGTCTCGGCAGATCGCGTTCCCTTGTAGGGACCCGAGCCAAGGGCACTATCCAGTTCAAAGGAAACGTCAGGATTAGGCAACGCTCCAGCCTGAATGCGAAGCCCCCCTGCTATCCCGATATCGCGTTCAGCGGCTGTTAAGCGCGGATTAGCCGACAGCGCCCGCTGCAGGGCCTGCGGCAGCGAAATGGAGCGCGTGGGACGCGGTTCGGTGGCTGCAGCGGGAATTGTTATCATAAGCAATGCGCAAATCACGCGCAAAGCCGTTCGGACGAAAGACATAATACTGACCTGAAAACGGAGAAACGGCGACGCGAGAGAGCCGCGTCGCTACGACAACGTTCAGATCAGATTTTTGGGGGGTGGCGTGTCGAGCCGGGGGTGGTCTTCGACCAGGAGCGTCGGTTCCCTGAATCGTGGCCCAATAAGCTGAGCCGAAGGAGTAGCAACCCGGGCCAGGACCGGCACTAAAATCGGTGCATAGACTTGACAATACTCACCGCCGGCGGACAATTTTTCGGAGTTTCCGTCGTCGAGACCGTCCGTTGCCAAACTCGCTTCAAGCGCAATCGTTGTTGGAATGACCTTGAAACCTGTGATCGTTTCGTTCACATGCGCGGTCGCATGGGCCAGTCCAACAAAAAGATAAACGAACGCCAGGAACATCACCAGCGCCGGGCGAATGCGCAGCGCTCGTTGATCAAATAGATTCCGGCTGGCCCGATGTTCCATATGGTCCGAATAGCAAATTCCGTTACTGAACACTATCACAAAGTGCCTGAAATCAGCTTCTCGAGTTTGATTTTCACCCGAAACTACCCTAGCGGTGGTTCAGTCAGTCGATTGCGACACTTTGAGGCACATACATGGGTGAAGGTCATTCGCACGGAGGAGCTATCCCATCGGCGGCTGGCCGACACCGGAAACCTCTCTATATCGCGCTCGCGCTGACCTTGACTTACATGACCGCCGAAATCGTCGGCGGGATTTGGACCGGAAGTCTTGCGCTGATCGCCGACGCCGCGCACATGGGAACCGACGCCGGCGGCCTAGCTCTGGCGTTGTTTGCGATTTACTTCGCCCAGAAGTCCACAACTCCACAAAAGACGTATGGCTATCTGCGCACTGAAATCCTCGCCGCATTGACCAATGCCGTGGTGCTGTTGCTCCTGACGGTTTACATTCTTTATGAGGCTTACAAACGATTTCTGTCGCCGCCCGAAATTCTCAGCGGACCGATGCTTGCCGTCGCGGCGGTCGGCCTTGTCGTCAATCTCATCAGCATGAAGCTGCTTTCGGCTGGTTCTTCGGAAAGCCTCAACGTCCAGGGTGCCTATTTCGAGGTGCTCAGCGATATGCTCGGTTCGCTGGGGGTGATCGCCGCCGCCCTGATCATCATGTACACCGGCTGGACCTTGGCCGATCCCATCATCGGCGCCGGCATCGGCCTGTTTATCGTGCCCCGAACCTGGACGCTGTTGAAGCAAGCCGTCCATATCCTGATGGAGGGGGTTCCGGTCGAAGTTGATGTGCCTTCACTTGAAAAGGCATTGCTGGAAATTCCCGGTGTGACCGCCATTCATGATTTGCACGTCTGGACCATTACATCCGGAACGGATTCATTGACCGGCCACGTGGTTGTCACCGACATGAAAGACGCACGGGCAATCCTGATGAACGCAAAGGCCGTTCTCGAGGAGAAATTCAAGATCGATCATGTGACGATTCAGATTGAGGACGAGGAAATGCGAACGGCCGAGCCTGTGCTGCGCATCTGAAGCTGTCCTGTCGGTCCCCGACCTACACGAAGTTGCCTGCCGCCGGTTCAGCCATTGCATCAGTCTGATTCCGGAATGCTGGCGAAAATTTAAACCAAATAGAGAGTTAAAAATATTCGGCACCGCAACGGCTCAGTTGCGGCGTGCGCAGATTATGGCGATGCGGCCGACCATCTCGGAAACGGTGTTCACGCGACGCACACCATCAAACCCTGTCTTCTTGATTAAGTTCAACCAACTGCCGTCGAGATGGGACTTCGCGGTCTCAGAGCCGAACAAATAGCCGGTGCCGCGAAGTGCGTGGATCTCTCGCGGGTGCAGCGGTTGGTCGAAGTCGGCAATGTGCAGTGTACCGCCGTGCCGCAATACTCGCCTCATTTCCTTGAGGAGGGCAACCTTATCACTCAGCCGTAAAGGATGCAGCGCGAGCGATAAGATCACGTTGTCGAATGATGCAGCACGGCAATTGATGCAGTGCTGATTCCCGTGCAAAAGCTCGAGATTGCTTAAGGCGTTGCGGACGCTCGTGTTTAATCCCGCAGGCTGTACGGCAGAAAAATGTACTGCGGGATACTGACGTGCAAGCACCTCGCACAAGCTGCACCCCTCCGCGCTCACCTCCAGGACTCGCTCGCCTGAACGTAGCGCGGCCTCCTGTATTAGTGGCTCCCGCCAGTTTCGCGCCCGAATCGTTAACCGGTAGCCCCATTTACATACGAACATGAGCAAGCGAACGCGCACCGAACTCATAAGTGATGAACGGCAAGTTATAGGCATGTCAGTGTGACCGCGTACGTGACTGTCTGTGTTTGCCACTATCCGTTCGCATCTGTTCAAGTTTGGCCGCGACGGACAATGACTGGGCCGGACCGAGTTTCCCGATGAAGCGAACATAGAGTAGTTCGCTGACCAGCTCGACAAGCGTCTGCGCTACAATGACGGCAGGCAATACCGGGACTGCGCCGGGTATTGCAAATGCAATTGGTAGCACCACGAGCGAATTCCGTGTAGCAGCACTGAAGGCAACTGATCGGCCGGCCGGCGCATCGAGACGGAACAGTCGCCCAATGCTCCAACCGATCAAGGGCGCGGAAATTGCGAACGCTACATAAATTGGGAGCACGTGCAACACAGCATTCATTGCCGACCCAAGCCGCGGCACCACGGCGGCGGTGACCACGAACAGGACAAGCGCTGTCGCCGGCACCGCCAGCATCCCCAACACCGTTGACACCCGAGTAATGGCGTTGCTGCTCGCAGCCCATAACTGCACGACGGCAGCGAGAACGAGAGGAACAGCAATCAACCACACGAATGCATGGACGAACGGCCCGAACTGCACGAGACCGGCGGCATCTTCTCCGAGCAACAGACCAAGATAAATCGGTAGCAGCAGCATTTGCAGAATAAGCAGGGCCGGTGTCGTCGCCAGCAACAAATGGGCATCGGCTCGGCCCAGATGTGAAAACGTCACGACGTAATCGATGCAAGGAGTGAGCAGCACCAAGAGCACACCAAGTCGCTCCATAGAGCCAGCAGGGAGGAGTTGAACAAGCGCCGCTACGAGAAGCGGAACGGCGATGAAGTTCGCGATGAGCAGAGCTGCGAGGAAATCGAGCCGAGCGAAATGTTGTCTGAGGTCTGCAAGCGGTACCTGTAGAAAGGTCACGAACAGCATCAGTGCGAGCGCAGGATTGACACTGGCCTCAAGAGTAGTCGTGCCAGGGAGAAGCAAGGCGCTTATGCCTGCCACCACGACGGTACCAAAATAAATACCGATTTGCCGGTTCTCCAGAATAACCTTGATACTTCGAGTGTCCATTCTCTCTCGCATTGGCTCGTTATGAAGCGGAATCGGAAACCTTCTTTGGCCAGCCGCCGCACTTTTCAGCGGCTTGAATTTTCACGCTCCTTAATGCCGTGCAGCTGACCGTGCTCGCTTCGCGACCTCCCCAAATTCCCATCTCAACGCTCGTAAAGTAATATGTTATTGGATTGGCATTTCTAGCGGCTCTCCCTTTAGCGCCTCCAGCCGACTGACCTCGGCGACGTTGAAGCTCGCATATGATGAGGGTGCCGCGTCCAATAAGCGCCGATAACTTTTGTGCATGTCTCCATCGAGATAAACGCGTTTGAATGCACCAGTACCGGCGCGCACGAGCTGAGCTACCTGTTGGGTGTCGTTGCGTTGCTTTTCCTCAACAAGTGCCGCTGTTTCTGGTTCATACACCAATTCCGGGCAGGGCCGAGAGGCGCGAAGCGGGCCCCGAGGCGCGCTCGCATTGAAAACGTAATTCCCGCCGCACGCGTCAACTGTGGGCTCGTGACGCACAACCTCGAAATGATCCGAACCTTCCTTCAGGTTCTTCCAAAACGCAAAATTCGGATCGGCACGGTATTTGGCCAGATTCTCAGCTGTCATGCGAAACGGTAATGCTTGAACTTGGATGCCCTTTTGGCCACCGGCGAACGCCTCCCGCGCAAGCGCATATATTTCAGCCATCCCGTCATTCGTCATCGCGTAGCATCCGCTCGAAGTGCATTCACCATGCACCATCAAATGACGTCCAGATCGACCGTGCGCCCGATCGACCTCGTTCGGAAATCCCAGATCGAATGAAAGAAAGAGCTCCGAGCGAGGGTTCATTTGCTTAGGCGTAACGAGATAAAATCCTTCGGGGGCCTGACGGTCTCCTTCCCGATTTTTCGGACCTAACTGGCCGGACCATCGACAAATGCCGTACGTCTTCAGCAAAGCGTAACGGCCGCTGCTCTCGCGTTTCCACACTTCAAGTTCATTTTCCTGTTTGAAGATGCGCACCAAGATCGGGTCTGACGAGGTCATTCCCTTGGCCTGCATGTCTGACAATAAGACCGTGGGTATCGACCGCAGATGCTTAGCAGCGTCAAATTGAGGCGTCGAACATCCCAGGAGAAGGACTGAAACCATAAGTGTGGCGATGATCTTCGACAATTCGAACTCCGAAGCGTTATAGAGTGCAAGCCGTGCTTACAAAGCATCAGCGTTCTTCTTGTGTGCTTGCCGTGTTGGCCCTGCCCGGTTGTGTGACGAAATGCAACATCAGCAGAGATGTTCCGCAGACGATCCCGACGTCGGCCATGTTGAAGGCCGGCCAGTGCCAATTCCCGAGATGAAAATCCAAAAAATCAGGTACGGCACCGCGCCGTAAGCGGTCCGTGGCATTCCCGAGCGCTCCACCGACGATCAAGCCGATGGCAACGCGCACGAATGGGACGTTAGCGCGACCCAGCCAGACCAAAAGGGCTGCGGACATCGCGATCGCGAATGCCACGAAAATCCACGCCGGAACGCCAAGGCCTCCAAACAGCCCGAAGCTGACTCCGGTATTCCAGCCCAGCACTACGTTAAAAAACGGCGTGAGGTCGATTACAGTTGGCGAATCCATGAGATGATTGAGTATCCACCATTTGGTGGCTTGGTCTATGATGTACCACGTTGCAGCCACCGCCAATGTTGCTCGCATTATCACACTCCACCTGCGCGCCTGCTCAGCCGATTTGACCCAGCATCGGAAACGTTTCGAAGAACCAGATCGCAACGTCAGTGAGATGACCGGTAATCATTGCAACCCCCATAGCGATCATCACGAATCCGGCAATCAACTGCAAAATGCGACCGGCGCGTCCAAATTTTCCCAAGCGTCCGACAAATCTGCTGGAAAAAAGCGCCGCCAGAACGAACGGCAACCCAAGGCCGAGAGAGTAAATGGCAAGCAGCGCCACACCGCTCGCGCCGGAGGAAGACGAAGCCGCGACTGCAAGGATTGCGCCAAGGACCGGACCAATGCAGGGCGTCCATCCAAACGCAAATGCAGTACCGAGGAGATAGGCAGAGACCGGCCCTGTTCCCGGCCGTGCGATTTGCACGCGCGTGTCGCGCTCGATCCAAGCAGGACGCCAGAGGCTTGTCGTAAAGATACCAAACAGAATTACCAGTAGACCGCTAAGTATATTGATTTCGTATCGGTAAACTGCGAGCACCAAGCTCAAGGCGTTGGCGCCGGCACCAAGTGCTACAAAGATCGTCGTAAATCCGAGGACAAAGCATACACTCAAAAACAGTACGCGAAGCTGCTGCCGAGCCGGGACCGATTGATCGCCGTCCGCCGGTGGGAGGCTTTGACCTGCGACATATGAGATGTATGCCGGCACCAGGGGAAGGACACACGGCGATAGGAACGAGACCGCTCCGGCCGCGAACGCCGTAACAATGCCGACGACGGAAAGGTCAAGCGTCATCGGTGTATGCCCAACAAATAACTCATCAACTCAAGAACTTTCATCCGCCAGCTTATTTCAGTGAGAGCACACCGTTCCGCCTCTGCAGTCAGAGGCAATCGGCCACGGCTATTCGTCGATGGATTTACGTCTGAGCTGACTGATCGCGGCTTAATAGTCGGAGCCCGTTCAGCACGACCAGCAGCGAGGCTCCGACATCGGCTGCGATAGCACCCCATAGGGACGCCCATCCGACGATCGTCAGACCCGTGAACAGTAACTTGACGGCAAGCGAAAAGCCGATGTTTTGCCGGACGATCGCCAAGGTGGCCTTGGAATGACGAATGAGCCAAGGCAGCCGCGATAAATCGTCCTGCATGAGGGCAATATCTGCAGTCTCAATGGCGGCGTCAGACCCGATTGCTCCCATAGCGATGCCAACGTTTGCGCGTGCCATCGCGGGAGCATCGTTTACGCCATCTCCAATCATCCCGACATGGCCGTACCGCGCAACCAACCTTTCAACAGACTCGACCTTCTGTTCGGGCAAGAGCTCCGCGTGCACCTCATCGACGCCAGTTTCCCGCGCAATCATTTCGGCAGTGGCCTTGTTATCGCCAGTCAGCATCACGACGCGCTCGATACCTGCCGCGTGTAGGTCGGCCACAATACGCTTGGCCTCGGGTCTCACCGCGTCAGCGACGGCAATCAGGCCCCAGATCTCGCGGTCATCGCCAACGCCGATAACGGTGCGCCCAGCACTTGCAAGAGCATCGGCCGCTTGAAGCGCCTCGGCCGAATTCGAAAGCCTATCATGTTCTTCAATAAAGCGACGAGACCCTAACCAAGCTTCTTGCCGGCCGATGCGTCCTACGACACCTTTGCCGCGCACTGCCTGAACGCCATTGGCGGGGACCGCCGCAATGCCGGCTTCGGCCGCTTTTTCGAGTATCGCGTGGGCCAAAGGGTGCTCACTGCGAGCTTCAAGGGCAGCCGCCAACTTCAGCAGTTCGCCCTCGCTGTGATTGTTGAAGGTGACGAGTTCGACGACCTTGGGGCGTCCTTGCGTCAGCGTGCCGGTTTTGTCCATGGCTATTGCCTTGAGCTTCGACGGTGTCTCAAGGTGCACGCCGCCTTTTACCAGCACGCCTTGTTTTGCGGCACCAGCCAGAGCCGCCACGATGCTGACCGGAGTGGAGATGACGAGCGCGCAGGGGCACGCGATGACAAGAAGAACCAGGGCGCGATAAAACCATACGTCCCATGCTCCGCCGAATATAAGCGGCGGAATGACCAACACCGCCACCGCAAGCCCCATGACGCTCGGCGTATAGATTCGGGCAAAGCGTTCGACCCATTGCTCGGAAGGCGCGCGGCGGCTTTGCGCGGAGCCCACCATTTTGATGATGCGGGCGAGCGTGGTGTCTTCCGCGCCCTTTGTGGTTTCGATTTCCAGCGCACCTTCGCCATTGATGGTTCCGGCGTAGACCACAGAACCTTCCGATATCGAGACGGGGACGCTTTCGCCGGTGATGGGAGCTTGGTTCACTTCGCTTGCACCGGTCAGGACGATTCCGTCGAGCGGAATTTTATCGCCAGGCCGTACAACGATGTGAGCACCGATTGACACCTCCGCAACAGGAACTTCCTTCTCCATTCCGCTTGCAAACTTCACGCGCGCGACGGCCGGAGCCAGTTCCATCAGCGCTGCTACGGCCCGACGCGCGCGCCCAAGGCTCCACGCCTCCAGCGCCAGGGCAAGCGCGAAAAAGAATGAGACGGTGGCCGCCTCGAACCATTGGTGAATGGCAACAGCGCCCGCGACGGCAATGACCATCAGCAAATTCATGTCAGGCCGCAGACGTCGCGCGGAAAGTAGGGCCTTCGGCGCGACATATCTGATGGCACAGACGACAGCCAGCGCATACGCCAGGATGGCGGCGATTGGAGCAGGTGCGAACACCCCAGGAGTTTCACTGAGCGCGGCAAGCACGCTTCCCGCGGACGAAGCATGAATGGCAAAGCCAAGTGCGGTCAGAATTCCGCTGGCTGCCGTTAGGAGCGATTGGGTGCGACGCCTTCGATCTTCGGCAAGAGCACCTTCAGTCTTCGGGCCTTCAATCCACTGTTCCGCACGCATGCCAGTCCGCGCAACAGCCTTCTCGATGCTTGCCAGCATAGCTGCATCGGGATTACCGCTCACGGACATCCGGCCGTTGACCAGGTCGAATACAAGCCTGTCCTCGCCGACCAACAGTCCGACTTCGCGCTTGAGAGCGGCGACTTCGTCTCCGCAATCCATGCCATGGATCTTGAACACCACTCCGTCTGGGGCTGCGGCAGGTACGGGCGCGGTGAATGCAACGTCGTCGCCGGCGCAGCCGGTGCAAGCGGCGTCCGTCGCCGACACACTCAATGGCAGCTTCTGGTCACGTAACAATTCCGCGACCATTCCAGTGGTTGCGACGGCAACTAGAATGTCATCAATTGCCGGAGAAACACCCGGCGCAACATCCATACGACCTGCCTTCGTGTCAAAGGAGAGGTTGTCTTCGCCACCCACGAGCGGACCAACCGCGCTCTTGAGTTGACGGGCCTCGTTTTGACAATCGAGGCCTATCACGCGGAAAGAGAGCTGATGGGTCAGCCGACTCGGCACGGAAAGATCTGTCATTTGTCACCTCGACTTTCTCGACGTGACTGCTCATATAAACCCTGTAGCAACTAGAGGGTCAAGGGCGCATGTCCGTGCAAGTCTTAAAAATCGGCGACCTCTCCAGGGCAACCACCACCAAGGTCGAGACGATACGGTACTATGAGAACATAGGCCTTCTCCCCGCGCCCAGTCGCACGGCAGGGAATTTCCGATCATACGCTCCGGAGCATCTAGTCAGACTAAGCTTCATACGCCGCGCAAGAGAGCTGGGCTTCACATTGGACCAAGTACGTAACTTGCTCGACCTTTCCGACGAAAAGCGGCGATCTTGTGAATCTGTAGACGCAATCGCCCGAGAACATCTCAGACAGGTAGACCGTAAGATCGCCGACCTAAAGGCCCTCCGGGCCGAGTTGGATAGCGTGATCAATCAGTGCAGGTGCGGAACGATTGCTGATTGCCGCATCATCGAAGCGCTAGGACCCTCGTAGGCGCCCACGTAGAGACTTCGAATCGATGCCTTAATCAGAATGGCTGCAGACAGCTCTCATAAGAAATTTACAACAGCCGCCGTCTTAGAGATGAGGGAAAGAACAATGCGATGTACTTCGTGTTGCAATTCCGTTGGATGGGGGGTGAAGTCGTTCGTCGCTCGCGTTTTCACGCCGGAACAAAACGTAGAGCGCGGGCAGGACGACAAGCGTGAGTAATGTCGATGAGATAATTCCACCGATGACCGCGGTCGCAAGCAGCCGTTGTACGTCAGCGCCGGCGCCGGTTGCGATCGCCATCGGCACGAAACCCAGCGATGCGACGAGTGCCGTCATGAGTACAAGCCGCAACCTCGTCAGCGCCCCCTCTCGGACGGCATCGATCAGGGCATGTCCTTCTTGCGCAGCTTTCGATGAAGGTGATGGACGTTGCCGACACTGATTCCATATCGCGACAGCGTCTGCCGATTGAGCTTGACGGTCAGCAACGGCAATCCGGACACTTGCGGATCTCCTCCCAGACTGCCGCCGATCGAATGAGCGAATGATGAATGGATCCGGCATGCCTTGTTCAGAATCGCGCCGCGACAATGAGCATATAGCCCCATTTACATACGAACATGAGCAAGCGAACGCGCACCGAACTCATAAGTGATGAACGGCAAGTTATAGGCATGTCAGTGTGACCGCGTACGTAACTGTCGGTGCTTGCTAGTATCCGTTCGAACCTGTTTAGGTTTGGCCGCGACGGACAATGACGGGGCCGGACCGAGTTTCCCGATGAAGCGAACATAGAGTAATTCGCTGACCAGATCGGCAAGCGTCTGCTCCAATGCCGGTTTCGCGCGGTCCGACACTATCCGTTCGGCGACGGATATCCTCCAGACTGCCGCCGCTTGAATGAATGATGAATGGATCCGCCATCCTTTGTTCAAAATCGCGGTGCGACAATTGAGCGTAATGCAGGCGCGCGGCTCACCATAAAAGGGTCCTACCATTCTGACTATGGTTGCGCTGAAGCGCCGACTTGGCGCCAGGTTACGGCGGAGTCGGTTCTGCGCATCTGAAACTGGCCTGCCGGCCCCCGACCTGCACGAAGTCGCCTGCCGCCGGATCGACCATTGCGATATCACGGGCCGGCGACGGGCCGGTTGGCAAGATTCTCATCTTTATATCCGTCCAATTTATCTCCGAACTCGCGTAGCAGGAACAGACTGACATCGTCGAGCGAGTCATGATCTTTGCGGAACGGCTGCTCAAGCGTCTCGATGAGATAAAGCGCATATACAAACATATAGGATATAAAGCCAAAAATCAGCGCTGTACCGGGCGAGCCTTCAGTCTCCAAGAACAGCAAAAGCAGCACGATAGCTGCAACCAACGTCTTCACCAAGATGTACACGGAAGGCACAAATTGCATGCTTTGAATGTGATAGATTCGGAAGACGCATCTGCGCAGTTGATCCTGCTGGCCGCGCAGTCGCACGATGAAATTCGCCGGCATGCCCAAAATATCCATTTGCGCAATCATCGGAGTGAGCTTGTCGATTTCGAGAATGGCTGGCCGCAGATCCTTGTGGGCTCCCTCGTGTCCAAGCCCCCTCTGCAAGACGGTCAGGATGTTCCCGAGTATCGTTCGCAGCGGACCGACTTTGAAATCCGGGCACTTCTCGGCGAAACAGACAGCGTCGTCATGGATTGCCTCCAATGCCACGCGAATGTCGGCCGGCAATCGCTCAGATTCTTTGTAGTCAGAAAGAACGCCCGACAGCAGAAAGCCGATGATGAAGATTGCGCCACCGATTGCGCTGGTCAACAGCGTGCTCAGCGTCACGAATTCGAACTGCATCCAGTGAACAAACACCTTGATGGCGCTGATCGCGACGACCAATCCCGCCACGAGGAAGAATAACTTAAGCTTCTTCAACTCGTGATGCTCGTTGATCCATTTCATAAGGCGGACCTTTTGCGATCGAATGAGACTTTATAACGGCCAATCTCATTCGAGCAAAGAGGGGAACCTTCTGTGGCGTACGTTTGGCCACACGTAGGCACTGAAGGAGTGATCGCTATACCGTACGGGAATTGATTTGGCACGCAGGATGTGACAAAGTTTATGTCTCTTGCGGGATTCATGATTGCTATCGACCGAAAGGGAACGTTGCCATGAAAACCATCATCACGATTGCGGCTGGCGTTATTCTTTTGAGTGGCGTCGCAGCCGTAACTCCCGCAGCGGCCTTACCGGCCTCCGGGACCGCCATAGATGCGCGAACTATTGCTGCGAGCGAGCAAGTGCAGCCGGTTCACATGCGCCGGCATCGTCATCATAGACACCACGCGCATCGACGTTATCGCGTTAATCCTTATTACGGCTATGGATACGGTTACGCACCACCTGTAATCATACCCTTTGGCTTTGGGCATCACGGCGGACACCATTTCGGTGGCCATGGCGGACACCACGGCCATCACTGAGTTCGCAGAGCGCGCCTGGATTCCGGAACCGAGTGGTGAGAGCTGGCCGTGCACCCAAGATGTCGCATTGCGCTACGTCGCGAAGGCGGCATCGTAGCAAGCTGTACGCTTGATTTGATTCGCCGTGAAAAGGGGCCGCCGTGGGAGAGACCACGCTTATCCATCTTTCGCGCCTGATGGTTCTCAGGCGTCAGCTCGACGTCGCGGCAAATAACATTGCGAACGTCGAAACTACCGGCTTCCGTGCTCAGCATCTTTCCTTTCAAGAGTACCTCAAACCAGAAAACAATCAGGTCGTCGGCGTCAAACCCGAACGTCCCGTCTCTCTGGTCGATGCTGCATTTGGATTTACGGCGGATTCGCCGGGGGCGCTGCAGATCACAACGAACCCGCTCGACCTGGCGATCAACGGAAATGCCTATTTCGTCGTTCAAACCCCTCAGGGAGAGCGATACACCCGAGACGGATCATTCAGTCTTGATAAATCGGCCCGGCTGGTCACCATGGAGGGCCACACAGTTCAAGCTGGAAATGGCGCAGTAACAGTGCCCGCCCAAGCTGGCAGCATCAGTATCGACGCAAGCGGGCGGATTTCGACCAAGCTGGGCGAACTGGACCGGTTGCGACTGGTCCAATTTCCAGAACGCGGCAATCTGCATGCGGTCGGCGGAAATCTGTTTCGATCGGACTCCGCACCGGCTGCAATTTCGGATGGCTCTGCGAAGGTACTGCAGGGTATGGTAGAAAAATCCAATATCCAGCCAACCGTCGAGATAAGCCGACTGGCCGAAATCAACAAAGCTTACGAAATGGTGAGCAAGTTATTGAAAAGCTCACAGGACGTGACTGAGTTAAACAGGCTGGCTGATGTACCCGATTAGTCAGGCCTGAACTGACGTCGGCCGGTCTGCTTTTGACTGCGCACTTTCAAGCATGCTGAAACTTGTGTGCTTCTTCGTCGGGGCACGACGACGTCAAAATTCTCCGCGCAGACGGCCTGAGAACACCGACACCGGGCCGCGATCCGCATTGTAAGCGGGGTTGGCGATGAATTGATAGTCGGCAGTTGCCGTGATCTGCTTGTTAACGGCCAATGCGTAATAGATCTCAAGAATCTTCTCCTGTCGGTAATTGATTTGCCCGTCACCGATCAGCACGCCGAGGCCGCCGGCCGCGACAAAGTCGCGATGGTCCTTCGATAGGGCATTGAACGCGCCGCCGATCCCGATGACGTCGTCCGGCCGGCCCCATGACGTTCCCTTGATCGACGTGCCGAACGACAGGCTGGCGTCGATGTCGGTGAAAACCATGATTTCAGTCTTGCCATCGTTCCAGCTCCACCTTCCGAACACGCCGATATCGCTAGTGATCGCCTGCTCGACGTTGAACACGTAGCCGTATTTGATCCGCCCGCGGCGCGTCTGGCTGATGTCGAGATTGAGCGCCGGATCGTTCAATGTGTCCCGGTAACCGCCGGAATAGGCACTGTTGAGCCAGGCGATGGTGCGGAATTTCCCCGGCTGCGAAAACAGCGAATAGCGCGTTTCGAGCTCGAGGATGTAGTTGCCGCGCTGAAACACCTTCATGTCGAAATTGCCTGAGTTCGATTCCGAAACCATCAGGAAATAACCCGCGCGCAGCGCCCAGTATCTCTGGTTCAGTTCGGCCGTCACGCCATATGTCAGGCCGACCTTGTCGGCGGAATAGTCGAACGCGCCCGGCGCCCATATCGACCAGTTCATAAAGTCCTTGCGGGGATCCTTGGCGTAGGCATTGCCGTCGAACACATCGGGCACAGCGAACTTTCCGGCCTGTACTGTCAGCCGTGAGACGTCCGCTTTCCCCGCGAGTTGACCGGGGCCGCTGGGCAACTCTTCCTGCTTGCCGCCGAAGCCGAATGTCTGGCGCAGGTAAAATCGCGACGGGTTGAAGCGCGGATAAGGGAAGTTCGATTTTTGCGCCTCGCCGCTGGTAAAGCCGGCGACGCCGACGGTATTGCTGAGGCCGAAGCCCTGAAGCAATTCAGGGTTGAAGTAGACTTCGCCGCCGTCCCACAGCCGGGCATTCAGATAGAGGCTGTTGCTCCATGTCGCCTGCGACTGGCGGCTGGGCGTCAGGCTGTTCGTGCCCGTGTAGGGCGCATGAAATCCGGGATAGCCCTGCGACAGGTAGGTGGTCTGTCCGTGGATTTCCCAAATGTCCGATGACGGCGCGGTCCTTGCCGCTACTGGCTGCGATCCCGTGCTCCCCGGCCAATCGATCTTGCGGTTCAGGCCGATGCGAAGCGTCTGGAAATCCAGTGCCGAGGCATTGCGCGCTCCCGACGGCAACCGGACGTCGGCCGGTCCGAAATCGTAATAGAGATACTCCAGCCGCGCCGACCAGAGCGGATCGATGGCATATTCGAATCCGGCCCCGGCAGCCCAGCCGGTGCGACGCTGGATGCTTTTCTCTTCCAGTCCGCCCGACAGGTCACTGGCAAACCGTGTGCCCTGCCAAGCGAATCCACCAGTCGCATAAACCATCCATGAAGGTCGGGCATAACCGAGGCGCGCGCGCACGGAGCCGACGTAATCCATTTTCTCCGTCAGGCCAGCCTCCGCAGATCTTGGGGACGACACCACCGCGTTAGAGTTGATGTAGTTTGGAAACGTGATGTCGGCCTCGACGCCGAGCAAAACCCGCGAGGGCAAGACGACATTATATCCGGCCTGCACACCGCCGTTGATGCCGCTATAGGAGTGGGAAAGCGCCGACGGCAGCGGATCGAACAGCGTCGCGCTGGTGCGCCCCCAGCCGTACCCCATATGAGCGCCGATATAGGGGCCGGTCCAATCGAAGTAAGTTTCAATGCGCGGCGCTTTTACCGTCATAGCACCAGGCTGGTCGGCCGCCAGCGCACCCTCGAACGACAGCGCCCCGAGCGCGATCCCGGCGAGCAGACTTTTAAAGATATTCGCGCCGCGACGCGGCTCGCCGATGACGTTTTGGCCTCGCAGCGTCATAAAAAATGTCGCCATTCTAAGTTGTCAGAGCTACTTGCGAATGACTATCAAATACTTGTTGCGAATAACTTGCAACAAGATTCTTGCGAAATGGATAGCAACGAGCTCAGGCATGTACCCGGCTACCGGAAGCCGCGCGTAGCGTCGGCTCGTCCGAAACTAGTAGGCGTCAACGGCCTGGGGTTGTTGGTTCTAAGCGGCACGGAGAGCGTCTCAAAATCTGAGACGTCTATACCGGTCCCTTTATCGGAGGCTGACGGGCTTTTAGAGAAAGACACAAGGGGCAACATCATCGCAGTTAACCTCGTCAACCCAGCGATGGGTTCATCGATATGAATGAATGTTCAAGGGCTTATCGCAAATTTAATCTGGAGAGCTGGAACGGATATCTCCCATCGTAATTATTGCTCCACATGACATGTATTTGGAGTCAGGAAAGAAATGAAAGAACTAGCTATCGCATTTGCCGTCGGTGCAGCGGCGCTCCTCGGCGGTTCCGCCGCCAATGCAGCAGACAACTCGGTGAAGGCGCAGGCTGCAACCCACACTGCGCAAATTAATGAGTTCAGTTCGCAGCATCGGCGTCATCGTCATCACTCACGCCATAGACACGTTCGCCCTTACGGTGGGGGCTACGGCTACTATGCTCCGCAGGCTTACTATGCCCCACAGCCTTATTATTATGGCGGTGGACCGAGCATCGGATTTGGTTTCGGAGGCGGACATTTTGGCGGACACCATGGTGGTCATCACGGCGGACACCACTGGGGCCACCACTGAAAACTGGAGAAGCAAAAAGCCCGCAGAAGTGCGGGCTTTTTAGTGCAGGTTTCATCCCCTAAAACACTCATCCATCATTACGCGAAAAAACCCACGGATCGGATCTGATTGCAGCCGCACCGGAACGGGTCACTCTGCACTTGACATAGATACTCCGAGCTCACCAACCTGAGAATCTTGGGTACGCGAGGCTCGACATGACAGTCCACATCAATCTTAGCGACCGGAAACCTTACATGCTTTCTGTTGCGGACGCGGTCGCGGCGCTCAGCGACGAAGCAGGCTTTCAATCCGGCGATCAAGCTAGGATAACATGTGGCGATTTAACGCTGCCATCGGGCGAGGCTGTCACTCTCACTGGACTTCTATTTGAGCGCGGTAATCGCCACGTTTACACAGTTTGGTTGCGCAGCTCAAAAATATGCCGTGCCAGATATCGGTCGGAGTCGATTGATTTCGAAACCGTTGAGTTGGCGGACGCCATGGTTGACAGCGATGTTAATGTGACCCTGATCGACGGCAGGGTTATCCGAGCAGTTCAAATTACTCCGGCGAAGTTGCCGTACAAAACCACCGAACGTGATTGGCAGATCGTCCATCAGACGATTTCATCGGCGGAAGCGGAGGATCGGTGTTACGCTCTTCCGGCCGGTTCTCAAGGGCCTGACTTCATTGCGATGGCGCGCGAATTGAACCTTCTCAATTACAGTGCTCTTCGAGACTTGGACAATGTTCCGTATCTGAAGGTAATACAGGGCGACCTGCTCAAGCATAATCCGAACAGCAAGGTTGTATCGGAGCAAAAGATCTCCGACACCTTGAGCAAGTTTGGAATTCGTCACAAAAGGGCGCGCCCCCGCCGTGCCACAATTTGAGTTTGATCAGCGCGGCTGACAACGACATCCCGTGTGACATCATTAGCTTCCATGCAATGGAGGCATACAATGTCCACGATTTTTGTCACAGTTTCTAAGCGTGCGATTGAGGATATGAAACGTCGGGCGCGTGAAGCGGCCGATCGCGGACCGTTGGAAGGAATCGTTGACGGTCCACAGCGGCTCAGTGTGTTGAAGCGCTTTTTGGCCAAACCAAAAGCGAACAGGCAAGCCCGCCGCCGGCGTACAAAAGCCTCGGAAAACCGATCTTAAATCTTGCCACAATCTCACATTGATCGCGATTGATGCGTTCAGCAAAAAAATGATGGATGTAAGAGCTCCCTTCGAAATGAAAGGAGCTCACTGTGACCCACGACCGCGTCGTCATGACGCTTGTACGCTCATTGCGAGCGCCCAAACGTAAAACAAGAACGCACTCAAAAAAGCAAATCCGACAAATCGCAAACCTAGTCCTTTGTTACGGTTGGACCTATCCAATTTTGATCGATGAGGACGGCACCATTATTTGCGGCTATGGCCGCTATCTCGCCGCGCTCGAACTCGGGCTTAAGGAAGTGCCGACAATAATCATGTCGGGCCTAAGCAACGCCAAGAAGCGCCTCCTTACTATAGCGGACAACAAGATCCCGACGAACGCGGGATGGGATTATCCGGTTCTTGCAGCGGAGCTCGGCGAGCTCGCGGTTCTGCTTCCTGAATGTCAGCTCAATATCGAACTCACCGGCTTTGAGACTGCTGAGATTGACAACTTGATGAGCGATCACCTCGACTCTGAGCGTGAGCCTGGCGATGCCGTACCCGAGATAGAAGCCAAGGCCGTCAGTCGGACGGGTGATTTATGGACGCTGTCCAAACATCGTCTGTTGTGCGGGGATTCCAGAGAGCCCGGGCACGTCAGAAAGCTGATGGGCACCGCCCGAGCTGCCATGGTGTTTACGGACCCACCTTACAATGTTCGAGTTAGCTCCGTTCAGGGTCGCGGCAAAATCAAGCACCGCGAGTTTGCCGCAGCTTCCGGCGAGATGTCGCGCGCCGAGTTCACTGAATTCCTTACCAGCTGGATGCACTTGGCCGCTCGGTATTTAGAGGACGGTTCAATCGTCTTCTGCTGCATGGACTGGCGGCACGTTGGCGAGTGCCTTGCGGCCGGCGAAGAAGCTTTCACTGAGCTCAAAAACATAATCGCTTGGGTCAAAACCAACGCTGGGCAAGGCAGCTTCTACCGCTCCCAGCATGAGCTAATCCTTGTGTTCAAGAACGGCACTGGCCGCCACCAGAACAATATCGAACTCGGCAAGTTTGGCCGCTCCAGATCGAACGTCTGGGAGTACGCCGGCGTCAATACGTTCCGCAAAGATCGCCTCGCCGAGCTGACCGTTCACCCAACGGTCAAACCCGTTGCCCTGGTGGCCGACGCCATGCGGGACTGTTCGCGTCGTGGCGACATTGTGCTCGATCCTTTTATGGGATCCGGCACCACCATTCTTGCCGCCGAAAAGGTCAGCCGACGCGCCTACGGCATCGAAATCGATCCTTTGTACGTCGACGTTGCTATCCGCCGTTGGCAGGAATTCACCAAGCGCGACGCGGTTCTCGTGGCCACCGGCCAGACGTTCGACGAGGTGACCGCCGAGCGATCCGCTTCCCCTGCTCTCAAACGCGTAAGGATCTAACACAATGGCTTCGATCCCAAAAATTGAGCGTGTCTTCCGCAAGCGGGTGCGGCTGAAGTCGAGCGACGAAGATGTCGGCTACGGCAAGCCGCCAAAGGCAAATCAATTCAAGCCCGGAAAAAGCGGCAATCCAAAAGGCCGACCCAAGGGCGCCAAAAGTGAGGCCACCATTTTGGTAGGGCTATTGAATCGCAAAATCGAAATCCGCCAGAACGGCAAGGTTCGCAAGATCACCATATTGGAGGGAATTTTTCATAAGCTCGCAGAGGATTCACTCAAGGGCAACACCAAGAGCGCAGCCTTCGTGTTGAACCGTTTGGCTGCAATCGCATCGACAGACAGCACAGAGACTGAGGTCAATCCGGACGACAAGGCGGTGCTTCATGCTTACCTGAGCAAATTCCGATCGAATCCCGATAAGGAGTGAACACAGTGAAGGATCAAGATCTTCTGCACTCCATTCTGCGCAACGACTTCGAAAGCTTCCTCCATCGCTGCTTTCTCATGCTCAATCCGGGTGCTGAGTACCTGCCGAATTGGCACATCAAGGCGATTGCGCACCAGCTTCAGCTCATTCGAGAGGGCAAGGTCAACCGTCTAATCCTCAACATGCCGCCGCGGTACTTAAAGTCGCTTACGGTGTCGGTGATTTTGCCGGCATTTTTGCTAGGCCATGAACCTCAGTTGCGGATCTTTGGCGTGAGCTACAGCAATGATCTCTCGGCCAAACACGCAGCCGACTTCCGGGCGATTGTTCAGTCCGCTTGGTATCGAAAAACGTTTCCGACGATGCGCGTCGATCGTATTGCGGATTCCGACGTCTTCACCACCAGACGCGGCTTTCGCCGGTCAACTTCCGTTTCGGCAACGCTGACGGGCCTCGGCGGTGACATCATCATTCTGGATGATCCGCAAAAGCCAGTAGATGCGCAATCCGACACGCTGCGTAATTCCCTGAACCAGTGGTTCACGAATACCCTGCTCTCGCGGCTCGACAATAAAGCGACGGGCGTCATCATTCTGGTCATGCAGCGGGTTCATCTTCACGACCTGACGGGATTTCTGGTCGAAAATTCCAAGGACTGGAAGGTCCTCAGCCTGCCTGCCATTGCCGAGGTCGATGAGAAAGTGGAGATCGGTGAAGGGCAGTTCCACGCGCGCCGCGCCGGCCAAGCTCTTCATCCCGCGTACGAGACTCTCGCAACGCTGGAAAAGCTTCGCACCGAAATGGGTTCCGGAATCTTCGGCGCCCAGTATCAGCAATCTCCAGTTCCCGACGGCGGCGGGATGATCAAACGTGATTGGCTGCGCTACTACGATCAATTGCCGGAACGCAGCTATCGAACCAAAGTCATTCAATCGTGGGACACGGCCGCCAAGGTCGGTAGCCAGAACGACTGGTCAGTCTGCACGACATGGTTGTTGGTAGATAAACACTTCTATCTGATGGACGTCACAAGGGGACGTTATGAGTATCCCCAGCTACGCGCCACTGCGATTGCGCTCGCGCAACGATACGACCCACTCAAAATACTGGTTGAGGATGCATCAACCGGTATCGCTCTGGCTCAAGAGCTTAAGCAAAGCGGTATCTACACGGTCATGCCCGTGCCCATCGAGCGCGATAAGCAAGGCCGCCTGTTCGTGCACCAAGCCAAGTTTGAAGGTGGTCTCGTGCTGTTTCCCCGGAAAGCGCCTTTCTTGGCGCAGCTCGAAACCGAGCTTCTGACCTTCCCGCAGGGCAAACACGATGATCAGGTCGATAGTCTCAGCCAAGCGCTTTCGTACAAGGGCGGCTATGATACGACGCTATCTTGGGTGGGGTGAATGCGCGATCAAATGGTTGATATGCGCAGCAACGCGATGTTCGATGTTGCATCAAGCTGATTAGCGCCCAACAGAGTCCGCCTTCTAGGAAGGCGCGAATCGATACGAACATCGCTCGCTCGTAGCGCGAGGAGGGCGAGGTTGTGCGACTAGAGCTTGCGGATCGATGAGAAACGCATGGTGAAGACCGGGCTCTTCATCGATCCAGCGATAGTCACGCTTTGCTCTCCCACGCAGTCGAGGTTCGACGGAAAGAACCCGCCCGAGAACCTCACGGTGTCGCCACGCTTCATTGCGGCGAGAGACTTGAAAAACTGGGTATCTGGGTCAATCAGGGTCTTATCAGAATAGTCCGATATGGCGTTATTCCAGGTTGAAACTTGCAAGCCGGGCGCAAGTTCAAGGGTGATCACGCCTTTGCCATCGCCGTTGGTAGAGAGATAGGCGACTTTACCGATCCATCCCGAGGCGCTCTGGCCTTGGAGAGCGCTACAAATCGTCTTCTGCCTGGCATTGCGCATTCCGCCTGCGGCCAATTCATTCGGAGCCGATGTGAACTTGGATCGTGCCTGCGTGATGGCGGCTATGAAGCGGGCCTGATCGGATGGCAGAGGGACGCTCGGAGCCGGTGGCACCGCACTCCGGCCACCGCCGACAAGTGCTCCGACGACGATAAATCCCAGTGCGCAGCCCAAGGCCGCCTTGATCACAATATTCATCAACAACTCCCAACTTTTGCTTCGTGTGCCCGTCCGCCGCGCCTCGAAAGCCCGACTTGGGTGGGTCAGCACATCGCTTCCCGTGGGGTAGAAGTCCACGAGGACTAGGGCCATCGGTGCCACTATCGCCAACCTCAGTTAATATAATCCTATTTTGGGATAATCCATTTTCAGGATCAAATTGCTCGCCGCCGATTCACGGCCCGGGCGGCGTATGCAAAAGACCCTCAAATCCGCGGATTATGCCCGGTTAATCGACCTGCTTGTCGCAGTGCGAAAATCAGCGGACATCCGGCAACAAGCCTTGGCCAGGAAACTCGGCCGACCTCAATCCTTTGTCGCCAAGTATGAGAACGGCGAACGCCGCCTTGATATCATCGAGTTCACGGCCATTGCGCGCGCGCTTGGCGCCGATCCGGTCAAACTGTTCAAAGACTACGTTGGCGGAAAAGGCGCACCCAAGGCCGCGGCCAAGCGCCCGGCCAAATAGGCCGTGCAGCTTAGGTATCCTGTTGGATCATTTTGTGATCCGGACCGGCTGATAAGAGCCACTAGATTGCTGCGTTTCTGCTCGACTTCGCTGGCACGTGGAGCGTCACTGTCGCCGTGAACCGGAGGCAGAATGATGGATCGCAAAATTACAGAACAGGCAATTGGCCTAATCCTTACCGAGATCGGTATTCGCCTTGGCGAGGCCGCGCGGATTGCCAAGGCCGCCGAGGCCTGCGCGCTGGCTGGCAGCGTAGCTGAAGGCGTAAGAGTTTCGATGGATCTCGAACAGATATTCTATGAGACCGGCCGCTTGCAGGATGCAGCTTCGCTACTCAACCGGTTGTCGAGCGAGTAAAGCTCTCTCCAACTGAAAGGTTCTCGGCCCGTCGGCAACCGACGGGCTTGCGGCAGTGGCGGCACATGATGCTGTCATGCACGCAGGAGAACTGAAATGGCCACCAGCAATCGAAAGCCCCCTCGCAAGACCGGACGATCCACACCGGCAGCAAAGCGATCGGCGAAATCTGCTCCGAAAGCTCAGTCGCCCGCGCCGAAGAAGCCGGTAACGCCGAAGTCGCCGAAGGTGGTCGTGTCCAAACAGGACAAGGTGATTGAGATGCTCCGCGCCCCGTCCGGAACTACCGTCGCCGCCATCATGAAAGCAACTGATTGGCAGCAACATTCAGTGCGCGGCTTCTTCGCTGGAGCCGTGCGGAAGAAGCTCAAGCTAAACCTGACGTCAGCGAAAACTGATGGCCAGCGCGTGTACCGGATCACAAAACCGGGCACCGCGAAATGATCCGAGCCTCCTTACCCATGAAGTCAGCCGATCCGGCGGTGGAAGCCGAACTGGATCGGCTGGCAACAGCTCCTATTGTCGAACTGCGCAAACGTTACCGGGAAGTACTGCGAACGGATCCGCCAAAAGCGTTCGGTCCGGATCTGCTCCGGCGCAGCATCGCCCATCGGATTCAGGAAAAGGCCTATGGCCGACTGCCCGGTCCGACCAAGCGCCTCCTAGACCAGCTCGTGAAAGCCATGGCCGCTAAGCCCAACGGAAAGCTCGATTTACCGCGCCGGATCAAGCCCGGCTCCGAGCTGGTTCGGACATGGAAGGGAAAGACCTACCGCGTCGTGGTTCGTCCGGACGGCTTTGCCTATGAGGGCAAAACCTATGCAGGCCTCTCCGAGATCGCATCCTTGATTGCCGGGACCAACTGGAATGGACCGCGGTTCTTCGGGCTACGGTCCAAGTCTCAAGGTGCCGCAGATGGCAAGTAGCGTTCCCAAAACCCTCCGCTGCGCGATCTATACGCGCAAATCGACCGAGCATGGCCTCGAGCTGGAATTCAATTCGCTCGATGCCCAACGGGAGGCTTGCGAGGCGTATATAAAGAGCCAGGCATCGCTCGGCTGGAAGGTCATCAAGCAGCCCTATGACGACCCGGCATTCTCCGGCGGCAACCTTGAACGCCCTGCCCTCCAGCAACTTTTGAAGGATATCGACGCCGGCAAGGTCGATGTGGTCGTCGTCTACAAGATCGACCGCCTCACCCGTTCACTGGCTGATTTCGCCAAACTGGTCGAGGCGTTCGACGCCAGATCGATCTCTTTCGTGGCCGTGACCCAGCAGTTTAATACCACCACCTCGATGGGACGGCTCACACTGAACGTCCTGCTGTCGTTCGCCCAATTCGAGCGCGAGCTGTCCTCGGAGCGCGTCCGGGACAAGGTGGCAGCCTCCCGTAGGAAAGGAAAATGGACTGGCGGCACGGTGCCGCTCGGTTATGTGGCCAAGGACAAGAAACTCGTCATCGATCCCACCGAAGCAGAAACCGTCCGCATCATCTTTCGGCGTTACATCGATTTGCAATCGTTTAGCCGCCTTGTAACCGATCTCGACAAGCGTGGCATCGTGACCAAGCGGCGGAACACCAAGGTCAAGAAGTTCAACGGCGGCATCCCGTTCACCTACGGCCCCCTTGCTCATTTCCTGAAAAACCGAGTTTACATCGGTGAGACTGGTCACGGCGGCAAATGGTATCCCGGCGAGCATAAGGCGATCATCGACCGCAAAACCTTCGACAAGGTTCAAGAACTGTTGGCGTCGAGCAAGACTAAAAGGAAGGTGAAACGATCTGAAAGCGGTGCTCTCCTGATGGGCAAACTCTTTGATGATCGCGGAAATGCCATGAGCCCGAGCTTTTCGTCGAAGAATGGTGCCCGCTATCGTTTCTATGTCAGCTCAGCCCTACTGCGCGGCCGCAAAGCCGATGCCGGATCGGTCGCACGCGTCCCGGCTTCCGATATCGAACAGGCGCTGATCAATGCCTTGCGGGAAAGGTTGAAGATCGGTCAGGCCGTGACGAATGCGGATATTGTTGGGAGCTTTGTGTCACGTGCCGAACTAAGTAGCCGCGCTATCAAAATTACCGCCACGCCAGCAGCAAAGATTCGATCGAACAAATTCTCGATCCCTTGGCAGATGTTCCAACCGAGTTCGGCAACTATCATTGAGGAGAACGGCGAACGGCAGCCCGATGCAAAACTGGTTCAAGCCATTGTTCGAGCCCATGCATGGCTACGTGATCTGCAGAACAACAGCTTCGACACCGTCGAGGCGCTAGCGGCTTCTGTTAACCTGCACCCAAAGTTGGTACGCCAGGAGCTGCGTTATGCGTTTTTGTCGCCGAATATCGCCGGCGCTATCTTTAACGGAGATCAGCCAGCGACGTTGTCCTTGGTGCTGATCCCGAAGACTCTGCCGCTTACATGGCGCGACCAATACCAGGCTTTGGGCTTCTGATCAGGCCTTTAACTCTCAGCGTTTCATGACCGGAACGACACGTGCCAAACCGCTTCATATTTAAGACAGCATCAATCAACGCGCACGATATCGTTGTCGCGCCCCTCGTCGAGGGCAAGCTGTCGCGACAGGTACTGTAGAGACTGCACATGCCCCTGCACTTTCGACATTGAAAGGGCAGTTGGCAAAGTGCGTTTTCGCCGGATTTCGCCGGGTGAAGGCATCCGCGGAGTTACCGCTGCATGAAGGCAAGTTCGTAATAGAAGTCCGCTGTTCCCGTAACCACACCCCTCGTCTGCCACAGCGTTCTTTTGAACTCGGCGGGCCCCGTCACGCCATCGAGCAGAGCAAGCAATTGCGGAACGCTCAAGAACCAGCAATGGAAAAAAGGCGCTCTGACTTCCATTTGTCCCGGGTGAAGCGCCGCAAACTGGTCGCGCAATTCATTCAACGAGGCGTTGAGGGCCGTCATCTTCTTGTTCACCAAGGGGTCAGGGCTTGTAAAAGACGCGTTCATTATTCCTTCGAGGAGTTGCTTAAGGAAAATCCGGTCTTGAAAGCTTCCATATTGAAGTAGCGAGACTGCAATGCGCTCGATGTGCCGACCTTTCAACTCCAACCTATACTTTTGGCCCTTCTCATCGAGGTCAATATAACCGTACTTCCGCAAGCGCACCTCGTGCCACCCCGCCTGAACTTGCGCGGAAACAAGGCTTTCGGCAAGGTCAAGCAGAACGTGCGCATCTGACCCGGCTTGAGCGCGACGGGTGAATGGCTTCTTCTTGATTTCAAAGAAGACGATCACTTCTTCCGTCTCGACGACGATATCGCATTCGCCGTGCTCACGATCGACATCATAGTCGCCCGACACTGTCGTAATCTGATGGTCGTGAAACTTATCGCGCAAGAACGCCTCGATCGTAGCGCCAAGCTTCTGGTCCAGCTTCTGCTCGGTGCTTCGCGCTGCTCCTAGAATGGCTTCAAAGCAAGACGTTGAACACATCGACCGATCCAGCAGCCAATACGTTTTCTCATCCGCGGTAAGTAGAGGACGTGTGTAAAAATTGTGACCGAGTTCTCGGCCACCCGGATCGTCCGTCGGCCCGTCCGTCGGTTTCGAGAAATTCGGATTTGCCCCCGTTTTTGGATGACTGAACACCTCGTTAAGAGCGGCCGTGACGGTGATGAGATCAAGGCCTGACTGCGCGGTTAAAATCTTGTCGGTATCGAACCAGTGAGGTCCCCGCTTTGCCTTGGAGCCGTCCAGCAATACCTGAAGGATCGTCAGCAGGTCGTTCAGGGTCCAGCCGCCGCCCCGCTTCTCGTCGAAATCAAGGTCACGGAGGATGCCTCGAATAATGGTGTCCATATCGGAGGCTCGGATTTGCGGAAGGCGAAAGAGCGTGTCGAATTGCGCGACCTCACGGAGATACACAATGAGTTCGGCTGCATCTATGTTCCGCCAGACGCTCGGTGCGTATTCCTGCACGTCGAACACGGCGGCGTAGTCACTTGCCAAACGAAGCATACTTAACCAGTTCGCATCGGTGTCTTGGTTTGGCTTCTTCCCAATGAAGTGCTTCGCCGCAAGCATAAGGATATAGCCAAACGGTATCTGGGGCTTCCCACCACCCATCATGCTAGGCCGCTTGACCAGATCATACCGTTCGTACACCTCGCGATAGAGCGGCGTGATCTGAGCAAAGACACGGCGTGCAGCGTTCAGTCCGCCAATCTGCGCTATGGCTGCTTCGAGCCTTTCAACTAAGAGCATTTCGGACTCTGGTGCCAGGCTCAGGTAATGCCCTGTTCGCAGCAGCTTGCAGCCCGCTTCGCGCAAGCGTCTAGCGGCCCTTGCCAGTTCGAACTCGCGGGTGTGGGTGTTCTCGCGCGTCGCGCTCGTGTCCCAGTTGCTTACGCGCGTGTGATCGAACGCATGCCGGATTGCCGCGTTCCAATCGCCTTTGATATCGCCGGGAGTTGCGCCTTCTGCGCGAACGGCATCTCGTAGGTGCTCCAGAACCTCGAAATACGGATCGAGCGGCTTCCCGTCGAGCACGTGATCCTGAATGAGCTCTTCAAGAAGGTCACGGCAACGCTTCCAAACGGTCTGCCGGCCGGCGGGAAAAGCCAAGACGATTTTCCGGTAAAGTTCTTGCGCCGCTTCGTTTCGCGAAAAGGAACTTTCGACCGGCAGTCCGACATACTCGTAGAGTGCTTCCAAGCTATCTAGTTTTGGAGTGATCTCGTCAGGGCACGCGTCAACTGCGGCTTCAAATTCTTGAAGGTTCATCCGCAAATTCCTCTTTGGTGTCAGAGCTAAGGCTTTTACTCCAATGGATTGTGAAAAAACTTGGCTCAAAAGTATTGCTGAGGTTCCTGAAAGGCTGACGATACATCGGGCAGCGCCTGCAGAATCATGTCGAGCACGGCCAACGCATCCGTCATCAAACGCTCGTCTCGCTCGCGGTTTGCCGGAAACAGCTTGTTGCCGTGAAAGAGATTGTTGCGGACACGCCAAGTCGCGCCGATCAAATCGGAGGTCGTCTCGATGGCAGCGGGCTGCGCACCGAATTCCACGCCGCCGTTGCCACCGACGAGAAAGTGCTTCGGCGGGATTGCGATCAAAGTCTCAGCCATCTGCGCAGAATGAACGGCCGCAAAGAATTCAGCTCCGAGGCGGACGACAAGGCTCGGCTGACCAATCTGCGCCACCTCCCCCTCCGCCGTGAAGCGGAGCAGGCGACGCTGCTTCAACGCGAATTCCATTCGGGCGAATTTGGCGAAGAACCGCAGCGTCAGGTCTGGTGGTAGCCCGTTGAGGAGCTGTTCGGTCGTAAGCATGCGAGTTTCGCCCTCACGTGGATTACGTTCGAAGCAAGGCGCTCGGAACATAGCTGGGGTCTTGGTACTCAAACAGCTGAACCTCACCAATGGACGTCAGCTGTTGCCCGACAAACACGGAAAGCGCAAAGGGTCCGTAGAAGAACAGTCGCGTTGTCCGCACTTGACGCGCCTTCAGAAGAACTCCGAGCCGTTCACGAATGGCTGATGCCATCGCAATTGCATCCTCGGCTCCGCCGATGGATAGGGCTCCTTGGCTTGACGGAGAAAGAAAGACATACGCTTGCGGTATCTGCCCGGTTGATTGAACATAGCGCAAAACGTCCTCGCGCCCATCGCCGCGAATGTTCAGGCCAAGCACTAGGTCAGCGCCGGTTGGTTGTCCCTCGATGATTTCTTCTTCCAATCGATAGTTCGGGGTTGGCGTTGCATCGGATCGCCACGGCTCCTTGGCGGGCGGCTGGGGTATCTCAAATGTCCAGCCTCCCACATTCGGAAAAGCCGCGCCGAGCGCAACTCCGGTCGACAACGCACATTTGCCTCGAAGGCGAATGCTCCGAACAGCGCCTGCCGCGAGAATTTTGGACTTAAGGGCATTGATCTGCGGGATCAGGTCTGAATTCCAAACATCAGCGGTCGGAACCCGGCGGGACTGCCGGTCAAAATGCGCGGTCCAGTCTAACTCGTAGTCCGCTGGCGGATCGAAAGCCTCTTTCGTCCAATTCTGAAGCCAAAGCGTCACCCTCGCTTCGGAAGACAAGCTGGATAGGACGGCAGCACGAAGGAAACCCTCGATCGACGAGCGATCAAGAACATTTCCCTTGCTTGCACTGACATAGCGGATCATCTCGGCGTAAGCCGGCTGCACCATCGCGCGGATTTTGTCGGCAAACTCTGGATGCTTCAGGAGGCGCGCAATGAAAATGTCAAGAGCACGCTCATCATGCGCAAGGTCACCATGGCCAACTTCGATAAAAACTTTATCGTGAATAAATTGGATCTGCGCATCGTTCAAAGCATGGCTGCGCATACGCGCATCCACATCTTCTTTCGTCGGTGCTAGGGCGGAAGGCGCATCGTCATAAAATGGGCTCGCATTGCGCAACCGCGCGAGCCCTGTCTCGACCGGACGAAGCTGCTGAGAAAGTGACGGACAGGCTAGCGTGAAACGCTCATACACGCCGGGCATGCCCGCGTCGCTTGTCATGAAGGTATCGACAACCTCCTTGAACTCGCTCGGCGTAACATCATGATCCTTCGTTTGGATGTGCTGCCGCGTTGACTTTCCATCGGCGACGTACCGCACATCGATGTCGCCGGTACCTTCGGAAAATATCTGCTGGAAGCCGCCTTGAGTCAGCCAAACAGGTAAGTGGCACACCGTGTAGCGCGTCTGAAAATCAAAGCCCTTGCCTCCCACGATACCGCCCATGGCAGACGGGGTGACGAGAGAGCCTGGATTTAATGGTGCTTTCGCCATCGTGTTGACCTATTGCCCGAAAGTAGAGCCAAACAGCTTACGCCAGAGCTTCTTGCTTTCCGCCTCATCGATCGCGTCAAGGGCTTGGCGAGCTGTTTGAGCAGCCGACTTCACTTGGTCGAGAAACGCGTCGAAGTCACCGCTCGACCATCGCTTTGCCACGTTGACCGACGGATAGCCCGGATCGGGCATTTGGGGCACCATATTCGTTCCGCGGTACCAGCTGTAACTATTGTGGATGCCTTCAAGCACGTTCACGACAGCACAAGCATAGGAAATCGGATTTCCTATGGCCTGATGGATCAGCGTTTCCAGAATGTATGACTTCGGCTTCGACTTCTCGGTCGGCAGCCGGTCGCGCCATGACTTGAGCAATTTAGCCGTCGGAACGTAGTAGCCGTCTGTCGCTTTGTTCCTGCTCGTTGACGCAGCGAGCTGGCCCTTAGGATGGGCCTGCACCCACTCCTTTGCGTCGCGATCCGGAATCCAGAGAGGGCCATCATCGGCAGACATCGGTGTGCCCGGAACAATGTCAAGCCACACACCCTTGGCTGCGCTTGCCCCGATCGAACGCCCCTGGAGCCGCGTTTCACTGTAGTATTTTGAAAGCACGCCCTTCAACCAACTCAATACCACCTCCGGCTCGGTGATGGTGTGGTCAATGTCGACCAAGCATATCACGTCGACATCGTTGATGTTGTGGATCGCGGTATGCCGCGCGTACGAGCCCGATAAGAACGTGTCCTTATGCGCGTCCTTTGCTTCGTCGTCGCTCTTGAGCTTTTCGCGAACTTTCTCATGGGCAGACTTGGCCTTCGAGACCGCGTCCTCGTCTGGCTCAATTGAGCTAAGATAGGTGCTGAAACTGCCATTAAGCTCCACGCTGTCAGCTCCCTTCCGGGAGTGCTGGCAACTTCGCTGGATCAAGCCCGTATGAAGCCGCAATTCCGGCAAGGAAGTCACCACATACTGGGCAGGAATCATCGCGATCGAAATAAACGCCGTACCAGCGGTTGATGGTCATCTCGTCGCTGCTTTCGCTGAGCGGCGGCATGGTGGCGTATTGGGTACCCGGCTCGGGCCGATTGAGCCAGAGATACCAAGGCGCGTCGAAATCTCGGCGCAGTGCGTTTAGCGTGGAAGACTTATCGGCCAGCAACTCAAGCAGCGCGAGTTTGGCAAGTAAATTAGCTATTGGCAGGACATCGAGCGACAAGCCCGGCTCGACGGCAACCGGCTGATCCGAATAGGCGATCTCCCCTGCGTCAGCCTCTGTCGAAATCTCTACGTCGGCAGCCTCATCGGGCAGAGCTGAAACAAAGCATTGCTGGCAGGGGGATTGCTTCGGCCTAACGCGCAGAACCTGCCCGCCATACGCGCGGCGAAATGCGCCGCCGTACACAGCAGGGATGTCGGCATCGACGCACAGCTCGTTGATTAAAAGCTTGCTTTGGCGATTGTCGGTGCCGCAAATCACGACATCAGCGCCTTTCACCATCTGCGCGATTGCATCTCGCGTATCGAATCCAACCGCAATGGCATGACTCTCGACTTCCGCCTTCGGGTTCTTCTCCAAGATAAGATCGCGCAGGACGTTTACCTTCGAACGCCCAACGTGAGAGATGCCACCGGGGTGTCGCACCACATTGCCGACCGAAAGCCGATCGCGATCCACGAGCACGAAACGCCCGACCCCACACTTCGCGAGCTCGACCGCGACGAATGCGCCTCCGGTTCCGAGTCCAATGCAAAGCGCCGTTTTGTCCTTGAGTACAGCCGTTTCAAGGATGCCGGCGCGACGCAAATCCAGCTGCGGTTCCACGTCGGCAAACTCAACGTCGAGCGGTTGTCCATTTTGTGAGGCGGCTTTCGCGCGATAGGCTGTCCCGTCGGGCGCTACAAACGCCGCTCGCTGCGACGCACCGGCATCGACAGGCGAGAGGGTGATGTTGACCTCAGAACTGGGCTGTCCGGTGATCTGGAGCCACCCCTCGACGCGGCTGGAGCTTGGCTGCACACACAGCTCCGATTGGGTCAACGCATCACCGCCGTCCCAAGAACTGAACGAAATGCGCAACCGGCCGGTTTTCTTTAACGCAGACCAATGGCTGCGAAGCCATTCGGCCGACAGAGTTACAACAGCGAACATGTCGGCATCGTCAGCCGTAATGTTCAGCGCTTTCGGTGTCTGTGCGCCCTCGGCGACGGCGACGATCGTTCGCTTCGTCTTGTCGTAGACGAGCTTTGATTTGCCCGGTTTGCGCTCGGCGATGGCTTGCATCGCTTCGCGGATCATCTGGCTTTGGACAGGGTTGGTTGTCATGCATTCTCCGCCATCGTGCGAACGAAATCGGCCAAGTCGCGCCCAGTAGCGAGATGCTGCTCGTACGCTTCAATCCAAAGGTGGCCTTTCAGGAACACCTTTTGCAAAACGATTCCCGAGTGCCAGCGAGCATCCCGCCAGTGGCAAATCTGGACGTATCCATTGTCGTGCGGCTGCAAGGTGTGCATCGCATGCGAGACCCCAAGTGTAGAAATTGACGTGCCGTTCGCTTTACGCAGTGGGTGCGGATTAATGACGTAAAGCGGTGGGCGCTGCGTAGGAAAGCCGGATGGGATCGGCATCCAAAGATGATAGTTTTTTCCCGCGCTAGAGGTCGCGAAGCCAGAGGCGGTGTAGGTGTCAGACGCAGAATGATGCCAGACAGAAAACTGAGTGAACCCCTCGTTCTGAAGAATTTGATGCTCTGTTGCGAGGCGCTGACGCTGTCCTTGTGTCCACATCGGTCATACCCCCGAACGCAATTTAGTGGCGTGAAACGCGCTGATCACTCCCGCAATGTCGGAGGCCAGAAGACCGTCGGGCGTGCTGAGCACTTCGGTCGTGCCGTCGGTTCGATTAATCTGGTGAACTTCCAGCACAATCATCGGCCATTTGGCATCGATGGCGAACGCGAGGTGCTGTTGCTGCACCAGCTTCGCAACGAGAATTTGTCCGAACGCGGTCTTGTGTTGTTCAATCGGCTCACCGCTAGCGTTCGTCAGCGCTTCAGCTAAATGCGTAAGTGTTCGGTCGCGCGTGGTGGCGTCAATTTCAGGTGCCTTGTCGGTGGTTGGGGGATTGCCATCGCGTCCAATGCGCAGCCGGTCGAGCGACACCTGCTCCCACGCTTTCAGTTCCTGTTCGGGGAAGGCATTGCGCGTCAGAAGTGCTTGGCGAATGGGACTGCATCCAGCCAGAACCGTCACGTTCATGGCAACTGGCCCCTCTGCGGAAGACAGGTCGTAGAACCAGGGATGGATACGAATGATCGGTGCGTTTTCCGATCCCTCCGTTGTGACGATTATCTCCACCATTCCCGGAAACTGGTTTCGCTGCCCGAGCTGCCGAATGCGACGGCGGTCCCCTGAGCTCGGTTCGAGGAGCCCGAGCCGGTGATGCGAATGCCAGTCGCCGAAGTATCGAAGCGCCCAATCCTCCGCGAGGGGGCCACTCAGCTTCCGCAGATAATCTACATCAAGTCGGAAATGCGCATTGCTTCGTTGCGCGTTGGGGCCGGCCTTCGTGGCGAGGAAAACGATGGGCGTGCCTTGCCAGCGACCAAAGAGGTCTCCGCCGGTTTCGATGGACCAAGCGGCGGTCTCAATCGCAATGGCGCGAAGCTCGGATTCCCAAATAATAAGTGGCGGCCCGGCGCGCTGCGGCACAATCGGTGCCGCATTCGGTGCAGGGGGCGGGCCGGACTCGCGGGTGGTGGCGGGACGCTTCTTACCTCGCCGCCCAAGAAATGTGGCAATACGCCGAATAACCATGCTGCATCATTCAAAAACAAAAGTGCTTACAACCAAGAAATGATATCCATCGATTCTGCACGACTCGCGAGCGGTGAACAAGAGAAGAACGGCTTCTGAGTTCCCTTTGAACACAAAAGTTGCGGCTCGTAGTGCTACCCCGCCCAACTCATTGCAAAAACTAAAAGAGCTCGGGCTGCAACACACGCGGCCCACCAAAATTCTTGCCAAAAGTCCAGCATGGAAAATCGGCTGCGATATCAGGCATCCTATTAGCTCGATCAAAATCGATGGAAAAGTTCGCGCTGGATGGCAAGAGTCTCTCGCATTTAGCGCAGCGACACCCATTGATATCCGGAGCAACACAACGTGCCGGTGTCATGGTTGCAGATGGAGAGAACAAGCTGACGCTTGTCGAACGCATTCAGCGCGCGCTCGTGCTGCTCGCCTTTTTGTTGAATACGTCCGAGACAGACTGCCCCGTCATCACACAGTGGTTTTATTCTCCGGTCTCTGAGGCGAATCTCGAGAAAACGGGAATTCTTCAACAGATACATGGAGACTTTCGGGAATATTTGGAAGAATTGGCACGAACATTAGTCTCCACAGAGACTCGTAACGCATGAAAAGCCCGCCATTTGCGGGCATTTCTGCCTCAGAAAAATAGTATTCTCCAAAAGCCGGACTGGCTGGCTGGCGATACAGTGCTAATAGCACCAGTCTCTGCGTCAATTCCCTGCAAACAGGGAATTTTACAAGGAAAATTTGCAATCACTGATTTTGACAAGCCAAAATTCCAAGTAAAACGACTGCGCCGCAGGTACTTCTTGAACAATCGCTTACGGAACTAACAGGGAAATATCTTCAAGACATCAGGGAAAGTGCGGACGCTAACAGGGATATGCTATATAGCCTAATAGCGCATTTTCCACGGCACCGAGCTGCCGCGACAAGCGTCTGATAAATCGAAACGCGGCTGATATTCTGCGTGAACGTACGGTATTCCTGAAATCCGAGTAGGCACGCCCGACGGTGGCGGCCTATGATCTAGCCCGCGCTCAATGCAGCCCCTCGCGAACATACATTAGATCACTGATATAGGCCGTGCATGTTCACGCTAGCGGCGCGTCATTAAGGCCTCTGCCCTAGAGAAGTGGCCTCTGGGGAACCGTAATTGACGTTTAAGTAATCCATCGCAGCGGCAACGTCATCGTCCGGGAGTGCGGAACCCAGAAAAACCATCCGATGAACGACACTTCTCCACTCCTGCGGCGATCGCTTCGCAGCAACGACACGGTGAAGCCCATGACACGTCACGCAACCGCCTTCCGCAAATTCCTTTCCATTTCTGTCTGGTAACTTGACCTCTGCTGGAGCGGGAAGGTTTACGCCAGGTCCGAAGTTTAAAGTCAGTGCCTGCATTGCGGGCGCTTTGCCGAGTAAGGACTTCTGCTTCCTCCTCGCTCCTTGCGGCTACGATGAATTAGAAACCCTCTCTTCGTGAAGCCTCATTTTGTCTCAAGGGTGATGACGGCGAACACTTGCTGACGACTGAGCTAGCCCATTCTGAACTTGTATTCCAAGCTCAGCCAGCGGCTTTCCAACACTCTAGGCGGTAGCAGCGATGGAAGTAATGACGTGTGAACGGCCTCGGCATGCCGTTCCCGGAGTTGCTGTTTTCGCATCAAGCTTACGCCGACACGAGTTTCTGCGCAGCCTCTGAGATTCGTCTTCGTAGTACAGAGCCTATGGTGAAAGACGGCTTGTGAAGGAAAACAAACGAGACTTAGCGCCGTTTTATTTCCAACAATAAATCCTCTCCCATGCGGTACATACATCGAGCAATCTTCGTTCGAGCATTTCGACAAAGCAGCGCGCCGCTAACGTCAGTGGGCGACTAGGATGATGTAAGAAATACGACTCAAGATGCATGACTGGCTTAAAGATCGGATAAATAAATAGATCCTTTCTGTCCAGGTACTGCATGACACCGATAGCCTGACATACTGCGCCCCAATCTGAGCGCCTGATACTCTCGATAGTTCCCACAAACCCGTCCACCTTCATGACGCGGCTTGCAACGATTTGACCACCAGTGATGTAGTCAAGCAGGGTTGCGCCCATTAAATGACGCTCTGACGGCACGACAAGTTTGAGTTCTTTCATTGCCGACAGATCAATGGGACTGAATTGGGGACCGTTGATAGGTCGTCCCGAGATCAGCACAAAGTGATCTCGATAAGCTGGCCTACAGGCTAATCCGCTATGATCGACAGGCAGCGCACCCAGCGCGACATCGAGAAAGCCGGATTGTACTTGTTCGGTGACATAGCGGCTAAATGCTTCAACGACGGTCAGATCAACGTTAGGATACAAACTTGTGAATTCTTGCAGCAAGTCGCCAAGGATCCCGAAGCTGGTTGCCGAAGGCATCCCCACGCGAAGTGAACCGGATACGCTATTGCCCTGAACCAGGTCGCGCATCTCCTGCTTTGCGAAAGCCAGGGTACGAGCTATCGGCTGACAAAGTTCATAGAATCGCCGCCCAGCTACAGTCGCCTCAACGCCCTTTTTTGTCCGGTCGAATACGGACGTGCCCAGTTCTTCTTCGAGATTGCGAATCTGCATGCTTAGGGCCGATGGCACGACATGCATGCGCTCAGCAGCCTTAACAAAGCTGCGCTCCTCATAGACACTCATAAAATAGTGTATGAGACGGATATCCATTCAGATCCTCCACCCTTGAAACTTTCACGCCTCGTTCTATGGGCGCTCTATCGCGCGAGATTCTACGCTATGAATCTGGCGACAGCATCATTCAAAGCACGAGATGCGCTTTGATCAAGGCCACTCGCGGCCATGTGGCCATACACGCTGTTGATCTCCATGTAATGGCATTCCGGAATATGGCGCGACGCCCAAACCGCTGCATCTGCTGGATTATAAAGATCCAACGACGGCGCAGCTATAAAGGTCGGGGCACGCACTGAGTTCAGGGCAGCGACCGTGTCTCCGTTGAATGAACCCAGTTTCCCCACATCATGAAGGTCGTAAGCTCTTGACTGATAGATCCAGTCTATCGACTCGAAGCCCTGGGATCGCCACCAAGATCTTCGGAGGTCAAGCCATGGGCAGGGATCAGATTTTCCCGGGCTTCGACAGAAATCCAGAATCTCGGCATCGAATTGACTCGGAGTGCGCATCGACAGGGCGAGCATGAGAGGTACCCAATCATACCAGGGATCGGTGGCCGGCTCGCCACCCAATTCGTGGCACATCCCCCGCTCCAATGTCGAGCGCGCCAATAGATTTACGAGGCGGGCCCAGGGTGTCGTTTTCGCCATAGGGGTCAGAGCCACGATCCGACGCATAGCCTCCGGATACATGACACCCCAAGCGAGCGATTGCATACCGCCCATCGATGCACCGGCAACGAGATCAAGTTTTTCAATACCCAGCCGCTTCACCAGAGACGCTTGGCTGCGCACCATGTCGCCAATTGTAAATTGCGGGAACAAATATCCGGGCTGGCTACGCGATGTGGAGGGTGACGTCGTCAGACCATTTCCGATTGCGTCAATAGCAAGTATGCGCAGACGGGAGGGGTCGAGTGCCTGCCCGGTGCCAATCATAAAATCCATTCTATGGTGCGTGCTTCCAATCGCACATAATGCAAGTGCGATCGGCAGCCGGTCGTCGCGCGAATCACCGTGCACGGCAAAAGATATCGAGAAATCCTCGATAACACCGCCGGAATCCAGCGGGAAGTCACCAAGGCTGACCGAGTAATGCGGTGCGTCGACCCATCCGAGCTGAAAAGGCGGATGCCGCAAAGGTTGAACAGCAGAGACCGTGAGTAACGCCTCAGCAAGATCGCTCACGCGCGTCAACCGGAATGACTAGGCGCTCGCCGCTGCGAACGCACAAATGCAGCTGCCTCATCTATAGCAGTCATGACCTCAGGTACGATTCCCACCATCTGAAGGAAGCCGTGGATAAGACCCGGCTGAATCGAATCCTGGACCGAGACACCAGCTTCTTTCGCTCGTTGTGCAAACAGATCGCCTTCGGTGCACAGAACATCACACTGCGCGGACAACACAAAGAGAGGAGGCAAACCTCGAAGATCCGCGTGCAGCGGAGCCACAAGGGGATCGGTGACCGCAACTGGCGGGAGCGAACGCTCGAGATACAGCTTCCGAAACCATGCCATGCGGCTGCTGGAGAGTCCGTAGCTTCCATCGCCGAATGTGCGATGAGACAGCGTCTCCTCGTCGGCCGCATAGGCACCGTAAAATAGCAGGGCCGCGTCCGGCAGCGTCGATCCGGCGTTTCGCAAGCTGAGCATCAGCCCTACCGCGAGGTTCGCTCCCACAGAATCGCCCCCGATAAATCGCAGCGAAGGCGCGCCCGGCCACGTCGAAGATAGTGAGCGCCATGCCGCCAGGGAATCGTTCAAAGCATCCGGAAACGGAAATTCGGGAGCAAGCCGATAGTTGATTCCAATCACTTCCAATCCGGTTCGCGCGGCGAGGTGAGCCATGGGAGAAAGATGAGTATCTATCGATCCGAACACCCATCCGCCGCCGTGCAGATAGAGCATTTGGCCCACCAACTCTCTGGTCTGAGCCGGAACTATCCTTACCGCGGACAGATCCGACGGTGCGCACGGGATAGAAAAGCGTTCGATAGCGACGTCGGAGGGAAGCGTCGGCCGCCATCCCCTTTGAACGTCCTCATACCGGGCACGAGCCTCGGCGAGTGGCAAAGTCGCCGGATCCATCGTTGACTGGTTCGCGGCACGGATGGCTTCAATAACCGGCACAACATTTGGTGCGAGTAACCGGTCGATCTCTGCCAACGAGTCAAGAGTGGGCTGCGGTGGATGTTCCATCCGGCTACTCAACTCCCTTTATCACTTTCATAGTTGCCCCATCGGCCTCCACTTGCTCCCGCGTCCCCTCGAAAATAATCGCTCCACGTTCGATCACGTAGAGCCGGTCCGCAAAACGAGGCAGGTGGTAAAAGTTCGACTCAGCGAGCAATACGGAGCGACCCTGGTCAAGAATGCTTCGCAGGCCATTGCTGATGGTAGGCAAGATCGCGGGCGAAAGACCTTCAAATGCTTCATCCAGTAAAAGAAGCTCGGGATCCAGCGCAAGTGCGCGGGCGATTGAAACCATTTTGCGCTCCCCCCCGGATAGCTGCTGCCCTCCCCGGTGCGCATATGATCTCAGCTTCGGAAATATCGCGTAGGCCGCTTCGATCCGCTCATCCGCCGATTTGGTTGATTTGCGTGTCCAGGTCGGCAACGCGATATTATCCTCAACGGTCAGATCTCCGAACACATCGCTACCCTCCGGCGTGTAGCCTAGTCCGGCCGCAGCAATGCGGTGCGTCGCGAGCTTGTTCAAATCTTTACCGCGCCACAAGATTTGCCCACCTCCGATCGCTTCGAATCCCATGATCGCCCTGAACGTGGTAGTCTTCCCCGCGCCATTGCGCCCGACAAGACACACCAACTCTCCAGGAGACACACGCAGTGAGACACCGTGCAGTACGCGGTTTCTCATGATCGATACATTCAGCCCCTCGATTTGAAGCGTCATGCATGTGCCTCCTTGCCGATCACGACAGAGAGAACGGCTTCATCAGCAAAGAACTTCTCAGTAGGTAGATCAGCGATCTTTCGTCCGCCCTGCATGGCAATGATCCGGGACGAATAACGCCGCACGAGATCCATATCATGCTCAATCAGGAGAATTGCACCAATTCCCATCTGGCTCGCAGCAGACAACAAAGTTTCCATCACACCATGCTTGTCAGCCGTTGAAACGCCAGCCGTTGGCTCGTCCAGCAGAATTACTTTCGGACGCAATGCAAAAGCGCTAGCAACGTCAAGCAACTTACGCTTGCCATGCGGCAACGAATTTGCAGAACTTTCAAGCGAATCTGTCAGTCGAAATGCTGCGGCAATCGCCGCGACGGCTTCTCGCACTTCACGATAGCGCGAAGCGTCCGCGAACATTTTCCATCGCAAACCAAGACGTGAGCAGGATGCGACGGTGAGCGCTTGCCTTACGGTGAGATCGGGAAATACGCTCACCAGCTGAAACGCGCGCGCGAGACCTCGCGTCGAAAGATCTACGGGACTAAGTCCCGCTATGTCGCGCCCCATAAATCGCACGCTCCCCTCCGTGGGTGAATGCAATCCAGTGAGAACATTGACGAGCGTCGTCTTGCCAGCACCATTTGGTCCGACCACGGACACAAACTCGCCGTTAGCCAGATTGAGATCGACGCCCTGCATGGCGACGAAACTCCCGTACGATTTGGAGATGTTCTGCGCGACGAGCAGATGGTCACTGGACATCAACGCCTCCATCTGGCCAGAATCTGCTTCGCAGTACCCAAAAGACCTCCCGGCATTCCGATCACGAGCAGCGCCAGCACGACGCCCAGAAAAAATCGCCAATACTGGGTGGCAGCCTGTAACTCGTCCTGAAGCAGAATGAATATCAAAGCTCCTGCGATAGGTCCTATGAGCTCCTGATAGCCACCAAGAATCGCCATGAAAACGAGATGACCGGATTGCTGCCAGTACGATAGTTCGGGATCGGCGAGCCCGGTGCTTATCGCAAGCATCGCACCCCCAACGGAACCATAGATCGCGGAGATGACAAAGGCGACCGCGCGTACTTGGCGAACCTTCACTCCGAGATAACTTGCTTTCACTTCATTATCGCGTGAGGCCTGAAGATGTAGCCCGTAAGGCGATCGGACTATACGCCACATAATCCACGCACTCACGATCAGCAAAGCCAGGCAATAATAGTAGAACGGGCCTGTCAGAAATCCCATCTTGTCAACTTGCGAGAAGTCGATGCCAAGAAGCGATGGCTGCGGAACATTCATTCCGCTGTCCCCGCCCGTCAAATCATAAAATTTGTTGAGGAACGAATAGAATAGCATGCCAAACGAAAGCGTCAGCATGCCGAAAAAAATGCCGGAGAACCGGCTTGCGATCCATGCCAACGGGATGGAGATCGCTAACGCAGCCGCCACGGCGAACAGCAGCATCAATTCGAATGCCGCGTTGCCGGTGAGCCGAACTGCCAAAGCAGACGAATATGCGCCGATGGCCAGAAACAGCGCGTGACCGAAAGACAATTGGCCGCCATATCCAAACAGCAGGTTGAACCCGAGCAAGGCAACTGCGTATGCCATGAACGGGATACCGAGGCTGACGTAATAGATATTCGTAACGTGAGGCGCCGCGGCAAGCGCCACGACGGCGACAAACAACATCACCTTCACGGTGATTCCGGATCGACTGCGGGTACCGTCCGATTCCACCGACATATCCAGCGCTGATGCGGTTTGCTTCATTACAACGCCTTTCCAAATAGGCCGGTCGGCCACCAGATCAAAACGATCAGCACGACCGCGTAGGTCGCCAGGATATCGACTTCAGGATAGATGAAGAGTGCTGCGGCGCGGATCAGACCAACGATAACCGCACCTACTGCGGCGCCTTTCATGCTGCCGAGACCGCCAATGACTATGACCGCAAATGCATCGACGACCAGTTCGACGCCCATTTGTAGCGATGCCGCGGCCGTCGGCACAACAAGCGCTCCACCGACCGTGCTTAATGTTGTCCCTAATGTGAAGACCAGCAAATATACCAGCCGAACGTTCACTCCCATTGCGGCGCTCGTCTCGCGATTCTCGGCGGTAGCACGCAATACTTTCCCCGAAGTCGTATGACTCAAGAACCACGTCAGACCCACACCGATAACGACGGCGGCAAGAATGACAAAGAGATTGTACATAGGCATCTGCACGCCACCCACGTTGATCGAACCGTAGACCATCGATACGTTCGGCAGTTGGCGAGGATACGCACCCCAAAAGAAGCGAAGCACATCCTGGAAAATCAGGATGAGCGAGAAAGTCAAAAGCAACTGGAATGACTCAGGACGACGATAAATCGTGCTCAAAACACGCTCCAGTGGCAATCCTATCAATCCCGCCACCAGCCCGGACGCCAACAAAACAAGGGGAAACAGCGGGACCGGAAGCCCCTGCGCCAGCGCCCATGTGGTCACGGATACGCCCAGATACGCACCTAGGGCATATATCGAGCCGCATGCGAGATTGACGATTCTTTGAACACCGAAACTGAGTTGCAGTCCGGATGTCAGCAAGAAAAGCGCGGCTCCGTGAAAGAGCCCTGCGATTAGTATGCTAGCCGCTGTAGCCATAGATGATATCGCCGCCACGACATGCGGTCGGCGCCCCTTCTCTGTACGCGACTAGATTTTTAGGTCAGCTGTCTGCAGCCATTCCCAGAAATCCGCGCCGGGCGGCTTCTGAATTTCCTTCGTCGACATCGACTCGGTCGTGGCGAGCGTGACGAAATCATAATCATTTTTATGAGTCGTAAGACCCTGGAAAATGATCTGATCGGAAATGTGATCGCGCCGCATGGAGGCAGGACCACCTAGTGATTCCACCGTGAGACCAGGCATGGCCTCCGCGATCTCAAGGGACGTCGGCCACGATCCGGACTTCGCCGCCATCGCCTTCTCGACGGCTGCCTTATACAGATGAAGGCAGTAGTACGCGCGGTCACATTCCCAATGGGGATAGTCTGTGTATTTATCAAAGTACCACTTCACAAAGCTTTTTTGCAGTGGGGAAGCTGCCGGGTTGGCGAAGTACAATGTGCTGTGACCGAATACGATGTTCTCAGGCGTGAACTCCTTCTTGAGCGAGGTTTGCTGCCACCCCGCCGCCGGCATGACAAACTTTACGCCATCCGTTAGTCCCATATTGTGGGCCTGACGCATGAACACAGGCAAATCGGCAAATACCATCGAAGTGAAGATCAAATCCGGCGCCGCCGCCTTCAAAGCCGCCACGTTGGATGTTAGATCCATCGTTCCGGGCTTTATCCATTGCTCGGCAACAACGGTGTGCTCAATACCGAACTTCTTGAGAAGCGCGGTAAATGTTGTCCAGGTGTTACGGCCGTACGTATAGTCGGGATTGATACCAGCGATCCGTGCAAATTTGCCTTTGAAATGCCGGATCGCGAGCAGCGACGCCATTACGGCATCGACTTCATTGTCGATGGAGCGGAAAACATACTGCGGATTGGGCATCATCTCCTTGACGCCGTCCTGTGTCGTGCCATCCCACAACATCGTCAGCATCTTCGACTGCTCAGCTGCAGGCGCCAGTGCGAGACTCACAGCGGAGGAGATTATGCCGTGGACGGCATCGACCTTGTCCTGCAACACCAGCTTTCGATAACGGTCGATGGTTTCCTTTGGCGTCGTTTCTTCCTGAAAGACGAGCTCGACCTTCCGGCCTCCGATTCCGTCGGCCGCATTCAGCTGCTCCACAGACCACTCGACAGCGCGAATTCCCCCCTCCCCGGCCGTTCCAGCCATACCTCCGCGAGGAGCAAGAATTCCTATTCGCAACGGAGTGGTCTGCGCGATCGCCGGCGCACCCAATAAACCGTAAACGCCCAAAGCTGCGGTCGCGCCAGCGGCCTTAATTGCACGCCTGCGGTTCGCGGAAAATTTAATATCGCGCATATTTCTCTCCCCAGATCGGAATTTCCACCCGGACCATGATGCTCTCTCGGCCGCTCCTGGCCTGACTTCAGGTTCAGAGCGGTCTCTTCGGCGCTTGTGATCTGAGGTACAAGGTAGGGAAGCAAAAGATGAAAGGGTAGCAAGATCGCCTGACTCCTGACTTCAGAAAAACTGATGAAGGGAAGAAGACGCCCCCGCCACGTCTGTCATCCCAGTCATTCACCTTCGCTGACGATCAACATCAACCGAAATTAGGCCGAACCGCCATCGCAAGGCTTATGATTGCCTGGGAGGGCGTGGCAAATCAGTTCACGCCAGAAAACGGACAGGGCAATCCGTCAGAGACGGACTTGTTCTGCAAAGGGATTCAAGGACATGCAAGGAATTTCATCAGGACCATCATTCGGACTGTCCGGAAAGCGAATACTCGTTACCGGCGGCGCAAGCGGCATCGGAAAAGCTGCTTGTAAAATCTTTACCGATCTCGGAGCAAACGTTTGTCTTTCGGACGTCAAAGCCGATGCAATAGTGGAAGCCGCCGCAGAAACTGGAGCCCGGGCCCATGTCGCCGCTGACGTCTCTGTCCCTGATCAGGCGGAAAGGCTAATCAGCGAAACAGTTGCCGAGCTTGGCGGCCTGGATGGGCTTTTCCACTGTGCGGGCATCCATCATATCGGCAAAGCGACAGAGCAGGACATTAATATCTGGCAACGTGTGATGGACGTGAATGTGCGCGGAACCCAGCTTGTCTGCAGCCTCGCCGCACGGCACATGGAAGTTCAGGGTTCGGGCGCTATGGTCGTTGTAACATCCATCGCAGGCTATAACGGGCAGCCACGGCGCAGTGCCTACGGCACATCCAAGGCCGCCGTCGGCCATCTCGCCCGGTCTTTCGCAACGGAGTGGGGCAAATCGGGAATTCGTGTCAATGCGATTGGCCCGGGATATGTTCTCACACCGATGGCTCAAGGTATCATCAATAGCGGTGCAACTGACGTGATGCGCATCGTGAACAGAACACCATTGGGACGCATGGCGCGACCTGAAGAAATTGCTCAGGCAGCCGCATTTTTGCTTTCCGACTGGGCCTCCTACATCACCGGCGCAGAGCTATTCGTAGACGGCGGATGGTCGGCATACGGTGGGTCGGGTGAGGTCAACACGTTCTGACCGTGCTGTGTGGCCGGGATAAGGAAAATAGCCCCCATCCCGGCTCCACAAACTGCGGGAAGGACTCAAACATTAGAATTCGATAACCGATCGAATATCGAGTCCTTTTCGCAACCGATCGAGAGCGGCGTTGACTTCACCAAGAGAGATGCGGCTAGTCACGTAATCATCCAACAGAAGGTCACCGCTCAAGTATTTTTCTGCAAGCGAAGGGAAGAACTCCTGCGCCCGGCTTCCACCATAACTTGATCGTACGATATTCTTTTCACCCATCAGCGACCCCCAACGAAAACTTACCAGCTGCTGCTGTGCGACCTTACCGAGCCAGACCACCTGCCCTCCTGGCCTTACGATCTCCAAGCTGGTCTGGAATCCTCTTTCATTGCCGGCTGCTTCGAAAACATAGTCCGCGCCACGCCCACACGTGAGAGCGGCATGGGACTGGATCAGGTTCTCATCTACAGGGAGAGTGTGCGTGGCTCCAAGGCGTTTCGCCATATGAAGCTTCCGCACATCTCTATCAATCGCGATGATCGTCTCCGCCTGGGCAAGACGTGCGCCTTGGATAGCCGAGAGTCCGACCGCACCGCATCCGATGATGGTAACGCTGCTGCGAGGCTGAACCCGTGCTATATTGCTGACCGCTCCAATCCCGGTCGCTACTCCACAACCGATCAGACAGGCAACGTGGAAAGGCATGCTCTTCGGGATCCTGACAGCGCAGTCTTCAGTGACAACTGCCAGTTCCGCAAAAGTGCCGGCGTACATCAACTGATGAACGGGCTGTTTGCCGTCGAAAATCCGCGCCTTACCGTCAAAGTGCATCGAACGGACCCCATTCGCTCGATACTGCTCGCACAGTATGAACTGCTCATGGGAACAGAAATAGCAATGCCCGCAATGCGGATTCCAGGAAAGAGCGACATGATCACCCACTGACAGCCGATAAACGGATGATCCGGTCCATTCCACTATCCCCGCTGCTTCGTGACCGGGAACGAATGGCAGTGGCGTATCGAGGTGCCCGTCAACCGCTTCCAGGTCTGTATGACAGAGGCTGGTCGCTTGTATGCGTACGATCACATCGTCTGAGGCGAGATTGGCGAGCCTCAATTCGCGGATTTCGAGGGGTTCGCCCGGTTTCTCCGAGACTGCGCCACGCATGCTGCTAGCCCCAATAAAATTCGCGCCGTCCGCCATCGATACAAAGCAACTCGCCGTTGATGAATCCACTATTGCTCGAGGCCAGAAACGCGACGGCGCTCCCGATCTCACGCGGTGAGCATAGCCTCCGCAGCGGGTTTTGCTCCCGTACGACCGCGAGCATTTCTGAAGTGAAGCCGCCAATGAGATCGGTTTCCACGTATCCCGGCGCAATGGCGTTAGAGGTGATCCCAAAGGAGCCAACCTCCTTGGCCACCGTCCGCGTGAAACCGGCGATACCAGCCTTGGCGGCTACATAGTGGGACACACCCGCTCGCCCGCCACCCGTATAGTTCATCGATGACGTGTTGATGATGCGCCCCCATCCCTGCGACCTCATGGCGGGTATCGCCTCGCGCGTCCATAAGAACGTGCTTCGCATATGGATATGAACCATTCGATCCCAGGCGTCCGCTGGCATATCTTGGACGCGATACGAAGGACGCGCGCCGATGCCGGCATTGTTGACCAGAATATCGAGACGCCCGAGTTCGCCAACAACCTGCTTCGTCAAATTGACGACCACAGCCTCATCGGCCGCATCGCCGATAAACGCAGCCGCATTGACGCCTAATTCCTTCAAACGCGAAACCGCTTGGTCAGCTGCGTCACAATCAACATCGTTAACAGCTATGGAGACACCTTCTGTAGCTAATGCTTCGGCTTCGGCGAGTCCTAATCCCCTTGCGCCACCTGTGATCAGCGCAACACGTCCCTTGATACCCAAATCCATTTATATCCCCCGACGCCATCGCGCATTTCGTTATCAGCACGACGGTTATTCAAATACGTTGATTGGAAAACTGGCACACGCAGCGATCATGCTGACCGCCCCAATTCGTAACCACCAGTGAACCGCATTCATTAGTGTCGCGAATGCAGGCCGTCAGGAAAATACGAATCCCTCGTACTTCCGCTCTGCCGCTGCATCGCAGGCTTGCTTGTAGTTCACCATACCTCCCGCATAGGCCAAGATGCCCTTGGCCTTGCCTGGTACGTTCGTGCCGACGTACCAACTGTCGGCGCTGACAAGCACCGTTCCCTGGATAACATCCTTCACGGTTTGCGACCATTTCGCCTGATAGTCAGGATCAACATCAACACGAGTCAACCCGTGGTCCCGCATGTACTTGATGCACCGCGATATCCATCCGACCTGATATTCATTCGCCATAACGACATTTACCAGGACGGAAGGACTTCCAGGTCCGCCGATGAGATGGAGGTTTGGAAACCCCGCAACGCCGATACCCAAGTAGGTGTCGGATCCCTTTGACCAGACATCCTTGATGGTTTTCCCATCGACGCCATGGATGTCGATAACGGTCAACGCACCCGTTAGCGCATCAAAACCAGAGGCGCAGATAATGACATCGAACTCATGTTCCTTGCCATCAACGACGAGTCCTTTTTCCGAGAACCGTTCGATGGGCGTTTTCTTGACGCCGACAGCCGTGACGTTGGGGCGATTGAATGTCTCGTAGAAATTTGTGCCTACACAGATCCGCTTGGTTCCAAAATAGATGTTGCGCGGCGTCATGATCTCGGCCGTTGCAGGGTCTTTGATAATGTGCGCAATCTTTGCGCGCAGAAAACCGGAAATTTCGTCATTCAGTTCATGATTGGTCAAAATATCGACGAACGCGCGAGGCATCGTCGCCCCACCAAACTGCCATCGCTTCTCAAGAATTTCGCGCCGCTCATTCTCGCTGTATTCGTCACCCTTGCGAAGTCGCGTTGCAAGCATCTCTTCATTCATGAAGACATCACCTGAACCTACGATTTCCGACGTCCGCAGCCGCTCGCGAATTCTTGTCCTGTTTTGCATCCACCATGCCTGATCGGAATCGGTCAGCGGCCGATTGTTGGCGTTGGCATAAAAGTTCGGCGTTCTGACGAATACTGTCAGGTGTTTGGCCTGCTCTGCGACAAGAGGAATGAGTTGGGTTCCGGACGATCCCGTGCCGATAACTCCCACCCTCTTGCCTCTGAAATCCGGCTCTTGCTGAGGCCACTTCGCTGTATGGTAGATTTCTCCCTTGAACTTCTCGCGACCAGGAATGTCAGGCCAGATAGGCTCCGAGATGGGGCCCGCCGAGGAAACGAAATGCCGCGCACGATAGACATCGCCGTTCTCGGTATGTAACGTCCAGAACCCGGCCTCTTCGTCGAACGTCGCCTTGACTAGGCGGGAGTTGAAGCAAATATCCTTGCGAAGATCGAGCCGATCGCAGACAAAATTTATGTAACGAACGATTTCCGGCTGCGTCGCATAGCGTTCAGTCCAGCTCCATTCGTCGTCGATGATGGGCGAGAAGGAGTAACAATAAACGAGACTCTCAATATCGCATCGGGCTCCAGGATAGCGATTCCAGTACCACGCGCCTCCCACCCCGGTCCCGGCCTCGAGCGCAACTACCGTCAATCCCATTTCGCGCAGTTGATGGAGCATATGTATGCCCCCAAAGCCGCCGCCCAGCACCAGCGCATCAAGAACAATCGGTTCAGAATTTGTCATGCTCGTTGTCTACCCTGCGTCATCGTAATTTTGGTCGGCATCAACGCCATTTTGGACCGTCGAATTAAAATGCGTAGCGAAGCGCTCTCGGCTGAACGCCGATGCCCCTCAGTCGCTTATGCAGATAAATCGTCCACCGCAGATCGCGATCCCGGCGATAGTACTGACGACGCCGTGGTCCGACAGAAGAAACAAGAGGCGGCACTTTCCAAACCTTTATGGATCTCGCCAAATTCTTCGAAGACTCGGCAAGTGAGCCGCTCACATTCCTCCAGGCTTCTTCGGGTACAGCCTCGATACAATTGGACGGACCTTTGATGTCCACCGATACGTCGCGCATTATATCCGTCTCACCACGTGGGCGCATCGATGCGATGTGCCTGCTCTAAGGGTGATTTAGCAATCGTTTCATCCCGCACCATCGCGAGAAGCAATTCCTGCATATGACGCCCTCTCAGAAACCTTGGAGCAACTCGCTCCGGGTTGCCTGCAAATAATATGAGAGAGAGAAATGGTAGAAAACCAACATCGCCTGATTCTGATGTTCAGGAAATCTGATCAGCAGGCGCGCATTGTAAATGCGCACCGATCCTCTGCGTTGATTGATTGATTTTCTGAGATGTTCCCATATGGATAACCTCGCAAGCAAAACTCTTACAGCTTTTGCTCCCCCAGCAACGTGGTCAGATATTTTTTCAACTTATTATGTATGTGCTTGGATGATTGCTTGAACTTTGAGGACTTTCGACAACTTGCACGTCAGCGGCTGCCCCGGAACGACCTTCAACTATATAGATGGCGGCCGATGATGAGATCAGTCAGCGCCGCAACACGCAGAACTTCGAAGAGTGCGATTTCATTCCAATGTCTTGCAAGGCGTCAGCGAAGTAGGCATATCCGTGACGGTAATGGGCCAGAAGTTAGCGTTGCCCTTCTACTGCTCACCTACAGCGCGTAGGAGTTTTCCACGACGGCGAGCGGCGGTTGCGGCAGCTGCAATGCATCGCATGCCTATAAAGAATAAAGATTCCATAACTGCTCATTCCGCGAATCTCGCTCGCGCAGAAATGAAAAGGCAGCTAAAAGTACAGGAAGTCCTGTCCTTCGGTCTGTATTGCTCACTAGAAGCACCTCCATGACCAGAAACGATCCGATACGGAAACCGACAACCCTCGCTGAGGCAATCTATATTGTCGAGCAAAGCTACGGTCTTTCAGAGCGTGCGCAAATCGTGGTGCATGTTCGGCGAATGAATTTGAATACCGGCAAGCACTTTCATCTGGTTGTATTGGAATATAGGTCGCTTCACGACGAGAGCGCTTTTATTCCCCTGCAATCAGGCAATATGTTTCGTGCAATTGAGAATTTGACCGGCCAGCGCCGCGAGTATGCTGCTGATTTGTTAGACGGAGGTATGGTGTCAGATGATGCGGTTGTCACGCTGCAAGATGGCACCACGTTACGCGCGGTGGAGATTGTACCCGCTCGACTTCCATATGAATTCACCCCCTTAGATGAGAAAGTCATCCATGCCGCCATTTCAGTGGCCAAGATTGAAGGCGCCGTCTATCGATCCTTCCGTCACGGATTGCCTGAGGAGGATGCCAAGCGGATTATTGATGTTGGGGGCAAGTCTGTTGAATTCGGCAAGTTCGTGAGCGGATTAAAGTTCATCGACTTCGGTAAACTGGCTCAGATTGAGATACAGCCCCTCTTACTCCTGAATATCAAAGGAGAATTTGAGATGCTGTTTCCGGATGAAAAATCTCCGTCTGAACAGAAGATTTCGGACACGCTAGCATTGTCGGGATTTTGGAAGCCAAAACGCAGACCGAAATCTTGACTTCAATGCACACCGCTTTTCAGCCACATTTCAACTTGGATGAGCTTAGTGACGCGGCGCAAATGATGTGAATATTGGTGGCTTCGTTCGTTTTGAATGGAGCTCACTGTGACCCACGACCGCATCGTCATGACGCTTGTACGCTCATTGCGAGCGCCCAAACGCAAGACAAGAACGCACTCCAAGAAGCAAATTCGGCAGATCGTAAACCTAGTCCTTTGTTACGGTTGGACCTACCCGATCCTGATCGACGAAGACGGCGTTATCATTTGCGGCTATGGCCGCTATCTCGCCGCGCTCGAGCTCGGTCTGAAGGAAGTACCGACAATAATCATGTCGGGCCTAAGCGACACCAAGAAGCGCCTCCTCTCCATAGCGGACAACAAGATTTCGGTGAACGCGGGATGGGATTATCCAATTCTTGCGGCGGAGCTTGGCGAGCTCGCGGTGCTGCTTCCCGAATGTCAGCTCAATATCGAACTATCCGGCTTTGAGGCTGCCGAGATCGACAGCCTGATGAGCGATCACCTCGATTCGGAACGTGAGCCTGCAGATGTCGTACCAGAGGTAGAAGCCAAGGCCGTCAGTCAAATTGGCGACTTATGGACGCTGTCAAAACATCGGCTGCTGTGTGGAGATTCGAGAGAACCCGGGGATGTCAAAAGGCTGATGGGCACCGCCCGCGCCTTCATGGTATTTTCCGATCCGCCTTACAATGTTCGAGTTAGCTCGGTTCAAGGGCGCGGCAAGATCAAGCACCGTGAGTTTTCTTTCGCATCCGGTGAGATGTCCCGAGCCGAGTTCAAGGAATTCCTTGTCAGCTGGATGCGCTTAGCGGCTCGCTATTTAGAAGACGGTTCAATCGTCTTCTGCTGCATGGATTGGCGGCACCTTCGTGAGTGCCTTACGGCCGGCGAAGATGCCTTCACTGAGCTCAAGAATATCATCGCTTGGGTCAAAACCAATGCCGGGCAAGGCAGTTTCTACCGCTCCCAGCATGAGCTGATCCTTGTATTCAAGAACGGCACCGGACGCCACCAGAACAATATCGAACTCGGCAAATTTGGCCGCTCCCGATCAAACGTCTGGGAGTACGCTGGCGTCAATACGTTCCGCAAAGACAGGCTTGCCGAATTGACGGTACATCCGACCGTCAAGCCCGTCGCCCTGGTTGCCGACGCAATGCGGGACTGTTCGCGTCGTGGCGACATCGTGCTCGATCCTTTCATGGGATCCGGCACGACCATTCTAGCCGCGGAAAAGGTCGGTCGGCGCGGCTACGGCATTGAAATCGACCCGCTCTACGTCGATGTGGCCATCCGACGCTGGCAGGAGTTCACCAAACGTGACGCGATTCTGCTGGCCACCGGCCAGACCTTCGACGAGGTGGCCGCCGAGCGGTCCGCCTCCCCTGCTCTCAAGCGCGTAAGGATTTGATGATGGCATCGATACCGAAAGTCAAACGGGTCATCCGGAAACGTGTGCGGCTGGAGTCGAGCGATGACGACGTCGGCTACGGAAAACCGCCTCGCTCCCGTCGATTCAAGCCTGGTCAAAGCGGCAATCCGAAAGGCCGCCCGAAGGGAGCCAAAAACCGTGACACTATCCTGCGCGAATTGCTCAACAGCAAAATCACAATGCGACGGGATGGCAAGGCTCGCAAGATCACAGTCATGGAGGGCATCTTCCATAAGGTGGTGGAGGACTCTTTAAAGGGCAATATCAAGAGCGCAACCTTCCTGTTAAATCAGTTGGCCGCGATTACTTCCGACGGAGGTAACGAGTCCGAGATAAGTCGCGACGACAAGGCAGTGCTCGACGCCTACCTACGCAATTTCCAATCCTCGCTAGGTAGAGAGGAGAAAGCGCGATGAAGGATCAAGACCTTCTAGATTCCATCCTGCGCAGCGACTTTGAGAGCTTCCTCCACCGTTGCTTTCTGATGCTCAATCCGGGTGCTCAGTACATCCCGAACTGGCACATCAAGGCGATTGCTCACCAGCTCCAGCTTATTCGAGACGGCAAGGTCAATCGTCTGATCATCAACATGCCACCGCGATACTTAAAGTCGCTCACGGTGTCGGTGATACTCCCGGCTTTCCTGCTCGGACATGATCCACGGATGAAGATTTTTGGCGTTAGCTACAGCAACGATCTTTCGGCCAAGCATGCGGCAGATTTTCGGGCAATCGTAAAATCTGATTGGTACCGCAAAGCGTTTCCGAGCATGCGTGTCGATCGGATCGCCGATTCTGACGTTTTCACCACGAAGCGGGGTTTTCGTCGCTCGACTTCCGTTTCGGCCACACTGACGGGTCTTGGCGGCGACATGATCATTCTTGACGACCCGCAGAAGCCGGTCGACGCGCAATCAGACACACTGCGTAATTCCCTCAATCAATGGTTCACAAACACTCTGCTGTCGCGACTCGACAACAAGGCGACCGGCATCATTATTCTGGTGATGCAACGAGTTCACCTTCATGACCTGACAGGGTTCCTCGTTGATAATTCCAAGGACTGGACCGTACTGAGCTTACCCGCGATCGCCGAGGCCGATGAGACGATTCCGATCGGCGATGACAAGTTTCATAAGCGCCGGGTCGGCGAAGCGCTCCATCCGCGCTACGAGACCCTCGCCACACTGGAAAAACTCCGCACTGAAATGGGCTCTGCCATTTTTAGTGCCCAGTATCAGCAGTCGCCCGTCCCTGACGGCGGCGCGATGATCCACCGCGAATGGATCCGATACTATGATCAACCGCCGGAGCGCACATATCGAACCAAAGTCATTCAAAGCTGGGATACTGCAGCAAAAGTCGGCAGCCAGAATGACTGGTCGGTCTGCACCACGTGGCTTTTGGTTGATAAGCACTTTTATCTGCTGGACGTGACGCGAGGGCGATACGAGTATCCTCAATTGCGCGCCACGGCGATTGCGCTCGCGCAGCGATACGATCCGCACAAAATACTGGTCGAGGATGCATCAACCGGGATCGCTCTGGCTCAGGAACTTAAACAAAGCGATATCTACAGCGTGAGACCTGTACCCATCGAGCGGGATAAGCAGGGCCGTCTGTTCGTGCATCAAGCCAAGTTCGAAGCAGGGCTGGTGCTGTTTCCCCGGATAGCGCCATTCCTTGCTCAGCTCGAAGCCGAGCTTCTCACTTTTCCGCAAGGCAAACACGATGATCAGGTCGATAGCCTCAGCCAAGCACTCTCATACAAGGGTGGCTATGATACGACTTTATCTTGGGTAGGGTGACTCGCGCCGAAATGGTCAACAGCTCTGTGTCCCGCGTGTCAGATTTCAAAGCTTCGACCGTTCGGATCTTCGGCGACCGCTTCAAACAAGCCAGAGTCGAGGAAACAGCTATTAGCTAGCAGCGCGCGCAAAGATATAGCGCCACTGCCGTAATCAAAGCTTCCGGATTGATGAGAACCGCATCGTAAAGACGGGGCTCTTCATCGAGCCTGCCAAGGTTACGCTCTGTTCGCCCACGCAATCCACGTTCGAGGGAAAGAACCCTCCTGAAAACCGCACCGTGTCACCGCGTTTCATGGCGGCGAGAGATTTAAAGAACTGCGTATCCGGATCAATCAGGGTCTTATCAGAATAGTCCGATATAGCGTTGTTCCATGTTGAAACTTGCAAACCCGGCGCAAGTTCAAGCGTGATTACGCCCTTGCCATCGCCATTGGTGGAGAGATGAGCGACTTTGCCGATCCAACCTGATGCGCTCTGACCGTTCAATGCGCTGCAGATCGCCTGCTGTCTTGTATTGCGGAACCCACCCGCGGCCAGTTCATTGGGAGCCGCGTTGAATTTGGATCGCGCCTGGGTAATCGCCATTATGAACCGTGTCTGGTCAGATGGCAGAGGTACGCTCGGCACGGGCGGGGCCGCGCTTCGACCACCGCCAACCAGAGCTCCGACGACAATGAATCCAAGCGCGCAGCCCAAGGCCGCCTTGATTGCGATATTCATGGGACCTTCTCCAAGTTTGCGTTCGACGTCCCTTCCGCCGCTTTAGGATGGCTCGGCGTGGGTGGCTCAGCACATCGCTTCCCGCCGCGCAGAAGTCCACGGCACCTCCGACTGTCGGGCGCTACTATGGTGAGTCTCCGTTAATATAATCCTATTTTGGGATAATCCGTTTCTGGGATCAAATTATGCGCCGCCGATTCACGGCTCTGGCGGCGCATGCAAAAGACCCTCAAATCTGCGGAATATGCCCGGCTAATCGACCAGCTTGTCGCAGCGCGGAAGGCGGCGGACATCCGCCAGCTAGCCTTGGCCAAGAAGCTCGGCCGCCCGCAATCCTTTGTCGCCAAATATGAGAACGGCGAGCGCCGCCTTGACATCATCGAGTTCACGGCCATCGCCCGCGCCCTCGGCGCCGATCCCGTGAAGCTGTTTAAGGATTACGTCGGCGGTAAAGGCTCTCCCAAAGCCGCGTCAAAGCGTTCGGCCAGGTAAACCGGGTAGGTTCGGTGTGTTTCCTGATCATTTTATGATCAGGAACGACTGATATGAGCCACTAGATTGCTGCGTTTCTGCTCGACTGCCATCGCGCCTCTACGGCAATGAAGAATAGCAATGAACTCGATTGTCACCATCGCTCCAACTAAAACACCTTTCGGCAAATCAATCGCTCATTCAAATTAGGCGTGTGCAAGCTCGCAGATACCCTCATAAAATTTGCATCAAAACCGATAATTCAGTCCGATCTTGAACGCGTGCATATCCAGACGGTTGGAGGCCTTGCGGCCATTGACCGTGCTATAACTCCCGGGAACTGTAATCATTGGTCCGTAAACCGGTATGGGCGGACCGCCCCGAGGGTTTGGTCGGTAATCGACGATCTCCTGATATTGATAAGACTGCGTCACGCCAGCTCGCGCTCTGGGAAAGAGAAAATTGTCCTCGCCGAAATCTGAGTACGAGTACTCGCCCTTTAGCGACCAGTTGTTGAGGAGCGCATATTCGACGCCTCCGCCCGCGGTCCAACCCTGCCGCATGACAGAAGTCCGTTCGCTGAATTCTGGTCCGCTCGTGCTCGTTCCGCCGGGCTGGGCCAAAGTGGAAAAATTGGATTGAAACTGCGCTCGCTCCTGGGTTTCCTTCAGCCAGGCGACACCACCCGTTCCAAAAACAAGTAGCCGGTCGAACGCAAATCCTGCCCGGCCGCGCAATGCCATCATCCAGTCCATGCCGTATTGCGTGCTGGCCTGCATCCATCCGCCAGCCATGAGCGCCGCGCCACCTTCGATCGCAAGAGATTTCTGCGTTTCGCCATGTTTCAGCCAGGTATGTTCGGCCTCCATGCCGATCACAAGGCCGCTTGCGAACTGATAGTTGAATCCGACCTGAAGACCCTTGGTGACGTTATTGAGGTCGATATCCGCGGACTCCGACGCCGCGACGGGGGTGACAGCACCGTTCAAAGCGGTTGTGAATCCGCTGACATGGCCGAGCCCGTATCCAAGATAACCGCCGGCATAAAGACCCGTCCAGTCGCTTCCGGGCGCACCGTGCGATGCATTCCCCAAATGCACATCGGGTAACACCAGTCTCGCGCCGCCCAGCGTGGTTGTATACGACAGCCGCGCGGTTCGACCGGGCGACGGCATCCCTAGCGCGGTCATCGCGCCAAAATAGTATTCGTCTGTGATGTTCTCGATGCTGAGATTGAAAACACTGTCGTCCGAAAACTTATAGCTGGCGAAAGCATCGTAGACCGTATAGCCGGGAGGCGACATCGTGTAGCCGATCTGGCCCCTGCCTCCATTCCAGACGCTTCCAAAGCGGGTCGATGCAAAGTGCATCCTGCCGCCGATGGTCATGCTCTGATCGAAAAGACGCACGCCCGCGGTGACACTGCCCGATGTGGTCGGCGGGATATAGTTCGTGGCGTAATCGGCCTGCTGCGGCGTCTGGAGGGGGGCTCCGATGTTCGTTCTAAGACCAGACGGTCCCGAGCACGTGGTCGGAGTCGGACAATATTCGACACGATCATAGTTCGTGTAGGCGCCTTCTACGAAGGCCACGCCAGCATCGTATCCGCCGGAAACCTCGAACCCGCGATAGTTGGCGCTGTCCATGTTGATCCAGTGATAGACATTCTGGCCGCCCCTCGACGAGCGAAGGCCGCGGAAAATGTAGTCGTCATAATGATTATCGAAGAAAGACAGTTTAGCGCGCAGCTTGTCGCCGGTTGTGAATACGTCCTTGCGCAGCAGGTTGACGCCGACTTCCTTGTTCTTGGATATCTCGGGGCGCAGATTGGGATTGTTGACCAAAAGGCCTTCGTAGTGCCAGTGGCTTTCGCGCAAGCTGGGAGGGCGGTAGCCCTCCTTGTATTGTCCATAGAATTGGAGCCCTTCCAGGGGACTCAGCACGATGCCCGCATTGGGGCTGAAGCGGCTTCCGGACCGTTCAGGATATTTCGCAAGATACCCCCCGCCCTCTGAATCGTAATAATCGAAGCGGCCCCCCGCCGACACAGTCAGCCAATCGACCGGCTTGAGAGCCGCCTTGCTGAACGTGCCGCTCAACAGCCGCTCGCCTGTCGGGCCGAGTGTCATCCATCCGCCAGCTCCCGTGATCGTTGTGGGATATTGATCGGCGAACGCACTTTCACGGACGATCTCGGTGCCGTTGTCCCAGACCAATTCACCCAGCGGGGTGGCGAATGTCGATGCATTGCCGATATCGCCGCCAAGGGTGCGAACACCTCGCAAAGCAGTGTTGAAATCAGTCTTCAGATCGGTGAACCACAGGTTCGCGCGAAAATTGAGGTAGGGATTGTCAGATGGATTATGCCGGTATTTGGCCGTGTAAGTATCGACACGGGTTCGCAGAAGCGCAACTTGACCGTAATTATCCAGCAATCCGGATGGCGCGATGTTGAACTCGCTGATTTCTCCGTAGATCGATCCGAAATAAAGATAGCTCAGTTCGAGCGATTGCCCATCGCCCCATTTGATCTTGCCCTTTGCCAGAAACGAGTCGGCGTTTTCCGAGGTGTTGAATGCTTCGCCCCCGGCCGGGACGCGGGCATTGGCGTTATTGCTGTCCCATGTGAAGTCGCCCCTTCTGAAAACAATGCCGGGCGGAACATTCGTGCCCACGAAATAGTTGCCTTGCTGGCGTTTCGAATACGCTGCGACGAACTCGTAGTGTTCCTTGATAGATGCAACGGCAACATTTCCCGAAAACATATCGCCATTGAGAAAACCCGGGCGTGCCTCGCTGGCCATGTTGATGACCGACGCAGGCGACTGAACCGGAGCGCGGGGCGTCACCGTGTTCGAACCTGTGCTGGCCTTGAGACGAATGCCCGAGTCGTTGCCTTCCTTGACGATGTCCCTGGCCTCAAGCGTGCGAAAATTGATTGCACCGCCGATGGTGCCGGTGCCTACGCCGTCGCTCGGACCTTTGGAAATATCAACGCCGCCGATCATGTCCGGGTCGACGAACACCTCGTCGCGGGTGCCGCTGTAACCGCGGTATGAGCTCGATGTTTGCCTCGCGCCATCCACGGTCGTATTGACGCGCCCCATTCCCTGCAATCCACGGATGTTCGGATTGATGGACACGCCCGAGCGGCCTCCCGCCGAAATGACGCCAGGCGTCGTGCGGAAAACATCGCTCGTCGATATCGGAGGTATGCGATCCAACTCCTGGCGGGAAATGTTCGACACCGATCCCGGCGTCAGATACGGCGCATCGGCGGCCGTAGCGCCTACGCTCGATACGTCAACCGGATCAAGCACGACCGAACCATCGGACACCGCAAAATTTGACGTCTCACCCTGGGATCGCTGAATCGTCACCGTCCGGGCGTTGGTGAAGCGATAGGTCAGCCCGGTGCCAGCCAGAATCCTGCCAAGTGCAGCATTTGCACTGAGATTGCCGGATACTGGTGACGACTTGCCGGTGACAGCCTCAGAACTGGGCCGGATGACCTGAATGTTCGTTGCGGCTGTAAAATCGGCAAGCGCAGCAAGCAAAGATTTCGAGGGAATATTGAAGGCGAAGCTGCGATCCGCCTGCGCTCCGCGCAGCTGAGTACCGGTTTGCGCAACCGCTTGCGGCACTGCTGCGAATGCCATCAACAGCACCGTAACCGGGATGCTTCTCCGAGCGATATCCGCTCTCTTTTTGATCGTCGTCATCGAACCTCAGTCCACTCAGCGGCCGAAATGCTTAACGGCCACATGCAGACAACGATTCAGACGAGCGAACCCCGTAAAAAAAATCTCAGGCCATGTCAGCGGAAAACCAGCGTAGCAAGACCGGGAACCGTGACGGTTCGCAATCCAAGCGCAGAACGCAACGCCTCGACGATAGCGTCGGGATCATCCGCCTTGAAAACGCCAGTCAGCTTCAACTGCCGCAGGGAGTTGTCAGTCATCATCACGCGGCCGGGCTGCATGCGCGCGAGTTCGTCGATCACTCTGCCGAGCGGCGCCTGATCGAGGATGATCAGCCCCCTGCGCCACGCAAGCGCAGTCTCCGGGTCGGCTTCAACCACCGGTCCGATGCGCCCCCCTCCGACGGACAGATGCTTACCGGCAGGAACCTGAACGCGGTCGGCACCCGAACGCGACACGGCCACCAGCCCGCGCTCGACCGTGACGCCGACTTCTCCCTGCTCTTGATCGACGGAGAAAGCGGTGCCGAGAACACGCGTTTCAACCACACCTGAGTGCACGGAGAAGGGTGACTTGGGATTGTGGACGACATCGAACCACGCACGCCCGCGCAGCAATTCGATTGACCTTCCGTCTGCCGTAAACTTGACGGTAACGGCTGTATCGCCATCGAGATAAACCTGCGAGCCGTCGGCCAAACTGACGTTGCGCCGTTCGCCGGGCCTCGTCGCATGATCCGCCCGGAGGCGATCGAAAAACCCCGGATCGCGCCAGATCAGCCCTCCAATCGCAACCAGAAGGCAGGCGGCCAAAGCTGATCCGACAGCCCCGCCCCGGGCAGACAGTGGCCTCGGCTTTTTCAACCCTTGCCGGTGCCAGCCTCCTTCGCCCAGGATTGCCGCGGGCGCATCCAGGTTATTCCAAAGGCTCTTGACGTCGTTGAACGCTTGATGGTGAGCGGGGTCTTCAGCGAGCCAGCGCCGGAACTCGCGGCGCTCTTGGTCAGCGACATCGGGCTCATTCAGACGCACGAACCATGCGGTAGCTTCGCGCTCCCGTTTCTCGGTATCCGGTATCTTCTCTGAATCGGAGTTCATCTGAGAACCGCGCTCGTCCCGTCGTTATAGACCCGACAGTAAGAGAACGATTCTAACGCCGGAATCCCTCATTCCGTATCACGATTTCTCTGCCAAGTACGGCAGAAGGAAATCGCACGGACCATATCTTTTTCAACTGTGCTGACGGAGATGCCGAGTGCTTTGGCGATCTGGGGATGGCTCATGCCGTCCAGTTTGCTCAGCAGGAATATCTGCTGCGTGCGTTTGGGCAGCGTCGCAAGCGCCGCCAGAAGCGCCTCCAACTCCTCCCGCATCGCAAGAACATGCTCGGGAGCGTGTTCATCGACGGCATCCTGTTCGATCTGGGCCGCCCGGGCATAACCATCTCGCACGCGCTGCCCGCGAAGATGATCCAGTGCTAGGTTTTGAGCGGTCCGAAACAGCAGGCCGCGATCGGCTGCGCCAACAGGGTGGGCGTGGAGCTTGATATAAGTATCCTGCGTCAAGTCCTCGGCGATGGTGCGGTTGCCGACGATGCGCTTAATCAGCCGGTGCAGACGTCCACGTTCCGAAGAGTATAGAGCGGCAAGGTCTAATGTACGCACACTCATCGATAAGCCCGTAGCGACGCAATCGCGCGCTTCCAATCAATGGGTGAACAGTTAGCGTGGCGGCAATTCTGTCGCAAATACAATAAATTAGATCGTATCTAAGATGGCTCATGCGAATTCATCAAGTTCAGGTGGTTGGGTGCGTGCAACGCATGCTGATCAAGATAGTCGCAATTCTTGCAAGGCATCGTTGGTCCTGTGACCTCGATCCCGTGAAGTTGCTCAAACACTGCTTTGGCGGCCGTGGCGTCCCAAGCCGCGCAGCTTAGGGGTTTTCCTGATCATTTTATGATCCGGATCGGCTGATATGAGCCACTAGATTGCTGCGTTTCCGCTCGACTTCCCTCACACGTGGAGCGTCACTGTCACCGTAAATGGAGGCAGATGATGGACCGCAAAATCACAGAACAGGCAATTGGACTGATCCTCACCGAGATCGGCATTCGCCTCGGCGAGGCCACTCGGATCGCCAAAGCTGCTGAAGCCTGCGCGCTCGCTGGAAGCATTAGTGAAGGCGTGAGAGTCTCGATGGATCTCGAACAGATCGTCTATGAGACCGGCCGTTTGCAGGATGCGGCTTCACTGCTCAACCGGTTGTCGCTCAAATAAGATCGATCCCTTCGAATCCATGGATTCTCCGCCCGTCGGCAACCGACGGGCTTGCAGCAGTGGCGGCACAGGATGCTGTCATGCATGCAGGAGAACCAGAATGCCCACCAGCAATCGTAAGCCACCTCGCAAGACGGCGCGTAAATCCCGACCGGCACCAAAGCGATCGACCAAACCAGCTTTGAAGGCTCCGCCGCCTGTCGCGCCGAAGAAGCCGGTAACTCTGAAGACGCCAGATGCGGCCGTGTCCAAACAGGACAGGGTCCTCGACATGCTCCGCGCGCCGTCCGGCACCACCATCGCCACTATCATGAAAGCCACCGAGTGGCAGCAACATTCAGTGCGAGGATTCTTTGCGGGAGTCGTCCGCAAGAAACTGAAGCTCAATCTGATCTCTGACAAGGTTGGTGGCGAGCGCCGCTACCGGATTGGCAAGCCTGCAGGCTCGAGGTGATGCACACCCGTTCCCCATCGAATGGGCGACCAATCGATCCCAGGGTGGAAGCCGAGCTAAAACAGATCGGCTCCATGTCTATTGCCAACTTGCGGATCAGATATCGGGAGCTAATCCGGTCCGAACCTCCCCGGGCATTTGGGCCAGACCTGCTGCGGCGGAGTATTGCCCAGCGCGTACAGGACAAAGCCTATGGCGGCTTTTCTGGGGAGGCGAAGAAGCTACTCGGCCAACTGGTACGATCGGTAGCTTCCGGAAAGACTGGCCCTCTTGAGATGCCGCAGCGGATTAAACCCGGTTCGGAACTGGTGCGGGTTTGGAACGAACAAACGCATAGGGTCACAGTGTTGGCCAAGGGTTTCGCCTACCAAGGGGAGGTCTTCACCAGCCTCTCGGAGATCGCCAATCGGATCACCGGCACGCGGTGGAATGGCCCGAAGTTCTTTGGGCTGCGGACGGCAAGCAAAGAAGCAAGCAAGACGGTCCAGGCAAAAAGGGTTAGAAAGGGAGCCTGCCGTGGCCGCAAGTAATATGAAACCGGTTCGCTGCGCCATCTACACCCGTAAATCCACTGAGCACGGTCTTGAACTTGAGTTCAATTCGCTCGATGCTCAACGGGAAGCATGTGAGGCCTATATCAAGAGTCAGGCCTCACAGGGATGGCGTGTTCTACCTCAGCCTTATGATGATCCGGCGTTCTCCGGCGGCAATCTCGATCGCCCTGCCCTGAAGCAGCTTCTGGCAGACATCGAGGCCGGTCTGATCGACGTCATTGTCGTCTACAAGATTGACCGCCTGACCCGATCTCTCGCTGACTTCGCCAAGCTGGTCGAGACCTTCGATCGGAAGTCAATCTCATTCGTCGCTGTGACCCAACAGTTCAACACCACCTCGTCTATGGGACGGCTGACATTGAATGTGCTGCTGTCCTTTGCCCAGTTCGAGCGAGAACTGGCGTCCGAGCGCGTCCGGGACAAAGTCGCCGCTTCCCGCCGCAAAGGCAAATGGACCGGCGGGACTGTTCCCCTCGGCTACGAGGCCAAAGAAAAGAAACTCGTTATAAATCTGAAGGAAGCCGAAACCGTCCGCACCATCTTCAGGCAATATATCGCTCTGAAATCCTTCAGCCGCCTAGTCCAGAATCTCGACCAGCGCGGCATCGTCACCAAACGGCGCGACACCAAGGTCCCGAAATTTCGTGGCGGCATCCCCTTCACCTATGGTCCCCTCGCCCATCTTCTGAAGAACCGCGTCTACCTCGGCGAGGTCCATCATGATGGCAAATGGTATCCGGCTGAGCACAAGTCAATTCTCGATCAAAAGAGCTTCGATCAGGTGCAGACACTGCTCGCCGAAAACCGCGTCACCACACAAACCCGTCGATCAACCAGCGGGGCGCTTCTCACCGGCAAGATTCTCGATGATCGTGGCAACCGAATGAGCCCGAGCTTTACGGTCAAGAACGGCATTCGTTATCGGTTCTATATTTCACGCGCTCTTATGCGCGGCAGAAAAACTCAAGCCGGCTCCGTTGCCCGGATTCCAGCACAGGCCATCGAGAACCTGGTCATCACGGCGATCCGGGAGCACCTCGCACTGGACGTGCAGACTCCCGATGATCAGCTCAGACATCTTGTCGTGGATTCCGTTGCTGACGTCGTCGTGCATCCCAAGAAGATCATGATCCGCCTGCAATCAGACAATGCACAAACCATCGAGATTCCGTGGCAAGCCTCAGTGAAGAACGGTCCCGCACTGGCGCCATCCTCGAACTATGCCGATCAGCCAGATCCAAAGCTTTTGCAGGCAATTGTTCGTGCGCATGCCTGGCTGCGGGATCTAAAGTTGGGCAAATTCGACAGCGTCGAGGCGATAGCCACGTCGGTCAAACTCCATCCGAAAGTCGTTCGGCAGGAGCTGCGCTATGCGTTTCTGGCGCCTTCCATTACCGAGGCCATTCTGACGGGTGATCAACCGCCAACCATCACGCTGGCCCGGATTCCAAAGACACTGCCTTTGGCCTGGTCTGGGCAATGCCGCACCTTGGGGTTTTGATCGGAGCCGCCCATCCGATGTTATGGAACAAAAAACTCCCCCGCGCGCCGGACGCGGGCTTCGTCGACCTAGAAAATGGAAGGTGCCGCGAGTTCTCTATCCCCGCTATGAAGCCAGCACTTTGCGAATGAAGTTCAATCTCCCTTTCTTGACGATCTCGACCTGATGGCAGCCATCACAGCAAGCCACTCGGCTCTGATTACGCCTAGCGTCGGCAAAGACCCATTCCATAATGCGCGTTGATATGCTCCTTCGCGTCACCTTCTCGGGTCCCTCGAAATAGCCAACCAACGCTTTGCGGAAGCAGGCACTCTTACGCGCCATACTGGCCATGACGGCGATCTGCTCATGCTTGTGCCGCAGTGCCACGATGGCCGCTTCATCGCTCAACTTGGATCCGTTGATTGCTCGTTGGGCCATGTAACGCAACAGGCCGATATCTTCTTTTACCTCCCCTCCCTGTAGCAGGACGGCGACAGACGGCGCTCCATCGCGACCAGCACGGCCAAACTCCTGGAGATAATCCTCGATCGAACCGGGGTGCTGCCAATGAACAACCATACGCACATTCGGTACGTCGAGACCCATTCCGAAAGCACTCGTGCAAATAATACGGTCAACGACAGGTCTGCTGTCGCCGACAAAACGCTTAAGCAATTGCTCTCGCTCCCAGCTATTACCGAGCTGCGAATGATAGAACGGCGTCTCAAGCCCTTCACGAGCGAGATGGGCCTGCAGAGCTTCACCAATCTTGCGAGTTGGCACGAAAATCATCAACTTGCCGCTCCCGGGAAGAGCAAGCCGGCAAAGAGCTGCGATGATCGCCGATCTTTCTTTGGCAGGCGCCTGCCAGCGCAGCAGCGCAATATTGGGCCGATCGACGCCGCGGACAAACACCCGCGCATCAGGAATTCCGAGAGAATGCAGAATGCGCTGCTGCATCTCTGTTCCGGCGGTTGCGGTGAATGCCAGGATCGGAGGAGATCCCAGCGCCTCTCTCACTTCCTTAAGTCGCCCGTATTCGGGCCGAAAATCTCGCCCCCATTGATCGACACAATGGGCCTCATCAATCACCAAGAAACTTGGGCGCATCGCGCGCAGCACCTGTTGCTCGGCTCCACTTCGTACAAAGAAGCGCTCCGGCGCGGCATAAAGAAGCTTAAAGCTGCCTTGTGAGAGAAGTTGATACCGCAGGCGCTTCTCGCCCGAATCGAGATCACTATTGATGAAGCTTGCCGGAATCTTACGTCGAAGAAGCGAGGAAACCTGCTCTCCCATCAAGACCTTTAGCGGCGAGACGACAACACTAATGCTCTGCCGCAAAACAGCAGGCAGCTGAAAACATAAGGTCTTGCCGAAGCCCGTGGGACTTACAACCAACAACGATTGTCGGGCTAAAGCCGCCTGGATGATCGGTAGCTGGCCTTCTTTGAACCGATCGAGGCCGAACAAGCGAAGCCCAGCACCAAAGGCCTGACTCTCTGCGACCACCTCTCCGTCACGGTCCAGCCAACGCGCCAACCGAACAGCCCAGCGCTCGATTGCGCGCCGAGCAAGCCCGCCTGCGAGTTTTGGATGATGAGCCGCATGGCAACCATCGCAGAGGGTGACCAAGTTTGATGGATCGTCAGTACCACCTGCGGACCTCGGCAGCAGATGATGCACATCGATATCTGCGCTTTTCGCGACAGTCCCGCACTCCACGCATTTGAAGTTATCCCGCTGAATAACCTGCGTGCGAATTCGCTTCCACTCTATTGAAGAAGGCAGCATCAACGGACCCGTAGTGTGCTTGCCAGCCAACCTACCCGAAAATATTCCGGCAAACCTTGGAAAAATCCGTCGTCCAGTTCAATATGATGGGCATCCCGCATAGTCGACGTGCTTTATTCCGGACCGCTACAACCATGACTGTATCAAACTCCGAACTCGACGCCATGGCGGAAAAGCTCTCGCTCTGCCCGGACTATCGCGTCCTTCGCCGGCTAAAACCACGCGAGATGAGCGTCCCCGATAAAAGTGAAAACACTAGGGTTGGCGTGGCGCTCGACGTTGAGACGACCGGTCTCGACACGAGTAAGGACGAGATTATTGAATTGGGGATGGTGAAATTCGCCTATCTCCCCTCCGGTGAAATCACCCATATCACCGATGTTTTCGAGGCGTTTAATGAGCCGTCTACGCCGATACCATCCGAAATTGTAGAGCTAACAGGGATTACTGACGAACTCGTCGCCGGCCATAGAATTTCAGCCGATGACGTCAACAGCTTCGTCGCAGACGCAGCGATCATCATCGCTCACAATGCAGCCTTCGATCGCCAATTTAGCGAACGCTATTGGTCGACCTTTGAGCACAAGAACTGGGCCTGCTCGGCAACCCAGGTCGAATGGCGCAAGCTGGGTTTTGAAGGATCCCGGCTAGCCTATCTCTTGGCAGGATGCGGTTACTTTCATCATTCACATCGAGCAGCCGACGATTGCAAAGCACTGCTAGAAATTATGTCGATGAAGCCAAATGGGAGTGAGAGTACGGCACTTGCGCTGCTACTCGAATCCGCTCGCAAGCCTACGGTACGTATATGGGCTGAGCAATCTCCTTTCGATCTCCGTGAGATACTGAAAAAGCGAAAGTATCGCTGGAATGATGGGTCCAACGGCCGCCCCAAAGCTTGGTATGTCGATGTTCCGGAAGCAAGCCAAGCTGATGAGCTCAAGTTCTTACGCGACGAGATCTACCAGCGTAACATTGATCTGTTCTCCAATCGGATCACCGCCGCACAGCGATTTTCTAAGCGGATATGATCCGATCCTATGGAATGTTCCTCTCGGCCATTGCTCACCTCTGCTGCTTGAGTAACATTCTACTGGTGAATGGTAGGGGGGCGGGTTCATGAGCTGGGGTTTCGAAGAAGATAAGGTGTACAATCGGCGCGCCGATATCCATGCGAAATTTGGTGGTCAGCAGCAAGGGGGAATCATCACACCGTCACAGCACCCAGTCGTGTTCATCATTACCGGCGAAGAAGGTTTAGAACACGGCTATGCCGATCGCATGCGGGCTGACGGCGCATTTGAGTATTTCGGCGAAGGACAAGTCGGCGATATGGCGCTGCAGCGCGGAAATTTAGCGATTGCTACACATGCGGCCGAAGGAAAGGGTCTGCTGCTTTTTCGCAAAACCACTGAAGGCCTCCGATTCGTAAGCGAGATGGTCTACGAAAAACACCACATTGAGCGAGCACCCGATCGCGAGAACAATGAACGTGATGCAATCGTTTTTGAACTTCGACCACTTGGTGCGATATTCGAAGCCACGGAGGATGCACCTCTGGATGACAAAAATGACCTAGAGCAGCTTCGCGCCCTGGCGAAAGCTTCTGCCGGCATCTTTCCGCCAACTCAAGTTGCCGGCACTCGAAATGTTTACCAACGAAGCCGAGATGTTCGAAACTACGTGCTTATGCGCGCCGGCGCAAACTGTGAGGGATGCAACTCTCCAGCGCCATTTATCCGGAAGAACGGTAGCCCCTATCTTGAGCCCCATCATATTCGGCGCGTTAGTGACGGCGGGCCCGACGATCCTGCATTTGTTATTTCTCTATGCCCAAATTGCCATCGAAGAGTCCACGCAGGCAAAGACGGACCTGCTTACAATGACATCCTCTTAGCAAAGATGCAGAGCATTGAACCGAATTAGGATTCGCCCATCGAATGTCATGAAATGCGGATTAGCCGGTCATGATCGCACATCCGATGTTATGGAATTTCATTCGTGAGCTTATTTCGGAAGCGAACCCGCGCGGCAGTGCAGCGGCCTTCACTCATTTTGGAAGAATAATCGCTTCCCTGCTTTTAGGGCCTGACAACACTCGGGATGGTCTGTCTTCCATCTGTTGATGGTGCGCTCGTCCTTCTCGAAGAAGTCGCCAATTTCTGCATTCGTGGCGCCAAGGCGGCAGAGCTTCGCGGCCTGGTCAGAATATGCAGGGAGATAATCGAACGTACGTCCGGGCTTGCGGGCGGCTTTTGCAGGCACAACCGATTATGCGCACAGCACCGCTGATGTTGGCAACAGGTCAGTAGATGGCGAGTCCATCTTCCGTTAGGTGAACGCCGTGCGTAGTTGCAATCAACACGATCAGCTCGCCTATCCCGTTGAACTCTTCGAAGCTCTTCCAATCCCCGTAATTGCTCCAGATGCTCTCAAGCACCTTGTCCAACTCAATGAGGTATTGCGCGAGCCAGTTGCCGGACTGGAAGAACTCTTTGAACTTCGGCGCTCGGTCAACTTCACCGTCTAGTCCACTTATGTGTCCGATGAGATAAGAGGTGAATGTGAAAAACCGGTCGTACTCGCCAGTGACCGCCCTGAAGCATTTCCATCCATCGCCATCATACCAGAAAGCATCCATCGCTGCATCAATGCGCTCATCGAGGCCTTCCAGTGCGGCGAAGAATGTCTCCTCGAAATGGACGATCTGCTCAGGATAGAACGACGCGCTCAGTCTGGTCGCTGCGTACTCACCCCAGCTTCCCCAGCCCAAACTAAACTTAATGCGGGCCAATTCATTCCCAAAGTCATAAGGGCGCTGGAGAAGGCCCGGTATCGCGACATCGAATGCAGTGCGGTCGTGGACGTGACCGCACTCGTGTGCGAGTTGGTAATAGACCTGGGAGAAGTTCTCGCCCTCCCCCTCCATCAGATGCATCAGGACATTCGCGTTGAAGGCCAGGTAGGTCTTGAGCACGCCATCACGGAATACGCCGGGCGCCATCGCGACCCCATGCGCGATCTCGGTTGAAGGCGTGAGGACATGCCGGGTTTCATACCCGCGGTCGATCTCAGTCAGGGCCTTGGCGTAGTCATATGCGACAGTAACGCCGACCAGATTCTCCAGATTCATCCGGGTGCCGATGAATCTGATGAAGGTTGTCGTGCGATTGGCTAATGCTCTCGCTGTCTCCTCGTCAGCGAAGCCTTTCAGCTCAAATGGGATGATGGCCGGCGCCGTTGACGTGGCCAACAATTCCTCGATCGATTGTTCGGACGCGTCGCTCACGGTATCCCTAACGAATCAGCGGCTTCCCACCACACTACGTCAAAACGGGGCGTCCTTGGGATCGAGCGGGGGTTTCTCGCCAGCCTTTTCCTTCCGCTCCTCTTCCTCGATCCAGGCATAATACTCTTCAGCGTCCGCATCATATTCCAGCTCAGACTCAGGATATTCGGGTTCAATCACCTCCGCACCGTTCGCATAATAATCTTCGAGCGTCAGAAAAGCCTTGCCGATGTCGTTCAGCACAACATTGATTTTGTGCGCTTCGACCTCTTCGTACCCGGAGCATTCAGGCACCTCGTCGATGTACTCGTATGACAGCCACGGCCAGACGTTGGCCATGTACTCGCCGATGCTATGGGTCGGGTACCACATGCCGATTACATGGTCGGGCTCGCCATCGTCGATGTTATCTGCGTCGAAAAAGACGCTTACATCGCGAAAGCCGAGGCTCTTGTTCACCCACTCATCAATAACGAGATATACCTCGTCTTTCGAAGCGAACTCCCTCATCAACGGAAGATCGAAGGTTAGCCTCAGCTTGCGAAGCGCGGTGATGTCCGAGACGCCTTTCTCCAAGCCCTCTTTCGCGTCGGCGTTAAGGATTTGGTCGGGCGGTATCTCGATTGACCACCGGTCGTTTTTGCCAAACTTGATCAGGCTCTCTTCGACGCGCTGCCAAAGCGTCAGACCGGTATCAGGGTCATGCAGCACTATGGTCACTGGAAGGGAATGGTTGCGCCAATAGCGAAGGTGGCGGCCCTCCCCGTAGAATACGTAATTGTTGCCGCGCTTCCGGAAGAACGACTTGCCGCTCTTGATCTGCAGGGCGAGCAGCCTGCCGATGGGTTCGTCCTGGTTTGTCACCTCGACATGGGCATCGATACCCCAGTCCGAAATCGGCTGCTCTCTAAACACCCACTTCAATTCTCGAAGGACAATGCCCTCAACGGCGTTCACACCCTCTCTGTCCGTCTGCTTCATGGACGTCATCCGCATGTTTTCAGTGGCTTAAGCCGTAGTGACGGCAATCTAAGCTTGGGTCATGATTCCATCACGCCCTAAGGCGGATATAAATCAACGAGAAGAAACCACCATAGCTTTTGTACTCAGCCTTGCAGTCGCATCACCGGGGGCCTGTTTACCGGCTTCCACCAGTCCAAGACCAACCCGGATGCGGACAACTTCCTGCAGACCAAGTCCCACGTCAGCTACGTCGATTAAGCTGAAACTCCAAAGGCCCCGATAAGGGGCCTTTTGTTTTGGCGACTTGGGGGCGACGGCAAGGACAAACGGTCAAAGCTGCTCCTGGCGCCCCCTCATCGGCTCCGTTGTTGCACACCGGTGGCCTCGTCCCATCCCGGTCGTTTTGCCCCCGACCGGATAGCCTATGTCGGATAACCCCGTGACCGTTTTCCGACTTCGGACTTTCCTGTGCGATGTGCTCGCTTGGGCAGGACGCTCCACTATACCGTTTTGGTCATGTTCGGCTAGTGTTTGCCCGCTTAAGGCTAGCGGGGGCCAATCTTGACCGACATCGAACGCACGGCGACCGACCGGGTAACCCGTGAGATTGTCCGCTTCCTGGAATCTTCCAAGCCTGAGGTGCTCGCTCTTAGGGGCGCATGGGGCGTCGGCAAGACCTATCTTTGGAACAAGCTTCTTGAACAGACGAAGGCCACCATCGGCCTCAAGAAGTATGCCTATGTCTCACTCTTCGGCCTGCAGAATCTCAACGAGCTAAAATATTCCATCTACGAGAACACTATCGACACGAAGGATGTTGGCATCGAGCCTTCGTTGAAGACGCTGCAGACCAACACCGATTTCGTCGTGAAGTCGTTTGGCACGCAGCTCATATCGGTCATCTCGCGATTTAAAGGAGCTTCCGCCACGCTGGAGGCGATTTCGTTCCTCGCCGTGCGCGACCGTATCGTGTGCATTGATGATCTGGAACGCCGCGGTAGCAATCTGCGGATCATCGACGTCCTTGGCCTTGTGTCATACCTGACCGAACGCCGCGGATGTAAGGTCGTTATGATCCTCAACGATGAGGCATTAACCGACACAGACGCCAAAGACCTTGCCCGCTACCAGGAGAAGGTCATCGACCTGTCGCTCCTCTTTGCTCCGACCGAAGAGGAGAGCGTCAGAATTGCGCTGGACAAGGATGCACCCACGACGCATCTGCTCTCTCAACGGTGCATTTCCCTAGGCGTGTCCAATATCCGCGTCATCAAAAAGATTGAGCGATTGTTCGCCGATGTGCTGCCGGTACTGAACGGCTATCACGAAAAGGTCGCCGAACAGGCAGCCTCCACCCTCACACTGTTGGGCTGGGCCTACTTCTCCAGGACTGCGGCGGATGACAACGCCCTCATCGACTTCATCTTGGCCCGCCGCGATGACCAAATGGCCGGTGTGTTTGATGATGCAGACGAGCAGCCGGAACAGCACAAGTGGGATACGCTTCTCGATAACTACGGTTATTCCTCAACTGACGCTTTCGATTTGGCTTTGTTCGACGGTGTCAAATGTGGCTTTTTCGACGAAGACCTTATCAAGCGCAATGCCGAGGAAATGAATGAGCGACTGAAGCAGATGGACTCGACAAAGTCCTTCGCTGACGCATGGGCGCTTTTCCACGAGTCATTCAAAGACAACACCCGCGATATCGTCCGCGCCCTGGTCAGCGCGATGCAGTTTCACGCGAAATTCGTGACCCCGTCTGAGTTGAACGGCGCCGTGAGTCTGCTGAAGACCCTCGGACGGGAACGGGCCGCCAAATATGTGCTGGCGCATTTTATCAAGCGAAGGCAGGACGAGGATTATAACTTTTACGACCTCGCGTCGCATCCGTTTACCGAGAACATCCAAGACCCGGACGTACTTCATGCGTTTGCAGAGAAGCTGAAAACGTTTCGCGAGGAGCGCTCGCCGGAGGAAATCCTCCACAGCATCGGCTTCAATCACGGCTGGAGCCAGACGGACACCAAGCTGCTCGCAACCCTGTCGGTCGATGACTATTACAACATGTTCAAAAATCTAGAAGGGTTGCGACTTCGCCGTGTCATTGGCGCGGCATTGGGCTTTCACGGAATTCGACAGCAAGATCCCGCGTACGGAACGATTGCCGACAATGCCAAGGCAGCGCTCATCCTGATCGGCAAAGAAAGCCCTCTCAATGCTCGCCGCCTACTTAAATTCCATATCACGGCTGATGACCTGGCCTGACCCGGCATCAGCAACCCGCCAACCGCCCCGGCGGTTCCTTCTCAACTCCAGTCGACCAATTGTTCGCATCACGTCGGCCTTGGCATAGTAACTGACCGGCTTTGCCGCCCGCACGCGCAGAAGAGGAATATATTGGATAGACCGCCAACTATCTCGCTTTGAGAACTTCCAGACGGATTGGGCGTCCTTCCATTTCCCTAGCCGGGCCTGACGCCATTGGCGACTTTCCTTGTCAGCAGCCTGACACTTTTAAATTGATTGATGTCTATCGTATCTCCCACATAGTCATAATCTCAGGCGATATCGATGACGCCTCCGTCGTTAACTGACCTCCCGACGTTGGACATTGAGATTCCTGAGTATCCGCACGGCCCTCATCCATTCTCAAAAGGACATCGCGACGTTCTGTCCGAAGCTCTACCGCAATGCCCTTTTTCAATTGGCCGGCGTTCTGGACTCTATTTGCTTAACTTGTGACGCTGGAATGAAAAGTATTTTTCTTCCTTCAGCAATAATAAAGCCCATTGAAGAAGATCTTACGAGCCGAACGTCATTTAAAGACCTGTCTGTTGTCGTGACGTTGTACGTCAACCGATACACAATTTGGCCTTCAGCGACAGCACGACCAGAAAATAGAAGAGCAATAAGGGCTGTAGCAAAAGCCAGGATGTAGTCGCTTGGCAATAAATTTCCTGACGCTCTTAAACGAACATACCCATGAAGCCCAATACAAAAAGCTGTGAAGAATGAAGCTATCGCTCCATAAATGTCAGTTCTCAGATATTGCCAATCGAAGACCAGCCCGAGCAAGAATGAAAGAAAGACAATCGCTGCAATTACTTTAAGCGCCAACGTAAAGGGAAACGCCTTCTCGAAATCAATTGGTTTGCGTACGTAGTCAAACGTATCGAATCCGATCAAAAGAAAAAGCATCCCCACTACACCAAAAGCAAGACCGAACGAATACACAACATTGCTAAAATCGACGACTCCGAGAAAATGAATTCCAATCTTTGAGAAGTACCCAACATTGAACACAGTAAGCGTCGCCAACGCGACACCCGAAACAAGCGGCGTCCAGGTTGAAATTCTCTTTAACATCTCATTGTCGCTCATAAACGCATCACTTCGATTGACGACCTCTATAATTTATTTGCAAAATTCGAGCACAAGTTTCTTTCCTATGGGACCTGTCCTTTCAGAAAAGACCTCAATCGGGCCTCTTGATCGGTGCAAGTCTTAGCTATTTGTCAACATCGTCGAACACCGAACGCTTCGTCATAACCGTAGAAGAGGGTAAAATCTCCTCTTTCCTCTGCGTCACGATGTGCGTCCAATCAGTTTCGTCTTCGGTGTCTTCATCCCGCTCACGCTTGCGCTCTTCAAGAGCTTCGATAGATTGCTTCACCTGACTGCGCGCGTCGTTGACTAAGGCCGCAGCGTCCGCATCGATGCCAATCGCCTCCAGGCAATCAAGTACACCAAGAAGCTTCTTGAAGTGGCTCTCAGGTTCTTCGTCCAGGTCAGCATCCGTGGCAATTTCGTCGATACGCTCTTCAAGCGATGGTAAAATCTTCGCCCGCAGCGAGATTCCTAAGCCGACAAGACGGAGCGGCGGAATGAGAGCGAGCATTTCCTCTTCCTCAAAGAAGGAAGCATCGAGATCCACAAGCGCAGAGGACTCGAGACTATCGGCCGCCTCCATGCGAAGGTCATCGGGCAGAACACCCATACGATGGGCGCGGGCGTGGGTAGCCAATCGGGGATCGCTGCCGGCGAGTTCAGTTTGCCAGCATGAGCGCTGAAGTAGACCCGAAAACTGCTCGATTGCCTTCGCTAATACTTCATCGCTAGCGCGATAAGACAAAAACTGGAACAGCATCCAATTGCGGTGCCATTCATCGGGGGTGTGGCCGAGCCGACCGACCAGAGCATCGTCGAGCGTCGCCGGAATGACAAGTGCGTCTCGAATCAGAGGCGAGCCCTCGCACGTGAAACTGTTGAGAATGGTGTCGATCGTCGCGCCCCGTATGAGCGCCGCCATCATATGCGGCTTCTGACGCAGGATCTCCGTCAGCGCGTCGGATATCGTCGGATGGGCGAAGGTCCATTTTGATCCGGAAAGTTTCAGGAACGAGCCCTTCAGCTCGGCGAAACAATCCTGGACCTTAGCGAGGCTGTACCCCGTCAGCTCCGCGACCGCCTGCGCGGCCAACACATCGTGGTCGCTGGGATCGAAGCCGGCTTGATGGACGTAAACCAAGATGAGCGCGGCTTGAAGCTGATCATCCAGGGCATTGACCGTATCGATCAAATGCTCTGTCGGTTCTTCCATGAAGCGAACGAGGGAGCTTTCGCGAGGCGCGAGCCCCTTGGTGAAGTTCGGATCGCCAAGACGTTCCGCAATCCCAGGAAGAAAGTCGTGTACGGCGGCGACTGCGGCCAGGTGTGGCTTGACGCTTGATCGCCAGCTCTGGCTCTGCTCGCCGAAATTCACATGGTTATAGAGGATCTGCGCCTTCTCTTCGAAGGTCAGCTCGCCGACATCGACGACGGCGCTGCCATCGACAAATTGGGCAAGGTTGCGTTGTCCGAGCCGACGCCGCGCCGCTTCATAGATATGCTTGCGGGAGGTGAGGAGGAATCGGTTGCCGTGCTTGATCGCGGCCCGCAGCTTCGAGAAAGCCGACGCCCAGTCCTGCACATAGTCGTCGCGTAGCACATTCGAGCCGAAGGCGTCATCAATCCAGAAGAAGCGGCCCGGATCGTTCGGATTCCAGCCGGCCTCGAAATCGCGCGGACTGGTCAAAGCTAGAACGGTGTTGTCCGGGTTTTCCGAAGCGATCGTCGAGACGATCGCGCCGATCGCTGATTTGCCGCTTGATGGATTGCCCAACAGCAGCACCACGCCGTGGTTGGAAATGGCGTTGACGGCGTCGCGATGCGCTTTTGTGGGCACATAAGTGCGGAGCTTTGGAATCCAACTGTCAAGGAGCGCCCGGCTCTGCTCGCTCAGACGCTCATCAACGATCGACGTGAGGTCTCCCAGGCCGTAGACCTGTGGGACGAGGGCCCGCAGGCGGGCGCTGGTTCTGATGACCCGGACAATATACTGGCGACCAAGAATGTGCGGCCTGCGCACGCCGAGCACCCGAAGCCTGGCGCGCATCGCCGCCGCGACAGGCGCATCTACGCTCATGTTCGTCATAAAGGCGTAGGTGTCCGCCTGACCGGCTTTGACCAGTTCGTCGACATTCTCAAGCTCGGCGGTGAGATCGCTGAGCTTCAAGGCCTTCATGGCATCGGACGTATGCTTGCACTGGACGGTGCCGATGGGCGTTGCGGCCGTTCCCGAGGGGATGAGGAAGACCGCGTCCTGGCCGCCGTCCTGTGCTTCACGGAAGATCTCTACGGGTCGGCCGAGCACGACCTCGCATACCTGCGAACAAAGATCCTGAAACGCGCGCCAGCCGATGGTGTGGAGCGCCAGATCGCTCCAGGGTCCGTGCGCACGGCGTTCGCGTGGCGCTGGAAGCTCGATCTGCGCGCTCTCAGTCGTCATGCAGTGGCTACACCACGTAAAACACCGACCGGCATCGGATTGATTTCCTGGTCGATGACCACGCTTGTGGCGCCGAGCGGACCAAGGTCGATGTCGAGACGCCGGCCTCCCTCCGTCGAGGTGCTCACCAAGCGCCGGCACAGCAGATCGGCCAGCGCGGGGTCTTCGACGGCGCAGATTATCTGGCGCCCGTCCAAGCGCAGAGCGGCGAGCACTTCGACCAGGTGAAGGGCTCTGAAATCGTCGATGTGCTGAACGGGATCGTCGAGTAGAAGGGACCTAAGCGGTGTCCACGCCCGCGCAAGATGGACCGAAAGAAGGAAGGCGAGACCGGCGGCGCGACGCTGGCCGCTGCTAAAGACGAATTGCGGGTTCAACCCGTCGCCGACCTTGAGGCTCAGGAAACGTCGGACGTCACCGCGGATGCTGTAGTCGATTGTCCGCCAGTCGGCGTGCGGTCGCAGGCGTTGATAGAGCTCATTGAGCAGAGGACTGATCTGAGCGAGGCGCTCGTCGATGATTTCCGCGCTGACACGTCGGACAGAGCGTTCGATTTCGCGGGCCGCTGTGACGGCATTTTGGGACTGGCTGACCGACTGCGCCAGCTTTTCGATTTCAGCGCGCAGCGCCGAGATGTTGCTTTCGATCGACGACATTCGCGAGACCGCTTGCGAGGCCTCCAGCACGAGTAGCGCGCGCTCGAGGTCGATCAACCGGTCGCGTTCTGGAGAAATGGCCTGCTCCAGCCTGTCAGGATCCGGGATGAAGCGGTGATCGAGCCCCCACTGATCGTAGAAATCCACGTGCGCCGCTTCCTGGTCGCGCAGACGCCGCAGCTCGTCCGCATGAGCTTGGATCACGGCGGTGGCTGTCTGCAACGTGAGGCTGGGTTGTCGCGCGTTCAGTTTCGCGGTGGCGAGAGCATCACGGGCGGCCTGAACGCCCGACGCCAATTTTGTAATCCGTTGACGCGCGGCGGCCAGACCGGCAGCGAATTCGTCCGATGTTCGATGGGCTGCGCATAGCGGGCAATGATCGTCGTGTAACCCGAGGCGCTCGCCATGTTCAACGAGGAGACTCAGCGACGTCGCCATCGCGTCCATCTCTTCTTCCCGCGAGAGACGTAGTTCGGCTTCCGAGACGGCTTTCTGTGCGGCCTCATGCTCGCGCTGCGCTGCTTCGTGCGCTGCCGATGCGGCCTCGCGGTTCGCCACAGCCTCGGGAGCGTTGTAGAGCGCCTGCGCCGCCGCGACCTCTCGACCGAGTTGAAGCGCTTCGCCCATCCGACCCAATCTGGCTCGTCCGTTTGCGAGCGCGCTTCGACCTGCAGCCAGACGTGCCGTCAGCTCGGTGGGCGCATCCGGCGCCGCGGCGGCGATCACCTGAAGCGCGCCGGACGCATCACCTGATCGGCTGAACGCGGCTTGTGTCTCGGACTGCTGCGTCAGTCTGTCGGCCAGTCGCGAGCGGGCAGCCTCATAGGCGGCCTCGTCTTTAGTGTGCGCGGCTTCGGCGGCAGTCACGATTTCCTTGGCTCTGCTACCGGCTTCCGATCCTTCCAATGCACCGAGCGCCGAGCGCACGAGATCAAATCGCTCCGTTTCAGTGAGATCCAGGCTGAGCGCGGCGATCCATTCGTCGCGGATGATCGACGTCCGGGTGAGCTGCCGAAGTGCGTCGTCTGGTGCAGGTCCACGGCAAAGCGCGGCGTGGATATCCTCCGCTGAGCGATCGGAGCCACGTTCCCGCGTCCGCGTGATGGTGAATGGGTTCCCGCTGTCGTCGATGAAAGAGGCTGTCACGTAGTGGGCTTTGGGAACACCTTCGCCGCGCCACCAAAGGTAGTCGCTGAGGCTCTCCTTCGCGGCCTTTTCGACGGCGTACTTGTCGATCGAGCCTGTGATCGCGAACTCGACCGCATCACACAGCGTGCTCTTGCCCACGCCGTTGCGACCGGTGATGACGGTGAAGCCCCGTCCGAAATTGATCCGGACGAGATCCCTGAAGCCACGAAAGCCGCATACTTCGATGAAATCAAGCCTCATGACGTCGCCCCTAAGATGCGAGCGATCTCTGCCGGCGTGGTTTCGCTGAGAAACGCGGTAACGGCATCCGGAGGGATGTCCTTCAGCCTGGTCCGCAGTCTTGTTTCGAAGTTGGACGCGCCGAGCAACGGCTTGGAGCGTATCGACAGTAGCGGTAGCAGCGCCTTCTCAACGTCATCAGGTGTGGTGATGGAGGCCCTCGCGATCTTTCGGGTCAAAGAGAAATCCTCTTCGATGCGCTCGATCTCGCGCCCTCGGCGCGCATCCTGATCCGGGGTCAGGAAGACCGAATACACGTTCCACGCCTTTACTCCGGCGCCGCGCAACGAAGTGGCATGCCGAGCGAGCGCGATTTTCTGGTTCTCCTTCCAGGCGCCGAGGAGAGCGTCTGCACTGTCGAAGACGTGGACGAATCCCATCAGCGCCGCGTTTTCGAAACAGGTCACCGGGCCGGCCGAGCCGGTCCACGTCCAGGTTTCATACTGTGCGTCGCGAAGGAGGATTTCGGTTTGGGTGAAGATGTCCATCAGATGCCCAACGCAGCTCTTGCCCCAGGTAGGTCGTACCATTCACCTGCCGGGTCTGGACGAATGACGTCACCGGTGCGTCCGCTGCGCACGACATTGTCCGGCACGCCCAAGTCGGTCGCGCCTACCGCGACGACAATGTCGGACTGCATCGCGGCAGGCGGCTCGAGGAACTTCCCACGTAGCGTCCCGATAATGGATTGCGCCCCGTTGAGGACTCGGATGCTCCGGCCGTTCAGATGATAACCATCGGCGCGTTGAACGGCGCCAGCCTGACGGAGCAGCAAGTGGAAAAAGCCGAGGGCTTCTGGATTTGCTGGACGCAGGAGCTTGGCCGGCTCTGCCGCCGAGACGCCTTCGGCATCCCGCCTCAGACCATAAAGGGCCTCGCTGTCGAAATTTCCGACGTCTAGCCAAGCCGGGTTACACTGAGCTCCGGTAGCTTGCTCGAAGGCGGCTCGTCCGGCGTCCAGGACCTGACGCAGGTAGTTCGATGAGAAAGCTCGACGCAGCTCGTCGAGCGCCGCAGCCCCTGACTCTTGAACATGTTCGAACGTCACGTTTTGTGCGTGCGCGATCTCCCAGAGTTGTGGGGCCTTCTGCTCGAGCGCGTTTGTCGGCGAGAGGTCGATGACAGTCACGGACAACGGCTGCACGTCGATCAGCGCTTCGCCGATAACGGCGTTGAGGTATTGCCAGTCAGACCAGAAGCCGACGACGAGCAGGTCCTTCTGCCGAAGGTTGGCAGCCATCCAAACTTTGCTTCGCGCAATGCGCCCCGAAATGGTTGGATCGTCGAGCTGTGAAGGCGCCCAGACCGTGGCTTGCCGATCACGGTGGGAGCAGCCATGGAATTTCAACAAGGGTGCCTGACGGATGGAATCGGCGGTGGCTTCGTCTCCGTCGAGCGAGCCGCGGAAGTCCGCGCCGTAGTCCCAAGCGCGTCGCTCGATCAGCGTGTCGTAGTTGCTCGATATGCCCGCAACGGCGGCGCGGGTAATGAGAAAATCTGCGATTGCTGCATGCCCTGCATTCGAAGGCCGCACAAAAGCGGGCCAAGGCACGAGGTGTTCGATGAAGACCGATTGTAGGGTGTTGAGGCCTGCAAAGTGCTCGGCGAGTGCCTCCAGATTGTCCCGAAGGCCGAGGTCGCAGTTCGGGTCAGATTCGAGACGGTATCTGTCGAAGCAGCGCTCAGCGACCATCCGTGCGGACGGCAGGCAGCTGGGCGGCGCCATCGACAACCCCGCGCCGCAGACCACGAGGAGGCGGCCTGCGTTCATTGAAGCCAGAAGCCGAGCGATCGTCTGAGGGGTCACGCGATCCCCTTTCGAGTGCCTGTCCGGCGACGAAGCACCTTCGTGGCTTGCTGCGCCATGTTGTCTAGATATTCGATTCGAACAGGCGATCTCTCCAGCAACGTTACGGTCAGCTCAAGCTTTCCGCCACTCTCTTCGTCGTAACCACGCTGCGTTACCAGATACTTATCTTCCCGCTTTTCGAGCTTTGAAACGGAAGGCTTCTTAATGTTCAAGGCAGTTGCCATATTCTCTTCCGGTTGGCGTGACGCGCAGAGGCAATTAACCCCTTGCCGCCATTCTTTGTAACATGCTTCGACTGCTCGCACGATTAGATAGAGTAGCCGTGCTCGAAATTTGCCGCTGCTTGGGATTATCGTCGCTTCTTCAGTACCTCCTTGGCAAGATCGACGCACTCCCTGAAAGTTGCTTCCGATACACAATGGTCTCGAGGCCTGAACTTCCTACCATTCGGCCCCAAGGAATAAGGCGAATTCAGAAAAGGTTGCGCCGCACTGCCCAATATCGTGAAAACCTCTCGCTCCAAGGTTATTCGCCACCGATGTATTTCTTCGGCCTTTGATCGCTCACGAGCACGTTTATCGACCGCATCACGCAAAAGGGCTAGCGCATGGTTCATGCCATCCTCCCCTTCGATGGCAGCCTCTAACGGCGTCTTTCCATTAAGAAACAGATGCGCTGTTTGGATCCACAATGTCCACTCGCCTCCATGCGCGGATGCCGTCGATTGAATCCTTTGCCGGCGCCCATCCATAGCCAGACGCAGCGATTCGGCCTTTGCCAATCCCTTGGCCTCCGCTTCCAGTTTCCGTGCGTTTACCTGGCGCTCCTGCTCACGCTCTATCGGTAAGCGGAGCGCCTGAAGTACTGACATCCCATTCCGGAACATCATCGCCTCGATCTTGTGCAAGGGGGCGACCATCTCGTCGAATGTGCCATCATCGGCTTCTATCGCGGCATCAAACGATAGTCCTCCATCCTGTGGCAACTTCAGCCACTCGTCGGCGGTGAGATCACCGCTCTCTTGATCCGGTAAAGATGCCAGTATCCTTTCAATGCGTCCCGTAAGATTTGTTCTGCGGGATGCCTTGCGTTGATCGCTAGCGCGTAGATCAAGGAGTCCGTCGAACACGCTTTTGGACAGCCAATACGACCGGTGCTTTTGGAGTATCCCTCTCTCAACAAGCTTATCAAGGTACGCTTCGACCGCTCGATAAGGACTGCGGAATTGGTCATTCCGCCCTCGCGCAGCATCTTCGAGTTCAGGCCGAATGTAGTCAAAATCGGCTCTGGTAAACTTTTGCTTCTTCAGCCAGTCGAAAAGCGCCTTGTGCCGATAGGAGGAACGCTCTGCGTCTTTGGGCAAAAAGGTACGAAGAAGCGCAAATTGCCATTCCCGTTCGGTTACGCGAAATCCGCCCGCCCCACCTACTGGGCATCCGATATGAGCACCCAGCCCAATTCGGAAGAATTCTGCGTCTTCATCGGATGGTTCGACCTTGCGGCTCGCCAATTCCTTCAGGCCCGCGTCGTATCGCTGCAGACAATCCGTCACTTCCTTCTCGAATCTGAGACGTTGCACATCGAGTTTGGCTTGATGCCTCGTGCGCATAGCCTCGACTTCGGCATCTATCTTTGGATGAAAGAGCCAATGTCGTCCGGCTTTCTCTAGTACAGCTTCTTCAACATCGGACCGCGATGAATTCCTAAGAAGACGCGACAGATCGATCTCGATCGCAGCAATTCCCTGGTTCTTAAGTTCGATTCGCTTCAACTCGTCGCATGCATGTGTCACGTAGATTTCAACAAGCAAGCGGTGTCCGGCGCGTTGGGCATAAAGGTCCGGCACTATGGTTTTAAGATGCTGCGCTTCTACGACTGCGCTGTCGAAGCGAACAAGTCCCGCCTTGTGTAAAACTACAACCTCACCATTGAATTCGGCTCTGACCTCAGGAAGGTTGAGGCGACACTTCGTCGCAACGATCTCCTTCGCAAGCTTGTGCAATGCCGATTCCGGCGCATTCGCGCATGCATAAGAAGCCTGATGTCCAAAATGATGGGTTAAATAGTCCCCTTTTCTCGCAATGAGCGGGGTACCGCATGCTGGGCAAGTGCAGCCGCACGCAGACCCGCGTTCAACCTCCGAGACGTGTCGAATTCCGCCGTTTACATCGACACCGTAGACGAGTTTGACCTCCCTAGATGAGTATTCTGAAGATACGTGCTGGCTCACGAGCGTTCTACTAATCTGGATTTCATTAGGGAATCATATGATTCTCCCTTCGACAGAAAGGTTTCGGCGGCACGTCTAAATCCGTCAACCAGTTCGAGATGCGCTTCCGATAAGAGCCTCAAAAAAGCTGACGGCAGTCGTGATCGACCAGTTTCCGCCGATAACCTCCGCAAAATAGGAGTTTTCCGACAATGGGCCAGAGACTTTCCGCTATTTTTTCCGCGAGATTGGACGAGCAGGAGCTTGCGGACGAAGTCGAACGCGCGAAAGCCGGATTTTCCGGACTGGGAGGCGCAGGCCGTAAACTGTCGCAAACCGCAGGACTGGGTGACTGGGGCGAAGGATTCGAACCATCAGATGGTGGAGGCCACACGCTCAACGGCGATCAACTGATAATCATTTCGTCGTTTCCTTATCAGTGAACGTCTCGATGGATTTCATCCTTCAATTATCAGCCAGCTTCGCTGGCTAACCGAATTTTCGCTTTGCACAAGACCCGACGTCACTGAACGTCCGCTTTGGGTCAAAAGCAGACTTCTCGGCGCACAGACAAGCGCAGTTGAGATGGAAATTTCTCGCCTATCTGGCCTGCACCCAGTGCGATCGAACCGATCTCTGGCTCAACTCCTCTGAAAACTGGAATATTTTCTGCGAGGGCCAGAGAATAGCTGCCAATTTTAGTCGGGTTGGCGGGAAAACGGTCCCTGTGGAGAATACGCCCGCGCGAAAAGCCCGCCATTGGCGGCCCTTTTTCGCAACCAACGGAGAAATTCTCCTAATCACGCACTGGCTGGCTGGGGCGGGAGGATTCGAACCTCCGCATGGGGGAATCAAAATCCGCCTACTTCTTCAATGATTTCAGCGCAGCTTTTGAATCCGAGGCCGATTCCGGCCCTATATCGATCAATAGGTTAGGTGGCGATTCCAAAAGCGCAGCGGCCTTATGGGCGTATCGCTTCCGGGTCGCAGAGAGCATCCGGGGTGCCGTCCGCTTCGCGTAGCCCTCATAGGATTGCTGGGTCTTGTGCGTGGAGAGCGCCCGGCCCTGCCCGTCCGTAAGCTCCGCTTCCTCAAGCTCCGTAAGCCCGCCGTGGCGGCATGCATCCAACGTGAACTTGGGGGACATTTCTAGCGCCTTCCGGACCCGCTGGACGATCTTCTGCATCCCGGAAAATGAGTATGGTTTGCTTGTATCCCCGTTCACGGCCCGCAGGATCATGGGCGTTCCGCGCTTGGTAAGGTGCGAAAGAATCTCTTCCGCCTCTCCGTAGAATTTGATCACCGTGCCATCAGGCAATGTCTCTTGCAGCGGATGCGGTGCAACCGTTCCGGTCTTGTGGTGCGCCACTCGAATAATGTTCGGCGCGCTCGGGTTGCGATAGTCGCTCCACTTGATGATGCCCGCAATCACGTTCTCCGGGCGTTGCAGCCATTCAAAGCAGATGACAGCGACAGCGGCCACTTCCGGCTCGCCAAGGCGCACGGCCCCATGCGCGAACGTATAAACCTCGTCACGCGTCACGGCATGCTTGGTCAGCTTCACCCGCGTTTTCATCGTGACGCCGATCCAAGGATTCGGCACATCCTTGTTGAACTCTTCCGGATGCAGGCGGCGGACGACGCGCCACGCTTTGCGAGAGCAAACCGTCATCTTCTCCGCTACGCGGTAGCGGGTCTTGCCCTTAGAGTTGACAGTGAATTTGTCATAAAGCTTATCGGCTGCGTTCGGGCTGATTGACTTTATCGAATGGTCCCCGATCCTCACGCCTTGCTTGTTGAGGGTATCGCAGACTTCCCGCATCACCCATTCGTAGTTCCCACGCGAGCGGAGCGCTACCTTCTCTAGGTACGCTTTGCTGGTCCGGTATTCCTGAAAGAGCCAATCAACGGTCCCAACGCGCGGAGCGCTTGCGCCCGATACTGGAAGCCCTTTTTGAAGGTCGCACCACTCGTCAAACTGCTCATTGAGACTCTTCGCACGCGCCGTCATCGCTGCGTAGTCGGTCCCAAGCGGTTCGTTCTTAACCGTGCAACCGCCGTCGCGGAACTTTTTGGGGATGCAGAAATAAAAGGCGGTGACACCCTTCGCGTTCTGCCGTGGCTCGACGTAGCGCGGGAGGTCCATGACTACAAACCCGCTGCGGCGTCGCGGTTTGTCACTCTTCCGGATGGGGATGTATCCGCGTCTAAACCGTCCCGGAGCCATAACCCTCGCCTACCCTCACTCACGCGCGGCAGGGTGCTTTCCCGGCCTGCCCTATCCATGAAAGCATCAACGGACGCCCTTCCGCAATAGCCCCTCGCCGTTAGAGGGGGCCCTGATCTCCACCTATGACACGTCATCTCCCACCTCCACTGCGAAGATTCTTTCGGCACACTCCTGTTGAATCCGCCAAATCTTGAATTGCTTCCACAAGCTCAGCGCCTCGTCTCGGCATTCAAAACGGAAGTCAGCGTTGTGAATGAAGCCGATCACATGTTCCAGCGTCTCAAAACTAGTTGGAGGCGTTGGCTTCCGGCCCTCATAACGAGTCCTAAATTCCCAAACCAAATGATTATAGTTGTCTGAGTTCTCTTCGGACTCTTCGGGCAACTCTAAAATGAAATCGCCAAACGTGTGGCGACTTTCCGCGTCTCCCTTCGGCCGTCCTCGCGGGCGAGCCGGACGCAAATAGTCTTCGGCCTTCCCGCCAAAGTAGGATGCGGCCTGTTCTGCGCGGCTACGAGAAGCGGTCTTCCCCTTGAGGATTCTGTAAACATACCTCTCGGATATTCCCATCTTCTTCGCAGCGGCCAATCGCGATAGCCGCGCCATCGGCTATCCTGACTGCTTCGTTTGTTTTCCCTGTCTCTGAATTATGGAATCATGGGGCATTGCTCGCTCCATCAACTAAGGCCCCGCGCGCCAACGCGGGGCTCTTTTTATTTATGCCATCGGCGACGTGATTTACGCGTCCGCGCGTATCGGGCGATATCTGCTGGGGCGTAGAAATTCACGTTCCCAACTCTTTCAATCACTGGCGGAAATGCTACGTCTTGGCTCGACAGCACGTACGCACGCGAAATAGTAGTATTGAGCGCGCTTGCTACGTCAGCCATCCGCTTCAACTTCTTACGCATTATGTTCTCCTGACCATGAAGCGTTGAACTTCTGAAACGCCTTGATCCGGATTTCTTCAAGCGTTCGCGGCCTCCAATCCGCCGCGATCTTCTTTAGCGCTACAGGCGTATTCCGGAATTTGTTGGTATCGATCAACGCCGCCATCTGGCGTGGCTCATCAACCCGATCCGCGAGGCCCAGCGAAACGGCCTCTTCGGCGTCAAGCCATGTCTCGCGATCCATCATACTCAGGACCTCGCCCCGCTCGATTCCGGAACGCTTCGCATATACGTCTGCAATTGCATCTCTCATTTTCGCGAGAGCTTCGCCGAATGAAATCACCGCATCGGCACTGCCGGTAACGCCGCCCCACGGGTTGTGAATCATCAGCATCGAATTCGAAGGCATCACTATTTCATCCCCGGCCATTGCGATGACGGAGGCCATCGATGCGGCAACCCCCTCAATCGTGACGATCTTTTTTGCTGAATGCCGTTCAAGCATGTTGTAGATCGCGAAACCTTGATGAACCTCGCCGCCATTGGACGATATCGAAATGTGCAACTCGCGCGGCGAGCCGAGCGCGTTCAAGCTGGCGTTGAAATCCTTCGCCGAGACGCCCCATTCGCCGATATCGCTATAGATGGCAATTTCGCCAATGCCGCTCTTGCGAGCGCTGCTCATTGAAAACCAGTTTTTGCTCATGACCTAGAATCCTGTTTGAGTGGCACTGTCTTTCAATGGCTCGCCGCCGCGCGGAGAAGGAGCAAAGCCGCGCGGCGGCGGATATCCGGCGACGGAGAAGGATCGCCGAACTGAAAGGAGGCCGCGCCGCCGGGGGCTAGGAGCGACGGCGCGGAGCCGCTACGGGACTTTGGAGCACGCAGCGGCCTACGAAGCGGTGGTGGAATCCATGAAAAGGCCACCGCTCCGATTCAGTTAGGTCGAAACCTCGGAGATGCCGCGTACCAACGTTTGGGGACGCAGACAGAGTGGCAGCGGATTCTGCTGCGTGTGCAGTTCCACATACTGATCAAATCGCGGATCAACGGCGAGCTTCGCATAACGCGGCAAACCAACAGTGTTGACCGTTTCCATAAAGTCCGCCGGAGCATAATATTCGGCATAGAGGCCGGGGACGCCGACGAGGAAGAACCGGCATTCATCCGGATCAATGGCTACGGTTTCGTTGTCATCGGTGCCTTGGTAGTTTTCGAAGAAGATGCCGCCGAACTCAAAAATGCCGAACGCATAATTCTCACCGAGCGCCGCCTTTGCCGCCGCCCATCCGTCGTACACGCCCTTAACCGAAGGATGCTCCAACAGCTTGTCGAAGAAATTGTCACCGCAGAACGCCCATACCTTCGCGGTATTCGGAATAATCGTTTTCGCATTACGGCGCATGTAGCGTTGCACCGCTTGGCACTTATTGCGAATGCTGTTGTCAATTCCGACCGTCGTGTAATCGTCAAGCGGAAACTCAAAGTCCTCAGGCCCGGCGAGGCCGTCAGAATTGACGATTCCGAACTCAACGAAGAGATCGGTCAGCACCGAGCCGTCCGCGTCGTTGATCACGCCGCGCAATGCTCCGAGGCGGTGATGCTCAAGCGTCAGGTCATGACGCCGAACCATTTTCTGCAATTGCCGATTGACGACGGTTTCTGCACCGATCAGGTTCCCCGTCCCGAATTCGCGGACATTCTGGATTGAGTCGGCGTTGATCGTGTCTTCAAGTTTGATCTGCGGCACCGCCAATTGCAGAATCGAGCGCTTATCGACCGTCTCCTTTGGCGCGGGAGCGCCGCGAAGTGTCGTCGGGATCAACGAAAGTGTCTCGCCTACGCTTTCGATCAGAACAGCGGTGGTAGGAATACCCATACCCTGCCCGCTAAAGGCTAGATCGCCCGACCGACCGGGAACATGATCCATGTCACTAACCGCAGCGGTCAGCGTCACCATCGAAAAGGCGTCGTCATCAAAAATATCAGTAAAGTTAGTGGACATAACGAACTCCATGAACTTCGGAATGGGAAAATGTCGGGCGCACTCTGCCAATTCAGCGGATCGCGTAGGAGAGCACCGCAAGAACTGAAATGTCAGGGCGATGGAGGACCTCGCGGCCATCAGCAATCAGAGCTTCGACGGCAGCAGCCTCAAGGCGCTCTGTCTCGTCAATCTGAGCGTCGAGCAAAGCTAATTGTTTCGTACGATCCGAGACGGATAGTGGCTTATCGAATGCTGCCGCGTTGATATCGATAAGCTCGTCAACCCGCTCAATCAGCAGGTCATGAAGCAAATACGTTGATAGCGCCGCTGCATCTATCGCCTGTGAAAAATATGGCCCGTTGAGCGCAGTCGCGGGGAGCTTGGGAAGCTCTAGCTCACCCCCCGTAAAGAGGCCCATCACCCGAGGCTGTCCCTGTGCGGCGAGCCGCTTAATTTGATCGTGCGCGACACGTTTCACCGCTGCCACTGGAAGCGGTGACTTTTGAATGAGCCGCCGGTCCGCTTTCAACTCGGTTACAGTTTCCCGGAGTCGTGGCAACGCATCTAGCAGGGACCGTTCACCCTTGGCGAGAGTCGGCGTAGGTCGCGGCACTTCATCAACATCAAGATTGCGCCACTTCTCAACCTCCGCAACAATACGCGCGCTCGTCAGTATCGGATGCGGGGCACTCGCTTCCAGCCTCTCACGTTGCTCTCGAAGTTTTTCAAGGCGTCGCTCTGTCTCGACAATCTGCTGCGCCGTTTCATCCTCCTTCGGCTTTGCAGCAGGAAGCGCCGGAGGCTTTGCCCCCGCCTTTAGCTGGATTAATTGATTCTGGGGATTTCTCCCCTCGAAGTATCGGAATCCCGTCAAGTACTGCAAATTACGAAGCGCCGCATTCTCTAGCGCTTTAATTTCGTGAATCTCCGCAATCCGTGCTCGATTGGCGTGCGACCGCTGGCGATCCTGCGCGCGATGACGCTCAACAATGCGTTCCGCGCGAGACGATAAAAAGGTATCAAAATCAAAATCGGTGGTCATCTCAAATTCCCTTCGTCAATGAGCGGATGATGACGCGTCAGATTTCGAAAGTCATTCGGTCGTTACTAAATTTAGCTTTTTGCTTTCAGCCCTCGCCTGCGCAATTCATCGTTAACATCTCGGCGATTGTCTCTTAGAGCGTGCGTCAGTATCGAAGCGCGCTTAATGTTGAATCGCGCGCAGGTATCCTTCATCAACGCGTTGTATGGCGTGGTGCCTTCATGCTTTTCGAAGTACACGACCGCGTCGGCAAGATTGATTACTCTGGCGGATGGTGGCTTCTGCCGGGGAAGCTTTCGGAGAACGGCCGCGACACGCTCCTGCATCACCAAGGGGGCGCGGATGACGAGCAACGCAGCAAGCGCGGATGGATCGCCCTCGGCTTCAAGCCGGGTCGCCTCCTTCCATTCTGCAATGTCGTCTGCGTGCTCCATGGCCGAACCATGGATTGGGGATGCATCCCCGTCAGCCAACGAAAGAAAGTCTTTATGTTCGCCATCGCGCCAAGCGGGCGAACATGCCCAAGATAAGTGAGAGCGCGATACGGGTCAGTAAACGATGGTTTGTATCGTACGGACAACTTGGAACGCGGGCGCTGACTGATCGGAAGACAAGACTAAAATTTTTGGAATGCGCCTGTAGGCTTGTAGGCTTTGTATGGCCCACTTGCTTTTAGGTACGATGCCCCTGACCTGAACTGATTTCTTTTCTAATATTCAGTTCAGGTATCTCTTAGGGGTAGAAGATGAGGCCAAGAAAGCCTACAGAGAAACGCCAATGAAATCAGGCACATCTAATTGAGCACACCCAATTCTGTAGGCTAAGAGGCCGGGATAGGCTGATTTTTTTTGAGAGTCTGTATCGCTTAAACGTGTTTGAAAAATTTTTCGGCGTCACCGTTGGCGCGCTGTTGATGATCGAAAAATTTTTCGGGTCCCGGTAAACCAATGACGCTATACGGGCAATACGGGGGCCCGACTAACAAATTTATATGACAATTTTCTTTTCGGACTGAAATACGCGATGCCCGGCGCGGTGTAGTAAAAACATTCCGCAGGGGCATTTCCTTCTCTTCGCCGCGATGGCGTCGCGAACCCTACGCCATCGAATTTGCATCGTACGTCAAGGGGTGAGCGCGGGCTGCTTCTTAAATGCCTCTGGACGGAGTTCTTGAAGCTTGTTCACAAAGGGGACAAAAGGAATCGCTACGGCTACATCAACCGACTGTCCACCCGCGATCAGGCCGATAACGGTTTTCGCACCGCACGAAGGAATGATGAGATAAAGCCCCTGCAATCCTTCCATGATCAGAGCGGGCAAAAAGTCGTTGGTAAAACGCTGCAATGCAGGCAGGTCGCGGTTTTCAAGTTGAAGCGATGGCCGACCGTTAAAAAGCTCGGAAAACCTTTCGTAGTCGGGATTCTTCTTCGCTTTCACCATCAAATCTGACTCTTTTATCGGAACGAAGAGTATCCTCGCTGCTGCTTCCTGTTTCAGGCGCAATATCTGCGACAAGGTTTTATCCTTAGCTTCGACGGCGTCCGCCGGGATGACCTTCATAAGCTTATCGACGTCCGCCATCGATTTCGCTTTGCCAAGTGAAATAGCGAAAGAGGTTTGCCGATTAACAAGTTCCGGAGCGTATAGGCTATATTGCTCTCCGACTTTAGACGCATCTAGCATGCATTGCTTGTAGGTTGTGTAGTATAACCCTCCGAAACCTAAAACGATGGCTGATAAAAGCCATAACGTAAGCGGCGCATTGATGAAGGCAATGAACCGGCTTTTCGGTTTGGGCGTTGCAAGAGAAAGCACCTTCGCCTCAAAAGCTCGCTGGCGTTTGTTCCTAATCTTTTCAAAAGTTGGCAATGCCATCGGTTTAGCAACCCCTGTATCCCAATGGGATGCAATGTATCCCATTCGTTTGCTGACGGAAGAGCCTGCCCGGCCGATACTTCCGGGATGGCACAGAAATCTAGCAAGCGGCGTATTCCCGCCTCCAAGAACGAACAGATCGCGCTGCGTCTCCCCGGCCGGTTACTTCACCGTGTGGAGCTTGTAGCTGCGGAAGCGCTTTGCCCGCGCTCGCAAGCTATTCGGCGCTTACTGTTACGGGGCCTTGAGGCGGAATCCAGAGGGAGGCGCTAATGGCCGGACGCACAATCACTCAACGCATCGCACTTTCGGGCGGCGCAGATATTAAGGCGCAGCTAGAACAGATCGGTGCGGCTGCGTCTGCGGCGTTCGAAAAGCTCTCTGCGGCTGGAAACGTATCAGCGGGGCTCGCGAAGGTTGGAAGTAGCGTTGAAGTATTGACCACGCGAGTCCGCGCGCTAAGTAACGCCGCTTCCGGCTTTGGCGGTTCGTTTAATCAACTCGGGTCTAGCGTAGCTCAAGCGGGGCGCAGCGCAGGGTTGCTCGTCGGAGCGTTTTCGGCGGTCGTTGGCGGTCTCGGTCTGATGGTCAAATCAGCAGGCGAAGGCCAGGAATCGCTCCAAAACTTGGCCGATGTGCTGGGCGTTACGGTGGAGCGCTTGAAGGCGGTCAAAGATGCGGCCGATATCTCAGGCGTGGGGGATGTTGCAGAAAAGTCTCTAAAACACTTTGCGAAGGCCATCGGCGACGCGGGCAAACAGTCCGACGACTACAAGAACAAGCTCAAGGCACTCAATCGTGATTTTGGAAACCAACGGATTGGCTTCGATCAATATCAAGCGAGTTTGCAGAAGCTCAATGAAGAGTTTTCCGACACAAAGAACGTCTTCAAGGACTTGGGCATTTCAATCCGAGAGGCGAATGGCAATCTACGCGATCCGCTGGAAGCACTCAACGATGTTGCCGACGCCTTTAAGAAGATGCCGAACGGAGTCGACAAGGCGAATAAGTCGTTCGAACTGTTCGGCACACGGAATGCGAAATTTGGCGCGTTCCTGAATCAGGGATCGGCGGGGATAAAGCAGCTTACGCTTGAAGCCGAAAGGCTTGCACCTGCGTTGGACAAGACAGGTCGTGAATCGTTGGACCGCGCGTCCGATGCGTTCGACAAGCTCGGGAAAGCGTCGGCCGCAACAAAGAATCAGGTCCTCGCCGTGTTTGCTCCTTCGGTCGCAAGACTCGTTGAGGCATTCACGGAAACGACTGTGCGCGGCCGTGCGGCGTGGGTTGCCTTTGCGCAAACCATTGAGGCGCGCGTGCGTCCGGTTGTGAACGATATCGTCGCGCTCTTGGAGGGCCGCGATTCAGACGTGCAGAACAAGGCGATCATCGCGGCGCGCGATGCATTCGTGCAGTTCGGCGCGGATGCGAAGAACGCGATTACGAACATCGTTATCCCGGCGCTGCAATCTCTGTTGACGGTGTTGCAGACCGTTGCGGATGCTATCAACGCGGTCTTCGGGACGAAGCTGACTGGCGGGCAGATCGCGATTGCTCTCATTATTACGAAGTTGATCGGATTGTTCGGCGTCTTCACAAGCGCGGTGCGGCTTGCATACTCCGCCTCCGTGTTGCTTGTTACTTCGCTCGGAACAATCACGTCCGCAATGGGCGTGTTGTTTCGGATCGTCGGGCTTGTAGTCGCGAGCCTCGGAGCCGTGCCGCTCGCTATCGCGGCGGTAGGTTTCGCCATCGGCTTCTTGGCGGTGACGGTTGTTCAAAAGCTCGGGGGCATCTCGGGCATCATCGATAAGATTTCTGCGGGCTTCGCTGCGCTGGGCGCGGGCGTTACTGCCGTAGCGGCGCGCATCGCGAGCGGGTTTGCGGCGGCATTTACGGCCGTTGTGAACTTCGCGCAAAGCACGTGGCAATCCATCGTGACAAGTGCGACCGATCTAGGCACGGCCTTGGTGAGTGGATTTAGCGGCGTTGTGCAAGCAATCGTTGCCTTCTTCGTGGGCCTACCGCAAGCCATCGCGGACGTGTTTGTTGCCGTTCTTACGGCGGTATTGTCCGCGTGGGAGTCGCTCAAGCAAAGCGCGGCCGATGTTGTGACTAGCATCGTCAATGGCTTCCGGTCGGGGATTGACGCGATAACCGGCTTCTTCACCGGGTTGCTTGATCGTGTGAAGGCAATCTTCGCGTCCATCATTGACGGCGCAAAGGCCGTTGCCGCAGCTATCGCATCGGTTGCGGGCGGCGGAGGCGGAAACAAAGCGCCGGGCCTCGCTACCGGCGGACCCGTGCGCGGCCCCGGCACCGGAACGTCGGACTCCATCATGGTGCGACTTTCGAATGGCGAGTTCGTGCAACGTGCATCGGCCGTCCGCAAATACGGCGCGGCGTTCATGCACGCGCTGAATCAAGGGCGCATTTCTATCGGCCGTATCCGCGAGTTGATGGCGGGGGTTGACGCCAGCGGCCTAGCAACACGGGTTAGCGCGCCGCTTATGGCCGGTATGCCGCGCTTGGCGTCTGGCGGATTCCCGCAAATCAGTCAAAGCATCGGCGGCGGGCAGCGTCCGCTTACGTTGGTAATGCCAAGCGGCGAGCGGATCGGCGGTCTGACGGCGAGCGACGATGCGGTTAAGCAAATGGAGCGGGCGGCAATCGGCCAAACGCTGCGATCCGCTGCGCGGAAGCCGTCTTGGTTCAAGTGAGGTCGCATCATGAGCGGTGAGGACTTCGCCGGACTGCGCAAGGCGATGGAGCTAGCCCGCGACGAAATCCGGTTGCTGGAATGGGCCATACAGAACATCGAAGCGGTTGCCGCGCAACCCGAGTCCGAGACGGCCGATTTTCTAGCGCGATATGACCTCGTCTGTGCGTTCTGGCATGACGGAAATCAGATCATATGCCGGAATATCAAGGGCCTGCTTTCTGATGAGCGCGCTGTAATGGCGAACGCAATCGCTGTGCGCGACGAAGCCGAAGCGCGGCGATGGGCTGCGATGCTAAGCGGCCCAACGGGTGGCGCGCAGCCTACAACGCGGAGTTTGCGTCTCGCGGCGGTTGATGGAGCCACTCTGATTCCATAAACGTACTTGCGTTTCTGAATCGGCGACTGCGTTTCCAGAAACGCCCGTTTTATAAGGGTTTCTTGACTCGTTTCACGTCCTATGCATCAATATCGCGGACGGGAAGTGAAAGGAACGAGAAATGTTCGATTTGAAAATATCTGAAACCGACAAACGTCGGGCGGCTGCGGCCCATACTCGTGCAGTGCGTGAGCTTGCAAAAGCATTCGAGATTTACGGACTGGAATCATGCGCGGCTTTCAACGTCGCTTGCAAATGGACGAATGCAGCCTCTGCGGACGTTCAATCGTCGCTTGCGCACTTGCTTGACCGCAGCGCCTTTCCAACAGCCGCATGAGCTTCCGCGCATGGTTGCGCCGCTGGTGGCGCGGGACGCCTAGACAGCATCCCGCGCCCGAAGAACCTTTGGCTCCCGATCTTGATAGACTTTCCGAACTGATCAGGCGCGGTGATCCGGAAGATGCCGAAGAGATTGCACGCCGCCTGCAAGGTTGAACCCAATCGTTTGTCGGGGACCGGCATGCCGCCCTGTATCCTGCCGGAAACTTATAACAGCAGGAGTGACGGCAATGGTTTTCAAGATGGGTTACACCAATCCGGCTGCGAATGCCGCAGCGAAGATGGCAAAGCATAAGGCGGCGCGCGACGCTTTCGGCCGCAAAGTATTCAACGTCATCCTCGGAGCGCTCGAACCGCGCCTTTCGCGGATGGAGATGCAAATCCGGGCGAATGCCAAAGCTAATAAGCGTGCCCGTGACCCTTCCGGAATTTTCGAGCCGCTACCGCACGGTATTGACCGGCCACGTCAACACAAGCGCCTGAATTACTGTCTACCCGCAACGGGTTCGCGGGGCGCGATTCATGAGCATCTTGATTTTCACGTCGGCGATTCAGTTCCGGCTGCGCAGATCGAAGCCTATCAAGAGGCCCGCAAACATTTCAGCAGCGTCTTGAAAGCCCATGCCGCACTCGGCGTTTCGCCCATGTTCTTTGTCGTGACGCCACTTCTAAATGAAGCTGGCGAGCCCATCAGCGACCAGCCATCCGAGGCTGAAAGACGGTTCATCACCGACCGCTCCGGCTATGGCGTGTTGAATGACGAGTTTATTATGGATGACCCCAAGTATCTGGCCGCCGATCTTGCATTCGCTCAGATCGAGTTAGGGGAGCGGAATCTGAAACTTACGCTTGCCTTGTCTCTCGATCTTGATGCGGACGTCGCTCTTGTCCCCTCCGTGCTGGATCACGCGCACGTAAATGGTAAGCAGCAGCGGGGAGAAATCGCGAAAGACATTCCGCCTTTCTCCGCCGGAGCGCCAGTAACGGTACGGCTGCATTTCGACGGGCTTGAATTGGGGCACGATGGCGCGGCCCTATGCCTGCGGCCGGGTGATCATGTCCTTGCGGACTCCGCTGAAGTTTGGCGAAGCTGCCGTGACAATCTTGTTAGGTTTTATGCGAAGATACGGAACCATTTGCCGGTAATCGCCCAAGATTCTGTGTTGAGTTATTCTTCGAAGGTCAACACGGTCCTTAAGATGGGTAGATCAGCGCTCGCTCTCCAAGAGACTGATATGGAAAAAATGCGTCTCGCCGTTTTGAATACCGTTAACACCCCGAAGTTTTGGAACGAGGTCTTAACGACACTCCATGATGAGACGCGATTTGCGCTGTTACGCGACGGTGAGTACGTGGGCCATGCGGAATTGCCGTTCTGGTTTAATGAGGAGCAGCTTGCCCATCTCGCGAGCCGCTTGGATGCGATGGGTTTTGGAATTCGGCCCGAATAGGGACACCGCTGAATTTACTGCATCACTCGCTGCAATTCGCGAAGGACGAACCTTACCCCTTATTGTCCTCGGTGCCCGGCTCCGGGGCCGGTTTGGATGGAATAAGCGCGAGCGTAGCTTGATATAATTGATCCGGATTCGGCGGAGCCGCTAATTGCTCCAAGAGGTTCAAGATATTTTCTCTGCAAACTAACGCAATCTGATAAGCGGCCGCAGTGTCATGATGAGCCACGGTTTCGCTACGAAGCGAACTTGAAATCATAACGGGAATGATCGCGATCGGCGGAGTTGGAGAATTCGCAAGTCCTTCCCGTACTTCCTTCGTTCGGTCATATAATTTCTGCAACTTGCCCTTGCGATTGATATCGCCCACGGTGCATTCGACAATGTACAAATGCTGGTGACTAGAAACGGCAAAGATATCTGGCGCTTTTGATATTTGGGAGATTCCACCATACTTCATGGTGTTTAGGCCAAGTAGACTAAGCAACAGAGCCACCCGGTCTTCAAATTCATTTTGATCCTTGAAGAAGCTGTTTTTGAACTCGTCCCTATCGTCAACTACTTTGTGCAGGTCTAGTCTCGGGTTAAATGAACGACTTAGATCACGGACCCACCACTTTCCAATGTACTCCCCAGCATATGAGAGCGTGGTTAGAACAAGCGGTGGAATCGGATTCGCCAGATCATGCTCTATTTTTATTTCAGTCGCGGTTGCGCTGGCTGAAGAATCCATCGGTATCAATTCGCGCGTAATCAGATTGGCCCGATAAGATTTTACGCCGACTTGCAGATTATCTAGATCGATAGAATCGTCCCCTTTGATAACCAGAGTCAGCTTTCCGTCTACTAGGTTGGATTGCGGAAACAGAACATCAAGCGGGGGAATTAAAAGAAACTCACACACCGGATGCTTAATCAGCTCTTCGACTGAGCCGGGTGGATTAAATTCCGTTAAAAGATCAACCAATCCATCGTAAGGGCTAACATGGGAAAGCAATTCCTGGTCAAGCAATTCAAACGGTGGAAATCTTGATGGACTTTGCAACAAGCCAGTGACCTCAAGGGTCGGCAAACGCTTAGGCCCCGGTAGTCGCGGGTGATGTGCGTTATGCAACGCATATCTGAACCCAGCGGAATCGATCAGGGGCGATCTGTACCCGTGCGCTACATCACTACGCGCACTGACTGTATCCCCCTCTGAGAATACCATCTGTGTCGGATCGGCGAGAGAACTGGCAATTTCATCTTTTGAAGTGAGCGGATCGAGCCGCGTAACTTCTCGACGAAAACGAATCGACTTCGTTGCGATGTCTAGCGGTCGCACGGCCGTAAATTCGTCCGCCGCAAAAGACGTCAGCCCGTAAAGCAATTTCCAGCCTGTGTCCCCGCGCAGAGAAAACGCAACTCTAAGCCGGTACCGAAAAAATGGCGTCCACTCGGCGGAAAGGCGAGAAAACTCATCGCGAATTTGCTGAACGCTTTGCATGCAATCTGCCCCGACCCGACAAACACTTTAGCGCGACGCCATCGATCATGGAACGTGTCGAAGACCACTCGGCTCCTTCCTATCTTCTTGGCAGTAGGTACAGTTGAAGAACACCGATTCAAAATGGGCAGTGGACTCGGATTCAAAATGGATTCCGGTCGATAAAGAAACGTCTGATTTCATTGATAAAATTGGCTGGGGCGGGAGGATTCGAACCTCCGCATGGGGGAATCAAAATCCCCTGCCTTACCACTTGGCGACGCCCCAATAGCGCTGAACGGTTCGCGGCAGGACCCGGTCTCGCCGCCTCGCGCCGCTCATTGTCGGAAGGCGGCGGGCCGGCCTCCTTCCGGAAACCCTGAGCCGCACCGATTCACCGTGGCTGCGCAGGTCTTAGAGCATTTTCCGGCAAAGTGGAAACCCGCTTTTTTGGCGGGAAAATGCCGCCAGAAAAGGAAAAATCGCGCCGATTCCAGTGACCGGACCAGCCTCCGCCTCGCGCGGAGGTGTTGGGAACGGCGGAAGATCGAGGCAGACCTCGGCGTTCCAGCCGGTCATCAGGCCGCGTGGCATACCTGAGATACGCCTGCGCCGCAGTTGAGGGCCGGCCTTTTTCGTGGGAAGACAAAGGAGCGCCGGGCGGACCCGCACAAGAAACCGCAAGCGCGAGGAAAGAGACCGTCAAACAACAACATATGAGAGCAAGACTTGCGCACTCATCCGCTTCGGCCGAACGGCACGTTGCGGAATTGCCGAGGCCAGCCGAACAGCGAGATCATGCCATGACCTACCGCGCGCCGATCAACGACATGCTCCTCTCCCTCAACCATGGCGCCGGCCTTTTGGCCGCCGTGGAAGCAGGACATTATAATGGCTACGATCCGGAGTTCTCCGCCGCGGTGATCGAGGAAGCCGGCAAATTCGCCACCGACGTGCTCGAGCCGCTGAACCAGACCGGCGACCGCGAAGGCATCAAGCTCACTGACAAAGGTGTCGTCACAGCGACGGGCTGGCCCGATGCCTACAAGCGCTGGTGCGAAGGCGGCTGGAATGCGGTGTCCGGCTCGGAGGAATTCGGCGGACAGGGTCTGCCGCTGGCGGTGCATTCCGCCGTCAACGAAATCTGGAGCGCCTCGAACCTCGCGTTCGGCCTCTGCCCGCTGCTGACCTTGAGCGCGATCGACGCGCTCGATGCGCACGGAAGCAAGGAACTGAAAGATATCTATCTCGGCAAGCTGATCTCCGGCGAATGGCCCGGCACCATGCAGCTCACCGAGCCGCAGGCCGGCACCGACGTCGGCGCGCTGCGCACGCGCGCGGAAAAGCAGGCCGACGGCACCTATCGCCTGTTCGGCTCGAAAATCTTCATCACCTACGGCGATCACGACATGAGCGACAACATCGTTCATTTCATTCTGGCCCGCCTGCCCGGCTCGCCTCCAGGCTCGAAAGGCATCACGCTGTTTCTCGCGCCGAAATATCTCGTCAACGCCGACGGCTCGCTTGGCGCACGCAACGACATTTACGCCAGCGGCGTCGAGCACAAGCTCGGCATCCACGCTTCGCCGACCTGCACCATGACCATGGGCGACAAGGGCGGAGCGATCGCCTACCTTGTCGGCAAGGAAAACGGCGGCATGGCCGCAATGTTCACCATGATGAATCAGGCGCGCCTTGGCGTCGGCCTGCAGGGCGTCGGCATCGCGGACCGCGCCTATCAGCGCGCGCTCGCCTATGCGCTGGAGCGCAAGCAGGGCAAGGCGCTGGGCAGCCAGAACACCGGCTCCGATCCGATCATCATGTATCCCGACGTGAAGCGTAACCTGATGCTGATGCGCGGCATGACGGCGGCGGCACGCACCATATGCTACGCGACGGCGGTCGCCATCGACGTGTCGCATCGCGCCACCGATCCGAAGGTGAAGGCGAAGGCCGCGGCACGCGGTGCGTTGCTGACGCCGATGGCGAAGGCTTTCTCCACCGACATCGGCAACGAGGTCGCGGCCATCGGCGTGCAGGTGCACGGCGGCATGGGCTTCATGGAAGAAACCGGCGCCGCGCAGTATGTCCGCGATGCGCGCATTCTCACCATCTATGAAGGCACCAACGGCGTGCAGGCCAACGACCTGCTGATGCGCAAGCTGCAGATGTCCGGCGGCGAAGCGGTGTGGGATCTGCTCGGCGAATTGTCAGCGATCGTCAAGAAGGTGGAAGCCTCCAACGATCCGGCCTTCGGCACCACCGGCGAAAAGCTGCGCGATGCGGTTGCGTCGGTGGAGCGCACCAGCAAGTGGCTTCTGGAAAAGATCGCAACCTCGCCGGCCGAAGCGCTCGCGGGCGCGACGCCGTATCTGCGCATGTTCTCGACCACGCTCGGCGGCTGCCTGCTGGCGAACGAGGCGCTGGCCGCGCGCACCGACGAAGCCCTCCAGAATGACGCGCAGCGTTATGTCGCGCTGGCGCGTTTCTTCGCGGAGAACGTCACCGTGCAATCCGGCGCACTGGAGCGCACGATCATGGATGCGGCGACGGCAACCACCGGCGCGGACGTCGTGCTGGTCGCGTAGACGCCGGGAATTTCCAGCCGGACGCACACTGCCTACGATGTCGTCCCCGCGAAAGCGGGGACCCATAACCGTCAGCCTAACCGGCTCATAAGAACGCTGAAGCCCTCGCCAAAACGCGGACAAGGAGTACGGGTCCCCGCTTTCGCGGGGACGACGTTGCGCGTTGAGCAACCGTCTCGCATCAAGCGACCCGCATCACGCCAACGGCTTCAATCCCGCCTCGATCTCCCTGCGGCGGGCTTCGAGGAACGGCGGCAGCGCCAGTTTCTCCCCGAGCGTTTCCATCGGCTCATCAGTGGCGAAGCCCGGCCCGTCGGTCGCGATCTCGAACAGGATGCCGTTCGGTTCGCGGAAATAGAGACTGCGGAAATAGAAGCGATCGATCTCGCCGCTGGAGTGAACGCCGAACTCCGCGAGCCGCGCCGTCCAGGCGTGATACTGCTCGTCATTGGGCGTGCGGAATGCGACATGATGGACGCCGCCGGCGCCCTGACGCGCGGCGGGCAAATCCTTCTGCTCAAGCACATGAAGTTCCGCCGCCGGGCCGCCCTCGCCCATCCTGTAAACATTGATGCGATGCTCGCCGTCGGGTGAGGCGTAGTCGCGGACGCGCGTCATGTTCATCACATCCACAAGCACGCGTTCGGTGCGTGCCAGATCCGGCACGTTCAGCACGATCGGGCCGAGGCCGCGGATCTGGTGTTCTGCCGGCACCGGACTTTTCTCCCATGGATGGGCTTCGCCGTGGCCGCCGTCGTCGACCAGCACCAGCCGCTGGCCTTCAGGGTCCTCAAGCGGCAGCGTCAGGCGGCCATCGACTTCGGTCACCTTGCCGACATGGACGCCGAGCTTGATCAGCCGGTCCTGCCAGAACCCCAGTGCCTTTTCGCCGTTGACCCGCAAGCCGGTGCGCGACACGCTGCGGGTGCCGCGGTGTTCCCGCGCCGCCGGCCAGTCGAAGAAGGTCAGGTCTGTTCCCGGGTTGGCCTTCCCGTCGGCATAAAACAAATGGTAGGCGCTGACATCGTCCTGATTGACGGTCTTTTTGACCAGCCGCATACCCAGCACACCGGTGTAAAACGCCAGGTTTCCCTTGGCATTCGCGGAAATCGCCGTCAGGTGATGGATGCCGGTGAGTTGCATGGCAGTATCCCTTTATAACGGAGGGGTGGAAATCGAATGGCCATTATTCCGTTTCTGGCCAATGATGTAGGATGAACCAACCGGCAGCGCCAGCCGCCCTCCATGTTGCAGTGCCTTCGCCATTTCAGGAAACGCCAATGATCGACCACGTAATTGTCACCGACGAAGACAACACGCGCATCATCACGATGCGACGCCCGGACAAGAAGAACGCGCTGACGCAGGGCATGTACATCGCGATGGCCGACGCGATCAAATCCGCGCAGAACGATCCGGACATCCGCAGCATCGTGATCTCCGGCGGCTCCGGCGTCTTCACTGCGGGCAACGACCTCGAGGATTTCGCCAAGGCCAACACCGCGAACGACGACAGTTCTCGCCCGATGGCAGCGACCCAGTTTCTCAAGGCGCTCGCCTACAATGAGAAGCCGCTGATCGGCGCGGTCGACGGCATCGCGGTCGGTGTCGGCACCACCATGCTGTTTCATTGCGACTACGTTCTCGCCTCGACCACCGCGACGTTCTCGACGCCGTTCATTCACCTTGGTCTTGTTCCGGAAGCCGCCTCCAGCCTGCTGGCACCGCGCACCATGGGACATCATCGTGCGTTTTCGATGCTGGTGATGGGCCGCTCCGTGACCGCGGACGAAGCCCGCGAGGCCGGGTTCGTCAATGTGATTGTCGCTCCCGGACATACCGAAGTCGAGGCACGCAAGGTTGCGCGGGAAATCGGTTCGCTGCCGAAGGACGCGGTGGCGCTCACCCGCAAGCTGCTGAAGCCCGCGCGGGAGGATGTATTGCGCAGAATGGATGAAGAATCGCATCATTTCGGCGAACGGCTGAAATCGGACGAGGCGCGGAACGCGTTCAGCGCCTTCTTTGCGCGCAAGAAGAAAGCCTGATTAGATAGGCCATCGCCGACAACGGAAAGATCGATCCGTCCATGCCGACACTCTATTATCACCATGCTGCGGGCCTCAATCACGTCACGGCCCCCGGCCATCCAGAACGGCCGGATCGTCTGCGTGCGATCGAACAGGGACTGTCGGCGGAGCCCTTCACATCGCTGGTGCGGGTCGAAGCGCCGGAAGCCGATCTCGACGTCGTCGCGCTGTGCCACAGCAACGAGTACATTGACGAATTGCGGCACATTTCCCCAAAGGAAGGGATGATTTATCTCGACGGCGACACCACGATGTCGCCCGGCACATGGGAAGCGGCATTGCGCGCCACCGGTGGCGCTGTCGCTGCCGTCGATGCGGTGATGAAGAACAAGCGGACCAACGCTTTCGTCGGCACCCGTCCGCCGGGGCATCATGCCGAGACCTCGCGGCCGATGGGCTTCTGCTTCTTCGACAGCGCTGCGATCGCGGCGCGCTACGCGCAGCGCAAGTACGGCATCGCGCGCGCCTGCGTGGTCGACTTCGACGTGCATCACGGCAACGGCAGCCAGGAAATCTTCTGGTCCGATCCGAGCGTGATGTATGCATCGACCCATCAGATGCCGCTGTTTCCAGGCACCGGCGCCACGCAAGAACGCGGCGATCAGGACACCGTGGTCAACGCGCCGCTGCGTCCCGGCAATGGCAGCCGCGAATTCCGCGAAGCTTTTGACATTGCGATCCTGCCGCGGCTGGAAGCGTTCGCACCCGAACTGATCGTGATTTCGGCGGGCTTCGACGCGCACTGGCGCGATCCGCTCGGCAGTCTCGAACTGCGCGAGGAGGATTTCGCCTGGGTCACACGCAAGCTGATGGAGATCGCCGACAAGTCGGCCGAGGGGCGAATCGTCTCCGTGCTGGAAGGCGGCTACGACCTGCAAGGCTTGCGCGATTCGGTTGCCGTACACGTCGCCGCGCTGATGAACAACTAGCGCGAACAGCTTCCCTCGCTGCTGCAAATCGCGCTACATTGCCGCCATATTGCGCCCGCAAATCGTTCCTAGATTCAGCGGCGCTATCATCGATTGAGAACTCGGAAAACGACCATGGCCGACACTCCCCATGCGGACGTCAAGCAGCTCAGCTTCGAACGCGCGATCGAGGAATTGGAATCCATCGTCAAGCGCCTCGAGGACGGCAAGGTGCCGCTCGAGGAATCGGTTGCGATCTATGAGCGCGGCGAGAGTCTGAAGCGCCGCTGCGAAGAACTGCTGCGCCAGGCCGAAGCCCGTGTCGACAAGATCACCACCGACGCGTCAGGTCACGCTGTCGGCACCGAGCCGCTCGACGTTCAGTAAGTCGGTCAGAAGACCCCCGTACATACCCAGCCGTCGTCCCCGCGAAAGCGCGGATCCATGCTCCCTGTGGTCGGATTTTACTGACGATATCGAGCATCTGTTTTTGGGTCGCCAGCTCGGTGCTATAGGTCCCGCCTTCGCGGGGACGACATCGCAGATGTAACCACGTCAGCGCCAAATCAGCGGTTTTGCGCCCGGTTCCGGCACCGTCATGCCCAAAACGTGAGACCTATGGCCACCGCCCGGCGGATTGGCATGACTTTGGAATTGGTATAAGCCACGGGACCGTTTCGGACCTTTCCGGGCATCTTTCCATGCCGGGCCGAGCGCCCCCAAATAATTGCGGATATTCAAGTGTCAAATTCGAGCAAGACTCCCCTCCTCGACGCCGCGCCGACGCCGGACCTGCTGCGCAAGCTCAAGCCCGAGCAGTTGCGCCAGTTCGCCGATGAGCTGCGGCTGGAGACCATCGACACCGTATCGGTGACAGGCGGCCATTTCGGCGCCGGCCTCGGCGTGGTCGAACTGACCACCGCGCTTCACTACGTCTTCAATACACCGGACGACCGCATCATCTGGGACGTCGGCCATCAGGCCTATCCGCACAAGATTCTCACCGGCCGCCGCGACCGCATCCGCACGCTGCGCATGGGCAACGGCCTGTCAGGGTTCACCAAGCGCGCCGAGAGCGAATACGATCCGTTCGGCGCCGCGCACTCCTCGACCTCGATTTCCGCCGGTCTCGGCATGGCCGTGGCGCGCGATCTTACCGGCGGCAAAAACAATGTCATCGCGGTGATCGGCGACGGCTCGATGTCCGCCGGCATGGCCTATGAAGCGATGAACAATGCCGGCGCGATGCATTCGCGCCTGATCGTTATTCTCAACGACAACGACATGTCGATCGCTCCGCCGGTCGGCGCGATGTCGGCCTATCTCGCGCGGCTGCTGTCGGGAAAGACCTATGCGTCGGCGCGCGAAGCGCTGAAAAATCTCGCGCACAAACTTCCGAAATTCTTCGAGGACCGCGCGCTGCGCGCCGAGGAATATGCGCGCGGCATGGTCACCGGCGGCACGCTGTTCGAAGAACTCGGCTTCTTCTATGTCGGGCCGATCGACGGCCACAACCTCGACCACCTGCTGCCGGTGCTGACCAATGTGCGCGATGCGCCAACCGGACCTATCCTGGTTCACGTCGTCACGCAGAAGGGCAAGGGCTACGCGCCCGCCGAAGCGTCCGACGACAAGTATCACGCCGTCGCCAAGTTCGACGTCGCAACCGGCGCGCAGGCCAAGGCAAAATCCAACGCGCCGTCCTATACCTCGGTGTTCGGCCAAAGCCTGGTCAAGGAAGCGCGCAAGGACGACAAGATCGTCGCCATCACCGCGGCGATGCCGGGCGGCACCGGCGTCGATATCTTCGGCAAGGCGTTCCCCGACCGCACCTTCGATGTCGGCATTGCCGAACAGCATGCCGTGACCTTCGCCGCAGGCCTCGCGACAGAAGGTTTCAAGCCGTTCTGCGCGATCTACTCGACCTTCCTGCAGCGCGGCTACGATCAGGTCGTGCACGACGTGGCGATCCAGCGTCTTCCGGTACGCTTCGCCATCGACCGCGCCGGTCTTGTCGGCCAGGACGGCCCGACCCACGCGGGTTCGTTCGACAACGTCTATCTCGGCTGCCTCCCCGGATTCGTCATCATGGCGGCTGCGGATGAAGCCGATCTCGTTCACATGGTCGCGACGCAGGTCGCGATCGACGATGCCCCGAGCGCGCTGCGTTATCCGCGCGGCGAAGGCCGCGGCGTCGAGATGCCCGAATTCGGCGTGCCGCTGCCGATCGGCAAGGGCCGCATCATGCGCGAGGCGAGTGGAAAATCGAAGGTCGCACTGCTCTCGTTCGGCGCCCGTCTCGGCGAATGCCTCAAGGCCGCCGACGAACTCGAAACGCTGGGCCTGTCCGCCACCGTCGCCGATGCGCGCTTCATGAAGCCGCTCGATCTCGACATGATCCTGAAGCTCGCGCGCGAGCACGAAGTGCTGATCACCATCGAGGAAGGCTCCATCGGCGGCTTCGGCACTCACGTTTTGCAGGCCTTGGCCGATCACGGCGCGCTCGATCGCGGCCTTCGCGTGCGAACGCTGGTGCTGCCGGACATCTTCATCGATCACGATTCACCGGCAAAGATGTACGAACAGGCTGGCCTCGATGCCAAGGGCATCGTCGCGAAAGTGTTCGAGGCACTCGGCAGGGACGTGAAGACCGAGACGGTCAAGCTGGCCTGAACTTCGGTAAGCCGTCACCGCAGGTACGTGCTGTCACACCGCATGCGATGCGCTCCCTCTCCCCAGTGGGGAGAGGGTTGGGGTGAGGGGCTCTGGATGTCTGAACAAGGTTATCGAGCCCCCTCACCCGCCGCGCTTCGCGCGCCGACCTCTCCCCCACGGGGAGAGGTGAAAGGATGTGGCACATGACCTCACGCAAGCGCGCAGACCTTCTGCTGGTTGAGCGCGGCCTGTTCGAGAGCCGCGCCCGCGCGCAGGCCGCCATCGAAGCCGGTGGCGTGACCGCGAATGGCAAACCTGTGCTGAAACCGTCGGAAACGATTCCGGCGGATGCCGAGATCTCCGCCGAGCCTGCCCATCCCTGGGTGTCGCGCGGCGGCGTCAAACTCAGCGGCGCGCTGGAGCAGTATCCCATCGACATCGAGGATCACGTCTGTGTCGATGTCGGCGCGTCGACCGGCGGCTTTACGGAAGTGCTTCTGGCGAACGGCGCCAGCCTCGTCTACGCCATCGATGTCGGACGCGGACAGTTGCATCCGAGCCTGCAGGACAATCCGAAAATCGTCTCGATGGAAGAAACCGACATCCGTTCGCTCGCGGGCAAGCGGCTCGAAATCCGTCCCGATATCGTGGTGATCGATGTCAGCTTCATTTCGTTGAAGCTCGTGCTGCCCGCGGTGTTGCCGATTGCCGCCGCACCGACGCACCTCCTGGCGCTGATCAAGCCGCAGTTCGAGGCCGAGCGGAAGTATTCCAAGAAAGGCATCATTCGCGACGAGGCCGTGCACAAGGCGGTGTGCGACGACATCGCCACCTTCGCGGAGTCCTTGGGTTGCACCGATATCAAGGTTTTCCCTTCGTCCATCGCCGGCGGCGACGGCAACACCGAATTCTTCATCGGCGCGCGGCGCGGCTAGAGATATGACCGAGCGCCTCATCATCGATCATGTCGGTCATTTCGGCGATGGCGTTGCTGTGTCCGGCGGCGAGACGCTTTACGTGCCTTATGCACTGGGCGGCGAGACGGTCGACGTGTTGCCCTCGCCCGGCCACCCGGACCGCCGCGCGCTTGCGCATGTCGTCACGACAAGCCCGCAGCGCATCGATCCGTTCTGCCCGCATTTCGGCACCTGCGGCGGCTGCGCAATCCAGCACTGGCAGGACGATGCTTACCGGAACTGGAAGCGGCAGCTTGTGGTCGACACGCTCAACCATGCCGGTATCGGCTGCGAGGTCCTTGAGCTGATCGATGCCCATGGCACCGGCCGCCGCCGCATGACGCTGCATGCGCGGCAGAGCCAGCAGGGCATTCTGCGGGTCGGCTTCGCCGCCGCCGGCCGTCATGAGATCATCGCCATCGATCACTGTCCGATCCTCGATCCGGCCATGCACGGCGCCATCGAGGCCGCCAACGACATCGCCGAACTGCTGAGGCCGGTGAGCAAGCCGCTCGATATCCAGATCACCGCAGCCGATAACGGCCTCGACGTCGATGTGCGCGGCTCCGGTCCGCTCGGCACGGCGCTGCTGATGTCCCTGTCGAAGCTGGCTGAAAAACACAATCTTGCGCGGCTGACGCGCCACGGCGAACTGGTCATCATGCGCAAGCCGCCGGTGGTGCGCGTCGGCAAGGCGCAGGTGACCCTGCCGGCGGGCTCATTCATGCAGCCGACGGCGGTCGGCGAGGAAACCCTTGCGGCACTGGCATTCGAGCGCTGCAAAGGCGCAAAGCATATCGCCGATCTGTTTTGCGGTTTCGGTCCATTCGCATTTCGCCTCGCGGAAAAATTCAAGGTCGCGGCCTTCGACAGCGACGCGGCTGCGGTAACGGCGCTGCAAAATGCAGTGAAGCTCACGCAGGGCCTGAAGCCGATCAAGGCCGAAGCGCGCGACCTGTTCCGGCGTCCGCTGATGCCGCAGGAACTGCGCGATTACGATTGCGTGGTGTTCGATCCGCCGCGCCAGGGCGCGCAGGCGCAGTCGCAGCAACTGGCTGCCAGCAAGATCGCGCTCGCCGTCGCGGTCTCATGCAATCCGGCAACCTTCGCACGCGACGCGCGCATTCTGATCGATGGCGGTTTCAAGATCGACAGCGTCACGCCGGTCGACCAGTTCCGCCATACGCCGCATGTGGAGCTGGTCGCAAAGTTCAGAAGGTAAAGAGCAGAAGCCCCTTACCCGCTCGCTTTGCTCGCGACCTCTCCCCTTAAAAACGGGGAGAGGTAAAGAATTCGCTAGCTCCCTCTCCCCGCGCGCGGGGAGAGGGTTGGGGTGAGGGGCCGATTGCCTGTGCGAAACACAGAAAAAGACTCACCGTCCCCACCGCTCCTGCCAGATCTTCTCGCCGATGGTGCATGACACCCGCGGCTCGCGCGTGGCCGCCGGCACGACCCGCATTTCCGGCACACGATGCGCGACTTCGAGGATCAGCTTGGTGCGGATCGCTTCCTTGAATTTCTCTTTGGTCTTGATGGGCACCACGAACGATCCGGCGCCGCCGATCACGCAGTCCTCGTAATACCAGTCGAGATTCTCGATATCCATGGTCGCGTAGTTGGTTTCCTTCGACATGATCGGAAGGCCGTTGATGGTAATGCCCTTCGCCAGCGCCGCATCGCGCGCCACCGTGACAAGCTCCCCATTGTTGTTCGGCCCGTCGCCGGAAATATCGATGACGCGGCGCAGGCCCTGATATTCGTTGGCCTCGAACAGCGGCATCGCGAAGTTGATCGCGCCGGAGATCGAGGTGCGGGAGGCGCGGCGCAGCGGCGCTTTCAGGATTTCCTCGGCCAGCGCACCCGCCGATTCCGGACCATCGATCACCCGCCATGGCACGATGATCTTCTGGTCGGTCGAGGCGGCCCATTCGAAATAGGTCACCGCGACCTTGCCGGTCGGGCCGGTCTTGAGCGCCTGCAAGAACTCCTTGGAGGTGACCGCGAGCGCGTAGCCTTCGCGCTGGAGCGCCAGTTCATCCATGTCCATGGAATAGGAGACGTCGACCGCAAGGACCAGTTCGACGTCGACCTTGGCCTCGGTAGCGGCAGGCGCAGGCGCCGTGGCCGGTGCAGCCAGTCCGGGAACATCGCCGCCGGCGATCACGCCCGCGACAAGCACCGCTCCGATCGAGACACACCAGCGCATTGGCGGGACCTCCCGTCGTTCACGTCAGGATGGTGACACGGCCTGCGCGACCCTGAAAGCAGGAAACTGGGCCATCCCCATGCCCTATGAGGGCCGTAAATTCTGGCCCTTTTTCAGGCTGTTTGCCCGGTCGGCAGGCATTTACCAACATTTCACCGAATTTATTTACGTTCGCGAAGCGGACGCTCCGTCATTGAACGGGTCTCCGACTGGAAATTGCCAGCACCACCCACGCCATTCAGGCGTCGAAGTCATTTTCGGCGGCCAAACCCCCGCGTTTGGTGTCGCCCCGCCTTTCTTGGAAGGGGTCAGAAAGACCTCAAAGGACTGTTTCATGCTCTCCAGGCTCTCCATTCGCACCAAACTCGTCGCTCTCGTCGCCCTCCTGCTGATTGCCCTCTCCGCCATGGGCGCCTTCGCCGTGGTGGAAATGCGCGCCATCAACGCCGCAGCGCAGGACATCAAGACAAGCTGGCTGCCCAGCGTCCGCCTGCTCGGTGAATTGCGCACCCAGTCGGCGCGCTACCGGGCGGTGCTGCGGGACTATCTGACGGAGCCGGACGACAAGTTCATGGCCGACATCCAGCGCAATCTCGATGCCCGGGCCAAGGATTACGACACCGCGAACAAGGCCTATGAGCCGCTGATCACCTCCCCTGAGGAAGCCGCGCTATATAAAGAATTGGCGGCAACCTGGAAAACCTTCCGCGAGGCCGCCGACGAAGTGATCGTCCATGCCCGCAAGCGCGAGGTCGCGCAGGCGCGCGCCGTCAACGCCCAGCGTGCGACGCCGGCAGGACGAAGCATGGATGCGGTACTGGCCAAGCTTGTCGAGTTGAACGACAAGGGCGCCGCCGCCGCCGGACACCATGCCGAAAGCACCTATGAACTCGCATTCCGCATCGTTCTGGCCGCGCTGGCTGCCATGGTGCTGGCCGGGCTTTGCGCCGCGGTCCTGATCGTGCGCGATGTCGCCCGGGGCATCGGTTCGGTCTTGGCCCCGATGCGGGCGCTGGCCACCGGCGATCTCGCCGCCAACGTTCCTCATCAGGGCGAAAACACCGAAATCGGCCAGATCGCCGACGCCGTGCAGGTGTTCAAGGACGCCATGATCGCCAAGAAGACCGCCGACGAAGTTGCCGCAGCCGAAGCCAGCGCAAAGATGCGCCGCGCCGAAACCTTGGACCGGGCCACCAGCAGTTTCGAGGGCATGATCGGCGAACTGATCGGCTCGCTGTCATCGGCCTCCACCGAAATGGAAGCCACCGCCAGCACCCTGACCAACGCCGCCGACGTCACCCGGCAACTGTCGAACTCCGCCGCGAATACCTCACGCGAGGTCTCCGAAAGCATCCAGTCGACCGCCAGCGCCACCGAGGAAATCACCTCGTCGGTCAATGAAATCGGACGTCAGGTTCTGGAATCGAGCCGGGTCGCTCAACTCGCCGTCCAGCAGGCCGAGAAGACCGATTCCTGCATCAGCGAACTGTCGCAGGCCGCCGCCCGTATCGGCGATGTGGTGAAGCTGATTACCGCGATCGCCGAGCAGACCAACCTGCTCGCGCTCAATGCCACCATTGAGGCGGCGCGTGCGGGCGAAGCCGGCCGTGGCTTCGCCGTGGTCGCCTCCGAGGTCAAGGCGCTCGCCTCGCAGACCGCCAAGGCGACCGACGAGATCACGACCCAGATTTCCGGCATGCAGACGGCGACCAGCGCTTCCGTCACGACCATCAAGGAGATCAGCAGCACCATCAATCTGATCTCCGAGATCTCATCGACGATTGCCGCCGCTGTCGAAGAACAGGGCGCTGCGACCCAGGAGATTGCCCGCAACGTTCAGCAGGCGGCCGAACTGAGCGCGCGAGTCGCCGCCAACATCTCGGACGTCGACCGCGGCAACAGCGAAACCGGCGCCGCATCGGCTCAGGTTTTCACGGCCGCCCAGTCGCTCTCGAAGGAGAGCACGCATCTCCAGACCGAGGTGCACAACTTCCTCGCGACGATCCGCGCCGCCTGACGCGATTCGCCAAGCGAACATTTTGAGAGCCGGCGGCGCGAAAGCTCCGCCGGTTTTTTTCATGCCTTCGACACATGCATCGGGTGCATCGCGCATCGGCATAAACGCCGTACGTAAAAGAGCACATTTCTGCATCGGCCGCGGAATACCTTTACGAACATTTCACCTCACATAGTGAAATTGGAAACCACGAATCCGAAACGCCGAAGGGCGGATTGGCATTCCCAGTTTCGCTCTATTCCTGCCCTTGCCAACCCCGCCCATCAGCCACCGGTCAGAAAGACTCAAGGTCATGCTCTCCAGGATTTCCATTCGTTCCAAGATCACCGCCGTTCTCGTCATCCTGCTGGTCGCGATGACCGGCATGGGTCTCTTCGCCATCCGCCAGATGCAGGCCATCAACGCCAATGCCGTCGACATCCAGACCAACTGGATGCCCAGCGTTCGGGTGCTCGGCGATCTGCGCGCCGGTGTGATCACCTATCGCAACGTGATCCGCGAGCACATGCTGTCGGAGCTTCTCGAAGAAAAGCTGGCGCAGGAAAAGACGCTGGAAACGGTCGTCGAAGCCAACATGAAGGCGCGGCAGGCTTATGAAAAGATGATTACGTCGCCGGAAGAACGCGCGCTGTACAACGAGTGGGTCGAGACGTGGGAGAGCTACAAGAAGGGCGCCCAGGAAGTCATGGCGCTGTCGCGCAAGGCTGCGGGCTCCTACCCGCGCGAGGCACATGAGCTGAACACGACGACCGTCAACCTCATCGGCATCAAGTCCGACAATATCCTGAAGAAGGACATCGACCTCAACAACAAGGGTGCCGATATCGCCGGCCAGGACGCAACGAACAACTACAACACCGCATTCATGCTGGTGGCGATCATGCTCGGCGCGGCCGTCCTGATCGGCTGTGTTGTCGGCTTCTATCTGGTGCGCGACGTATCCCGCGGCATCACGTCGATCGTGACGCCGATGAAGGCGCTCGGCGAAGGCGATCTCACCGCCGTCGTGCCGCATCAGGGCGAAAAGACCGAAATCGGCACCATGGCCGACACCTTGCAGGTCTTCAAGGAAGCCCTGATCGCCAAGAAGGCGGCGGACGAAGCCGCCGCCGCCGATGCCGACGCCAAGATCGCGCGCGGCCAGCGGGTCGATGCGATCACCCGCGACTTCGAAAAGCTGATCGGCGAACTGGTCGGCTCGCTGTCGTCGTCATCGACCGAACTCGAAGCCGCTGCCAACACCCTGACCTCCACCGCCGAAATCACCGGCAGGACCTCGGGCGAAGCCGCCGCCGCGTCGCAGGAAGTCTCCAGCAACGTGCAGTCGGTCGCGGTCGCCACCGAAGAGATCACCTCGTCGGTCGGCGAAATCAGCCGTCAGGTGCAGGAATCCAGCCGCGTCGCTGGCGAAGCCGTGCGTCAGGCGCAGAAGACCGACACCAGCATCACCGAGCTGTCGCAGGCCGCCGCCCGCATCGGCGACGTGGTGAAGCTGATCACGGCGGTTGCCGAACAGACCAACCTGCTGGCGCTCAACGCCACCATCGAGGCTGCCCGCGCCGGCGATGCCGGCCGTGGCTTCGCCGTGGTTGCTTCCGAGGTGAAGGCCCTCGCCGCGCAGACCGCCAAGGCCACCGACGAGATCAGCGCCCAGGTCGCCGGCATGCAGACCGCGACGCAGGAATCGGTCGCGACCATCAAGGAGATCGGCAAGACCATCACCCTGATCTCGGAAATCTCCTCGACCATCGCCGCCGCGGTGGAAGAACAGGGTGCGGCGACACAGGAAATCGCCCGCAACGTGCAGCAGGCTGCCTCGCTCAGCGGCGACGTCGCCAACAGCATCACCGATGTCAGCCGCGGCGCGGGTGAAACCGGAGCCGCATCCGGCCAGGTGCTGTCTGCCGCGCAGATGCTGTCCACCGACAGCAACCGCCTCAAGATCGAAGTCGAGAAATTCCTCACCAACGTCCGCGCGGCGTAAGCTCGCCGCAACATCGAACGGCAAACGGGCGGCTGAATTTCAGCCGCCCTTTTTGTTTCCTCCGCCGCCGCGTCAGAGCGACGCGGAGGATACTTCATTTACCAACAGTTCACGGGAATCCCTGATGATTCCGCCCGCGAATACGGCGTCAGAAGGCGTCGGCATTCGACTGGAAATTGCCACCCTCCTTTCGCCCGATCCGCATCCTGATCTGGCTTCTTCGGCATCCGGTTAGAAAAATCGATAACCAGGGATCACCCCGATGCTGTCCAAGCTCTCCATCCGCGCCAAACTGATCGGAATCGTGACGTTCTTTCTGCTGACTTTGGCCGCGACAAATCTTTTCGGCATGCTTCAGATGCGCTCGATCAACGCCTCGGCGCAGCAGATCCAGACGATCTGGCTGCCCAGCGTTCGCTGGCTCGGAGACATGCAAACCCAGGCCGCACGCTACCGCGCCATCCTCCGTGACCATTTCCTGACCTTCGACGACAACGCCAAGGCCAAGATCGACAAGAATCTCGCGGACCGCCTGCAAGCCTACGATCAGGCCAACCAGAAGTATCAGGCTCTGATCTCCTCGCCAGAAGAACGCGCGGTCTACGGCGAACTGGTCAAGGTCTGGAAGGAGTATCTCGCCGCCGCCAACGAGGTTCTCGAAACCTCCCGCAAGGGCGAAAGCTCGATGGCGCAGGATCTGAATTTCGAGAAGGCCTCCCCGATCGGAATCAAGGTGGACGACACGCTGACCAAGCTGGTCGAAATGAACAGCAAGGGCGCGGCCACCGAGGGCCAGCGCGCCAACGACAACTATTCCACGGCTGTCCAGCTTGGGCTCGTCATTCTCGGCCTCGCGCTGGTGGCCGGCCTTGTCTTCAGCTTCTATCTCGTCCGCGGCGTGACAACGGGCATCGCCTCGATTGTGACTCCGATGCGAGCGCTGGGCAGCGGCGACCTGAGCGCCGAGGTCCCGCATCAGGGCGAGAAGACCGAAATCGGAACCATGGCCGACACATTGCAGGTGTTCAAGGACGCGCTGATCGCCAAGAAGGCGGCGGACGAAGCCGCGGCCCTCGACGCCGACGCCAAGATCCAGCGCGGCCAGCGGGTCGATGCGATCACCCGCGACTTCGAAAAGCTGATCGGCGAACTGGTCGGCTCGCTGTCGTCGTCATCGACCGAACTCGAAGCCGCTGCCAACACCCTGACCTCCACCGCCGAAATCACCGGCAGGACCTCGGGCGAAGCCGCCGCCGCCTCGCAGGAAGTCTCCAGCAACGTGCAGTCGGTCGCGGTCGCCACCGAAGAGATCACCTCATCGGTCGCCGAGATCGGACGGCAGGTGCAGGAATCCAGCCGCATTGCCGGTGAGGCTGTGCGTCAGGCGCAGAAAACCGATGCCAGCATCACCGAACTGTCTCAGGCGGCGGCGCGCATCGGCGACGTGGTGAAGCTGATTACGGCGGTCGCCGAACAGACCAATCTGCTCGCGCTCAATGCCACCATCGAGGCCGCCCGCGCCGGAGACGCCGGCCGCGGTTTCGCGGTGGTCGCCTCCGAAGTGAAGGCCCTCGCCGCGCAGACCGCGAAGGCCACCGACGAGATCAGCGCCCAGATCGCCGGTATGCAGTCGGCGACCCGGGAGTCGGTCTCCACGATCAAGGAGATCGGTGCGACGATCAATCTGATCTCGGAAATCTCCTCGAGCATCGCAGCAGCCGTCGAGGAACAGGGTGCGGCCACCCAGGAGATCGCGCGCAACGTGCAGTATGCCGCCCAGCGCAGCGGCGAGGTGGCGCAGAGCATCACCGAGGTCAGCCGCGGCGCCGGTGAAACCGGAGCGGCCTCCGGCCAGGTGCTGTCGTCCGCGCAGGTGCTGTCCAGCGACAGCAGCCGCCTCAAGATCGAGGTCGAGAAATTCCTGACGACTGTGCGCGCGGCTTAAACGCCGCGTCCTATCATATTCCGAAACGGCGGCTGGGCTCAGCCGCCGTTTTCATTTGCGGCGTCAGCCGCAGACATAGACCCGGCGCCAGCGCCAGCCATAAGGCGTCGGCACCTGCGTTAGCTGGTAACAGCCCTCGTCGTACCCGTAATAATCATCGTAATAATAGTTGTCGTAATAGTACGGGAAACCAAACCCGACCACGAACGGTGCGAAGCGGTGGTGATGATGCCAAAACCTGCCATGATGGAAACTGGCATTGGCGAAGCGGGCGCCTCCGCCCGGCATCGCGGCAAACCGGGCCATTCCCGGCGCAGCGGCAAATCGCGGTCCGCTGAATCCGCCGCCGTGCACGGCGGCGAAACTGCCGGCACCTCTAAAGCCGCCACCTGAGAAACCACCGCCGCGGAATCCGCCACCGCCAAATCCTCCGCCGCCGTGGAAACCTCCACCGCCGCCGCCGTGACCACCGCGTGCGACGGCATCGAGCGGGGCAAACGCAACAATTGCAGCAACCGCAGCAACACCGATCATCAGTTTTCTGAACATGGCTCACTCCTACCCGAGCGCGCCCCTAACCGATAACGCTTCGCGAAGGATGTTATTTCCATGAACGGCGATAAAATTTTACGGAGATGAGGCGCTGGCCGGGGATGCCGATGAATCGTTCATCAATGAGGCATCATCCGGCAGGCCGTAGACACGTTCAGGCGCGGCAAAGCCCGCGACCGAAAACAGGCCAAGATCAGTCCATCCCGCATCGACATGGCTGGCGAATTCAGTGGACGCCAGCACGGTGCGGTTGAGGCGGCCGGTCATCTTCTCGATGCGCGCGGCGAGATTCACCGCCGGACCGATGCAGGTGAAATCGAGCCGGTCGCCGCCGCCGATATTGCCGTACAGAACCGTGCCGATATGCAGCGCGAGGCCGAACCGGAAGTCGCGCAGTATCTCGGACTCGTAGGCGTAGGTCATCGCCGCCACGTTGGCGCGGCACTCCCGCGCCGCTTCGAGCACGCGCTTGCAAACCGTTTCCGTGTCCCCCTCCTTGCCGGTGATGGGAAACACCGCGAGCAGGCCGTCGCCCATGAACTTCAGGACTTCGCCGCCGTGATTCAGGATCGCGGGCACCTGACAGTCGAAATAGGTGTTGAGAACATCGACCACGGCTTCGGACGACAGCCGGTCAGACAGCGGCGTGAAGCCGCGCAGATCCGACAGCCAGATCGCGGCATGCATGGTCTCGGTATGGCCGCGGCGGATTTGTCCCGCAAGAATCCGCGCGCCGGCCCGTGCGCCGACATAATTGTTGAGCAATCCTGCTGCGGTCCGCCGCAGCAGCCAGACTTCGATCATGCGGGTCAGGGATGGCATCATCAGGCGCAGGTCGGCGAGTTGAGCCTCCGTGAAGCCATCCGGATGCTGCGTGATCCAGCTCACCGCATGGATTGTCCCATCGGACATCAGAAGCGGAAGTGCGATGTAGTCGGTCGCGCCCTCGCCGCGGATCTCGGCGAAAAACGGCACATTGCCAGCACCGTCGTCCAGCAGCCGCTTGCGCACTTCCTGCCCCTGCTCGAACACGATGGCCAGAGGACTTGAGAGAAAATAGTCCGACTCCTGCTCGCCGTGAGCCATGGCGCCCATGGCAACACCTTCGCCCTTGCGCCAGACGAAGTTGCGGCCGAGCATGTTGGGATGAAGTGTGCGGACGAAGACGCCGACGCGCCAGAGCGGCATGCCGCAAGCGACCATGCGCTCGCAGGTTTCCACGATAAACCGGTCCACGCGTGACGCCGACCGCGCTCCGTTGATCAACCAGTCGATGACGCTCTGAACGCTGTTGGCTTGCATAAGGTTCGTTTTGCGACGGCGGGCGGGCCCGGTCAAGCTCGTCAGCCACGCTCACCACATCTCCCGATAATTCGGGAATTTCTTCAGCGTGGCGTCGTAGCGCACCGGCGACAGCCACGGCAGCACGCGCTTCAGGACCACGTTCGCGAGCGGCGAGACATGACGCACATACAGATCGATCGGATCGAGCTGGTGCCGCAGGTGGAGTTTCGGGTCGTAGTTCAGGCCGCTGCTGCGAAACCATTTGTAGCCGCCCGCAATGGCCCAGTTGATCGTGTCACGAACCACGCAGAAATACAGATGCAGGTTGAGCGCAACGGAATAGTCGAAGCCGACATACTCCGAGAAGAAATGTTCGCCCTGGACCATGCAGATGTTGAAGGCCACCAGCGTATTGCCGCGGTGCCATGTAAAGACACGGACCTTGTCCTTCATCCGTGTGCCGAGATCGCGGAAGTAGTCCTCCGTCAGCTTCTCGAAGCGGAATTTGGATCGCTCGTAGACCTGAAGATAGAGCGGATAAATTTCTTTGGCCAGATTTTCAGTACCGTCGGTTACGGTCATGCGGATATCTTCGCCGGCTGATGCCTGAAGATTCCGGCGCACATTCTTGCGCGCCTTGCCGCTGAGCGCTTTCTCGATGAAGCGATCGAAGTTCTCGTATTCGATATTCAGTTTTGTCATCGGCATGCTCGGAGCGCGGCCAAAGCCGCGCCGCACGAAGCATTCGAACGTCTCGCGATAGCTGGCGGGAAATTCCTTGAGCACAATGAGCTGCGCGCCGAGACTTTTCGCCAGCTTGCGGATATGCCGCGAAAGCACGTCCGCAACGGTTGCGGCGGACAGGCCCTCACCGTCAGCGAGATGCCCCTCGCCTGCGGAACAGCCGACCATGAGTGTTCGCATCTTGAGGAAGCGCGGGTAGCGGCGCCGGATGGTTGAGATCAGCCGCCACTCCGATCCGACGCCTTCAAGAACGTCCTGATCGAGCAGAAAGAACGGCTGTATCGCCCGGATGCGCCCGGATGCATCGCGGATGGCAAAATACCTGTAGTCGAAGCCTTCGCGAAGCGTGTCCTCGATGATCTCGTAGTAGCGGTAATCCTTCCGCTCATCGGCGAATGTCGAACTCCAGACCGGGCTGGAAGAGAGTTCGGAGCGGTCAATTACCGTCACCGAAAAGGGTTCACGCGCCGCGTCGGATACAACCGCGCCCTCATCGCCTGCCAAGGTAATCATTCAGGCCCCAACAAAAATCGACACGCAGAACACCGCGCCCCGTTCCCGTTAAAACAGGCAGAGATTGAAAGGTAATATGTTAAGGGTCAAGTTGGAATTTTGGAGGCCGCATCGCCGGCGATAGGCGGTGCCGCGCCTGCGGATCACCCCGCTCGTCCTGACTTACGGATTGAAGCGACCGTTTTGACCCAGATCAAAACGTTCCCAGGAGCAAGTTGTATCAAACATCAACTTCAATCGAGACTGGTTCTGTGAATCGCTTCTTGCGGCGTCCCGCCGTTCACCTGGCGCGCTAATGCGCCACCAGACTCGTAAATCCCCAACGTCACACCGATCGCTTCCAGCAAGGGACGCAATGAGCAACGAATCCACCATCGTACAGCGACTCAAATTTCACGGCATCGACAGCAACACAAGCGCGATTCTCAGGGGGCATAGGGATTTCCTGATGTCCGAGATGCCCACGATACTGGATCGTTTTTACGATCACATTTCGGCATTTGCGGAAACGAAAGCGTATTTCAAAAGCCGGGATCATATGATGCATGCGAAGCAGAAGCAGCTTCAGCACTGGAGCATCATTGCAAGCGGCAAATTTGATGAGTCCTATGAAACCTCCGTCACGCGCATCGGCGAGGTTCACAATACCTTGGGGCTGGAGCCGCGCTGGTACATTGGCGGCTACAACGCACTTGTCGGCGGATTGGTCGAAGCCATCGCGCTGAGGCTGCCGTCGTCGGGGATCATCAGGAACAGCATATCCGGCAAAACCGCGCTTCAACTGGCCGTCATCAAGGCCGCGATGCTGGATATGGATATTGCCATTGCCGTCTATATCGAAGCGGGGCGGCGCGACCGGCATCGGACTCTTGAAGCGCTTGCGACAAATTTCGAACATACGATCGGAGGGGTCGTCGGCATCGTCGCATCGGCAGCGACCGAATTGCAGGCATCGGCGCAAACAATGACAATGTCGGCGCGCGAAACCGCAATGCAGTCGGCCACCGTCGCGAGTGCGACGGAAGAAGCCACCGCCAATGTCCATTCTGTGGCAGCCGCCACCGAGCAATTGACCGGCTCGATCGGGGAGATCAACCGTCAGATCGGCGAATCGGCGCGGATCGCGGCCGAAGCTTCGCGGAACGCCGGGCACACAGCCGCAAAAATCGACACCCTGTCGGAAGCAGCCAGCAAGATCGGCGCAATCATCGGAATCATCACGAAGATTGCCGCGCAGACAAATCTGCTGGCCTTGAATGCAACGATCGAGGCAGCCCGTGCCGGCGATGCCGGGCGCGGCTTTGCCGTCGTGGCTCAGGAGGTCAAATCTCTGGCCGAGCAAACCGCCCGCGCGACGACCGAGATTTCCACGCAGGTCGGAGCCATCCAGCTATCGACAAGAGAATCTGTCGAAGCCATCAGCGAGATCACAACCGTGATCGCCTCCATGAACCAGATTTCGTCGGCCGTTGCCGATGCCATGCGGCAACAGGGTCTGGCAACTGAGGAAATTGCACGCAATGTCGAGCAGGCCGCACAAGGCACCCACGCCGTTTCGGCCAGCATCGCCGGTGTGACAACGACCGCCGGAGGAACCGGCGCTGCAGCGGCGCAGGTCCTGTCCGCGGCCTCCGAGTTGTCGCAGCAGTCCGAAATGCTCCGCGTCGAAGTCGATAAGTTTCTTGCAACCGTCAGAGCGGCGTAGCGGCGTTGCCAGGTTGGGTGGGAAACCGGACCGCTAGCCGACCTGACCGCGATGGCGCAGCAGATGATCGGCGATCACGCAGGCCATCATCGCTTCGCCGACCGGCACCGCGCGAATGCCGACGCAGGGATCGTGACGGCCCTTGGTCATGATGTCGGTGTCGGCACCGGCCTTGTCGATGGTGCGGCGTGGGGTGAGGATCGACGACGTCGGCTTCACCGCGAAACGCGCCACCACCGGCTGCCCGGTCGAGATGCCGCCGAGAATGCCGCCGGCATGGTTCGACAGAAACACCGGACCGTTGTTGCCCATGCGCATCTCGTCCGCGTTCTCTTCGCCGTGCAGTTCGGCGGCGCCGAAGCCCGCGCCGATCTCCACGCCCTTCACCGCATTGATGCTCATCAGCGCCAGCGCAAGATCGCTGTCGAGCTTGCCGTAGATCGGCGCGCCCAATCCGGCAGGAACACCTTCGGCGACGACCTCAATCACCGCGCCGATGGATGATCCCTTCTTGCGGATGTCGTCGAGATACTCCGCGAAGAAATCGGCCTTGGCCCTGTCGGGACAGAAGAACGGGTTGCGGCCGACCTCATCCCAGTCCCAGGCCGCGCGATCGATCTTGTGCGGACCCATCTGCACCAGCGCGCCGCGCACCTTCACATCGGGAATGATCTTCCGCGCGACTGCGCCGGCGGCGACACGCGCTGCGGTCTCGCGCGCCGACGAGCGCCCGCCGCCGCGATAATCGCGCAGGCCGTATTTCGCTTCATAGGTGAAGTCGGCGTGACCTGGACGAAACTTGTCCTTGATCTCGGAATAGTCCTTCGAGCGCTGGTCGGTGTTCTCGATCATCAGCGCGATCGGCGTGCCGGTGGTGACCTGGCCCTTGTCCGTGTCCATCACGCCGGAGAGGATTTTGACCTGATCGGCTTCCTGCCGCTGGGTCGTGAACCGCGACTGGCCGGGACGGCGGCGATCAAGATCCAGTTGAATCTCCTCGACCGTCAGGGGGATCTGGGGCGGGCAGCCATCGACCACGCAGCCCAGCGCGGGCCCATGGCTTTCGCCAAAGGTCGTCACGCGAAACATGTGGCCGAAGGTGTTGAAGGACATAGGAAATTACCCGACGGGCCAAAGGGCCCCTATTCGCCAGAATTGACGTAAAGTCGTAACGCGCAGGCCTCTTAGGGTCAAATCTGAGACGCTTAAAGTGCCGCGTTAACGAAGCATTAACTATGTTTCGTGACCTGCCCGTCGGCAAAGACGTAGACCACGCCTTGCTCCACCGTCAGGTCCGCAGCGCCGACCGGGGTTTCGACATCCAGCGCCACCAGCAGCGCGCGCATCGCGCCGCCATGGGACACCGCCACCGTGTCCTGGATCAGCGAGTCGTACCAGTCGCGCATGCGGATGGTCACCGAGGCGTAGCTCTCGCCGCCCGGCGGCGGCACACCCCACTTGTCGACCTGACGCTCGGCGAAAATCTCCGGATGCGACTGCTCCATCTGCGGCAGGGTCAAGCCTTCCCAGTGGCCGTAACCGATCTCGCGCAGGCGGTCGTCGAGTTCGTAGTCATGCGGCGGCACGCCGAGCACGCCCCGCAGCAGCTCCATCGTGGAGCGTGCACGCCCGAGCGGCGACGACACGAACGGGATCTTCGCGGGATCATGGGAGTCGCGCGCAAGAATATCGGTCAGTAATTCGCCGGAGCGGATCGCCTGCTCCTTGCCGAGATCGTTGAGCGGAATGTCCTGCGTGCCCTGAAAGCGGCCCGCGGCATTCCATTCGGTCTGGCCGTGTCGGATGAAGTAAACGGTGGGAGATGGCATTGACGTTTCTTGCTCGAAAGATTTCTTCAATTGCCGAAGGCAAGGCGGCCCCTGATGACACAGGCCCCCTGGCCGTTCAACCCGGACAGGCGGCGCAAGTCCTGACCATAACGGGCAGAAACAGCGGAATACTCCCGCGTTTTCGGTGTTTTCAGAGTAGAACGGCTTGTGAGCCGCCGGACCGGACGAACTGAATGAGCAACGATTTCCGCCACAGCGTCGAGACCATGATTCCGGCCCTGCGGCGCTATGCGCGGGCGCTGGCGCGGGACACCGACATCGCCGACGACCTGGTGCAGGACACCCTGGTGCGGGCGCTGCGTTCGGAAAAGCTCTTCCTCGGCGGCGACCTGCGCGCCTGGCTCTACACGATCCTGACCAATCTGAACCGCAACCGCCGCCGTTCGCTGGCGCGGCAGCCGGCGATGATGGAACTGCACGACACCGCCGCCGACGCCTCGGGCACTGAGGCCGAAGGCCGCGACATTTCCCGCGCGCTCGCGACACTGGCGGAAGACCAGCGCGCGGTGCTGCTGCTGGTGGTGCTGGAAGGCCTGAGCTACCGCGACGTCGCCGACATTCAGGGCGTGCCGATCGGCACGGTGATGTCGCGGCTCGCCCGTGCGCGGGCGCATGTGAAAGCCGCACTGGAAGGAGAGCGGCCGGTGCTGCGGCGGGTGAAATGAAACCGAAGGGGACGATACGGGATGGAATCGATACGCGATCGGGGAGACTCGCTTCTTCTCCCTCTTCCTCGTGGAGAGGGTGGCGCGCTGAAAGCCACGCGATTGGCGCGCGGGGTGGAGGTCAACTCTGTATCATGCGTAACCTCCACCCCACTTTCTGCACAAACCTGATGCCATTGCTGCTGCAAGACTTCGAATTCGAGAGACAACGCTGATGACCGACCACAACATTCCGGTGACCGAGGACGAACTCCACGCCTACGTGGACAACGAACTCCCCGTGGAGCGCCGCGCGGCGGTCGAGGCCTGGCTCGCGGCGCATCCCGACGACGCCGAGCGGGTCACGTCATGGCGCGCAATGAGCGACGCGCTGCATGCGAAGTACGACTCCGTCGCGGACGAGCCGGTGCCACACAGCCTCTCGGTCGATCAGTTGTCGCGCACCCCGCGCCGCTGGATGATGGGCGCCATCGCCGCATCGCTGCTGGCATTCGCGGTCGGCGGCGGCATCGGCTGGGCCGCCCGCGGCGCGAACGCAACGCCGTCGGCGTTCGCGAGCTTCACCGGCGATGCGCTCGGCGCGCACAAACTCTATGTGGTCGAGGTGCGCCATCCCGTCGAAGTGGCGGGCAGCGACAAGGCGCATCTGCAACAGTGGCTGAGCAAGCGCTGCGGCTGGGAAGTCCGCGCGCCCGAACTCGACGCCACCGGCCTGAAGCTCGTCGGCGGACGGCTGCTGCCCGGCCCCACCGGTCCCGCATCGTTCCTGATGTATGAGACGGCGTCGGGCGAGCGCTTCACGATCTTCGCCGCGCGCGCGGAAACCGAGACGACGCAGATGCGCTACGCCGTCAACGACGGCACCGGCGCGCTGTTCTGGGCCGATCGCGGCGTGGGTTACGTCGTCAGCGGCGGCACCGATCGCACCCGCCTCGAGCACGTCGCGCGGCTGGTCTATGACCAGAACGAGAAGGCCGGGCTGTAATCAGCCTTTGGAGAACACGTCATTGCGAGGAGCGCTTGCGACGAAGCAATCCATTTTTTTGAAGATGGATTGCTTCGTGGAGCCTGTGCTCGGACGGCGCAGAGCGCCGATCCGAGTGCTCGCAATGACGAAGCTACTCCCTGCTGGCCAGCACCTTGTCGATACGCCGCCCGTCGAGATCGACGATCTCGAATCTCCAGCCGTCGGCGCTGATGCTTTGCCCCACCGACGGAATCGCGCCGAATTTCTCCAGCAGATAACCGGCGCAGGTCTGGTAGGACCGCGACGCCGGCAACGGAATGTCGAGCAGGCGCGCGAATTCGAGCGCAGGCATCCAGCCGGAAATGAGAAACGATCCATCGTCGCGCCGGACGAAGGCGGGTTCGGCTGGTCCTTCCTCGGTGTGAAAACTCCCGACGATCGACTCAAGAATATCCGCGCTGGTGACGACGCCCTGAAACGTGCCGTACTCGTCGTGGACCAGTCCCATGTGCACCGGTGAATCGCGCAGGATGGCGACGACATCACGCGCATCGACCGTTTCGGGAATGATCGGCGCCTCGCGGATCAGCTTGCGGATGTCCGGTGTCTCGCCCGCAAGATACGCATCCAGCATGTCCTTGGATTGCAGGATACCGAGCGTCTCCTCGCCGTCGAACACCGGCAGGCGCGAATGCGTGCTGTTCCTAAAAGCAAATCGAATCGCCTCATCCGGCTCCGACAGATTGATCATCGTGACCTCATGACGCGGCGTCATCACCGCACCGACCGGAAGATCGCCGAGCCGCATCACGCCTGCGATCATTTCCTTCTCGCCCGGCTCGAGCACGCCGGCATTCTCCGCTTCCACAACCAGCGTGTGGATTTCCTCTTCGCTCACCTTCTCCTCGGCCTCGCCGCGCTGGCCGAGCACCCACAGCAATGCCTTGCCCGAACGATCGAGGATCCACACCAGCGGCAGCGATATCCTCGCAAGCACGACCATCGCCGGCGCGACCTTCACCGCGACCGCTTCAGGATCGCGCAGCGCGATCTGCTTCGGCACCAGTTCACCGACAATGAGCGAGGCGTAGGTGATCAGCGTCACCACCGCGCCGACGCCAACGGCATCCGCGGCGCCCGGCGACAGTCCCACGCACGCCAGCCATGCCGAGAGACGCGCGCCGAGTGTCGCGCCGGAAAATGCGCCGGACAGCACGCCGACCAGCGTGATCCCGATCTGAACCGTGGAGAGAAATTTTCCGGGGTCCGACGCCAGGGCGAGCGCACGGCGCGAACCGCTGACGCCTTTCTCAACCAGACCGGACAATCGCGCGGGACGGGATGAGACGATGGCAAGCTCCGACATCGCCAAAAGACCGTTGATGACGATGAGGACGGCGACAATTCCAAGTTCAAGTAACAAGCTGATCCTTTGCAATATTATTTTCTGTCGCAACAGATAGCATGCCATTGCGCTGCGCACAGCATCGGCGTTGCCGCAGCGTCATCCGAATTTCGGTTAGGTCCGTTGCAGCGCCAATGTGACGCCGCCCAGCGTGAAGACCATCGCAAGAACCTCGCGCAGGCCGAGCGGTTCCCCGACCATCAACGCGGCGGACATCACGCCCACGATCGGAACCAGCAGCATGCCGGTCGATGCTGTCGCTGGCGGCAGGATGCGCAAGGTTTCGAACCAGGTGAGATAACACACGCCCATCGGAACGATTGTCATGTAAGCCATCAGCGCCCAGCCCTGGAGCGAGACGGCGCAAAAATCCGGCTTCTCGAACAACAGGCCGAAGACAATCATCGCCAGACAACCAAGCCCGACCTGCCACGCCACCAGCGCAACCGGCGGCACCGGTATCGGCGCGCGATTGAGAATGTTGCCGAGTGCAAAGAGAATTGCCGCAGACAGCGCCAGCGACGCACCCGCCAGCTTTTCCGGCGTAAATGAAAATCCGTCGCCGCCGAACAGGATCACGATTCCGATAATGCCGAGACACAGTGCGATGATATTGCGGACCGTGGGACGCATGCCGAGCAGCGGCCATGCGAACAGCGTCGCCCAGATCGGCATTGTGTAAGCGAGCAGCGCGCCCTCGCCGACGGTGACCCATTTCATGGCAACAGTGCCAAATCCCATCCACGCGATGACATTGGTAAATGTCGCGAACAGCAGAGGCAGGATGGCCTCGCGCGGCACGCTTAATCGTTCGCGGCGGCTCCATGCCACGACCGCCAGAATGAGCGACGCCGTAACTCCCGCGAGGCCGCGCGCGGATAGCGGCGGCAGTTCACGCAACAGGAGTTTCATGAAAGGCCAGTTCAGGCCCCAGCCGAACGCTGTGATGCCGAGACAGGCGATGCCGATCCATCGCGCTCTAGCCATCGAATGTGCCGGTGCTGGTCCTGCTGATTGTCATCAGGCCGACGTTACAGATTCAAAGCGCGACGGCAACAATCCGCCGAAAAATAAAAGGCCCGGCAAATTGCCGGGCCTCTTGGTCAGTCGGAAAAAAGATGTCAGTTGCAGGAAAATACAAATGGCGTCACTCGCCGACGGCTTCCGATTCACGTGCTGTGACGACGGCGAGCTTTTTCGGCGCGGCCTTTTTCTTTTTCGGCTCGACCGGCGGTGGGTTGGCGGCCTCTTCGGCTTCCTTCGCCAGGCGCAGCGCCTTCAGGCGATCCATATTCTTGCGGACGTCGACATACTCCTTGCCGACTTCTGCGAGGGCGATTTCGCCCTCGATCTTGGCCAGCCGCTGTTTTTCAAGGCGGGCCAGTTGTTCGGGAGTTCGCGGCTTGGTCTGTGATTTGCTGGTCATTACCAACATATGGGTATTCCGGCGCCGGATTGCCACCGGTTGTAAAATATCGTCCCGGCAGCGGAACTTTTCGGGTCCGGCGTGAACGCCTGGCCGGCCGCAATTTCTCCGCCCGTCATGCCTGGATGCGCGTCTTCGTGCGAGAATCCTCCCAGTCATTCCGGGATGCGCCGGTTGGCGCAGGCCCGGAATCCATGATGATGCGGGAATCCGGTGAGTGAACATGGATTCCGGGTTCGCGCGAAGCCGCGCGCCCCGGAATGACAAGTGGGGAAATCCGACCTCGAAACATTTCGTGATGGGGATACGCGTCCCCGCGCTCTCAACCTCTCTTAAGTTCGCCATGTCCTGTTCGTGAGGGGCG